>JAQGHR010000072.1 GCA_028291545.1 Planctomycetota bacterium | reverse complement strand
TCAAGGGCGAAGGGGGGCGTTGGCAGCAGAGAAGCCCGGCGATGGCAGCCGGGCTGGCGGACCATGTCTGGTCGATCCCCGAATGGCTGGCGTTCCCGTCAGTGCGACGTTGACAGGCCACAAGGCGATCTTGTTTGTGGTGCGAGAATTGCTCGACCCGTCTTTGCCGGTCGGAAATGCGGCGAGATGGCTCCCGACAACTCCCACGGAAACGGGTTTTCGGTTTCCGCGATTCGAGCTTTGCCGTCCTGCTCGCTTGCGGAGCTTCGATTGACTCGGCGAATCGCCGTCAGTACCTTGTCTGTTTGCTTCGCGAAGGATCACAAGAAGAGACCGGAAAGCGAGCGAGCCGTGCCATCGACCTGTGTCGTGGGCCTCCAGTGGGGGGATGAAGCCAAGGGGAAAATTGTCGATCTGTTGTGCGACCGGCACGACGTGGTCGTGAGATATCAGGGCGGCGCCAATGCCGGGCACACGGTCGTGGCGGACGGCACCACCTACAAGCTTTCGCTAATTCCGACGGGGATCTTGCGCCCGGGTATCTCGTGCGTGATCGGCAACGGTGTTGTGGTCCATCCACCGGCCTTGCTCAAGGAGATGGAGACCCTGGCGGGGCAGGGCGTCGATTTCAAGGGCCGGTTCTTCATCAGCGATCGGGCACACGTCATCCTGCCGCACCATCTCGCGGAGGAACGGCTGACGGAAGAATCGTCGTCGGTCGCCGATCATCTGGGAACGACCCGCCGCGGCATCGGCCCATGCTATCGCGACAAGGTCGGCCGCGTGCATGGCGTGCGCGTCGGCGATCTGTTCCATCCCGAGCAGTTCCGCGCGCACCTCGATCGGATCGTCGCCTACAAGAATCGTCTCCTCGCCGCGATGCTGGACGACTTCACCCCGTTCGATGCAAAGACCGTGGCCGACGAGTATCTCGGCTTCGCCGATCGGCTCCGGCCGTTCGTCCGCGACACCACGGCCTGGCTTCACGGGGCCATCGGCGAAGGAAAGCGGTTGTTATTCGAGGGCGCTCAGGGATCGCTCCTCGATATCGACCACGGCAGCTTCCCGTATGTCACCAGCTCCAACAGCAGCGCCGCCGGAATTGCCGCGGGATCGGGCGTGCCGACACGTCACATCGATCGCTGGATCGGGATCATCAAGGCCTATACCACCCGTGTCGGCGGCGGACCGTTTCCCACCGAGCAAGATAACGCCATTGGCGAGCGGATTCGTCGGGTCGGCCGCGAGTATGGCACGGTCACGGGCCGGCCGAGACGTTGCGGTTGGTTCGACTCCGTGGCCGTTCGTTATTCGGCGAGGATCAGCGGGGCGACCGAGATCGCGGTCATGTTGCTCGATGTCCTGAGCGGCCTCGAATCGCTTCAGGTGGCCGTCGCCTATGAGGACGAGCAGGGGAACCGTATCGAGGATTTTCCCGGTCATCTCGCCGACCTCGAGCGCTGTCGCCCGGTCTATGAGACGCTGCCCGGCTGGAACGAGGATGTGACGAGCTGCCGGTCGTGGTCTGAACTGCCGGAGGCGGCACGCAATTACGTGCGGTTCCTGTCGAAGCAAGTCGGAGTGCCGGTGAAGATCGTCTCGGTCGGGCCGGATCGAACAGCAACGTTGATGGTGGACTGACCGATCACGGCCCGAAGGCGAGCCAGTAGCCATACGCCACGGGTCCGGCGAACAGGAGCGAGTCCATCACGTCGAGCACGCCCCCGAAACCGGGGAGCGTGGCCGACGCGTCCTTGCGGGCGCAATCTCGCTTGATCATGGATTCCATGAGGTCTCCGAGCTGGGCAGCAAGGCCCACGATCAAGCCGAAACCCACCGCGGTGAGCCATGAAAACGTCGTTATCCCGGCCGATCGAGCCGAGGCGACGACGATCAGGGTGGCAACGACGGCGAAGGCCAGGCCGCCGATCGCCCCTTCCACCGTCTTGTTGGGGCTCAATCGCGGGATGAGCTTGCGACGACCCGCCAGTCGCCCAACCGTGTAGGCCCCTGTGTCGGCACCCTTGGCGGTGGCGATCAACAACGCCAGCGGGATGAGGCCGTCATGCGGTCCTTCCAGCCAGCGAAACTGAATGATGAAACTGCCCAGGAGGCCGACGTAGGCCGTGGCCAGGACCGTGGCCGCAACCGTCGACATCGCGGCTCCAGGCACCTGAAACTGGGCACCTTGGCCGAGAAAGCTGAGCATCAGGACCGCGACGAACGCCCATAGCGGCCAGGCCAGCACCGTCGCCGCGGCGGCCGCATCGTACGGCAGGAGATGGCTCGAGCCGGAACCGAAGTACAAGGCGATATGCGGAGCCCAGTTCGCGATGATGATCGCGAGCAACCCGCCGAAGACCGTATTGCCCGAGGGCTTGACCCCCGTTGCCGAAAGCAGTCCCACGACCTCCATCGCCGAGGCCAACATGACCACGCTCGAGGTCAGGAACCAGAACGGATACCACGGAGCGAACCGTTCGTCGAGGATCAATACGGCGACCAGCGCGGCGATCAGCGTGGCGCCGGTGGCGATGCGATAAACGAGCATGAGAGATCGGCAGAAAGTCGTGGGCGAACGGTCATGAAGCCTCAGGCTGCGAGGCCGCTCCACACCGTTTCGACCGAGAAGTTCCCCAGGATAGCGGTATCGCCCATCCTCTGCCTACTGCCCACCGACCGCCGATTCCAGCCTACGACGAAGCCTTCAGCCCGCCGAATTTTCGGTTTCGCCGGGCATAGGCAAGGATCGCCGCATGCAGCTCTCCGGCGCGGAAGTCCGGCCAGAGGACATCCGTGACCCATAACTCGGCGTAAGAAATCTGCCATAACAGGAAATTGCTCACCCTCAATTCGCCCGCCGTGCGGATGAGCAGATCCGGATCGCTCATGCCGGCGGTGTTCAGATGCGAGCCGAATACCGCTTCATCGACGGCTTCGGCATCTAATCGACCGTCGCGGACCGCTCGCGCGATCTCCCGGGCTGCATCCGCAATCTCCGTCCGTCCTCCGTAATTCACGGCGAGGCAGAGGACCATGCCCGTATTGTCGGCCGTCTGTCCGGCCGTCCGCTCGAACTCGTCCAGGACCTCGGCGGGGAGTCCTTCACGGCGACCGATCATCGTGACCCGGACATTCTGCTGCATTAGCTCGGCACGCTCGATCACGAGGAAATGCCGGAGCAGCCGCATCAAGATCTTCAACTCTCGCGGAGGCCGTTTCCAGTTCTCGATCGAGAGGCAATAAAGCGTTAATTGCTCCAGCCCGAGTCGGCATCCCTCCTCGACGATGGCCCGAACGCTCTGAATCCCCCGACGGTGCCCGAGCACCCGAGGGAGCCCGCGCGCCTGAGCCCAGCGGCCATTGCCGTCCATGATGACCGCGATATGGCGGGGAAGTTGCTCGGGGACGAGGCCAAGCCGCTCGATCGTCTTCTGTCCTTCGACCGGGATCGTCACTCGGGGTCTCCTGGGACCGTCATCTCTTCCAAATTTTCGTCAGACACTCAAAGGGTATTCTCTTCCCGGCCCCGATTCCAGGGAAGCCTTCGCGAGATTGTGGGTTGTGTGCCCGGGTCCCTCCGGAATGACAGTGGTATGCGCATCATTTCGCGATTATGATCCGTGATAGCCCGCCTCGGTTTCCCCGCCGGTCGGAGATCGACCATGCGCCCGCCCTCGCCGAACCAAGCAGTCTCCGTGCCGACCCATCCGGCCGTCTCCCGCCGGTTTGCCCTCCAAGCCGGGGCGATCGGCCTTCTCGGCCTGGGCACCGATCACCTGACGGCCCTGCGAGCGGCCAACCCTGGACCGGGACGAACGCATTCCCCTCCCAGGTCGGTGATCTACATCTTCCTCTCCGGGGGCCTATCGCAACACGAGAGCTTCGATCCGAAACCCGAGGCTCCTGAGGACATCCGGGGCGAATTCAAACCGATCGCGACGGCGACGCCCGGACTCCAGATCTGCGAGCACTTGCCGATGCTCGCTCGCACGAGCCATCTCTGGTCGCTGGTGCGGTCGCTGACTCATCCGTCGAACGATCACTCCGCCGGTCACCACATCATGCTGACCGGGCGGTCGGACCTGCCGGTCGGGTTCGATCCGAACCAGCCCCGAGCGACCGACTGGCCCGCGATCGCCTCGGTCGCCGGCGCCGGCGCGACCGCTCGCAATAACCTGCCTCCGGCGATCGTGCTACCCGAGAGACTCGTCCACACGACCGGTCGCACACTCCCCGGGCAATTCGCCGGTCTCATGGGACAGCGTCGCGATCCCTGGTTCATCGAGGCGTCCGCCTTCGACCCCACCGCCTATGGCGCCTTCCCCGAACACGAATTCGACCACCAGGAACGACCGAGGACGCCGCGGCGGCTTGCGTTTCAGATCCCGAGCCTGACACTTCCCGAAGGTGTTGGCAAACAGCGGCTCTCGGGCCGAATGGACTTGCTGGGACACCTGGATCGACAGCGAGCCGCCCTGGATCGATCCGCTCACTCGGGCCGGTTCGACTCGTACCGCGAGTCCGCCGTCTCTCTTCTCACCGACCCCCGCGTCCGTCGCGCATTCGACGTCCTCGATGGCGATCCCAAGGCCCTCGACCGCTACGGCCGAAATGCGTTCGGCTGGTCACTCTTGATGGCCAGGCGTCTCGTGGAGTCGGGTGTGGCCCTGATCCAGGTCAACCTCGGCAATAACGAAACCTGGGACACGCACGGCAACGCCTTCCCTCACCTGAAGGACCATCTCCTGCCGCCGATGGATCGATCCGTCTCCGCCTTGATCGAAGATCTCCACCAGGCCGGGCTGCTCGACACGACCATGATCGTGATGGCGGGAGAATTCGGCCGGACTCCCCGGATTTCTCACCTTCCTCAGCATTACAAGCTGCCGGGACGCGACCACTGGGGCCGCGTCCAATCGGTGCTTTTCGCCGGAGGTGGCGTCCAGGGCGGCCGGGTCGTCGGGTCGTCGGACCGTATCGGCGGCCATCCCGCCACCGACCCCCAGACGCCGGAAGGGATGGCCTCGACGATTTATCAGGCCCTGGGCATCCCCTCGACGGCCACGTGGCAGGATGATCTGGAACGCCCGTATCAGGTTTATCATGGTGACCCCATCAAGGCTCTCATATCCTGATCGGGGTTACTGAAAGGCGTTGATCACAGCCTCTCAATCCTCAAATGTGGTCACGACCGGGTGACCATCTCGCCCCCGACGTACAACCGCGACGATGCGGTGGCCGAGAAGGACAACCAGATCCTTGGACTCGTAACCCGTGCCCGCGCACCCTTCAAACTTCTCGCAGAGGAAGGCCGCCACGCTCGCCATGGTCGCATTCTCCGGCGAGCCCACAGCGAACGAAGAGGCGAATCCGTCCTCGTCGTAGACGCGATAATGGGCGAGACGATATTCGGCCGATTCCTGCACCCTGTCGGAATCCGCCGCGCGTGAAATGACCAGTTGGGTCACGATGTCCCGTCCTTCCAGGGCGATATTTCACAGACCGATTCAGACCAGCCCTCTCACGATTCTCTCATGCACCCGACAACCGCGATAGAATCGAGCAGCCGCTTCTTAATTCGACGTGCAACCAATCGGAATCCACCATGGCCTCTCCTCGCACTCTCACGCTTGGAATTCTGATCCTGTTCGTGGGGTCAAGCCGACTCCCGGCCTTTGTCACGGAACAGGAGAAGCCGACGCCCTTCGAGCCGACCTCGCAATACGAGGTGCGAAAGGTGGAAGGCTGGACTGTGCTGGTCAACAAGGGATTCCTCGCTCGAAAGCCCGAACTCGCCCAGAAAACCGTGGATCTACTCGGTCACCAGCTCTATCAGGTCGTCACCCGCATCCCGGCCACGCCCCTCATGAAGTTGCGAACGGTTCGCATCTGGCTCGAGGAGGCTGAGCCGCACCATCCCTGCATGGCCTATCACCCCGACGCCGGCTGGCTCTCGGAACACGGCATGAACCCCGAGAAGGCGCGTTGCGTGGAAGTGGCCAACGCGCAAAAGTTCCTGTCGTGGACCCGACAGCAGCCGTGGATGGTTCTCCACGAACTGGCCCATGCCTACCACCACCAGTTCTTGGTCGGAGGATTCGAGAACCCGGAGATCCGCAAGGCATTTGAAGACAGTTCGATCGCCAAGCTTTACGACTCCGTTCTCCGAATCAGCGGAAAGACCGAGCGAGCGTATGCCGCAACCGATCCGATGGAGTACTTTGCCGAGACGAGCGAGGCATTCTTCGGCACAAATGACTTCTACCCCTTCGTTTCCGCGGAGCTTCGCAAGCACGACTTGTCGATGTATCTGTTGCTCCGTCGTCTGTGGGAAGAACCTGGGACGTGACGCGAAATCCAACACAGAGCCAGGCCTGATCATCATCCGCACGATCACGGGTAGTCGGTGCGCGCCGGCGATCACGCGGGATGGCGACAAGACGCTTTGGTGGATTGTGGGCCGTTCGGGAGCACGCGGCAGCGGCCTACAAGATTCGCAAACTAGGCGTTATGATGGACTCTGCCGCCCTCCGTCCCGCCGTCTCCCGCGAGGTCAAAGATCACATGCCTCACGTCCGTAATGTTGTTCTTGCGACCCTTGCGGTGGCGCTCGGAGCCAACCTCGCGGGCGTTCAGGCCCAGGATCAGTCATACAAGGCCGAGGTCGTCGGCGCGACCGAGGAGCCGATGAAGGCGATCAAGTCGTTGCGGGCGCTCCCCGGATTCAAGGTCGACCTCTTCGCCGCTGAGCCGATGCTCGCGAACCCCGTCGCGTTTCACATCGACGAGAAAGGCCGATTCTATGTCGTCGAGACCTTCCGGCTCCATTCCGGTGTGACCGACGCTCGCAATCATATGAACTGGCTGGATGACGATTTGAAATCTCGAACCGTGGCCGATCGCCTGGCCATGTACAAGCAATATCTCTCGCCCAAGGAATTCGAATCGTATGGCAAGGACCACGACCGCATCCGTCTGATCGAGGACCGCGACGGCGACGGCAAGGCCGATCACGCGACGGTCTTCGCCGACGGATTCAATGCGCCCGAAGATGGCCTCGGCTCGGGCGTTCTCACTCGCAATGGCAACGTCTATTTCACATGCATCCCCGACCTCTGGCTGCTTCGCGATACGAACGGCGACGGCAAGGCTGACGAGAAAAAATCGCTCCACAAGGGCTACGGCGTCCACGTCGGCTTCCTCGGCCACGACCTTCACGGCCTGATATTCGGGCCCGATGGCAAGCTGTATTTTTCGATCGGGGATCGCGGGTTCAACGTCAAGACGATCGACGGCATGGAACTCGCCAACCTCGATAGCGGGTCCGTCCTTCGATGTGATCCCGATGGAAGAAACCTGGAAGTCGTCGCCACGGGTCTGCGCAATCCTCAGGAACTCGCTTTCACCGAGACGGGCGACCTGTTCACCGTCGACAACAACTCCGACGGCGGCGATAAGGCCCGTCTCGTCCAGATTCTCGAAGGCGGCGACAGCGGTTGGCGAATCGGTTACCAGTTCATCGAATCGCCTAATAGTCGCGGCATCTGGAACAGCGAGAAGATGTGGCATCCTGCCTGGGACGGCCAGGCCGCGTACATTCTGCCGCCGTTGGCCAATTTCACGGACGGGCCTTCGGGGCTGACCTATTATCCCGGAACCGGGCTGAACGCATCTCAAAAGGGTCGTTTCTATATCAGCGACTTTCGCGGTGCGCCGAGTTCAAGCGGCATTCGCTCGTTCAAGCTCAAGCCCAAAGGCGCTTCGTTTGAGTTGGTCGAGCCGGAGGAATTCTTGTGGGGGCTCGAAGCGACAGATTGCGACTTCGGGCCGGACGGGGCTCTGTATGTGAGCGACTGGGTTCAAGGCTGGAATAAGACAGGGAAAGGGCGGATCTGGAAGGTGACGGATCCGTCGGCGGGAAAAGATCCCGTCGTGGCGGAGACGAAGAAACTGCTCGCGGAGGGGTTCGATAAGCAGCCGATCGACGCCTTGATGACGCTCCTCGGGCACGCAGACCAGCGGGTTCGGCTCGGTGCTCAATTCGAGCTCGCTCAAAGGGCGACGCCCATCAGGAAGTCCGACCATAGCGAGTTACTCCGGGCCAACACGGCGCTGATCCGGGCGGCTGAGGGAAAGGTCAATCGCCTGGCTCGTTTTCATGGAATCTGGGGTTTGGGCCAGGTCTTCCGCCAGGCTCCCGCGGGGGCGATCACAGGCCATTTTCGGCCGCTGGCCGCCCTGCTCGTCGATAAGGACGACGAGGTTCGCGCCCAGTCGGCGAAGCTTGCCGGCGAAATCGGTAATTCCGCCCATGTGCCGGAACTCGCACCCTTGTTGAAAGATCCAAGTCCTCGCGTCCGATTCTTCACGGCGATGTCACTGGGCCGGCTCGGCTCGAACGACTCCATCGAGCCGATCGCGGCCATGCTTCGCTCCGACGACGGCAGGGACCCGACGTTGAGGCACGCGGCGGTCATGGCGTTTTCGAGGATCTGGAAACAATCCTCGTCCGCTCCGGCGCTCATCTTGGCCTTGTCGGAGGACGCCTCTCCCCAGGTTCGCATGGGTGTCCTTCTGACAATGCGACGAATGCGAGACACGGGAGCTTCGCGCTTTCTGCATGATTCCGACCCCGCCGTCGTCCTCGAGGCGGCTCGTGTGGTCACCGAAATGCCGAGCCAGGAAGGCAACCTCGCCAAGCTCGCGACGATGGCCTCGAAGCCGCTCGTGTCCGTGCCTCTGGCCCGCCGTGTTATGTCTGCATGCGAGGGCAGTAACGATGCACGAGGCCTGGCGATCATTGCCTCGCGTAGCGAGCTCCCCCAGGAGATACGTGTCGAAGCGCTGGACTTGCTCGCTCACTGGTCCAGGCCATCACATCGTCACCCGATCACCGGGCTCTGGCGGCCGGCACCGGAGCGATCCGCCGAGCCGGCCATCGCCGCGTTTCTGCCAGTGCTGCCGAAGCTGGTGTCTGACTCGCCGGACGTGGTTCGCAAGGCGGCGGCGCAGGTCGTCGCGGCGCTGAAAGTCGAAGCGGCGGGACCGACCCTTCGGGGGCTTGTCACTGATGCGTCCAAACCGGCCGAATCGCGGGTTGAGGCGTTGCGGGCGCTGGCGGCGTTGAAGGATGCCAAGCTCGCTGAAATCGTTTCCAGCGCGATCAAGGATACTGCTCCTTCCGTGCGCGTCGAGGCGGTACGCGTTCTCGCGAAGACCAATCCGGATCTCGCCATCGACACGATTCACGGGGTGCTGGATACAGGCTCGATCCTTGAAAAGCAGGGTTCTTTTCAGACTCTCACCAGCCTCCCTGGCCCGAAGGCGGATGCCATCATCGCCCACTGGCTCGACCGGCTCACATCGGGCGAGGTCGCACCGGAAATTCGTCTCGATCTGACCGAGGCGGCGGCGAGGCGTAACAGAGGCGACGTGAAGGCGAAATTGGATCGCTACGAATCCGACCGTCCAAAAGATGACCTTCTCGCAGCCTATCGCGACGCCCTTGTCGGCGGCGATGCGGCACGGGGCAAGCACATCTTCCGCGACAAGGCCGAGGTCCAGTGCCTTCGTTGTCACAAGGTCGATGGCGACGGTGGCGAGGTCGGTCCCGAACTGACAGGGATCATCGCGAAGAAGGACCGAGCCTACATTCTCGAATCGATCCTCTTGCCGAACAAGCAGATCGCTCAGGGGTTCGAGACTCAGCTGATCGCCAGAAACGATGGGCAAGTCGTCGCCGGGATCGTCAAGAGCGAGGATGACAAAGTGGTTCGCCTGATGACGGCCGAGGGCAAACTCGTCACGATTCCGAAGGACCAGATCGAGGAGAAATCCCGCGGCAATTCGGCGATGCCGGAAGACGTGATCAAGAACCTCTCGAAGTTGGAACTTCGCGACGTGATCGAATTCCTTGCCACGACGAAGGGAGCGAACGTCGGGAAGTGACCGAGCCTTGCGGAATTGATTTCACGCTAGGTCGACCCGGTGGCAACCGTTGGCAAAGCCACTTTTCCCTCGGCCGGCCTAACGCCTTCCGCCACGGAGCCGTTAGTCGACTGGCCGGGAGTTGGTGGCAAAATCACACGCAATTCCTTGCCGAATAGCAGGTACAAGGCGGGCAGGGCGAGCATGGTCAGGAACGTGTCGCAGGCCATTCCGAAGACGACGACCGTCGCGAGCGGTCGCTGAACTTCGGCGCCGATCCCGGTTGAGAGCATCATCGGCACGAACCCGAGCGCGGCCACCATCCCTGTCATCAAGACGGGTCGAAGCCGCATCACGGCCGCCTCCTCGATGGCCTTTCGTTTCACCGACCCATGGGCCATTCGATCCCGGATCGCACTGACCAGGACAAGACCCTCCAGCATGGAAGCGCCTGCAAGCGCCACGAATCCGACGCCGGCCGAGATTGTGAACGGCTGCCCGGTGATCCAGAGTCCGAACACCCCGCCCACGCGGGCGAACAGGACGCCGCTGAAGATCATGAGAGCATCACGCAACGACCCGAACGTAAGATAGAGCAGACTCAAGGTGAGGACCAACGCGACCGGCACGACCAGGTAGAGCCTCTTCTCGGCGCGGGTCATATTCTCGAACTGGCCTCCCCAGGCAATGGTATATCCCATCGGGAGCTTGGGAATGACCAGACGATCAATCTTCTTCTGTGCTTCCGCCACGAACGAGCCGACGTCTCGTCCCCGAACGTTCGCCGAGATCACAATCCTGCGCTTGCCCCACTCGCGTTGAATGGTCGAAGGCCCTTCCGCGGTAGTAAACCTGGCCAGGTCCGTGATCGGCAAGCGTTGCCCGTCGGCCGTGGTGATGAGGATCTTCTTCAGCGAGTCGGGATCGTCCCGATCGCTCTTCGGCAGCCTGACGACCAGAGGAAACCGCCGCTCACCCTCGCGGATCTCACCGACAGCCACCCCGCCGACGGCGGCCACGGCGTCCAGAATCTTCCTGGTAGAAACACCGTATCGCGAGGCCTGAGCCCGGTCGATCTCGACCTTCAAGACCGGCAAGCCCGTGATCTGTTCCACGGCCACGTCGGCCGCGCCGGGCACGGTATTCAAGACCTCCTCGATCTGGGCCGCGTGGGTCTTGAGCTGCTCAAGGTCGTCGCCGTAGAGCTTCACTCCGAGCGTAGCCTTGATCCCCGCGATCATCTCGTTGATACGTTGCTCGATGGGCTGGCTGTACTGGGCGACCATACCGGGCAGGGCCTCGGTGACCTTGGACATCGCCTCGACGAGTTCGTCCTGAGTCCTGGCCTTTTTCCATCCGTCCCGGGGCTTGAGGCTCACAAACACGTCGGACAGTTCCAGCCCCATCGGGTCGGTCGCCACCTCGGCCGTCCCGGTCCGGGTCCAGACCTGATCGATCTCGTCGGGGAATTCCTTCTTCAAGATTTCCTCGATCCTGGTCCCGTATCGCTGCGACTCATCGAGGCTGACACTGGCCTGGCGAACCGTATTGAAGACCAGCGTCCCCTCGCTCAGGCGTGGAATGAACTCGGAACCGAGAGTGAAACCCAGCAAGGTGGTCAATACGGTCAGAACCACCACGCCCAGCAGCGTGAAGATCGGCCATCTCATCCCGCCCCGGAGCATGGGGCGATACACCTTCAGAAACATCCGATCGACGAATGTCTCCTTGTCCTTGTCGCCGCGCAATAGCCCGATCGACGCCAGGACCGGCATCAACGTGAGCGATAAGATCATCGACGCGGCGAGTGCAAAGATGACCGTCAAGGCCATGGGCCGGAACAGCTTCCCCTCGACGCCCTGAAGGGTGAGGATCGGAAGATAGACGATCATGATGATCAGCTCGCCGAACATGGTCGGCTTGCGGACCTCGACGGCGGCCTCCTCCACAACAGCAAGCTTATCTTTATCGATCTCCTGATGGGCCAGGTGCCGCACGCAGTTCTCGACCATGACGACCGAGCTATCGACAACCAGGCCGAAGTCGATTGCTCCGAGGCTCATCAGGCTGCCGGCGATGCCGATCTTCTGCATCATCGTCACCGCAAACAGCATAGACAGCGGGATCACGCTGGCGACAATCAGCCCGGCGCGCAGGTTTCCCAGGAACGCGAAGAGCACGGCGATTACGAGAATGGCGCCCTCAAAAAGGTTCTTCTCGACCGTGTGTAAGACATGATTCACCAGGTCGGTGCGGCGATAAACGACGTGGATCTTGGCCTCCTTTGGCAAGAGCCGCTTCACGTCCTTCATGGCCTCCTCGATCGCGAGCGTCACGTCGCGAGAGTTTTCCCCCATCCGCATGAAGGCGAGGCCGAGCACGACTTCGCCCTTACCGTCGGCCGTGGTGCCGCCTCGGCGGATCGCATGACCGAACCCGACTTTCCCGACGTCTCTGATACGAATCGGCACGCCGTCGACGGCGGTGATGGGGATCGCGGCGATCTCGTCGAGCGATCGCGCCAGGCCGATCCCCTGGACCAGCCGAACCTCCCCGGCGCGCTCCACGGGACCGCCGCCGACGTTCTCGTTATTCTCCTTGAGCGCGGTCATCACGCTATCAAGCGTCATCTTGTATTTGGCGAGCTTATCCGGGTCGACCTCGACTTCGTACTGTTTCGCGAGGCCGCCGAGGGTATTGATTTCCGCGATACCGGGAATGCGTCGCAATCGAGGGCGAACGACCCAGTCGTGGAGCGTACGCAGCTCGGTCAGGCTGAGTGTGTCTGACGTGAGGTAGTAGTGGTAGACCTCGCCAAGGCCGGTGGAAACCGGCCCCATGACGGGTTTCTCGATGCCTGCCGGGAGCACGAGGTCACCGAGGCGTTCGTTGATCTGCTGGCGAGCGAAGTAGATGTCCACCTCGTCGTCGAAAATCGCCACGACCTGCGAGAGCCCGAACTTCGACAAAGAGCGAACCTCGGCCAGTCCCTTGAGGCCGCCGAGCGATAGTTCAACCGGGTAGGTAACTTGCCGCTCGATCTCCTCGGGGGAGAGCGCGGGCGCGACGGCGTTGATCTGGACCTGGTTGGGCGTCGTGTCGGGGAACGCATCGAGCGGCAGGTTGAGCGCGGAGTTCACGCCGACGTAGACGAGTAACACCGCCAGGAGCAGCACGAAGAACCGGTTGCGAAGGCTGAATCCGATGAGCGCGTTAAGCATGAGCGGACCTCCCGGCGAGTCGTGATCGAAGCTCTCCAGAGGGCCGGGGACATCGGCCCGACGGAGGAAACCCGTGGGGACTAATCCGCGCCGAGTTTGGACTTGAAGACTTCGCCTTTGAGCGAGAACGACCCGGTTGTCACGACCGTGTCAGCCGCTTTCAGGCCGAAGCTGATTTCCACCAGATCCGTCTGCTCGGTTGGCCGGGTCTGCACCCGCTGGGTGCGGAAGCGGCGGCCATCCGGTTGGGGGATGAAGACGAATTCCTCACCGGAATCCGACTGAACGGCCGCGCGAGGAACGACAATCGCATTGCGCACCGGCCCGACCTGGATCACGGCTCGGCCGTACTGATTTGCACGCAGGCGCTCGTCGATATTCTCGAGCTTCGCGCGAACGCGAACCGTTCTTGTGGCCACATTAACGGAGTAGCTGATCAATTCCACCATCCCCGAGAAGACCGGTTTGTCCGTCCCGGAGATCGTGAAGCGGACCGGTTGACCGATCATCACTTTCGAGATCTCGGATTCGCTCACGTCGATCCAGGCCCAGAGTTCGCGGAGGTCGGCGATTTCGAACAGAGCGAGCATCTGTCCCGAGGTAACGAGCCCGGACGGCGGGGTGACAGCCTCGCCGATCACGGCGTGACGCTCGACGAGCCGGCCCGCCATCGGGGCCTCGATCTTCAGCAGGTTCGAGGTATCCTTCGTCCTTGCGATTCCGGTGATATCAGCCTCGTTGAGGCCCATATTGAACAGTCTTTGGCGAGCATTCAGCAGCTCGGCTTCCGATTTCACCAGGGTCGCCTGCGCCGTGAGTTTCTCCTTCTCCGACGCCGCGCCGCTCTTGAAGAGATTTGCGGTGCGTTCGAAATCGGTCCTGGCAAGATCCACGATCGGCAAGATCGAGAGATATTGGGCCTTGGCCGTTCCGACCTCGGCCGAGTCGACGACGACGAGGACGTCTCCCTTCTTGACCGACTCCCCTTCGTCGGCGGGAACGGAGGCGATACGCCCCGCGACCCGCGAGGTGATGTGCGCGAAGTCATGAAGGACGAACGTGATCTCCGCATTTCCGGCGACTCTCTCCGCGACATGCCGGATCTCCGCCTTGGCCGTCTCGATGCCGATCTTGCGTGCAATATCCGCGGTGTCGAGGCGCACGGTCGGCATCGAACGTGGACAATTCTTGGGTGCGGCCGATCCCAGGTGAGCACACCAGCCGTCGTCGGGTGCGTCAGACTCCAGCTTGGTGGAATTTGACTCATCAATCTTTGCCGACGGCGTTTCCGTGGCTCGGTTGAGGTGTGTCCACGCGCGTAGTTGATCGGGGCGAAGCGTTTTCAGCCCAACTACGGTAAGGACGGCGGCCGTGGCAATAGTCGCGATTCCCGCGGTCACTCGACGCATGATTCATGCCTCTCTGGTCCTCCGGACAAACGCCCGGCACCCGGCCGACGCGTGCGCGCCGACGCGAGTAGGTGATCGATGAAGTAACGATCGAAGGACAGCAGAATACGACGGTCCCTTGACCGAGAACAGGCGAGCTCGGTCAGAGAGATACGGTCGTATGCGCGAGAGGGATCAGCAGCGCAAGAAGGGTCGGCGCGCGCCGCCGCAGACGTCGTCGGAAGGTGACGAGCGGAAAGGAAGGGAATCAACCGCCGACATCAGGCAAGTCGGCCGCAGCTCGATGAACGCGCAGATCGCGTCGATGCTCTGGCCGTCCAGGTCGAACGACACACAGCCGTTTGTGGCCTTGATCGCACCGTTGCAAAGGCAATCATCGTCATTGGCCGGTGCAGGAAGCGACGACTTGCCGTTCGGCCCGTGATGATGCCCCACGGTGTCCTGATCGCCGGCCAGAGCGTGAGCCGTGCCGCACACGATCGGGCAAGAGGCGAGCAAGACAATCAGGAGCAGGGATAGGGCCGGTCGCAAGGCAGATCCTCGGCGGGCGGGGTTGATCTCTTCATCATACTTGACCGCCTGACGGGGTCAAGGTATGGGTCCTCTAGCGGCGCACGATCAGCCATCCGAGAACGACCGTGGTGAGGACGACGGTCGCGCCCAGCGCAATCACTCGCCACGGCCTCAGTCGCAACGCGAGGGTGACGATCGTCATGAGGATTCGTCGGCCATCCCGAAAGGCCCGGAGCTTGCTTGTCGTCCCCGCGATCCTCGGATAATAGGGTACCGGAACCTCCACTGTGCGGGTTCCTCTCGCCACAGCCTCGCCTGCCAACTCGGTCTCGATCTCGAAGCCGGAGGAGCGCAACGCGGCGTTCGATAGGAAATGCCGCGAGAACCCGCGATAACCCGAGAGAAGATCGCCGGGGCCCCGGCCGATCAAGACCAGGAACGCCGCGCGAATCATGTGGTTCCCCAACCCCCTCACCGGAGACATGGCCCCTTCCTGGGCGACCGGACACCGTGCGCCGATGGTCATATCGGCGCTCCCATCAAGGATTGGTGCCAGGAGTTTCTGGCACTCCGAGGCGGGGTATGTGCCGTCACCATCGACGAGAAGGACCGCGTCGCGATCGCGTAACTCGCGAAAGATTGCCCTGACCGCGTGCCCCTTGCCCTGGCTGGTCACATGGATCACGCGAACGCCGAGGCCGCGAGCGATATCGCCGGTTCCGTCCGTGGAATTGTTGTCGAAGACGATGATTTCCGCTTCCGGCAACGACGCGCGCCATGACGCGATGACGAGCGGGATCGCCGCCGCTTCATTGAAGCAAGGGATGGCCACGGCGATCTGAGGTGACGAGCGGTCTTTGGACACGGAGGGGATCTGTGCGAAGGAGGGACATGGTCACGTCACGTAACACGCTAACGAATTCTTGCACGGTTTTTCACGACTGTGGGCCTTCGGTCCCCTCGGCCTGAAAATGACGCCGGGGCAGGTCGGGAAGACCTGCCCCGGTCGCGCAATTCGGACAGCGGTCTGAGCTACCGAGATTCGGACTTCACAGCCTCGCCCGGGCTGAATTCCAGCGGTCTTGCCGTCACGAACGTAGCAACCAGGTTGGCGTCATTGCCGCCTGGGAGGCGGATCACAAGGTCAGAAGTCCCTTTTTGCAAAAGGATTGTGACCGAACGAGGCTCGCCGTCGCTTGAGACGGCAAGGTCCAGAGGCTTGCCCCCCAGCCATGCCTTGACGTCGGCTTTCGTGTCGAGCACGAGACGAGCCTCTTGGGGCGAAGTCGACGTGATCGGCGAGAGGAGATAGGCGGCCTTGCCCGAATCGGTACCCACGATGGGAACGAGATCGGCCAGGCCTTCGGCGTTAGCATTCAGGCGCCTGATCGTCAGATTCTTCGAACCGGCCGACTTCACCGGCGAGGACGGGTCGATCGCGGGCTTCTCCGTCGAGTCGGAAACCGGCCCGATGACGCCGAACTGCCCAATGATGCTGACCGGCTGGCGTAGGGTGGCGAGGTAGGTCAAGACATCGACCAGATCCTGTTCCTGCATCGCCTGGGCGAGCCCTTCCGGCATGAGCGAGAGTTCACTGATCTTGCGGGCCTCGATGTCGCCAGGCTTGATCGCGATCCGCTTGCCTTCGGCCGTCTTGATTACGAGACGATCGGGCGTGTCCTCAATCATCAGACCCGTGAGGAGTTGGCCATCGTTGAGGGAGACGATGAGGCTGCGATCGTTGTAACCGATTGCGGCGCTGGGGTTGAGGATCGAGCGAAGCAATTCGTCCTTGCCGTACTTTGAGCCGATTGTCGAGAGGTCCGGTCCAACCCACTGACCGCGCCCCTGAATTCGGTGGCAACTGGCGCAGGTGGTCGTACCGGTCTTGAAGAAGATCTCACGGCCCCGATCGGCCTTGCCGTCGCGACGGATCAACTCGCCGTTCGAGGGCAGGGGCCTGCCACTGGCAGACGCGATGGGCATCACCTTCAAGGCCTCATTGCGGATATTCCCGTCGGGGTGGCCGCGTAAAACAGTCGCGGCTTCGGTCTTGAGCGCATCGGGAATCCTCTTCTCCCTCGCCATGGCAAGGAGACGCTGAGCACCGTCGCCTTGGGTGGCCAGGGTGCGAAGCGCCTCGCGACGAAGGCCGAGGGGGGCATCCGCCGAATTGAGGATCTCCGCGAGCTTGCCTCGCGCGTCGCCGAGTCTGGGGAGGGCGCGAACAGCGGCCTCTGCCGCGTCGTTCGAGGACTTCTTCAGAATGGCCTCGCCGATCAATTGCTCGACGACCTGATTGGCCCTTGGTGCCTTGAGCCTGGCGATGGCTTCCACGGCGGCGACCCGCGTTTCCACGGGTGCCTTGAGGTCGGTTGCCAGGGTCGTGAGGCGATCTCCGTAGGCCCCATTCCCGGTGGCACCGGCCATGGCGATGCCCTGGGCGCGAGTCTCGGGATCATTCAGGGCGGCGTCGATCACGGCCACAACTTTGGGGTTCGACTGGGCGTCTCTCCAACCGCCGTCGAGCTTGCGTCCCAGGGTCGCGAGGATCTGACGACGTCGCGAGGCATCTTTAGCGGCCATCGCTTGCTCAGCAAGGGTGACGGCACCGGCCGGGTCGGTGATCTGAGTCATCACGTCGTCGGCCGCCTGCTGAAGCTCGGGGGCGGACAGGTACGGGAGAGCTTTCCCGACGGCCGGAAGCACCTCGGCGCGGTGGACCATCCAGGCCAGACCGAGGGTCTTCGACAAGGCGTTCGCGGGCGGAGGCTCGGGATCGGTCGCCGAGATGAAGGCCTCGTTCCGATCGACCGGGAAGTAGGGCGGCAGCGCGACGTTGCCGTTCTTGCCCGATTCCTCGAGGTTCAGGTCGCCATAGAGGTTGCCGTCAAAGAGGCTGCGAAGATATTCCGGCTCGCGATTCTTGAGCGCGAGTCCGAGGGCTTCGAGATACCAGCGGTCCTGGCCATCCCAGTTGGAGGCGAGCTTTTTCAGCGGAGCGCCTACATATTTTGTGGGCATGTCGCGAAATGCGAGGATCAACTCACGTCGAACGCCCGCGTCGGGGTCATTCACCAGAGCCAAGAAACTCGCCAGCGGCGATTTCCCTGGGAGAAATCCATCGGCGTCGGCCTTGGGACGCTCGACATGGCCGACCAGGCTGACGTCACGACCCGACATCCGAATCGCCAACTCACGCAAACGCGCGTCGTTCGAATGAAGCAGGGATTCCGACGCCTTGTGACTTTGAATTCCGAACAAAGTCCACGCGGCGCGAGCTTGTACCTCGGAAGAACCAGCGCCAAGCAAGGCCTCCAGGGGACGGACGGATTCCTCGCCTCGTGCAATCAAGATCTGTCTTGCCGCGTCTCGGGCCGAAACGACCGGCGACTTCAACGCTTCGATCAATCCTTTCACCGACCCGAAATCATACGCCACCTTCTTCGTCTTGGCCCCCTTCGGCGCCACCCGATAAATCCGCCCCGTCGTCTGGTCGCGGAAGGAATGCCCACCGACTCCGGCGTCATACCAGTCTGCCACGAACACGGAGCCGTCGGGGGCCGCCGTCACATCGACCGGGCGGAACCAGGGGTCATCGCTCGCGAGCATCACCTTATGTTCCGTACGGAACGCAGCGCCTTTCCTGGTGATGGGAAAGAAATTGACCACGCGAGGTCCCGCCTCGGCTTCAAGCACGGCACCCATGTATTCCTTCGGGAGCAAATCTCCTTCATAGACCATCACACCGCAGGGCGAGCCATTGCCGGTCCCGACCAGCTTGGGGACGTTTCCAGGCACGTCCTCGCCCCAGTGGCGAGGCGAGCCCGGCGTTCGGTAGCCGTACTTTCCACCTTCCATCACCCAGATCACGCGAGAGCCACGGTTGCCGTCGTCATCGTTGTCTGAAGTAAAGATATTGCCGAAAGAATTGAGACATGTCTCGTAATTATTGCGCTGGCGGTCAGCGATGATCTCAAAGTTCTTGCCATCCCGGTCGACACGTAACGTATTCGCGAGCTGGTCGGACCAAACGTGACGGCCGGACTTGTCCGTGACATCGAAATTGCGCTCACGATGGGAATGGTCTTGCTCGTAAGAACAACAGCCATCGCCGTGGGTGAAATAGAGCTTCCCATCCATGCCAAGCGCCATGCCGTGGACGCCGTGGTCGGAATCGACACCGCCAAACCCCGTGAGGAGGGGATAGCGTTTGTCGGCCTTGTCGTCGCCGTCGGTGTCTTCGAAGACGAGCAGGTCGGGGCTGTTACCCACGAAGACCTTGCAACCCTGGTACTTTCCGTCCTTGCTCCAGTGTTCCTCAATGGCGATACCCATCGGGATCGGCCAGATCTTGTCGGCGAACACGGTGACCTTATCGGCCTTGCCGTCGCCGTCCGTGTCTTCGAGGATCTTGATCTTGTCGGCGTCGGGGTGCCGGGGAAAACCCTTGCCGCCGCCATGGGTTGAGCGGTAATTCAGGCCCTCGGTGATCCAGACTCGGCCACGTGAGTCGATATCCATCGTGGTCGGGTTCACGACCATCGGCTCTGACGCCCAGAGGGTTGCCTCCAGCCCATCGGCTGGCTTGAGCAACTTTGCGGACTCCTCGGCTTTGACCTGGGCCGAGGCGGATGAGCAAATTCCCGTCAGGCCCAAGATCCCGAGCATCGCGACGGGGGCGGACAGCCCGCATCGCAACGGGTTGCGGCTAAACATCGGCGGCGACTCCTTACCGAATCGTCAGGAAGAGCGAGCGGCTGTGGCTGAACCCCGATCGTCCCCGGTCCAGCCCCGGCCGTTATTCTGACGGGCGCGCCGGTCGCCGTCCAGAACTAGAGGCCGAACAGCCAGAGGATTGATACGATGGAGGTCCAGACCATCGACCGACCAGGAAATGACAAGGGGACGCACCTCATCGATGAGGCGCGTCCCCTTCGCCATGTTGATCGGACACAGGTTGGATCCGATCAATCGTCGGCGGGGCGCGGATGCCAACGTCGGAGCAACTTGGGCGTCAGCACGCCCAAGGCACCAAGGACGATCAGAGCCAGGCTCCCCGGTTCGGGCACCGAACGCGGCGGGATTGGTCCGCCGCCGAAGGGCGGACCGGACGAAGGTGTACCGGCCGGAGGAGTGACGACGACCGGAGGCGGAATAATCTCCGGGCTGACACAGCCCTTTCCCGATCGGAGGAGGTCGTCCTCCGCGAGGAACGCGCCCTGAGTCGGATGGTAACGGTCGAACCGGGCTGGATTCAGATTGCGGCGATAGTGAAGATAACGTGTCAGACGTGTGTCCGGAAGCAGCCCGCTTAAGGGTCGGCAGTCTTGCGACTGTGCCATCCGGAGGCGATCATCCCGAGCCAGCATGGGGCCGATATGCGGGTGAAAACGATCGAACCGAGTCGGATTGAGGTTTCTACGAGCATGCAAGTAAGCAAGCCTCGCTTCCGGTGACAGGCTGCCAAAATTAGCAGGAATTCGGTCCGGGTTCGACTGCTTGAGATGAACTGTCGAGGAAGCGTGTACCTTCCAGTCATGACGCACCGCGTTCAGGGCCTGTCGTCCGGTTGGCTTGTCTTTCGCAGTAACGTCACTCGACGGGGCAGCCAGGACTGCCGGGGCGAAGAGACCGCAACTGAGCAAGGCGACGAAGGTGGAGTTCGTGCAGTTCATGTTGCGGTTACGCTCTCTTGGTAAACCTTTTGCATCAAAGCCGATCCGTTTTCGCCAATCCTGATATTTTTTTGTTCGCAAAACTCGTACCATAACCGCAATTTTCGACTGACTGCAATTCGGCATGGATGGATGAAGGAATGTGTCAGAACGATCTGTCGGTCATCGATTACGCCCCGAAGGGGCAGTCGTGACTCGAACGTCGAAGAGAACCGCAAAGAATGAAAGAATTGAATGAGCAGCGTATTCGTCAACGTTGATCGGCGTCAACAAGCTGTTGCACAATTGCCCCATCTTACCCATTCTTCGAAAAATCGCCCTGATCATGCGGCATTGGTTGGCCTTAACTGTGGCATCTCGGGATGTCCCCGTCGCGCGAGTTCGTTGCTTGAAAGTATCTCGCGGGGGTTTGCCATTTTCTGAGGGAGCATCTGGATCTTTAGGGACTCCTCGGGAGGACATCGTGGCATGATGATCCAGGGAGCGAGAACTGGGGGAACGATGAAGACTCTGGCCGCGCATCTGGCGACAGCCATCATTACGGTCTCGCTCGTCCTGATGTGGATGGGCGATCGCGGTAGGGAGGCACCGCCGGGAGGAAACGTGGGCGACTTGAGGACGACGGACTACGCGATGCCATCCGTCCCTCCGCCCTTGCCAGACACTGGGCAGGATCCCGACGAACAAATTAACATTCGCGTCTATCAGGCGGACAATCGTGGCGTGGTCAACATCACAAACGTCTCGGGCGGTAGCCCTTACAACGACGAAGAATCGAGCACGGGAGGGACAGGATCAGGATTTCTCATCGATTCAGCGGGTCATATCCTGACCAATTATCATGTTGTCTCGGGCGCGGAAAGCCTTGAGGTGACGCTGTTTGATGGATCCACCCACCCGGCCAAGGTGATTGGAGTCGATCCATCGAACGATGTTGCGGTCGTGCGGATCGCGGTTCCGAAAGACAAGCTCGCTCCTCTGGCCCTGGGGGACTCCGCGCATCTGCTCGTGGGACAAAAGGTTCTTGCGCTAGGAAATCCGTTCGGGCTTCAACGCACCCTGACCACGGGAATCATTTCCAGCCTCGACCGTTCAATTCGTGCGAAGAACGGCCGGACCATCAAGGGGATCGTCCAGACGGACGCCGCAATCAATCCCGGAAACTCGGGCGGGCCGCTATTGAACTCGCGGGGCGAGGTGATCGGGATCACCACGGCGATCCTCAGTCCGGTCGGACAGTCGGCCGGTATCGGTTTCGCGGTACCGATCAACACGATCAAGCGGATACTCAAGCCTCTCATTGAGCGTGGCCGAGTCGTTCGTGCCGACCTGGGCTTGAAGCAGGTTTACCCCACCGACCAGGGTCTCTATATAGTCGATCTCGTCGAGGGAGGACCCGCCGATCGAGCGGGGTTGAAGCCCCTTGAGATCGTCATCGAGCGATTCGGACGTTACACACGTCGCAGGCCAGACCCCGACTCGGCAGATCGCATCGTCGCCATCGACGGCAAGCCCGTCCGCACCGTGGAGGATCTCTTGAACGAAATCGAGGCTCACTCACCCGGCGAGGTCGTCAAGGTCCGGGTCGTCCGCGAAGGGAAGGCGCGGGATGTCGACGTAACCTTGGGTCAGGGGGGCTGACCTCGTAATTCCGGTGATCAGGGCTGGATCAGTCGATCGAACGGCTCCGGCGTCGTCTCGACCAGGCTGTTATCGTGCACGAGCGTCCCGTTCAAGCCAACGAAGAACCCGTGACTTCGGGCGACTTCCAGGTTGAACACCGGCTGGATCTTCCTCGGTTCGACCGACTTGACCCGATCCGTGCCACCGACGGTGCGGACGATGTCGCCGGGCCTGAGGTCTCGGGCCATCGCCCAGCCTTTGCCCACCAACCAGAAGCGATGGATGCCCGTGGCGACGATGACATCGTCGTGGAGCCGGATCTCGAATGTCGGCGCGGGCGGGTTGTGATAGACGGCGATAATCGGTTCGAAGCCGAGTCGGCCATCGGTTACATCCTGGGCCAGGACGAGATCACCGAGCTTGAGGGTCTCGATGGACTTCATCCCGTCTCGCGTTCGTACTGCGGTGCCGGCGGCGAAGCAGGAGTGGGTGGTTCGTAGCGGGGTCGTGATGAACTGAGGCTGGTACTGAAGCGTGGCATCCTGATCGATGACTGGCTTGAACGACGCTTGTGGGGGGGAGACGAACGCGTATCCTTGTCTCTCAGTCCACCATTTTGCCCAGGCCTCTCGGTCTTCACCCAGAGTCCCCTCCGTACAGTTCGTCAGGACGGCGATCGAGCGATCGTTGACGGAGCGAGCGATCGCATTCGCATTCTCGAGAGTCGCGACGTCACGTTGAAGCTGCATCTGGGCGGAGACTGCCGCCCGATCCACCTCGGCCAGGTCATTGGCAATCTGTATGTCCCGTAGAATCATTCTGAACCTGATTTCATCCGCCGGAATCGCGTTCAGCGGACCGATGATCACCCCGGAATCGCGAAGGCTCATCTCGCGTTTCGTAACTTCGGGCAGGGTCGGAGGCGAATAGCGGCGTCGGACGATCGCGTTCTTCCCCTCGACTAACAGCACGCCCTGCGATCCAGGACCCGCGACGGGTTTGATCTCGTACTTGAGGAGGTCCCGGATTTGAGCGATCACAATCGCCACGAAGTCGCGTGGGTCGCGCTTGGTGAGCGTTTCCGTCGCCGCGCGGCGGACCTCTGAGGAATCGCCATAGAGGGCGGCCGTCGCAAGCAGCCGCGAGGCGGGTCCTCCGTCGATCTGCCCGAGGATCTGGACCAACCGCTCCTGATCGGCCGGGTCATTCGTGCTGAAAACGCGGACGATCGATGGCACGGCACGCGGATCGGTCACGGCCGCGAGGGCCGTCTCCGCACTACCCCGCCGGCCTCGATCGCGGAGGTCGTTACGCCAGTTGCCCAATCTTGGCAGCCACTTGCGATCGGCCATCAACTGGGCGTTCGCCTCGCGGCGCTCAGCAAGGATCTGGGCCTCGGTCAGCCATCGGCCGCCGACGTTCTTGCAGCCAAGGCGTTCCCAGGCCGCTCGGCGAGAAGGGTCGATGCGCAGGACCGTGCGGGCGTGTCCCTCGGCCTGGGGCTTCAACCCGTGCTTATCGCACCAGACCGAGAGCTTCCACTGGGCGTCGGCAGTCGACGGTGTCTTGTCGCGAATCGCTGTATATTCGGTCAGGAGCTTCGTTTGTTCTTCGTCGTTCCGTGTGCGATCCACCACATCATCCGGGCGTCTCCACTTACCGTCATCACGGACGAGGCCCATCAAGCCCCTGGCCGTGGCGTGGGACGGATCGGCCATGACCGCCATCGCCAGGTGTTTCATGCGCTCGGCGGACATGCCATGCGCCTCGCACCATAGCGCCAGCCTGACGTGCGAGTCCGCATCGCGGCCGACCTTGAGTTCGGCCGCGCGAAGCGCCACGACGTTGTCGGGAGATGGGCCCGTCGCCGGCGCATCGGCGGCAATCAGCGCAGAGCAGAGCAGCGCGAGAAACATGGCGTGTTCTCCCGATTTCGAGGCGTCCCGCAAAGCATGAACTCAGCGTGTACGAGCGGCCAGGGCCGAGATCGGCTCCGGCGCATCAAAGGGCCTCGACCGCGGCCCCATCATGGTGTTGTCACCGGCGAGGATTCCGTCGCGTCCCACGAAGTAGTCGGAGCACTCGGCGACCTCGAGGTTGAACACCTGACGGACGACGTCCTTCTCGATCGATTCGACTCTGGCCGAACCTCCGAGGGCGCGGACCGTGACTCCCGGCTTGAGATCACGTGCCATCACCCAACCTTCCCCGATCCGCCAGAAGCGGTGGATGCTGGTGGTGAGGAGCACGTCGCCGCCAAAGGAGATTTTCAGGGTCTCGGCCGGTCGAAACTTGAAGACGGCGAGGATGGGCTTGTAGCCCAGAGCTCCCGTTTTTGTGTCTTGCGACAGGACATGGTCGCCGACCTCGAGTTGCTCGATCGGCCGGGAACCCGACCGGGTCCGCACGGGAGTGCCGGCGGCGAAGCAGTCGGCGTAGAGGCCGTTCTGCTGGGCGCGATGGATCCCCTCGGGTGTCAGGTGAGCCTTCGCGTAGAAATTTTCCTGGCTCGCGATGACCGGTCCAGTCCTCGTCGTTGAGCCGATGGGCTGAGGCACATAGGCGAGCGGGACGTTCTCCACAAACGTGGCCTTGGCCGGGGCCGGAGGCTCGACATAAGCGTATCCTCGCTTGTCGGCCCACCACGTTTTCCAGACCTCACCCTTGGGCGGGAGTGCCTGGTTCGTGGCGTTGTTCAGGACTTCGTTGATCCGGGCGTTCCGGGCGCGGATCCGGGCGTTCTCGGCCTCGACGGTGGCGATGTCCTGCCTGAGCTGCTCCTGGGCGGCGGCGGCCGACTTGCGGTACTCGTTGACGATCCGGCCGATCGGGATCGTGGTTTCGGTTGTGCGAGTGTCCGTCTGTTGGCGGTGAAGGTCGACCGCGAACTCATTGTCTTTGAAGTAATTCGCGTTGCCGTAGCCCGGCTTGAAGAGCGCCGAGGGGGCGGAAAAACGGGTCTGCGCGGGATTCGGGCCAAGCGCGGCGCCCAGGGCGGCCGCGTTCGGGTCGTGGGCGTTGGCCCCGTGGCGGAACTCGTGACCGGAGGCGGTGCCGACGACCCCGGTCTCGCGAGGCGCCTCGGTGACCTTTCCCTGGAGCCGGATCTCCTCGAAGCCATAGGCATCTGTCGCCCAGGTGCCGGTATCGACATAAACGAAGTTGGGCGCGGGTGGAGCGTAGACGCGCATCCGATTGAACTGCTGCCCTTCCACAAACAAGACGCCCGGATCGCCTGGCCCGCCAACCGGACGGACCTCGTACCTCAACTCGTCCCGGAGGAACGAGATCAATTCACCCATGAAATCCCGAGGGTCGCGCCGGGCGAGTGTCTCGACGGCCGCCCGACGGAGGTCGGGCGACGATCCTTCGAGGGCGATCATCGCCAGCCCTCGCGAGGCGATCGGGGTATCCAACTGTCCCAGAAGCTGGACTGCGCGGGTAAGATCGGGCGGGGTGCCGCCCCCAAGGACGAAGACTTTCCAGACGGAACCGACGGCGCGTGAGTCTTTCAGCGAATTCAGACCCCTCTCGGCCTCGAACCTCTTGTTCGCATTCTTGTCGCGAAGACCGGCCCGCCACGAGGCCAGCTGAGGTTTCCAGAACTTGTCGGCTTTCCGCTGTGCCTCGTTCTCCGCGTCCCGGGCCGCGATCTGAGCGTCGGTCACCCAACGGCCGCCGGATTTCTTGCACCCGAGCCGCTTCCAGGCGGCGGTTCGGCCCGGGTCGAGCCGGACACAGGCGGTGAGGTGGGCCTTCGCCTCGGCTTCCAGGCCATTCTCCTCGCACCACAAGGCAAGCTTCCAGTGCCCCTCGGACGTTTTCGAGGCCTTCTGCCGTTTCTGCGCGTATTCGGCGAGGGCGTCTGCGAGTTTCGCGTCGTCCTTGATCTTGGCAGCCACATCCTCCGGCTTCTTCCATCGTCCGGCATCCGAGACGAGCCCCATCAGGCCCCGTGCCGCCCTATTGGCCGGGTCGATCACGATAGCCATGGCCAGGTGCTCCATCCGCTCGGCGACCAGGCCATGGGCCTCGCACCAGAGCGCCAACTTCACCTGAGCTTCGGCGTCGCGCCCGACCGCAGCCCTCGCCTGGCGATAGGCCGACAACTCCTCGGCCGACGGCTTCGACGTATCGGCGGCCATCAGCAGAATCGTCAAGATCGACGCGGCACAGAGCATCGCGGCCCCTCCGAGGGATGAGAGACACCGATGGTATCAACGGAATCTTAACCCGTCCCGGCAGTTACGGCAAGCATCGGAGCAATCGCAATGACGTTGTCCTGATGAGGTATCCGCAGGATCGGAGTGCTCGGTGTCATCCGTCCCCAGAAACGGTCCACCTCGCGGATGTCGAAGGGACGCTGTGGGATGGCACCCAGGACACCCGAGCGAAAACCGCGAATCCTCAGGGCTTCGCGGCCGAACGGAACGCGATCGCCCTCCGCACGGCCGAGGGAATGGCGGCGTCTTTCCCCTTGATCGCCCGCCAGAGGATCTCATTCAACTCGAAGTCGTCAATCTTGTCATATTCGGTGAAATCCATCTTGCTCGAGCGATCGGCTCCGTACGAGAGCTTCGTATTTTTCACGCCCAGGTCAATCCGGGCCTTCTCGTGAGAGTACGGCGAGAGGTCCGCCTTATCTTCGAAGCACTCGAACATCGGATTGGCGGCGGCATCGAACTGGCTCAGAGGCTTCAACCCAAGAATCAACTCCATGGTGCGGAGCAGGCTCACGGTGCCGTACTGGGTGCTGTCCAGGTGATGACGCCGGGTATACGGGCTGATGACGAATCCGACGGTCCGGTGCGCGTCCACATGGTCCGGGCCGTTCTGGGCGTCGTCTTCGATGACGAAGATCGCCGTTTCCGCCCAGGATTTTGAATGCGAAACTGCATCCACAAGTCGCCCCAGCGCGAGGTCGTTGCTGGCCACGCAGGCCTCGGGCGTGAAGGTCCCCGGCGAGGTGCCGGTCGTATGGTCCTCGCCCAGGCTCATGACCATGAACCGGGGCAATTTCCCATCCTTCTCGAACTGGTAAAATTCCTTCAGAAAGGTCTCAACCCGTTCCGTGTCACGCACTGGCGTTTTGTCGGGTTTCGGTGCTCCCCAATCGGGGCAGACATGGCCGACGAGACCCGGGACGGCTCCCTCCATCTTGAACGTGCCGTCGGGCTGGCTCACACGGCGTCCATATTCGCCGTAGCTGCGGTAGGAGAGTCCCGCGGCCTTGCAGGCGTCCCAGATGTAACCGGAGGGAGCCTTCGCGAGGTCGCCCTCGTCATCATCGTCGACCCCGGCACGGCCCGAATACGTCAGAGACCAGTTCCTCGCGATGTAATCCGTGTTGTAGGCCATTGTGGACCAGGGGTGCCCGTCGGCCGAGACGTGGCCGTTGCAGTAGAGGTTGTCAAGGAGGACGAACTCCTCGGCGAGCTTGTGGTGATTGGGTGTGACCTTCTCCGGGAACATGCAGAGTGACGGGTCGCCGTTGCCCTTCTTCATGTCGCCAAGGACCTGATCGTAGGTCCGATTTTCCTTGATCACATAGAGGACGTGCTTGATCGGTGACGGGTCGCCGACCCTGGTTGGGATCGCCGTCTTTCGCGCATGCGGGGCTGCGCTGAGCTGGGCATCGGAGTACGGGCAATTCCTGTAAACGGTCTCCGTGTAGGCTGCAAGCTGCTTGTCGTCGGGGACCGGGGCGATGGACAGCGCGCCCGAAAGTGTGGTTCCGATGTAGGGGTAGGGACGGCCCTTGGACTTTTCCGTTTTCAACGGTTCGCCCTTCGGGATCGGGTTCGCCTTTGTTTGATTCCCCTTTCCTACGCCGATCAGTAGCGTCTCTCCATCGGGCGTGAGGGCGACGGCCGTCGGATACCAACCGGTCGGGATGAATCCCCGAACCTGGCTTCGTCCGGGTTTCTCAACGTCGACAACCGCGATGCAATTGTTGTCCGCGTTCGCCACGTAGAGAGTTTCTCCATCAGGAGAGACCACGAGGGCATCCGGCGTGGAGCCTTCGGGAGCGCGCGGGAAAAGGCTTGTCGCGATGGTCTCGATCACGATGTCCGCCTTGCCGTCGATCACGGAAACGGTATTGCTCGAAGCGCAGGCGACGAAGACTCGGCCGTCCGTGGGATGCACCGCCATCTGGTTCGGGTGTTCGCCGACGGCGATCGTCGAGCGGGTCGCCAGAGTTTCCGGGTCGAGGACGCAGACCGACCTTCCCGCCCAGTCCGAGACGAAAAGTCGCTTTCCGTCGTGCGATAATACGACGTCGTAAGGCCGCTTGCCGGCCGATGCGGTCACAGTGGCTTGATCCGGGACGAGCCCGAGGGCGGAAATACTACCGTCGTCGATATCCAGGGAGTACATGAAACGCCCCTCTGGTCCGAGACACAGCCCGGCGCGGAAATGTCCGTTCGCCCTTGCCTTGGATGCCGCGTCGGTCGGCTCGGGATCGCTCGTGATCTTGAGCGACGAGTCGTCACGGCTGATAAGGGTCAAGATGTTCGACCCTCCCCCCGACCACCAGATCGTCTCTCGCTTTGCGTCGGCGACGAGGCCGTACCAGCTTTGCTTCCGGCTGACCTTGGACACGATCTGGCCCGTCGCCAGGTCGATCAGGGAGAGTTCGTGAGCATTGAAGCCGCTGGTCGCCACGAGGGCGAGCTTGCCATCGGGCGTGGTGAGGATATTGAGCGGGAGATCCGTCAAAGTGACCTGCTTACCCGCCGGAGAGATCGTCCATCCGTTGGGGAGAAGGAATCCCTTGTCGGTCGGCCCGGGTGATCGCGGCTTCGGGTCCTGAGCCGACGCGATTGTCGCGGTGACAAGCAAGGCAGCGAGCGTGAGAAGAGTTCGAGACACGGTGGGCTTCTCCGCCGGAGGGCGAGTGCGCTAGGATGGAAGGAGGCGACGGCCTCGTCGGGTACTCATGGTGCCGTGGCGGCAGGCCGACGTCCAATGTCTTTTCGGTGAAGCGGCGATGATTCGCAGAACGCTCACATTCAGTCTGACGGCGATCGCGATCACGACCGCGTGGTCCAGAGCCGTCGTCCCCCCCGAATCGATCCGACTGGTGGATGTCGCCGCCGAATCCGGCATTCGGTTCCGTTTCGACACGGGCTCTCGCAACAAGCACGACCTCCCCGAGATCATGGGTGGTGGTGTCGCCCTGATTGACGTGGACGGAGACGGCCGCCTGGATATCTATCTTTGCAACGGCGGACCGATCGTCGCCGAACCTGGCCGCGCCGACCCGCCCTGCCGGCTATTTCTCAATCTGGGGAACTGGCGATTCCGCAATATCACGGACTCGGCCAATGCCCCGGGACCGAGTTACGCCATGGGAGTAGCGGTGGGCGATTTCGATGGCGACGGGAAGGAGGATCTCTTCGTCACCGGCTGGCGAGATCAGCGGCTCTACAAGAATCTTGGTTCCGGCCGGTTTTCCGACGTCACGGCGAAGGCGGGCCTTTCGTCCAGGCTGTGGAGCACCTCCGCCGCATTCGCCGATCTTGATGGCGATGGCGACCTCGACCTGTACGTTTGCAATTACGTCGATTACAACCCCGCCACCGCGCCCTTCTGTGCCGCCCCCGATGGCAAGCCCGATTTCTGCGGACCGGAGGAGTTCCCGGCGCAGCCCGATCGCCTCTACCGGAATAACGGCGACGGAACCTTTTCCGATGTCGCGGATGATGCGGGCATCTCCGACCCGGAAGGGCGTGGGTTGAGTGTCCTGATCGCCGATATGGTCGGCGATTCCCGTCCGGATCTGTTCGTCGCAAACGATGGCACGGCCTGCCGGCTCTACGAAAATCTCGGCGGCCTGAAGTTTCAGGAAGTCGGCGCGAAAGCCGGGGTCGCGTTCGACGGCGACGGACAGTCTCTCGCCGCGATGGGTCTGGCGCTCGGTGACCTGGACGGGGACGGCCGGGTCGAAATTTTCGTCACGAACTTTCTCGGCCGCTCGACCGTCGCTTTTCAAAATCAGGGCGAAGGGCAATTTGTCGACGGATCGAGACGCCTGGGCCTGACGGCCGAAACCCGATCGATCCTGGGCTTCGGTATCGCCCTGGCGGATTTCGACGGGGATGGCGACCTCGACCTGCTCCAGGCCAACGGCCACGTCCTCGACCGAGAGAGATTGGGGGAGCCGTTCGCGATGAAACCCCTGATCATGAAAAATGAACGGGGCCACCTCATTCGGGTTTCGAGCGGCTCAGACCCGTTCCTTTCGTCTGCGATCCTCGGTCGAGGCGTGGCCGTCGGTGACCTTGATGGCGACGGGAGGCCTGATGCCGTGGTGACGGCGATTGATGCCCCCGTCGCAGTCCTGAAAAACGTGTCTGACTCCGGAAGGTTCGTCACGCTCGACCTGATCGGAAAAAGCCGGCGACCGGCGGTTGGAGCGACGGTGAGGGTAAAGGTCGTCGGACGAACGATTGTGCGATCAGTGGTCGCGGGTGGCAGTTACCTCTCGGCGTCGGATCGCAAGATCTATCTCGCCACGGACCCGGCGCACAACGTCGACGAAGTTGAAGTCACCTGGCCCAGCGGCCTCGTCGAACGGTTCCGGCTTCCGAAGAAGAGCCTGTCGGCACGTCTCGTCGAGGGAAATGGAGTGCGATGAGGGTGGCCGAAGGGAGGAAATCTCCCTGGCAAATCACGCGAGTCATCCGTCCGGGCTGACCTTGCGGGTGATGGCGTGTGATAGAATACTATTCAAAGCCGTCTCAGAACCTTGCGATGAAGACCGTCAGGAGCGCGCCCCGAATGGCGATCGAAAAAGTCCTCTGCCTGTCCGCCATGGTCGTCGCGGGGCTATTGGCTTTGGTGTTTCTGCTCGACGCTGCGCTCGGCTTTCCGTTCGGGAGAGCGAGTTTGACATTCGATATTCTGGTGCTTGTCGGGGCGGCTTGCATCCTCTGGCAAGGGCTTGAAACGTACAAGGAATTACGCTGATCTTCTTGGAGATCAGGCGTTCCCACCCTCACTCGATCCCGTAGCGCCGAAGTTTCTGCCTGAGAGTCGCCCGGTCGATCCCCAGGATCTGTGCGGCGGAGGCGCGGTTGCCCCCGCAGCGGGCGAGGACGGCGCGGAGCAGGGGAGGCTCCGACTCGCTCTGAAACCGGCTGTAAAGGTCCGCCTCGGCGCTGAGATCCTGCGCCGCTCCCCACGCCGCGACGGCTGCGCCGATGGCCGGTTGGGCCGCCGAGACCTCGGCCCCTGATGCCGGCAAGTGTTCTGGCCGGATGGGTCCGTTTCTGGCGAGTATGGCGGCGTGCTCGACGGCATGCCGAAGCTCGCGAACATTGCCCGGCCAGGGGCGGGAACGCAGCGCAGCCAGGATCTCGGGTGCCAGGTACTGGTCGCCACCCGACCGGCATTTTCGCAGGAAGTGCGAAGCCAGAGCCGGGATATCCTCCGCGCGATCCCGCAAAGGAGGGACTTGTATCGGGAATGCCGCGAGGCGGAAGTACAGATCCTCCCGGAACGCGCCCGAGGCCACCAGCGCCGGAAGTGGACGATGGGTGGCCGCGACGACCCGCAGGTCTATCGGCCGGGGCCTGGCGTCTCCGACGGGTGTGACCTCGCGATGCTCGATCGCTCGGAGCAGCTTGACCTGGAGCGACAGCGTTGCGTCGCCGATCTCATCGAGCAGCACCGTGCCGCCATGAGCCAGCTCGAACACGCCCTTGCGCTCGCCCGTTGCCCCGGTAAATGCCCCTTTGACGTGCCCGAACAGCTCGGCCTCGATCAGGGACGGGCTTAGCGCAGGAAGGCACACCGGGACGAATGGGCCGAGTCTCCTCGTCCCATAACGGTGTAGCGCCCTGGCGACGAGTTCCTTGCCGGTCCCACTCTCGCCGGTGATCAGGACCGACACGTCGGTTGCGGCGACCATGGCGATCTTCTTGAAGAGGTGCTGCATCGCCGGAGCGGACCCGATCATCGCGGTGTCCTCGCCCGCCTGGTCCGTCGCGGCCGTTGCGCGTGTCGGTGACAGCTCCAGAGCACGCTTGACGACCGAAGAGGCTCGGTCGAGATCAAACGGCTTCACCAGGTAATCGAACGCCTCCGCCTCCACGGCTTTGACTGCCGTTTCGAGGTCGCCGAACGCGGTCATGACCACGATGGGGATCGTCCCCAACCGTTCTCGAAGCCTGGGCATGGCGGACAGTCCGTCCAGGCCGGGCAATCGCACGTCCAGCACCACCGCATCGAACCCGCGTGCTCCCGCCACGCGGATCGCCTCCTCGGCCGAGGCCGCAGTCTCAACCTGATGACCCTCCTCGGTCAAGAATTCGCGGAACGACCAGCAGATGCTCTCCTCGTCGTCCACCACCAGGATTCGGCTCATGCGGAACCTCGCGCTGGCTGTACACGATCCACTACTTGCATACGTTCGCTGTTCGAGGAACGAGGGAGCGCTTGGGGATCGGGCGGGATGGTGATGAGCCGCGGCAACTCCAATCGGAAAATCGTCCTACCCGCGTCCCGGGACCAACCCAGGCTCCCCCGATGCTCGGCGGCGACCTGTCGGGCGACGGCGAGTCCAAGTCCGACGCCTTCAGGCTTCGTGGTGACAAACGCCTCAAAGAGCGAATCGCCCAGTTGAGTCGACGGGCCAGGACCGTTATCGAGGACGTCGAAGTTCACGGAACTCCCATGAGAATAGGCGACCAGTTCGACGATCCCCCCCGGCCCGGCGGCTTCAATCGCATTGAGAGTGAGGTTGAGGACCGCCCCCCGTAACGCCTCGGGGTCGGCTGTGATGGTCAGGCCGTCCGGTCCGTCGTGCACGAACTCGACCTTCGCGTGACGGCAGGTCGGCTCGACCAGGGAGGAAACCTCGGCGACGATCTGGGCGGCATCGAGCGGGACTGGAATCGACCGATCCGGTCGGCCGAGCGAGAGCAACGCTTTCACCTGGGCCTCCCCGAGGGCGAGTTGCCGCAAGGCCACATCCAGGCTTCCTTCCTCGGTTCCGATCGGGCATCGACGAGCGTGGAGCTGGAGGGCCATACGAGCCCCTGTAGAGGCATTTCGGAGCTGATGGGCCAGTCCGGCCGCCAATTGTGCGAGGACTCCGGCCCTCTCGGTGCGGCGGATGGTCTCTTGCATCGACCTCAGATGCGAACACATGCGGTTAATCGCATCGGTCAAGTCCTGGAGCTCGTCGCCCGAGGAATCCGTCAGGATTTCGAGCGGTCGGAAGTCACCATCAGCGATCGCGGCCGTCTTGCCTTCGAGGGATCGAAGCCTGTTACCGAGTCGGTGGGCCACAACCCCCGTCACGCCGACCATCGCCGCCAGGGCCAGCAACCCCACGGCAACTGGCGGCATGGCGGCGTCCCAGCGGGCCTGTCGCCACGCCGCTTCCGGGTAAAGCACCACCAGAATCGCACGCCCTGGCCCGCCGGAACTCTGGACCGCGGCCGCGAAATAGTGAGAACCCGCCACGACCAGGGTCGGAGACCGCCCCGGCAGATCGAGGTTCGCCCGCCGAGGGACCGCCCTCAGCGCTTCCGGCAAGTCCGATAATCCGCGTATGGTCGATTCCAGGATCGCACCCTCGTGCGAGAACGCGATGAAGTGAGCTCCCGACAACCCTCGCATCGCTTCGAGTACCGCCGGAGTCACGGGAAAGCTTGACCTCCCGAGCGTCCCGATCACCGCATTCAACCGATCGACAGCCTGTGCCTCGGCCCTCCTGGTCGCGACCGACGCCGCGAGAAAGGCCAGCACAGCCACCGCCGCGACCTGCACGGTCACCAGGGGAATCAGGATCTGGCTACGTATCGACCGTCGCATTCCGGAAATGCCTCGGTATGTTGGATCACCACGGTACAGCACAACCGAACCGAGCCTTCGTCCGCAAGGGCGAGTCGCCCTTGACCTCCTCCAGGACCAAGGTTTTCCACAAAGCTTTACATTGCGGACGGTGAGGAGTTCACCATGGGTGGAGAGCGATTCCCCGCGCCGATCGAGCTGCGCCATCCGACGACTTTCGCAATTCCTTCGCAATTCCTGACTTGGGACATCGCGAGACCACGGCACTCGCTTTGCCTTGAGAGTTGCGGCCTTGCATGCGGTCCATCGCGATCTTCGAATCTACCGAAATGGGTACGCCGAGATGAAGTCACGTCGTGAAGGATTCACCTTGATCGAATTGTTAGTTGTAATCGCGATCATCGGCGTATTGATCGGTCTGTTACTTCCCGCCGTTCAGGCCGCTCGTGAAGCCGCGAGGCGAACCCAGTGCATCAACAACCTGAAGCAAATCGGCCTAGCTCTGAACAATTACCATGGCACGATGAACACCTTTCCGATGAGCTATGCCTCGAAGCTCAAATTCGTCGACGGTCAGACCGATACGGCAAACGGCTGGGGCTGGGCCGCGATGATCCTTCCGCAAATGGAGCTCTCGACCGTTTACAGCTCCATCAATTTTAGCCTGCCGGTCGAGTTCCCGGCGAACGCGACGGCTCGGCTGACGACGGTCACCACGTATCTGTGTCCGTCAGACCTGACGGCCGGAACGCCGTTCAACGTGACCGACCCGGGCGGCATCTTGATCGCTCAGGCCACGCCTTGCAGCTACGCGGCGAGTGTTGGAAACGATGCCGCGGATTCCACGACGGGGCTGAACAACGACGGACTGGGTAACGGGATCATGTTTCGCAACAGCAGCACCCGGATTGCGGAGATCACGGACGGAACGAGCAACACGATCGTCGTCGCCGAGCGAGCCTGGGCCATCACCCAGGGCGTCTGGGCCGGCGTTCTCACCAACGGCATCACCGCCCGAGGTCCGAAAAATCCATGCCCCGTCACAGGCGCCATTTTCTACCCGGCCGCGACCCTGGTTCAAGCCCACGCTAATGTCTTGAACACCGACACCGACCCCGATGGCGGTCTCGACGATTTTTCCAGCTTCCACCCGGGCGGCGCGAACTCCGTTTTCGCGGACGGGTCCGTGCATTTTCTCAAGACCGTCCTCCGCAACGCGGGCAAGGACTCGCAGGGGAAAACGATCTACTCGCCTGGGAGTATCCGGCTTCAAGCGCTCTCGACGCGGGCCGGGGGGGAGATTGTGGGCGGGGATTCGTACTAAAATGAGGAGGTACCCCAAGCCGAGACCGCCCGGAATCCGACGATGACCAAGCTGAGCGTCAACGTAAACAAGGTCGCCACCCTCCGAAACACCCGCCTCAGCGGTATCCCGAGCGTCCTCAAGGCGGCCAAGATCTGTCTCGACGCTGGGGCACACGGCATTACCGTCCATCCCCGACCCGATGAGCGACATATCCGTCCGGCCGATGTCCATCAGTTGGCCGAGCTACTCAAGGGCTATCCCAAAGCCGAGTATAATATCGAAGGCAACCCCTTCGAGGGCCGGTACATGGACCTCGTTCGGGCCGTACGGCCGACTCAATGCACGCTCGTCCCCGACGACCCGGACGCGTTCACGAGCAACCAAGGTTGGAACCTGGCGAAGTACGCCGATCGACTCGCTTTGGTCGTCGCCAGCCTCCGAGAACTGGGCTGTCGCGTGAGCTTGTTTCTCGACGCGGATCCCGATCAAGTCGCGCACGCCGCCAGGGTCGGGGCACATCGCATTGAACTTTACACCGAGCCCTATGCTCACGCGTACGACAGTGGCACGGCCGAATCCGGCGTGCATCCTTTCGTGGATACGGCGGCCCGAGCGCACGAACTCGGTCTGGGCGTGAACGCAGGCCACGACCTTAGTCGAGACAATTTGCCGCTCTTCCTGGGGTCCGTCCCGGGAGTCCTTGAGGTCTCGATCGGCCACGCCTTGATCTCGGATGCCCTGGAAATGGGATACGAGTCGGCCGTTCGTGGTTATCTTGCGGCGATAGGGTTCTGATTGAAGCCCGCTCAACTGTCCCTGGCGGCGTCCGCCGGCAGGGCGAAGGTCGATCGCAGGCAATGCAGACCCTGACGACCATGGCGAAAGTCGGTTGCGACGTTGATCCGCACTTCGCTCGTGTTGATCAGTCCGATATTGATGCCGCGTTCGGCCAGGGCTCCGAACATTCTCGTGGCCGCGCCAGTATGAGTTCGCACACCCACGCCGAGCACCGATAACTTCGCGATTTCGGGTTCGACCAGGACCTCACTCGATCCGGCTTGCCGCGCGGCCTGCGCCGCGCGATCGGCCTGCGCACGTGGGACGGTGAACGAGAGATGCGTATTGTCACCCGAACCCGCGCTCTGGACGATCATGTCGACGAAGACGCCCGCCTCAGCGATCTCGCGGAACAGTCGGGCTGCATAACCCGGCTGATCGGGAACGTTCAGGACGGTGACGCGCGCCTGCGTTTCATCCAACTCCACACCGGAGATCACCAGGTCTTCCATCCCGGCCGAGGCCGCTGAGGCCGCCCCATTGCCGTTCTCGGTGGCCGCAAGCGCGATTGTGCTCGCACCCCGCGGCGTGAAAGGACGCCCGAGATCGCTCGGAGCATCCTCAAGGGCGAACGCCTTGTGAACCGCGCGCAGCGCGGGTACGGCCGCGTTGCGGTCCACGAGCACGCTGATCTTGATCTCGCTCGTCGTGATCATCTGGATGTTGACCCCGGCCGCCGCAAGTGCCTCGAACATCGCCGTGGCCACGCCCGTATGCGTCCGCATCCCAAGGCCGACGGCCGAGACCTTGGCCCCGGTCGGATCGTGACTGAGTCCCCTGGCACCGATCTCGTGGCAGGCCGATTCGGCGACCCGTAGGGTTTCGGCAAGGTCGGCGGCGGCGACCGTGAAGCTGACGTCGGTCGCTCCGGCGGTGGAGATGTTCTGGACGATCATGTCGACCACAATGTTGGCATCGCCGATGTGGCGGAACAACGTGTGGACCACACCCGGTCGATCGGGGACCCCGTGGACCGTGATCCTTGCCTCGTCCTTCGCGAGTGCCGCGCCCGTGACGCTCGAACCGAGCCGGCGTGCTTCGTCCTCGGAGACGATCCAGGTGCCGGGCGTGTCGGTGAAGGAGCTGCGGACGTGGATCGGGACATTATATTTCTTGGCAAACTCGATCGACCGCGAGTGCATGACTCCCGCGCCCAGGCTCGCCAGTTCCAGCATCTCGTCGTAGCTGATGCGGTCGATCTTGCGCGCTTCGGGAACAATTCGGGGGTCCGTCGTGTAGACACCGTCCACGTCGGTGTAAATTTCGCAGGCATTCGCGCCCAGCACGGCGGCGAGGGCAACAGCCGTCGTGTCAGAACCACCCCGGCCGAGTGTGGTGATATTGTAATGCTCATCCACGCCCTGGAATCCCGCGACGATGACGATCTTGCCGTCGTCGAGAGCCTGGACCATGCGCTCGGTCGAAATGTTGCGAATCCGGGCCTTCGTGTGGAAACTATCGGTCACGATCCCTATCTGCGCGCCGGTAAAGCTGATCGCGGGAACACCGAGGGCCTGGATCGCCATCGCCATGAGGGCGACGCTGACCTGTTCGCCCGTGGAGAGGAGCATGTCCATCTCACGCGCCGGGGGCCGCTCGGTGATTTCGCGTGCCAGCTCGACTAGCTCGTCGGTGGTGTGTCCTCGCGCCGAGACCACGACCAGGACGCGTTCGCCCATTTGATGGGCTCGAATCGCGCGGCGGGCTGCGGCGAGAATCTTGTCCGCGGTGGCGACGCTCGATCCGCCAAATTTCTGAACCAGGAGAGGCACGTCCGGGGCTCCACTCACGTAAATTGCTCGATCCGACTCGTTCCGTCTCAAACATCTAGTTCGGTCGGATCAGGTCATCCTGGAACAGGAAGTAATCCATCAGCCGCCAACCGTCCTCAAATCTCGGTCCGGACTGGGCGGCGAGTTCGTCGTAGCCGGCCGGCTTATCGTACGCGAACCCTTCCTCCGACATGAATCCTCGCCCTGCGATGGCCCAGGGAACGGGAGCACGATCGTGGGCACGTGTGCGAAGGAGCGTCGAGTGATCCGGCGAGATCAGGAGACGCCATTGCCCTTGGGCCTCAAGCGCCTTACGTAGCGGGCCGACGATGTCACGATCCATTCGCTCCAGGGCTTCCACCTTGGCCCGCACTCGCCCCTCGTGGGAGGCTTCGTCGGGAGCTTCGACGTGGACGCAGACGATATCATGATCGATCAGAGCCCGGATCGCGGTGCGGCCTTTGGAGGCGTAGTCCGTGTCCAGATAGCCGGTCGCGCCCGGGGCATCGACACGATCCCAACCGGCCAGCAGGCCCACGCCACGGACGAGGTCCACGGCCGAAATAATCGCCCCCTTGAGACCTCGAAGATCCGCGAACTTCGGCAGGGCCGGGGCCTTGCCCTGGCCCCACAGCCAGACGGCGTTTGCGGGCCGTTTTCCGGCTGCGATCCTGGCCAGATTCACCGGATGATTCTTGATCGTCAACGAACCGAGGACCATCAACTCCATCAGGAGCGGAGATCCCGTCCCCGTCGGCATATGGTCACGGGCGAGTTGGTCGGGCACGTCGTGAGGAGGGGTCGTCACGGTGTCATCGGCGAACGGAACCTCACCGCGTTGACCCCGATAAATCATGAGGTTGCGGTAGCTGACACCGGGGTGAAATTCCAGGTTGGGATAGGAGCTGGTGAGGACGCGAGAGAGGGCTTCGATCAAAGGCCGCCCTTCTTCGCTCGTGATGTGTTCGGCGGTAAAGTCCGTCATCCGGCCATCGTCGATCGTCATCAGGTTACAGCGGATGGCCCAGTCGTCCGGCCCGAGCGCGTAACCCATCGCGGCCGCTTCCAGGGGGGCACGGCCGGTGAAATACCTTTCGGGGTCGTAACCGAAGAGGCTCAAGGTCGCGACGTCGCTGGCCGGTATGAAGCGGTCCGGGACGTTGCGAGCGAGCCCGGTGACTCCCTGGCGCGCGACCCGATCCATCTCGGGCGTATGAGCCGCCTGGAGCGGCGTCTTGCCGCCGAGGGAGTCCTGGGGTTCATCCGACGCACCGTCAGGTATCACGATCGCGTATTTCATCGGTGTCGGGCGTGTTTCACCACGCCTTCGTCTCTCACGGGTCGGTCGTATCTCTGGGAGGACGTTCTACAGGATACCCGCTCTGCGTGTGGGGATGTCACTCCTCGACCCCCAGGCAAACGCTCGGCGCCCGGACGGCGTCGAGCCCGTCGATCTCCGCGATCGCGGCGACGACATCGGCTTCTACCGCCGAATGCGTCATGATGACCAGAGGCACCGGCGCGCCGGGGTGATCGTCATCTCCGGGATCGTGCTGGATGACGCTGGCGATGCTAATTCCATGACGACCGAGCGACTGGGCGACCGCCCCGATGACGCCGGGGCGATCCGCGATGCTGAACCTCAAGTAATATCGGCTGCGGATCTGCGTGGACGATGCAAGTGTCGGTGACAACGCCCCTTCCGGCCAGAAGTTCGAGGAGCGAAACGTCAGCGCCGCGCGGCCGATAAGCACGTCCATGAGGTCGGCGACCACGGAAGACGCGGTCGGCATCCCTCCGGCGCCACGGCCGTAGAAGAGCGTGTCTCCAACGGCATCGCCCACGATGCGGATCGCATTGTAAGGACCCTTGACCTCGGCAAGGGGCGTGCTCCTCCGCACCAACGTCGGGGCAACCCGAAGCTCCAGCCCGCCTTCGGACAACTTCGCCAACGCGAGGAGCTTGACCGTATAGCCCAGTTCACCCGCGTAACGAATGTCGGCAGCCTGGAGCTGATCGATCCCTCGACGGGGGATTTCGTTCGTGGTCACGCTCGCCCCGAAGGCAATCTGGGCGAGGATCGCGAGCTTGTGTGCGGTGTCCGTCCCGTCGACGTCGAGCGTTGGGTCGGCCTCGGCATAACCGAGAAATTGTGCCTCGGCCAGCGCGGCTTCATAGGTGACACCGGAGACACCCATCGACGAGAGGATGAAATTGCAGGTGCCATTGACGATCGCCGAGAGGTTCTGCACCTGATTCGACGCCAGCCCGACACTCAGTGCCTGGACGATCGGGATGCCTCCCGCAACGCTGGCTTCAAAGGCGACCGCCCTCCCGAACTTTCTCGCCTGGGCACAGACCTCGGCGCCGTGCTCCGCGAGCAGGGCCTTGTTCGCCGTGACAACGTCCTTGCCCGCCGCAAGAGCGGCCAGAATCCAGGCTAGCGCCGGCTCGGTACCGCCGATCGCCTCGACAACAACCCGGATTTCCGGGTCGTCCAGTACCAGGCGCGGATCTGTAACGATCCTGTCCGAAGAGAGAGCACAATCGCGAGGACGGTCCGGATTGCGAACCACGGCCCATTTCAGGTCGACCCGTCGTCCCGTTCTTCGCGCGATTCGTTCCGACCCGGACTCCAGCAGCCGCGCCACCCCGGCACCAACCGTGCCAAGACCCAACAAACCGATCGCAACACGTTCCATCCCGTTCCCGCGCTCAAAGTTATGCTCGCACGTTTGGTTAGGCCGATAGCCTAACAAAGGTTCCACAATCTCGACAAGGCGAGCACGATCGCTCCCCTGAGAACCGCGCCGATCCGGCTCGCGTACGGCCGCATCTCGCCCTGACGGGCACAATCGGCTAGAATCCTGAGCAGTCCGCGATGACGATTCGTCGTCGCGATTATTCCCCCGTGAATCGTCCGGCATGCGTGTTTCCCTGATCGTCCACGAACGTCGCGGTCGATGGGCAGCCCAGCTTCGCCATCGCGTGGCGGCCTGGTCGGTCCAACTGATCGAGTCTCGATCCGGTGGCGACCTTTCGTCAGCCGTCGCGAGATCGGCCTGCACGCTGGTCTTGATTTCCCTCGGCGATCGACTGCGACCTGGCCTTGACGACCTCGAACTGGCGGCCAGAGTTGCCCCGAATGCTCTGATTCTGGTACTCGATGGGACACGGGTTCCCGGCTGCGGCTTGCTCGCTCGCGAGTTGGGCGCGACCCTCGTGCTCCCCGCGACGACCCCAACGCCTCGCGTCCTCTCGATTCTTGCGGAGTGGGCCCCACTCGCTCGCTCGCGTTCGGAGACCGACGGCTGGGCCGAGGATCGCAAGCCGGAGCGAGAACCTTGGGAACTGTTCCTCGATGCCCCCGTCGGTGCGCGATCTCCCGCGGAGACGCGTTGAGAATCGCCTGCATAGATGCCTCTCACGCCCCGCCGTGAATCCTCCCTTCAAGGACCTGTCCCGATGTTCGGTAAGAAGACGACGACACTGACCGAGAGAGACGTGCTCGACGCCTTGAAGGGAGTCAAGGATCCGGAAATCGGCCGCGACCTGGTCGACCTGGGCATGATCAAGGATGTGAAAGTTGCAGACGGAACGATCTTTCTGACCGTCAACCTGACGACCCCGGCTTGCCCGCTGAAAGCCCAGATCGAGCGTGAAGTTCGCGAGGCCTTGGCGGCACGGCTCGGTGCGGAGTATCGCGTTCAGATCACGATGAGCGCGGAGGTCCGGGGGAAGGGAGTCATCGAAAAGGGCGATATCCCCGGCGTGAAGAACGTGATCGCCGTCGGCTCGGGCAAGGGGGGCGTGGGCAAATCGACCATGGCCGCGGCGATCGCCTATGGCCTGAAGTCGTACGGCTCCTCGGTCGGCCTGATGGATGCGGATGTGTACGGACCCTCGATCCCGCACCTCGTCGGAGCCTCGGGTCGCCCGATGGCCCGGGGTGAGGCGGGTAAAGAGCGGATCGAGCCGATCGAGGCCAACGGTCTCAAGATCATGTCGATGGGTTCCTTGATCGAACCCGAGCGGGCCATGATCATGCGAGGACCGATGCTCCACGGGATCATGCAACAGTTCCTCCACCAGGTCGAATGGGGCCAGCTCGACTACCTCGTGATCGATCTCCCTCCGGGAACGGGCGATGTGCCCTTGACCCTCGCCCAGAGCCTTCCCCTGACCGGCGCGGTCGTGGTTTGCACGCCGCAAGAAGTTGCGCTGCTCGATGCAGTGCGCGCGATCGCCATGTTCCGGCAGTTGAAGGTGCCGATGCTGGGGATGATCGAGAACATGAGCTTCTTCGATATGCTCGCCTATCTGAAGGGCCGCGGCGGGCACAAGCTCCAGCAGTTGATCGAGTCAGGTGGCCTCTTCGATACACCCGGTGATGAGAAAGCCTATCTTTTCGGCCAGGGAGGCGCTCGTCGCAAAGCCGAACAGATGGGCGTGCCGTTTCTGGGCGAGGTCCCTCTCAATATCCTTCTCCGGGAACGCGGGGACGAAGGAAGGATTCGCGAGGCACTCGACCCCGGCTCCCCGTCTCGCCCCTACCTTCTGGGCGTCGTCGAAAAACTTGCCGCACAGATCAGTATCCAGAACATCAAGACCCCGAAGATGCCGAAGCTTGAGATCCTGAACTAGCGATGAGATTCCCTTGCGAACCCGGCCCAGCGGCTGTCCACCTCGAGGGTAAGAACAACCGACACGGCGATTTATCGTGATCCCTCGTCTTCCACGGTGAAGGCGAGGCAGGCGCGGATGTCGTCCTGGCACAACTCGGGATAGGACCGAAGGATCTCGCTCCAGCTCCAACCATCCACGATGCGCGAGATGACCTGGCCCACCGTGATCCATGTGCCTTTGACGACCGGCGAATCCGGGGAAACGCTCGCATCCATGGTGAGGCGTTCCCGCCAAAGACTCGCTTCGGGAGACGTTGAATTCTCCATCTCAAGACCTCGACGGAGGTTAGGACTCGCCAACGAGCCGATGCCGCGAAGTCGTGCGAGGGCAACCATCCCCCGAACGAGAGATCGCTCGGCGCATGATGCCGACGATGTGGTCTCCCCATTCACCTCCGCGCCCTCCGAACGAAGCGCCCATGCCGAAACAATGACACGGGAAACCAGGATCTCCTCGAGCGGATCGGAGGGGGCAAGTCTCTCCCGGCAAGATTGGGTGAATTGCTCGAACAGCGTTTCGGAGCCGCCGAAGTCGTCATACTCCTGAACGATGGGAGCGCGATCCGCACGCAATCTCGTACGCCGCAAGTGCTTCGACTTCATGGAGGAAGCCGACTCGGAGATGCCTGATCCATTGACGCTCGTTCGGGCCATGGTGTCTCCCTCGGGTACAGACGATGAACGATCCGGAACGTGCTTGACGATCGTTCGGACCGAAACATCATCGCGAGCCGAAGGCGAAGACTCCAGGGATTCGCAGCGGTGAAATCGAGCCTCCGTCTTGCGCAGCGTGGCCAAGCGCGTCCAGAGCCAACGCCATACGCGCAGACTCGGCCGCTCGAACAGGTCCCAGCTCACAATGGCGCAGGGCAAATGCGCCGGAGGCTGCGCAGGCCGTTCTCATCCTGATTGGCAAACCGGGCGTGCCCCACGGGCGAGATGTCATCGCAACCGAACCGGCCTCACGGCGAGTTCTTGGGGGTGTCCAGCGAGCGCCAGAGATACCACATGGCCACCGAGCGAAACGGTCGCCAGGGTTCGGCCAGCCTCACGCATTCCGCAGGTGAGGGATCTTCGGCAAGCCCATGGAACTCGCGGAGGCCGACACGCACTCCCAGGTCGCCGACCGACAGGATGTCCCGGCGATTCAGGCAGAAGACCAGGAACATCTCGGCTGTCCAGGGTCCAATCCCCTTGATCGCGGTCAGGTGAGCCTTGATCGCATCGTCCTCGAGGGTGCCGATCCTCGTCAGAGGGACCCGGCCGCTCTGGACCGCCTCGGAGAGGTTGAGGACGTACCGCGCCTTGACGCCCGAGAGGCCGCAGGCGCGTAGTCCGGCTTCGCCTACGGCGATGAGAGACTCGGGACGGTGGGGATCGCCGGCCAAGGTGCGGAGCCTCGCGTCGATCGTCGCTGCGGCACGCGTCGAAATTTGCTGGCCGATAATGGCCCGGACGAGCGTCCCGAACCGATCGCGGCGTGGCCTCAGGCTACACGGTCCCACTCGCTCGATCAGGGGATGCCAGCGCGGGTCCGCCCCGCGCAGGTGGACGATGGCCTCGGCCCAGCGATCCGGTCTCATCGATCAATCGATCCTCGGTCGGGATTCCGTCGCACAAAAAAAGAACCCTACCGCCGAGAGAGCGCGATAGGGTAGATGGAGTTTACCGGAATCTGTCGAATGCAATCAAGCTGTAGCCCGAGCCTTGCGGCGGCGGGACAGCCCGAATGCGCCGACGCTGCCGATGCCCAGCAGGGCCAAAGAGGTCGGCTCGGGCACGGGGGTGAACGTGATGTGCGCGCCCAAGGTCCCGGCGTTAGACTGGCCCGGTGCGGTGTAACCGCCCGTGGTGACCGTGAACCGAGCCCCATCGGTCGTCGTCACGATCCCGTTGGCCGGGATGGTCGCGAACTGCAGATTGTCGAGGTTGACCTGATTGTTTCCGAGACTGCCCGAAATGCGACCGGTGAGTTGAAAAGACCCGGTTCCGAGCAGTACGGACGAGTTGTCGGTCGCGTAGTTATAAAGGGTCACTGTGTACGTGTAGTTGAACGCGACATCCTCCTTGATGGTGCGGTTGGGGCGGGCAACGATGTTCGCGAACACGATGTCCGTGCCCAAGCCGGTCGTATCCGTGTGATTCGGTGCCAGGATCAGAGGGTTACTTGGATCCCTGCGATCGGTGTTGGATCGGAGGGCCACCATGTCCACTTCATTCTTACCACCCGGCGTTTTAAGGCCGGCATAGGGGGCCGTTTGCGTGAACTGTTCTTCGTCGAAGCCTTGGGTGACCTGCTTGGTGCCGATCGGGAAAGTCGAACCGGCCGGCGTGTAGGTGCCCCCGACCTGGCTGACCGTCACGGTCGTCGTGAACTCGATGTACTCGGCGCGGGCGGACGGGGCATTGGCGGCCAGGATCCCGGCAATGCCGAGGGACCAGGTCGCCAGGCGTAACGCATTTCGTCTGATCATGTCGGGTTCCTTCGGTGCATGTTGTGGGGACTGATCGCAACGACCTGCGCAGGCCGCGAGTCCCGATCGTAGGTCCGTTAGCTTTGGCTTGGTGATCGACCCGCCTGCCGTGTCATCGAAGGGGGTTAGTGAGAGATCCGACGATCGACATCTTCGGTTTCGCTGGACAAGCCAATCCGCCTAGGTAAATTAGCGGAATCGCCCCTCGGAATCAATGAACCTCCGTTGAGATTCCTCGGGATTTAGCCCGTTCGTTTCGTTTTCGCATCAAGCATTTAGTAATGCGTTGCCCTCGGCGAACTCGCATGTCACGAGAGAGTGCCTCCCACGTACGATTATTCGGTCCATGATTTGAATCCCAGTTCTATGAATTCGCTCGTCCGATCCACGTCCGGCCCGCTTACGAACTCCCCAGTTCAAGCGGAAGCCGGCCACGCCGATTGAAGTTCTTTCTGAGCCGGCTGCTGCAATGTCCTCCGATGCGTGACCGCGCTCCGGGAACCGTGACCTGGAGCCGACAGCGGACCGAGGTATCCGTGCGGCGAGCACCAGTTGCGGCTGCCGGATCGATGGGGACCGATCGCCGTGCTCGTGACTACATCCGGGTGTCGGGAGCTCACGCTTCAATCCGTCGAGAACCAGACGTTCAGCACAGTTGGTGGTGCTGAGCCAGGCTTTTCTGCGCAGTCACTGTGCGCGACCGGAGTCGCTCTCCTTCCCGCGACGCCCCAGTCGTCATCCGACGCGTGGCCAATCATCAACCGGAGTGTCCCAAATTACGTTTCGAATCCATTTCGGATGGAGCGACGCAATCTTATCTAAACGACGCACAAATTTTCACTATCTTCGGTGCGGGGCTGATTCTAAAAATCACCAGATGTAGTTGTATCTCGAAAAAACTCGTTGAGACTCGCTGTCCGTTCCCTACAAACGAGTCGAGATCGGGTAGACTTGGTTCTGTCACGCTCGACTCCGGTCGATTTGAAAGATTTTTCACAACACCACGGCGCGCCATTCGCGGCCGGCGTTCGCTCCCTCCTGTTCGAGTCACCAAGTGCCGGGCGATTTCACTTGGTCAATCAACTTTGTTTAGGATGAGAATCACCATGATCCATAGAGCCATGTCGCAGCATCTTGGACGGGGCGACCGAGCCCGGCGGCCGATTCATGCAGGACGGCTTGCCCTTGAACAGCTTGAGACGCGAGCCTTGATGACGATCGATTTCACCGCGGCGTTCGGTATCGGCGGGAACTCAGCACTCGGGCCGGCGGCCATTGCGATCGATAACACCGGGAATACCTACGTTACCGGGGCCTTTAGCGGGCAAACCAGTCTGGATACTTCGGCTGGCGGTGTGGCAACCGGCTCGACCGATGTTCTCGTAGCCAAGTTCTCTCCCAGCGGCCAGCTCCTGTGGTCCCACCACTATGGCAATTCGGGGATCGGGTCGAGCCAGGGCCGTGGTATCGCGGTCGACGCCGCCGGCGATGTCTTCGTGACCGGGTTTTATAGTGGAACCCTCGATTTTGATCCGGCGCATCCGGGCACTCACACCGTCTCGACATTTGAGCGGATCGACGCCTTCGTCTTGAAGCTCGCCCCAAATGGCTCCTTCGGTGCATCGAGCTATGGCGTGACCACGGGAGGGTCCAAGGGGGCCGTGAATCAGGGCCTGGCGATCGCCGTCGATCCCTCGGGGACGGCAACCGTCACCGGGGTTTTTGAGCAGACCGCCGCGTTCGGCGGGACGAATCTGACGACTACCACGAACGCCCAAGAGCCGTTTGTCGCGCGGCTCTCACCCACAGGGAGCTTCACCTGGGCCAAGAATTTCTCGATCAGCGCGAGCACCCTGGGTAGTCGCGGAAATGCCGTGGCGCTGGATGCGGCCGGGGACGCGTTCGTAGCCGGGGTTTTCCGAGCTACGGTGACCTTCGGGCCAGGAGTGACGGCGACGAGCGTGAAGGACGCGAATAACGTCTCGACGAGCGATGCCTTCGTCGCCAAGCTCGACCCATCCGGCAACCTGGTCTACGGGCGTGCGTTCGGGGGGGCAGGGGAGGACAATGCGTCGGGGGTCGCCGTGGATCCTCCGGGCAACACGTACCTCATCGGCCGGTATTCCGGCACCGCAGCCTTTGGCGCCGTCACCATCTCCACGGCCTCGGCCCGGGGATTGTTTGTTGCAACGCTCACGCCGTCGGGTGTCCTCGCCTCGGTTCACGACCTCGGCGTGTCGGGCGCAGTCGGCGCCGCGGACTTGCCCAGCGTCGCGGTGGATCCCTCGGGAAATGGTTACCTCACCGCATCCTTCCAGGGCACGGGAAATGTCGGCGGGTTCGCGGTCGCCAGCGCCGGGTCGGACGACATCTTGATCGCGAAGGTGAACCTGACCGGCGGCGTACTCGACGTTCGAACCGCGGGAGGTACCGGGAGCGACACTCCCACGGGGATCGCGGTCAATGGCTCCGGAACCATCGCGGTCTATGGGACGGCTCGGCCCCCGGTATCCTTCGGATCCATCCCGCTCGTCAGCAGTAATCCGGCCAATCTTTTCATCGCGCTCGCCGTCCAGCACCCCGGCAGCTCAGGTGGCGATCCATCGAATCCGGGAAGCAACGGCAGTCGCAAGTTCCCGCCCGGTGATTTTGACGGCGACGGCAAGACGGATCTGGCCGTCTTCGATCCGACGACGGCGACCTACACCATCCATTATTCCAGCGGTATTCCGGACCGGATCCAGCAGTTCGGGATCGCCAACGGGAAGAACCAGTTCGTCGCGGGCGACTTCGACGGCGACGGCAAGACGGATGAATGCGTCTTCGACCCCACCACGGCTACGTATTATATTCGCTATTCGGGCGGTGGATCTCGGGTTCAGCAGTTCGGCGTGCCGAATGGCCGATGCATGATGGTCCCCGGCGATTTCGATGGAGACGGGAAGACCGATGAGTGCATCTTCGACCCGGTGGAAGCGAAGTACTACATCCGGTACTCGAACCCCGCGTTCAACGGCGGCTCGCGCGTCCTCCAGTTCGGGGTCCCCAACGGCAAGAACACGATGATCCCCGGAGACTTCGACGGCGACGGCAAGACGGATGAGGCGGTCTTCGACCCGGTGGAAGCGAAGTATTACATCCGGTACTCGAACCCCCTGTTCAACGGCGGCTCGCGCGTCCTCCAGTTCGGAGTCCCCAATGCCAAGAACATGATGGCACCCGGGGATTTCGATGGCGACGGCAAGACGGACGAGGCGGTTTACGATCCTGGTGCGGCGAAGGCGTATATCCGCTACTCGAACCCCTTGTTCAACGGTGGTTCGTTGATCACACCGTTTGGTAAGGCCGCTTCAAATAATGTCCTGGTGCCGGCTCTCCTGGGTGTCACCTCGACATCATTGACACTTCGTAGCATCGACACCGAGTCGGATACCGACTTCACGCCGCTACTCATGCAACAGAAGCATCGCGTCCGCGATGCGGCGATCCACCTGTTCGGTCATCCCGGTTGAGAATCCTCGGGGCGAACGAGCGAGAATTCGAGGCTCGCTCGCCCAGTGGGAATCTCAAACTTTGCGATGAGCCGTCGAAGTCGCCTGACCGCCGCCGGGTAGGTCAACCAAATCGTAATCACCGAAGAGGTTGGGGCTCTCCTCCTGGAGGGCCTTCAACATCGCGATGGCCACCTTGCGGATCTCGGCGTCGGCCGCGGCGTCGCCGCGCATCTCGATGAAGTGGCGGAGGGCACGGGCATTCCCGGTGACGAAAATCTGGGTCTCCGTCGCGTTCGGCAAGACGGATCGAGCGGCCTCGCGAGCCTTTTTTCGACGGAGCGTCTTGTCTTCGATGGATTTAAAACGCGCATTCAATCCATCCGCCAGGGCTTTATAGGCCGTCTGGCAGACGGCGATGGTGTCGAGCCAGATCTTGTGCAGCTCCGGGTCGTCGGCGATCGGATCGGGCTCAACGAACGAGCATCGGGATTCATCGACGAATCGCTGGCTGAGCTGCGAGTATCCGAAGCCGGCCCGATGCCGCACCAGCTCGTGCGTGAACGATCGACTGACGCCCGTGATGATGAAGTTGAAGACGGCGTGCTCCAGCACCGAGCCGTGCCCCACTTCCAGGATGTGGCCGATGTAGGCCGCGTTCCCGCCCGGACGCGGGCGAGCATAGGACTTGTAGCAGAGACGGCCGGCGACCTCGACGAGCGTCTCTCCAGCCTCCTCGGTGTCGGTCGTCCAGTGACTGACGTCCTCATCGGCGAGAAATCGCGCGAGGGCCGCGTCGTCGATCGCCTGTCGTCCGACGAGGTAAACCCTGGGCTCGCGAATGATCGTCGTTGCCGATTCCGGTTCGATGCTCGACATGAGAGCCGCTCCATCCGTGGTGCGAGCCCGGCTTTGATCCGGGCGGGTGCTGGGAGTATGATAACGAATCGACCCAACACGGAAACCCCAATGCCCTGTCTCGCTCAGAGGTTACCATCAGGGGATGTTGGGGACTCGAGACGGGCCATTCGAGAGAGTGGACCGGATGCTACCCCGGAGAAACCGGCGGAGCTTCTTGAATCTCGAATCGCTCCTTTCGAATCAAGCTCTCCGGACCGCCTCCAATGCGTAAGATCACGCTCCACAAGTCGTCGAACGACCGGCTCCGGGACGCGTTCGAGAGGGAGCTGAATGCACCGCAGCGCGCTGCGGCCACGGCACCGGACGGGTTCAACTTGATCCTCGCCGGGCCTGGTTCGGGCAAGACACGAGTCATCACCTATCGCGTGGCCTATCTGATCGCAAAGGGGGTCCCGCCCGAGTCGATCCTGCTGGTGACGTTTACACGCCGCGCCGCCCGGGAGATGGTGGGCCGTCTCGAATCGATCATCGGGCCGCGCGTCGCGAAGGTCTGGGCCGGCACGTTCCACCATATCGGAAACCGATTGCTCCGCCGTTGCGCCGAGCCGTTGGGATTCGGGCCCAACTTCACCATCCTGGATGGCGAGGACCAGAACGATCTCCTCCGACTGGCCATGGACGACGCCGGCCTGATCGGCACCGGATCCTTGCTCCCCAAGGCAGACGTGCTCGGACACCTGATCAGCTTCGCGTTCAACGTGCGCCGTCCGCTGGCGGAGCTCGTGGCCGAGCGGCACCCGAGCGTGACGGAATGGATCCCCAAGATCGAGGATGCTGCACGCTATTATGCCGAGCGGAAGCGGGCCGCGAACTGCATGGATTACGACGATCTGCTCGGACAATGGGGCCGTCTGATCACGGAATTCCCGGACCAGAGGGCGCGGCTCGGTCGGCAGTTCACGCATATTCTCGTCGATGAGATGCAGGACACGAACCTCGTCCAGGTGGAGCTTGTCGAATCCATCGCTCGCGCGGGGACGGGAAATCTGACGGCGGTGGGGGACGACGCCCAGTCGATCTACAAATTTCGGGGAGCGAACTACGACAATATCCTGAAATTCCCCGAGCGCAACCCCGGCGCCAAGCTCTTTCGCCTGGAAATCAATTACCGATCGACGCCGGAGATCGTGGCATTCACCAATGCCTCGATCGTTCACAATTCGTCGGGCTTTCCCAAGACACTCGTCTCGGCCCGTCCGGCAGGCCTGAGGCCCGTCGTGATTCCGACTGCGGACGCCTATGAGGAAGCGGAACTCCTCTGCCAGCTCATCCTCGACGGTCACGAGCAGGGGATCGGGCTGAGCCGGATGGCCGTGCTGTATCGGAACCACCACGACAGCATCCTGTTGCAGGCGGAGCTGGTTTCGCGAGGCATCCGCTACACGGTCCGCAGCGGCCTGCGTTTCTTCGAGCAGGCCCACATCAAAGATGTCCTCGCCTTCCTTCGCGTGATCGTGAATCCGCGCGATGAGGCGGCGTGGCGTCGCTTGCTTTTGCTGTTGCCGGGGATCGGTCCCGCGAAAGCCGGCGCCATCTGGGCGAGGCTCTCGGCCACGGCCGATCCGCTCGCCACTCTGGCCACGACGGAGGTCATGTCCCTGGTCCCGGCCAAGGGCAAGGGCTATTTCGCCGGGTTCGTCTCGGACATCCGGAAAATCCAGGCCGCCCGACCCGAGACCGAGCCTGCCGCGGCCATCGCGGCCATACTCCAGGGAGGATATCCCGCGACGATCCGAACCCGGTACGAAAGGCCGGAGAACCGCGTCGCCGACATCGAACAGCTCGGCGTCCTCGCGGCGCGCTACGACAGCCTGGAACGGTTGATCGCCGATCTCCTCCTGGCCGGTGACGTGTACGGGGTCGATACGCTGGGCTCGGACGAGGACGGCGGTGACGGAACACTCGTCCTCAGCACCATCCATCAGGCCAAGGGTCTGGAATGGTCGCGGGTCTTCGTCCCACGCCTGATTGAGGACGGATTCCCCTCGGCACGCGCACTTGGCGAGCCCGGTGGTCTGGAAGAAGAACGCCGGGTCTTCTACGTGGCCGTGACCCGGGCCATGGATGAATTGACCCTGACCTATCCGCTCACCGTTTCTCGCGGAGGACGGGGACCGACCCTCGTCACCTCGCCAAGCCGGTTCCTGACCGAGGTCGACGCCTCCCTCTACGAGAGGGCGACGATCGAGACCGAGAGCGACCTCTCCTGGTCGAGCGGTTCCCGGACATGAGATACGGCCTGCTCGCCGACATTCACGAGGACGTCGAATTCCTCAGAGCCGGGCTCGATCGGCTCGAACGCGAGGGCGTCGATCGGCTGATCATGCTCGGCGATGTGTTCGAACACGGTCGATGCCTGGCGGAGACCGTCGCGGCGCTGATGGCGGCCCCAGTCGTTGGCGTGTGGGGCAACCATGATTTCGGGCTCTGCCGCGAGACTCATGACGAGGTTCGTCAACGCTTTGGCCCGGCGATCATGGCTTATTTCGCCTCGCTGCGGCCATGGCTCGAGTTCGAGGATTGCCTGTTCACGCACGTCGAACCCTGGCGAGATGCGGAGAATCTCCTCGATCTTTGGACCTCCGGCGCTGAAGAGTTGCCCGTGCGAAGTTTCTCGGAGCGTTCCCACCGGCTGATGATTCACGGGCATCATCACCGATGGAAAGTCCTCACGCCGGACGGACGTGTGGCCTGGGACTGCTTCCATCCGCTCAAGCTGGACCCGGATCGCCGGTATGTGATCGAAGTGGGCGCGGTCTGTGATGGCCGATGCGGGATTCTCGACACCGGGGCGAATCTCCTCATTCCGCTCGACCTGCGCGACGGGGATTGATCCATGGGACACGATCCGCACCTCTCGGAGTGGAGACGATGAGTGACCAGTCCTCGGCGTCACCGCACCGGTTTGATCCGCGATCACCGGCGGACCTTCTCGATGAGACGCGCAATCATCCCGAGTGGGACGAAGCCAAACTGGCCGAACAACTTGATCGTCTGATCGGCGGCTTCTCCCAGGAAACCCTCATATCGGCGGTCCGGCCCAGGCTTCGGGACTTGCGAGAGGGAGACGGAGAGATCCTCCTGCAACTGGTCGAAGCGCTCGCAAGTCCTGATCTGCTCGATGAACTGGCCGCCGCGTTGCTCGATCAGATGGATTTGCCGACGGAGCGATTGTGGATGGCGCTCGGTGTCCTCGACGGCTCCGGCCGCGTCGAGGCGAGCCCGATCCTGGTCGAGCTGCGAGATGAGCTGGACGACCTGATCGGTGGCGACGACTCGCTCATCGAACTGGCCGCACAGATCGAAGGCGACCCGGATTCCATTGCCGTCGCCATCGAAGGGCTCTCTCGCATCGAGCCCGAAGTCCGCGCAGAAATCATCGCAGGACTGGCGCGTGAATCGCCTGGACCGGGAGTCCGCGCACTTCTCGAACTCCTGACGGAAAGTGATGATCCCCGGACCAGAGAAGCCGCCGGGAAAGCGATCAAAGAGAGCCCGGGCAATCCGCACGTGCCCGAACCGGCGGAGGCCCGGGGACTCGCCACCACGATTTCCCGACCTCGAATCGTGAGGAGTGCAGTCGGCTCCATGACAGCCGAGGGACGTGGGCCGATCGCTCTACTCGTCGAGGAGAGCGATGGCTGGGCGGTCGCGATGTTCGACTGCGACGTCATGAGCGGGATCGGCCAGGTCAGCGGGACCGTCTTCCCGGATCGGGACAGGGCCGAGCGTCACTACGCCGAGCTTGTCACTGCTCACGGAATTGGCACCGTTCATGATCGGCACGAGTTGGCCATCGCACTCCTGAGTGGAGCGAGCTGGCTCTCGGGCGAATCGATGACCGCGGAGGCACGCGCCTGGATCTCTCGTTCGGCCGGAACCGACTTTCAGACAGCGCCGATATTCACCGGGACCCCGCCGGAGTACGCCCGGCCGACGACCCACACGGCGCCGAGGGGAGACGCGAAAATGGTCCTGGACGCGCGACCTTCGTGGCGCGATGATTCCGAACTGGCTTGTCGTCTGGCCATCGAGATCGCGTTGCGAGAGGGTGACGTTCCTCCCGATCCTCTCCGCGATCCCGGGCCGTTCCGTGTTCTATTTGAGGGTCGGATCTCGGGACAGATCGAACTCTACCGTCGCATGCTGTTGTGGACGGCCCTCGCGTGGATGGCCGAAGGCCGCGAGGATCTCGCGGGGGCCGGGATGAGGATTGCCGCCGAGCTCGGCGACCCGCAGCACGCGGTGCCGGGGCATCCGTTCCTCTCGATGCTGATGTCGAGGAGTCTGGCACATGTGCAGACAACGATTTGACCACGGCTAGGATCGTGATGGCCGTCGGACGAGCGCCCAGGCGCTCGCCCGACGCGCGGCTCACTTCTTGTCGGTCTTCGCTGCGCCCGCGCTCGGCTTGGCCGTGGTCTTCTTGGTGTCTGCGATCTTCTTCTTCTTGGCTTTGTCTTTCGGCGCTTTGTCACCCACGGCGATGCTCCTCCGAAGAATGGAACGGATGGCTGAGTAACGCCTTTTCAGCGCGAGCCGAACGGCTCTTCACTAACATTGCGCGAGCCGTCAGTGCGGATCAAGAGCGAATCTCGAAAAGGAGTCGGCCCGATCCCGCGACGGCGATTCGCGGGACCGGGCCGAGTTGCTCCTTGAAGCTAGGATCGACGACCGATGCGGGCGTCAAATCGCCTCGTAACACGTGCGCCCGGGGTTGCGACAGCCCGGACCGTCGACCATGTCGTCGTCCGGACCGAACGACTTCATGGTCGTCAGACACCAATAAATCGTGTTGTCGTAATCCTGGTGCGACTCCCCCGAGATGCCGTCCGTGTAGACGTACATCCCCTTGTGGCGCAGGTGGCGGCACGGGGCCTCGTGGGCGATCGGGAGTTCGCTCGGTGGGAGATCATTATCGGGGTCAGCCATGATGGATCACGCCTCCTCCCAGTACCGATTCCCCGCCGCCGCGAGGAGCGCTCGCTTGACCACGGTCTTCGTCAGGCCCACCTTGTAGCCGTTCGCCGACAGCGGCTTCGCGGCCTTCACGGCCGCATCGGCGGCGGCGGCGGCCGTCTCCATCGTGATGGCCTTGCCCTTGATGGCGGCCTCGGCAGCCTCGCTTCGCCAGGGGATGGGGGCGACCCCGTAGATGATCACCCGGCCGTTGTTGACCTCATTCCCATTCATGTCGAGCGAGACCGAACAGAGGACAAGCGGCCAATCATGGGCTTGCTTCTGCCGCGCCTCGTACGAGGCGTTCTTGCCCTTCGGTTCGGGGATGGTGACCTTCGTCAGGATCTCCCCCGGCAGGATGGTCAGCTCGCGATCGTCGGACGTCTTCGGCACCTGGTACAGGGCCTCGACGGGGATCGTGCGCTCGCCCTTCTCGCCGACGAGCGTCGCGGTCGCGCCGAGGGCGATCAGCGGGGTCGCCAGGCTCGACGGGCTGGTGAACAGGGCATCGCCGTCGGTCATGAAGATGCTGTGGTAGCGATTGTCCCCCGTGCGGACAAGGCTCTTGCCGTCCTTCATCCCCAACAGGCCGAGGCCGGATCGGTAGTACCAGCAACGAGGACGTTGCAGGAGGTTGCCGCCGACAGTCGCCATGTTGCGAATCTGAGGCGTGCCGACTTCCAGGGTGGCCTGCTGGAGCGCGGGGAATTCCTTCGCGATGTCCTTGTTCGCGATCACGTCCACGAGTCGCGTTCCCGCCCCGATCGAGAGTCCTCCCTTGGTCTCGGTGATCCCCGCGAGGGGCTTCACCCCCTTGAGGTAGACCACGCGGTCGGGGCTGGTGACATAGTCCTTCATCCGGCTGATCAGGTCGGTGCCGCCCGAGAGCGCGACGCCGGACTTGGACCCGGTAAGACTCTTCACGGCCTCCTCGATCGTGGAGGGGCCGGCGTATTCAAAGGCTTGCATGGATCACGCCTTCCCTTCTTTGTTCGAGGCCGCGTTGAGCGCATTGAGCACGTTCATCGGCGACATGGGGAACTTATTCACACGCACACCGACGGCGTTCGTGACGGCATTGCCGATGGCCGCCGCGGTGCTGATGGTCGGGGGCTCGCCAACGCCGATGACGCCGCGGGCACGCATCTCCGGGGTGTCGTGGGCATGGACGACAATTTCCGGGATGTCGCTCAGCCCGGCGAGCTTGTAAAGCTCCATGTCGGGGTTCAGCATCAGGCCCGAGCCGGGGTCCATGACGCGCTCCTCGAACAGGCCATAGTTCAGCCCGCCGATCACGCCGCCGTAGACCTGGCTGCGCCACGTGAGCATATCCAGGATCAAGCCGGAATCCTGGACCGCCACGATCTTGTTGAGCTTCACGACGCCGGTCTCGATATCGACCGTGACGTCGGCGAACTGGCAACCGGCGACACCGCCGGATGCGAGGCCCTCGGCAAAGCCTTCCGTGACGCTCACGCCCATCATGCCGAGCTTCCGGCAGGCGTCCTTCCAGCTCATGACGGCCTTGCCCTTGACGTCCAGCTTGCCGTCCTGGAGCGTGAGGTCCGCCGGTTCTTCATTGATGGCCTTGCCGACCCGGGCGAGAAACTCGTCCCGGGCTTTCGACACGGCGTTGAACGCCGGAGGCGCCATCGAAGGGCTCGTTGTCGACCCGCCGGAACCCTGCCCCGGGGGAAAGGTGGAGTTGCCGATGTTGGAGATCACGTCCTTGACTTCGAGGCCGAGGATCTCGGCGGCGATGATCGCGAGGATCGTCCGCGCGCCGGTGCCGATGTCCTGAGTGGCGGTCTTGAGCTCGACCGACCCGTCCGGACTGATCGTGCAGGTGACCTTGTTGACCGCGGTGCCGCCGCCGCCCCACTGGTGCAGGGCCATGCCGTAACCGCGCTTGATCGGTCCCTTGCCGTTCTGGCCGCGAGGCTTGCGATTCTCCCAGCCGATCAGCTTCGCGCCGATCGGCACCTGCTCGCGGTAGATTCCGGCGCGAGAGATGGTCGGCTTGCCGTTGGCATCGACCACCTTGTCGCCGTCGTTCAGGTTTTTGAGCCGCATCTCCAGCGGGTCAATCCCGAGCTTATCGGCCAGGTCGTCCATGGCCGCCTCCATGATGAGGCAACCCTGGGGATGGCCGGGCGCCCTCATGGCGCGGGCGCCGCCGCCGTTGACGAAGATCTCGGTATGCTCACGCGAGACGTTCTTGATGGCGTAGACGTAGGGAAACGGGAAGTTCGAGCCGCCTCGCGCGCCGCCGGTGCCGGAGGTCGTCGCGACCACCGCCGTGACGGTGCCGTCCTTCTTGCCGGCGATCTTCACCTTGCCCGCGGCACTGGGCCGGTTGCCGCCCGCAAGATGTTCCTGGATGCGATCGAGGAACATCTTCACCGGCCGACCGCCCGCCTTCTTGGACAGTTCGGCCGCCGTGAGGCCCCAGACATCCGCGCCGAACTTGGAGCCGAAGCCGCCGCCCATGACCTCGGTCAGCACCGTGACGTTGGTCACCGGGATGCTGAACCGTCCGGCAAGCTCGCCCGCCGTGGCACCGACGGCCTGCGTGCTGGCCCAGGCGGTGATGGCGTCGTCGCGGTCCCATCGGGCCGTGAGGCCGTGGGGTTCCAGGCAGACGTGGGTGATGACCGGGGCCGAATACTCGGCCTCCACCACCGCATCGGCTTCCTTGAACGCGGCCTCCGGATCACCGGTCGTCTGCGCCCGTCCCTTGCGAGCATTCCCGCTCGGGACGATCTTCGGCGCGTCGGGCTTCACGGCGTCTTCTTCGGTGACGACGTGCGGCAGGATTTCGTAATCGACCTTGATCGCGCGGACGGCATCGCGGGCCTGCTCTTCGGTCTCGGCGGCGACCCCCGCGATATCATCGCCATGATATCGCAGCGTGGCGCCGGCCTTCGCGATCACGACGACGCCCTTGACGCCGGGCATCTTCTCGGCCGCGGCCGTGTCGATCGACGTGACCTTGGCATGGGGGTGGGGGCTGTAGAGCATCACGCCGAAGAGCGTCCCCTCGGGCCGCATGTCCGAGGGATACTTGATCTTGCCGGACGCCTTGGCGAGCCCATCGATGCGAGGGATGCTCTTGCCGATCAGGCGGGGCTTTTCGGGCCAACTGGGCATGGCTCAGGCCTCCTTCTTCATGGCTTTGGCCGCGGCCATGGCCGCTTCGAGCACGCCGACGTAGGTGCCGCACCGGCAGATATTGCCATCCAGGCCGCGCTTGGCCTCTTCGATTGTGGGATTCGGGTTCTTCTCCAGCATCGCCTTGCACGCGGTCACGAAACCCGGGGTGCAGTAGCCGCACATCAGGGCGTCGTGCTGGTGGAAGGCGTGCGGGACGCCCGTCGCGCCGGTATCGAAGCTCTCGAGCGTGCGGATCTCGTGACCCTGGCAAGACACCGCCAGTGTGGTGCAGGAGTAGACCGTGTCGCCATCGACGATCACGGTACAGGCACCGCAGCTTCCGCGGTCGCAAACCCGCTTCGGACCGGTCACGTCCAACCGATGCCGCAAGGTGTCCAGGAGTGTGCTCCTGGGCTCGACCTTGCAGGACATCTCGTGGCCATTGACCTGGAGCGTGATCGGCAGCTCGCCGGAGAGGACTTTCGGCCCGTCCTCGACGGCCGCGGCCTTGGCCTCGTCGAGCGCGGCGACGGCCGGAGCGGTCAGGACGGCCGTGGCGGCGGCCAGGCCGGACCCCCGCAGGAAGTCGCGCCGGCTGGTGCCCGGGCGGGGTTTCGTGGGATCGTGTTCAGCCATCGGTCGAAGGCTCCCTGGATGCCGAATGGAGGCGGAAGTCACGATGAGCGAGCGACGACGCCAGCCGGGCTTGGACCGAGGCATCGAGTCGAAGTTGCACTATGGCCAGGTGGACGGTCGTTGGCAAGTGCCCAGCCGGGTGCGGCGCCATTTCTTCGAGGTCCATGCTGGAGCGCGGGGCCGGAGGCGATCGGCGCCCGTGCCCCCTCCGGTAGGTCCGACTTCAGTCGGTCCTGTCCACGTATCCGGTTCGGGACAGGACCGACTGAAGTCGGACCTACCATTCCTCCTCCGAGGCCGGTCCCCATTACCCTTCTTCGATTCATGAGGCAGGGGGTGCTCCGGGCCGCCGGATTCGCCGGATCGCTGCCCCGGCCGAATCGGCGGAGCATTAAAATCCCCCGAGAAGAATCGAAATTCCCTGTCGTGCGTGTCTCCGCTTCCCTCGGGGAATCGAGACGCGGGACGTCCCGGTAAACATCGCGACACGCGAGAGATTTGATCGCCCAATCCAACGTAATTCGCGGGAATGGTCATCGCCTCAACTCTCCACGGGCAGGTCCGGCCTCACGCCCCATTCATTCCACGATCCGTCGTAATTGCTCGCACTCTCAACCCCCAGTCGATGGAGATGAAACAGCGCGACTGTCGCCGCGACGCCGCCGTTGCAATAGGCGATCGTGGGTTTGGCGAGATCCAGTCCGCGCGCCACCAATCGATCGTGAATGTCCTCAGCCGAGGCGAATCCGCCGTCCTCGGCGAAGAAGACCTCGCGGGGGATGTTTAGCGCGCCGGGAATGTGTCCGCCCCGAGGCCCGCGACGTTTCGCGCCGGTGTACTGGCCGGAGTCCCGCGCGTCCAGGATTTGAACCGAGTGATCGCCGATCCGGGCGAGCACTTCATTGGCGGTCTTCCTCAACTCGGGGCGGATTCGAGGGGTGAAGGACCTGGGTTCGACCATGACTTCGCCCTCTTCCGTCGGCCGATCTTCCTCGACCCAGCGGTTCCATCCCCCGTCAAGGACCGAGACGGCATCGTGGCCATAATAGCGAAGCGCCCACCAGAGACGCGTCGCGAACTGCCCTCCCATGTGGTCCACGGCGACCACGCGCGTGCCGTCTCCGATGCCTCGCAGACTCATGGCCTCGGCAAATCGAGCGGGGCCGGCGATCTGTGCGGGCACGGGGTCGTCCGGGTCCACGATGTCCACGGTCCAATCGACGTAAACCGCGCCGGGGAGATGACCGTTCAGATACTCGTGCCGGGCGCCGCGATAATCCGCCTCCTCGACTCCGGGCGCGAGGGGACGGGTCACGACGTAGCCCCGGCAATCGACGACGCGGAGGTCGGGATCGGCGAGGTGTTCTTCCAGCCATTCGGTCGTGACGAGGGATTCGAAGGACATGGGCGCGGCCTCGGGAAGTCTGTCGAAATCGGCAATCCTCAACCTTAACGGCCGAGCGGCCGAATCCCAAGCCCCGAGCGAGTCCATCGAATCCACGACCCATGCGCATCGTCCAAGGGATAGAGCCGAGCGATGCCCGAGCGAGGGACGACCATGCTGCGATTCCGAATGACTCTGGGCGGCCTGTTCGTGGCCGTCATGGTGACTGCGGTCGAGCTGTCGGCGCTGGCGAAGCCGTCGTATGTCTCGGCTCCTGCGGCGTTTCTCCTGGCGATCGTCGTGCTGCTTTGCGCGTCGATCGGGGCGCGATTCGGTCGCGAGCCTCGCGCCTCGTGGTGGGGATTCGCACTATTCGGGTGGGCGTATTTCGGGCTCGCCTTCGGTCCGTGGATGCAGTCGGAGCGCGATGATCCCGCCGTCTGGAAATCCATGCCACCGCCGACCGAGGGCCTATTGCTCAGGGCTCGCGAGACGCTTTACGACTCGTTCTTCCCCGCCGACGGCAAGAATTCGCCGGAATATACCCGGGCCATGGAAACCCTACTGGAGACCCGTGGGCATTTCATGGAGGCTGGCCACTCGCTCTTCGCCCTCCTGTTCGCGATGATGGGGGCCGTTCTCGGGCCGATCGTCGCGAGCGGACCGCCCCCGCCGCGCCGGACATCGGCAGCCCGGTCGGTCCCGATGGAGGTCCTATGCGATCCGCCACCGTCTCCCTGATCCTCGCACTCGTCTCGATTGGCTCGGACGTCCGGGCGCAGGATACGCTCCCTCCGGGGACGAGCGTACGCGACCCCAAGATCGAGACGATCCTGACCGAGGTGTCGGAGCCTCGCATCCGGTCTCGCATCGAGAAATTGGCCGCGTTCGACACCCGCCACACCCTTTCGGACACCAAGAGCGACACCCGAGGTATTGGCGCGGCGCGGAGATGGATCAAGTCCGAGTTCGACCGCATCGCGATCAAGAGCAACGGTCGGTTAAAGGTCGAATTCGACGGCTACGTCCAGCCACCCGCCCGCCGCGTGAAGGTGGAGACCGAGATCGTCAACGTCGTCGCGACGCTTCCCGGCTCGAAGAGGCAGGCGGCGGAACGCATCTACGTGGTCGGCGGACATTACGACTCGATCTGCTCCGATAACGAAGACGCGGTCACCGATGCCCCGGGAGCGAACGACGACGCCAGCGGCACCGCCGTCGTGCTGGAACTGGCCGAGATCATGAGCGCACGGGAGTTCGACGCCACGATCGTCTTCGTCGCCTTCGCGGGCGAGGAGCAGGGCCTGTACGGCTCGACCCACTTCGCCGACGAGGCCAAGAAGGCCGGGAAGCGGATCGAAGCCATGATCACCAACGATATCGTGGGAAACACCGATGGCAGCGGCGGCCGGCACGACAATCGGACCCTGCGCGTGTTCTCGGAGGGCCTGCCCGATCCCAGGACCGCTCCCCTGGCCGCACGATTGCGGGCCGTCGGCGGTGAGAATGACAGCCCCTCTCGTCAGCTCGCCCGGTTCGTAAAAGAGACCACGGCTCTGTACACCCCGCGATTCCTCGCCAAGCCGATCTTCCGATCCGACCGCTACCTGCGCGGGGGCGATCACATGCCGTTCCTCGCGAGAAATATGCCCGCGATCCGTTTCACGGAGCCGTCGGAACAGTTCGCTCGACAGCATCAGGACGTGCGGGAGGAGAATGGGATCGCCTTCGGCGACGTCCCGGGAAAGGTGGATTTCGCCTACGTCGCTTCGGTCGCCAGGGTTAACGCGGCGACGATGGCGACCCTCGCACTGGCTCCCGCGTCACCGGTCGGTGCCACAATCGAGACGCGAAAGGTCGAGAACGATACGACCCTGCACTGGGACCCCGTGAACGAGGCCGACTTGGCCGGATACGAAGTGGTCTGGCGCGAGACCACGGCGCCGTTCTGGGACCATGTCCTCTGGGTGGGCAACCTGACGCGTGCCACGATGACCGAACTCTCGAAGGACGACCACCACCTCGGGGTCCGCTCGGTCGACCGCGAAGGCCACCGCAGCCCCGCCAGCTTCGCTCTCCCCCCGATCCGTTCCGAGCCGAAGAAATAGCACGCGGACTTGCGCGAATCCCACAACTACCACGCGGGCACCACCCACTCATGAACGCCGTCGTTTTTGATCGTTTCGGCGAGCCTGATCAAGTCTTATCCGTCCGAGACGTTCCGATCCCCGAGCCCGGACCGGGAGAAGTCCGCGTCCGCATGATCGCGAGCCCGGTCAACCCGTCCGATCTTCTCGTCGTGCGAGGGTTGTATGGCGTTTTGCCGAAGCTCCCTGCGACTCCCGGTTTCGAGGGCGTCGGCGTCGTTGATAAGGTAGGAGGGGGATTGCTGGGTTGGCTCGTGAAGGGGAAGCGTGTCACCGTCATCAACGGCGCCGGGGGGAACTGGGCAGAATACGTGGTCATACCCGCAAAGCAGGCCCGGCCCGTCAAGGCGGATATCCCCGATGAGCAGGTGGCGTCATTCTTCGTCAATCCCGTGACCGTCCTTGCCATGGTACGAAAGATCTTGAAAGTACCCCAGGGTCAGTGGTTGCTCCAGACCGCCGCCGGTTCGGAACTTGGCAAGATGGTGATTCGCCTCGCGAAGCACGATGGAATTAAGACAATCAACGTGGTGCGCCGGCGCGACGCGATGGATGAGCTGAAGACGCTCGGAGGCGACGCGGTCATTTCTACTGAGGATGGGCCAATCGAGGACCAAGTTCGCAAGATCGTCGGAGGCGACGGAGTCCGTTATGCTCTGGACCCGGTCGGTGGGGACACGGGAACTGGGGCGTTCAATTCGCTTGCGTCCGAGGGAAGGTTAATCGTCTACGGCACACTGACGGGCGAGCCGATCCGCATCGATTCGAGACGCATGATCGCCGGGAAACGGGTCGTGGAAGGCTTCTGGCTGGGATACTGGATGAAGGAACGGTCGATTCCGGAGTCCCTTCGAATCTTTCACGAGGTCGGCAACCTGATCCGGGCCAACGTCCTTTCCACGGAAGTCGGCAAGAAATTTCCGATTACGCAGATCATCGATGCGGTGCATGAGGCGGAGCGCCCCGGACGCAAGGGCAAGGTTCTGCTCGACCTCACCAAGCAGTCATGAACGAATGGATGTCCGCGACCGTTCGCACGTAAGTCCTTTCGAGGTTCCGGGATGGATTAACGATTTCCCACGACGGCGGAACTCCCACACTGCGAATCAATTTGACTCCTGTTAAGTTGCCCTGATTGAACTGCCGTCGGCTCCTAAAGCCTATGGAGGATCCCCATGTGTGCCTGATACATCAAAATCTGTCACGGTGTTCGCGAGAAATTTCAGATTTTATTCGCACGAGGCTTATTCGTTCGATACAATCGCCCCTGTGACGGTGAGGGGAAAGCCACGACTCGTAATTGTCGCGAAGCGCTGAAGTTAGGCCGTCTTGGTCGCCGAGTGGTCTCCGGGAAATCGTTCGGCAAACATCCTGATTCCTTCATGATAGGGGTGCTAGATCGGCCTGGAACTTCGTGGCAATGTCGTCGGGCTTCTCGTCGAGTTGCCCCAGTTCTTGGCACGGCCTAGAATGAGTTTGGGCCGGTCTCGATCGGTGCTTTCCGCGGCTCGGAGCCATTCAGGTTGCTCCGGGCTCCCTTCACTTGATTGATGTTGCTTTCCGCTGATTTTCAAGACCCGATAGAGGGGTGCCCCGGTTTACCCGGGAGACTCCATGCCTTGTCGGGCGGGGATGAATGAACGATGAGCACAACCGAAACCACAGGCGCGCAAGATTGGCGAGCCATTGCCTGCTTGGCTCCCGGCGGAGAGCGTCTGCTCTGCGTCGGCGGCACCTCGGCCCAAGTTCGCGCCGCCTACACGGGCGCCTGGGGTGACGTGATCCGCGACGAGGATCGGCCGACGGTCCGCAATATTTCCCTCCAGCGCTGGGCCGGACAGGCCTGGGCCGGGACCTGGGAGCACCAGTCGTTCCTCCCCGTTCCCACCACCCGTACCGGCAAGGGCACCACGGGCGAGTCCGCCGAGACGGTCTCCGCGTCCTGACCCGTCGCCGTGCTCGACCACGACTCGGCTTTCATGCTGACCCCCGGGATCTCCCGGGGGTTTATTTTTTCCCCGTGAAGGATTGCGGGGCGGTGGCCGTTCGACCCTTCCGGTCCCGTCCAGTAGGTCCGACATAAGTCGGTCCTGTCCGTGGTTTCGATGGAAAACAGGACCGACTGACGTCGGACCTACTCGTTCCATGTGAGACCGTTGCTCTTCTGACATGGATCCTCACGCCAACGATCGGACCGGGTCGCTCTCTCGACGGCTGGGCCAGACGAGCGCGGAAGGGAAGGCTCCGGCCAACCGCGTCGCGAGATCCTCGACACCGGGTCGTTCCGTCGCAAAGTGCCCCGCCACGACGAGGCACACGCCGAGCCCTCGCGATTCCAGCGCCCGATGGAATCGCGCCTCGCCCGTGAGCAGGACGTCGGCCCCCTTCGCGCCGGCGTCCTTGAGGAAATCGTCACCCGCGCCGCACGCGATCGCCACGAGACCGATTTCGCGAGATGGCTCGCCCACAACCTGTACGGGCCCGCATCCGAGGGCCCGTACTGCATCATTTGCAAACGCGTCGAGAGTCGTTTTTTCGGCCAATCTCCCCAACCGCCCGATGCCGGGGCCGATCGGTTCCTCGCGGAGGGGAATCAGATCGATGGCCGGTTCTTCGTAGGAATGACTCGCCCGCAAGGCCGCGAGCACGCCTTCGAGCCGATCTCCGGGTACGACGAACTCCGTCTTCCACTCTCTGACCCGCTCACGACGTCCGGCCTGGCCGACGGTCGGGCTCGAACTCTCCGTCCCGAAGAATGTGCCGTACCCTCCGGTTGTGAACGAGCACTCTTCATAGTCGCCGATTCGCCCCGCCCCGGCGGCGAAACAGGCGGAGAGGACGGCCTCACGATCGGCGGCAGGGACGAAGACCACGACCTTGAATCGAGGTCGAGTGGACGATGGCCGTAGCGATTCGACGTCGAGGAGACCCAGGCGTTTCGCCAGACCGTCGTTGATCCCGCCCACCGTATTGTCGAACGCCGTATGCGGGCTGTAGATCGACACGCCCGCCCGCCCCAGCGCCCAGAGGAATCCCGTTTCCAGCCGATCCGCCGTGACCTTCTGCACCGGGCGAAACAGGACCGGATGGTGAGAGACGATGAGCTCGGCCCGTTCCTCGATCGCCTCCTCGGCCGTTTCAGGCGTGACCGTGAGGCACGTCATGATGCGCGAGACCGGGGATTTCGGGTCGCCCCACAACAGGCCCACGTTGTCCCAGGATTCGGCCAGGCTGAGCGGGGCGAAGCGTTCCATCCAGCCGGAGACATCGGCAACGGTCGTCACGGGTCGATCCCTCCGCGTTCGAGCCAGTCACGTGTGTCCTGCCAGATCCGCTGCGTCCAGGGTCCGGGGCACTCGCAATAATAACGCGCGAACAAGGAAGCAACCGGGACCACTCCTCGGACGGAATTCGTGAGGAAGACTTCCTCCGCGCGAGACCACACCGATTCGTCCCAATCCGGGTCCGCGCCTTTCCTGATGATCTTCATCGGATCGAAAGGAAATTCGTCGACGGCCATGCCCAGTCGGGCGGCTCGTTCCAGAATGAGCTCCCTCATGATACCCGGCAGGATCGGATAGCTGAGACCCGCCGTCCTCAAGGTACGACCCACAACATAGAAGACATTGGTTCGCATGCCTTCGACGATCTCTCCGTCTGGCGAGATCACGATTTCCTCGCCTCGTTCATCGCATGCCAGGCGCCTCTGCCAGTAGTTCAACGTCTTATGTTTGCCCAGGGGCGTGGTGAGATCGAGTTCGAGCGTGCTGGGAAATGCAAGGACGCCGCTCCCCTTGATCTTCGCGAGAAATCCCGAATCAACCATCCTCAGGGGCCTTGGCAGCGGCATGCTGCGCATCCACACGGTCCCGCCCTCCGTCTCGGAAAGCCCGCCGCTCAGGGTGATCCGCAGCACGGCGTCCCCCTCGCGGTTGTCGGCTCGCAGCAAGGCCGAGACGGCGTCCTCGTCGGGCAGCTTGGCCGGCTCAAGTGGCAATCGTAGCTCCTCGGCCGACGATCGCATCCGGGCCAGATGGCGAGCCAGCAGGGTGGCATGGCCGTTCCAGGTCCGGAATGTCTCGAAGAGACCCAAACCATGTTCGAAGGTCCGGTCCAGCGCGCTGATCTTCAGCGCGTCGTCCGGCACAATTTGACCAGCGACCCAGATCATTCGCTGCGCTCCAACCCTTCGAGGACTTCTCTCATCGCCCGTCCCTTGTGCAGGGTCTCCTCGTACTCATTCTCCGGTTCGGAATCGGCCACGATCGCGCCGCCGACCTGATAGGTCACCCGATCGCCCTCGACGAGCATCGTGCGGATCGCGATATTGAAGGCGGAGGAGCCCCCTCGGCTGAAGTAACCGATCGCGCCGGTGTATGCGCTCCTCCTCGTCGGTTCTAACTCGTCGATGATCTCCATCGCGCGGATCTTCGGTGCCCCGGTGATCGATCCGCCGGGAAACATGGCCCGTACCACGTCGATCGGCCCGACCTCGGGGCGTAACCGCCCTTGCACGGTCGCGACCAGGTGATGCACCTGCGCGTAACTCTCGATCGTCAACGGCTCGGTCACCTTCACCGAACCATACCGGCAAACTCGGCCCAGGTCATTTCGTTCGAGGTCCACGATCATCGTCAGCTCGGCGCGATCCTTGACGCTCACCTGGAGTTCGGCGGCGAGCTGTGCGTCGTCCTCTGGTGTCGCGCCGCGCGGCCGAGTCCCCTTGATTGGACGGGTAATGATTTGGCTTCCTCGTGTTTGATAGAACGATTCCGGGCTGGCGGAGACCAGGGCCTCCGATCCGTGAATACCAAGGTAGGCCGCAAAGGGCGCTGGACTATGTTTGCTGAGTTTGAAATACAGATCGAGCGGATCAAACTGGCCCTGCGCTTCAAACCGTTGCGAGAGGTTCACCTGGAAAATATCACCCGCGACAATGTAATCCTTGGCACGGGCAACGGCCGCGAGGTAGTCTTCGCGCGTCAGGACGCTTCGCACGGGCGTCGAGAGTCGGGACGACCTCATCATTTTGGCACACTGTTCAGGCTTTCTGGCGATGTCAGTGATTCGTCGAGTCAGGCTCTTCGCGAACCGAGTGAGCGCCCGATCGTGCGATGCCTGTCCTTGCTGATCGAGGTCCCAACCGCAGAGCCAGACCTGGCCCGTCTCGCCATCGACGCAGACCGCCTTGTCATAAAGTGCGAACGCGAGATCATCCAGCCGCGAGTCCGGCCGTGCCCGCCTTGGAAGTCGCTCGAGCCTGGGCGCAAGGTCGTACCCGAAGTAACCAATCAGTCCGCCTTGAAACGGCGGGTCGTCGGGTCCCGGTTCCTCGCAAGAGTCGGCCAAACCGTGCTCGCGAAGTAGGTCGGACAGGACCGAGAGGGGGTCTGTGATTCCATGCCGATGGTGATCGAACCACCAACCCTCTGAGTTCGCGCGGAAGCTCAACCGCGGCTCGGCGGCGTAAATGCTCCACCGCCCCGACCCGAGAAAGCCGGGGCCGCTTTCCAGGATCGCGGCTCCCGTCCGACGGCCAAAAACGAGCGCGAGATGGTCGGGAGCGAAGTCCAGGGGAATCCGAAGCGAAGCGGTCCTCACAGTCGACAAGAAACCATCCCCCTGGTCGCGAAGCCGCGCCGGGCGGTTCAATAGAGAAACCGAGCCGCCGACTCGACCCTATAATTAAATCCGCCCGCGACCTCATGCGCCAATTGGAGCCCTTCCCGTGATCCGCTCTCCCCTCGGACTTCGGATCAATCCCGATCCCTCGCGATCGCCGAAGGATCAAATCCGCGAGGCCGTCCGCGTCGGCGCGCGTGGCGTCGTGCTGGATGCCTCCGGCGATCTCGGACCCGATCGTCTCTCCGAGACCGGTCGCCGCGACCTCAGGCAGACGCTGCGATCGATCGAGCTGTCCCTGATTGCGTTAAATCTGCCCACGCGGCGGCCGTTCGATTCGGAGGACGATCTCGACACTCGCCTGGCCCGCGCCGACCGCGCCTTCGCGATGGCGTATGAGCTAGGATCTCGCCTCGTGCTTGTTCGGGCCGGCGCCGTGCCCGCCGAAGAGGCGGCGGTCCGTCATGCCGCCTTCTTTGATGCCCTGAGCGAACTCGGCAAACGGGCCGATCATCGCGGCGTCCGGCTCGCGATCGAGACGGGGACCGAACCCGGCCCGGTGCTCGCCGCCGTCCTGAACACGATTGCTTCTCCCGGCCTGGCCGCGAGCCTGGACCCCGCGACGCTGCTCCGCATGGGCCATGATCCGGTCATGGCGGCCCGAGAGCTTGCTGGCTGGGTCGCCCACGCCTATGCGAGCGAGGCCGGCGGGGGATCGTCGCGGCTCGTTTCCAATCCGCGGGGTTTCGGCTTCCCCGGCGGCGTGCTCGATTGGGAAGAATACCTCGGCGCGCTCGAAGAGATTGACTACCGGGGGTTCCTGACCATCTGGCCCGATCCGTCGGGCGACCAGGCGGCACAATTCGCGGCGATCAAGGCGCGGCTCGATCGCTATTGAGCGATGTTGCCGCGTTCGGCCCACCCGACGAGACGCTTGAGACCCGGCCTCACGACGGCTAGGATGACACCCCCGCCAGACTTCCAGCGACGTTGCCAGTTCCAGGAGATGCCACCGAATGACGCTGGAAACCACGGAAAGGGCCTGGGTGCCGCTCACCGCTCGTGAGCGTCGCGTCCTCGGCGTGATGGTCGAGAAGCAGAAGACGACGCCCGAGGCGTATCCGATGTCGATTGCGGCGATCGCGACCGGCTGCAACCAGAAATCCAACCGCGATCCGATCACCAATTACGATACCGACGACGTCGAAGAGATCTTGCAGGGCTTGCGCAAGAAGGGCGCGGCCGTGATGATCGAAGGCTCCGGGCGCGTCGCCAAGTGGAAGCATTCGCTTTACGATTGGTTCGGGCTCCGCAACAAGCCGGTCGAGATGGCGGTGCTGGCGGAACTGATGCTTCGCGGGCGGCAAACCGAGGGTGACCTGCGGAGCCGGGCATCGCGGATGGAAGCGATTCCCGACCTGGAATCCCTTCAAGCGGTGCTGAAGGCCCTCCAGGATCTCGAACTCGTCGTGTACCTGACGCCGCCCGAGCAGAAGCGGGGGGCGGTGGTCACACACAGGCTCTATCCTCCGGCCGAATTCGAGCATATCCGGCAGGAATTCTCTCGCCTTGCCCCCGCGTACGACGATGAGCCGAAACCGGCCCGCGCCGAGCGATCGTTCGCGGCTGAACCGGTCCCGTCCTCCGAAATCGCGACACTTCGTACCGAGATCGAGGGCCTCCGTGCCCGGATCGACGCGCTGACCGATGAGCTGCGTGACCTGAAATCCTCGCTCGGGGCCTGATTTTCATGGAGTCCGCGACCATCGAAACGAACCCCGCGGCCGTCCCGATCGGCCCTCGCCTTGTGGCGATGATCGAGCATGACGGCCGAGAGATCCCCAAGGGCTATCCCGATCGCGAGGCCGAGGCCACCTGGGCTGCGGTCTCGGCCCTCTGGCATCCCGCCCTTCTTGCCCTCGTGGTCGATTTGCCGAAGGTCGAGGGGATCGACTTCCCTCCGGTCCCCGAGCCCAGCGAGGTACGCCTGATCGCCGAAGGCGCCAGCCATCGCCTCCCGGCCGATTACCGCCAGATCGCGTCCGATTCGGGATCGATCGTGCTCGACGGCGAGATCGATCGCACGTCGATCGCTCGACGCGTCCTCGAACGCATCGCGCCCGGTGAAGAACTCGGCGAGCCGGCCGACCCGATCGTCCTCGATTTCTACGCCCTGGGCACGGCCCGGTGGTGGCTGCGCGACCTGACGATCGCGATGGGCCATGCCGATTGCCTCGATCTGGAGAGCCTGACTCGCGAGACCCTTGCCGGGGCCAAATCCTGGCGTGCCGCGGATCTCACCGGCGCGGCGAGCCACCTTCGCGCCGCGTTCGAGATCCTGACGCAGGCCCGCGAGCGCTTCTATCCCGTCGATGGATACCTGATCGACCTGAGCTTGCTCGATGTGAGCCTCCCGGCCGGCGCGCTCGCCGACTCGCTCGAAGCGCGAACACCGATCACGTTCCTCGGCACCGCGCAAGCCGTCGAGAAGGCCGCCGAGCTGGACCCCGACCGGATGTCCGCTCTCCGCACGGCCATCACCGAGGGCTGGGCCGACGTCGTCGGCGGCACGTACTCCGAATCCGACGAACCGCTTGCCCCCGTCACGTCCATCCTCTGGCAATTTCTCATGGGCAGCGAGGTCTACCGGCGGCACCTGGATGACCGCAATGTCGAGACGCTGGCCACCCGCCGATTCGCCCTGTACCCGCATCGTCCGCAGGTTGCTCGCCGCTTCGGGTTCCGGTTCGCCGTTCATCTGGCCTTCGATGCCGGGCGATTCCCGATCCCCGTGGAGTCGAAACGGCTCTGGGAGAGCCCCGACGCGAGCCATCTGGAATCCCTGACCCGACCTCCCCTCTCGGGCGATCGGGCTTCCGACGGGCTGCGGCTGGTCTGGCGCATCGGCCGTTCGATGAAGGACGACCACGTCGCGACGATGCCCCTGGTCCACTGGCCCAGCCCCGTGGCCGGTTGGTATCGCGATCTACGCAGGGTTGCCTCGTACTCCCCGGTCCTCTCCCGATGCGTCACGCTCGGCGATTACTTTCATCTGAGCGACCGACCCTGGGAGATGTTCGGGCCGAAGCTGGACGAGTATGTCATGCCCTACCTCGTCCAGGCCGTCGCCCGCCACGATCCGTTCCCGATCTCGCGGCGGGCGAGCCATGCGCGAGTCCGCGCGGGGCTCGATGCGATGATCTCGCTCGATGCGCTCGGCCGGGCGTTAGCGCCCCATCCGGTGGTCGACGATTCCGAGATCGTCACACCCGGACCTCGTGGCGCAAGCGACGTCGCCTTTCACGAGATCGAGCATGCGCTCGAAACGGGTTCGATTGAGGAATCGGCTCGCAGGATCGCCAAGGAACTGCCCGCCGTCGCGTCGGCCCTGGCCCGCGCCATCGCGGGAGACACGGCGTCGGGTCGGGAAGGCTATCTGGTCGTGAATCCGCTCGGAGTGGCACGTCGCGCGGCGGTCCTGCTTCCCGACGCCGCGATTGACCTGCGGCCCGAAGGCCCCCTTCGCGCCGCGCAGTTGACCGAGGATGGGGTCCGCGCCGTGGTCGATCTGCCGCCGTTCGGCTTCGCCTGGGTGCCCAGGGAAACCGAGATCGGACGCCCCTCGGCCCCGTTCGGCGCGGTATCCGCCTCCGAGCGGACGATGAAAAACGAGAACCTCGAAGTCGAGGTCGATCTGACCACCGGCGGCCTCCGCTCGGTTCGTGCCAAGGGCGAAGAGACGCCTCGGCTCGGGCTGCAACTGGTGATTGCCGGCCTCGTTGGCGCGGAAGGTCAGGCTGCGCCGAGCCGTATGGCCTCGGATTCCTTCGAGGTCGATTACGCAGGCCCCGCTCTCGTCCAGGCCGTCTCCCGCGGTCGTTTGCTGCATCCCGCCGATGGGCGCGTCCTGGTGAGATTCCAGCAGACATTGCGGCTCTGGACCGGCCGCCCCACGCTGGAAATCGACATCCGGCTCGACGACATCGATCCCGCGTGGCTGGAATCCCTGGCGATGGCGGACCCCTGGGGGTCGTACCTGGCCTGTCGTTGGGCCTGGCCCGATGCGATGGCGACGTTGCGGAGGACGAGCCTTCTCGCGCCGGAGTCAACCTCGGCCGACCGGCCAGAGACCCCGGATGCGCTGGACATCACCTCGCGCAAACAGCGAACCGCTCTACTCTTCGGAGGTCTGGCCCATCATCGTCGTCAGGGGGATCGGATGCTCGACACGCTCCTGATCTCGGGCCGCGAGCAAGCGAGGACCTTCGCTTTGGGTGTGGCGCTCGATCTGGAGTACCCGTTCCACGCGACGACCGATTTTCTGGCGCCGGCCCCCGTGGTGGCCACCTCGACCGGCCCGCCTGGGATCGGTCCCGTGGGCTGGCTGGTCCAGGTCGAGAGCAAGTCGGTGGCCGTGGTTCGTCTGGAATATCTTGATCGCACCGGGGACGGCAAGGGTTGGGGCATCGCCGTTCACCTGGTCGAAACGGCCGGCCGAGCCTCGCGCTGCCGCCTCCGCGTGTTCCGCGATCCGAAGGACGCGAGACAGACCGATTTCAGCGGAGAATTGATCATCGACCTCCCCTGCGAGGGTGACGCCGTCCCGATCGACCTCACGCCCTACGAGATGGCCCGGGTCGAGGTGCGACTGGGATAGGCGCGTGGACGTGAGTTTTTCTATTTCTTGTGGGATGGGTCCGCCGTCGCGCCGCGAGACCGATCATCTTCGACATGGCCGATCGCGGTGGGTTGCGCGTCGCGGCGAGACGGCGGACCCACCCTACTAAACGAACGCCACTTACAGGTCGTAAGGCGCCTTCTGGGCCAGCTCGGGATAAGCCTTCCCGAATGCACCCGCCGCGTCCACGCGAGAGAACGCCCGCGGCAAAAATGCCAGCGCTTTGGTGATCTGCTCGTCCGGCTCCGCGCAGCTGAATCGGAGGAATCCGGCTCCTTCCGGCCCGAAACACTCGCCGCCAAGACAGGCGACGCCGAACCGTTCGTCGGCGGCCTCCATGAGGAAGAGGGCCAGCCCGTGCGAGGTCAAACCGAGTCGATTGCAGATTGCCCGCGCGTCCGGAAAAACGTAAAACGTCCCGACGGGTTTGACCACGGAAAGCCCCTCGATGCCGGCCAGACCGTCGGCCAGTAATTCGACCTTTATGCGGAATCGGGTCATGTAGTCGTCGCGAGTCGTCGCATCCCGTTCGAGGGCCGCAGTGGCCGCGACCTGCACGAAGGGCGGTGCGCAAGACGCGGTGGTGTTGATGAGCTTGCCCATTGCGGCGACGATGTCCGGGTGCGCCGCGGCGAACCCGATCCGCCAGCCGCTCATGCTGTAGGACTTGCTAAAGGTGTAGGCCGCGACGACATGGTCCATCATGCCCGGTTGCGCGAGTATCGAATGATGGCGGCCCTGCCAGATCATGTGACAGTACGGCTCGTCGGAGAAGACCATCAGGTCCGTGCCGCGAACCACATCGGCGATCTCGGCCAGATCCTCATCCGTCGCGACGCCGCCGGTCGGATTGTGCGGCGAGTTCAGGAAGATCGCTCGCGGACGAGGATCGTTGACGAGGAATCGCCTCACGTCCTCGGCCCGGGGCCGGAACTGATTCTCCGCCCGCAAGGGCGCGATGACGGCGCGGGCGCCTCGACGTTGGAGATTGGGAATATAGGTTGGGAACTGGGGACCGAAGAGGAGGACGCCGTCACCCGGTTCCAGGAGCGCCTCGGCGAAGTATTGCTCGAACGGCTTTGCACCGGACCCGACGACCAGATTTTCTGCCGAGACGGGCAGGCCGAACTCTTCGCGGAGTTGCCTCGCCGCCGCCGCGCGGAGCTCGGGCAAGCCCAGGCTCGGGCCGTAACCGGTCCGGTTTTCTTCGATGGCTCGAATGCCGGCGGCCTTCGCGTGAGGGGTGCTCGGAAACGGGCTATCGCCGATCTCCAGCTCGACGATTTCCTTCCCCTCCGCCTTCAGCGCCCGTGCGCGGGCCAGCACCGTAAAGGCGCCTTCGGGCTTCAAGTCGCGGGCCAGAGCGCTCAATCGGGGCATGCTTCGTGACTCGCACGCGGTGGGTCGATGAAAAACGATCCGCCGATCATAACGCCTGCTGGGGCCTGCGATCCATCGTCTCGCAGAGAGGATCGCTACGCATGTAAGCGCGGCGTCTTTGGTAGGGTGGGTCAGTCGTCGCATCGCGACGCGCCACCCACCGTACATGGCGGCCTCGCCTTCGTGCTTCGAATCACCTCGACGCGATGGCCATCGCCAGGGGCCGGACGATCTTGGGGATGATCTTTTCCTGGACGATTTCCTCGCCGATCTCGCACTGGCGGCGGAACGATTCCAGGAACGTCCGCTCGACGCCGGAGCCCCAGTGCTGGCGGACGGTGAAGTAAACGCTGATCTGCTCGTCGGGGAATTCGCCGGTACGAACGTGAAACGCGTTCGTACGAGTCTCGATGGAGAGCCGACACTGCAAACGGCAGGATTCATCGAGCGAGAGCGTGACCGACGGCTCGAAGTGAAGCACTCGGCCGCCGGGGACCTCCAGCAGTCCCTCCAGCGAAGGTCCCAGGCCGAGCGCCTCCGCGACGATCTGATCGTGATTGCCCTGGTAGCTGAAATCAAACCCGTACATGACGTCCAGCGCCTCGCAATCGAGCGTGCTAACGCTGAGCATGTGCGGGGTGACCTCCAGAACCATCTCGTGCTGGCGGTACGCGTCCGCGAGGCTCTCGGGATTCACATGTCCGGAGCAAAGTCGTCTCGACTCCAGCGCGAGCCAGCGATAATGCCCCTGGTCCTTATCGCCTTCCAGGACGAGGTCGCCCGCCTCGCGGGTGTGAAGGTTCCGCAGCTCCGGAAAAGCCTTTTTCATCTGCTCAAAGTAGTGCAAGACGGTGTCACGCTCAGAAGGCAAGTCCATCACGGTCGTGAGGTTCAGGTTCACGAAAACGTCGTCGGCATCGAGGTTGTACTGGTTCATCAATCCTATCCTGGAGGCACATCGCGTTCGCGGACTCGGCTCATTCTACCAGAATGGGGCCGGCGAGTAATGGATAGGAACCACTCGCGGGATCTCGGGACCGGGCGAGCCGCTAAACCCGGGTCCCTTCCGCCTCGGGATGGTGAATCCGAATCGGAGGAAGCCCATCCGGATCCGCCTGGGGGTCGGCAAAGATGCGGAGGCCGTGGGTGCGTAGATTGAGCTTCGTGCGGATCGGGAAGGTCTCGCCGTCCTGGGCGGCGGGGAATTGCGCGATGATCTCCCCGTCATCCACCGAGAGCGGCACGGTCCGAGGATGGCCGACCAGGGCCGTCGGCGGGATCGCGGAGCCCGGCGGATCGGTATGGAAGGCGACTGACCAGGTCCGGCCGAAAAAACCGTGAGGCCGGACGTCGTACGAGACGGAAACCTCGCTGTTCGGCCCCGGAACGATGGTTCGAGACGTCGGCTCCAGGCCTGTCGAGGAAATCTCCCGGCCCCCTCGCTTCTCGGCCGCGAACACCGCCACATGCCAGGGTCCGGCCTCGGTCGGGGGAAGATTCAACGACTGGGAACCCGCTCGGCGATAGTCCGCCGCATCCACGGTGACGGCGGTGGCCGAAGGGTCATCCGGCCCGGTGGGGAATCCTCCGGGTTTGGAGAGCACGTGAACCCGGGAAGAGCTCGAAGGCCATCGCCATCGGAGGAGGACCTTGCCGGCCTTGTTGATGCGGACGGCTCGCAAGTCGCGTGGTTCCGCAATGTTCGTCACAATCACGCTCTTTCCGACCGTCAGGCTCCCGCCCCAGGCGATCATCGGCGTGTAAAAGAGGACGTCCACGTCCGGCGGATCACGGTCGACCGCCTGATGGTCGGCGGCCCGGAGCAGCCAGTGGCCCCCGGTCTCGTCGACCGTCCCCCGTTCAACGCGCTGGGCCGCCGCGAAGGGCAGCGGCTGGAGCGATCGAAGCACATGAACTTCACCCCGAGCGGGAGGGGCCCACGAAATCCGTATCGAGCCATCTCCGTGCCGGCTCAAGGACGGCTCGATCACCGTCGCAACCGGAGCCGACGGCATGGCCGACGAATAGGCGCCCCGGGAGGAGATCAAGCGGCCGTCGGCGGTGCGATAGAGGGTGAAAACCCCGTAATGATAGACCTTGTCGTCGGTGAGCCCCCGGTCGTGGGCCTGATCTCGGAGCGAAGCGACCAGCGTGCCGTCGTTCGGTCCGATGGGAGCGGAGAGGAGCTTGCGGACGACGCGGACCTCGACGCAGTTCGGCGGCGGGGACCAGGACAGCAAGACCTCCCGGCTTCGAGGTTCCACCCGAAGGTCCGTCACGTCGGCAAGGATGGGGACGGGGCCGGCGGTCGTACCCGTCAGCGAGGCGACGCCGGCCCGAAGGCTGAAAACGGCATAGCCCACCGTGTCGCCCGGAGTCACCGTCGTGTCCTCGAATTCGGTCCGGTCCACCTCGCCGATCTCGACGCCGTCGTCCGCATGAAGAGGGATTCCGCCCCGTTTTCTCTGAATGCGATATGTGAATGGGGCGAGGCCATCCAGCGGCGGAGCCGTCCATCGCAGGCGGACCCGATCGCTGACGATCGTCGCCAGCAGATCGGCGGGAGGTTCCGGCGGGCAAAGGCGAAGGCCCTCGCGAGCCTCGGGTAGGTCGGCTGCAATTGAGAGAGCCTGCTTGTAAAGCGTCCGCGCCCCCTGGGGGTCGGTCGTCTCGATGGTGTCCGCCTTGGCCACCAGCGCCATCGCCTGCCGGATCGTTTCGGCCACTTCCGAGGATGCCTGCCTCAGCTCGGGCGTCGAGGGGTCGACCAGCCGGCTCCAGGCGGCCAAGGCCCCGCGCGCCGCGATCAGGTGCCGTCGCGATCGCTCCGCCTCATAAATCGTGCGGGTGTGATCGATCTGAGCCAACCGCTCCTTGATCTTCTCGATCCCTTTGCGTGCCCCGATGTGACGCGGTGCATATTCCTGGACCCGGCGCAGATTCGCCAGAGCTGCCGCGAAATCCCGGGCCCGGTGCGCATGCTGGGCCGCCTCGAAGTAGCGGACGAGCGGCTCGACATATTCCAGGGGGAAGCCGCACGCACATCGCGACTCGTCCACCCATCGCGAGCGCTGGCACACCGGGCACGACCAGCGAAGGGTGGCGCGACAGTGCTGGCAGACTGCGGAGTCCGAGGACCGCGACGCCAGCGCGTATTCCGTCAACCCCGAACACGATCGGCATCGCAGGTAGCGCACCAGGCCGTTGACCCGAAAGGACGGACTCGCTCCGTCGCGAGCAACGCCCATCGTCCGGCAGACGCGGTCGATCAGTCGATCCGCACGATCCGGCGTGATTCCCGTCGCGGCCGCTTCGTCCCGGATGAACTGGCGGGTCGACCCGGAAAGCGTCGCGGTCCCCTGGATCGCGAAGGAAATCGACTCGATCAAGGCATCCTCGGTCTCGGCCTGGAGTGTCCGATCGTACCGAGCCCGATAGTCGGGATGGGTCAGATGAGACTGGGCATAGGAGATGGCTTCGAGCCAGGCTGTCTTCTCGGCCGTGACCTGGGCCTTGTGCATCCACCTTTGCCGCTCGGCATCCGAGCGAGCGACGATTTCGGCCATGGGAGCGTCTCGCGCGAGGCCCAGGACGTCATATAGGTCTCTCCGCCTCAAGTGCTCCAGTGCGATCCGAATTTGCCTCCGGGTGGCCGGATCGATCACGTCGGCCGGAGGCTCGGGTACGTCGATCTCCACGGGCGTTTCGGGCATGGGCGGATAGGGCTGGAGGAGCCGGTCGAACTCGTCCGGAGTGACCCCGAGTCGGATTGACTCGGTCCGCAGGAGTTTTCGGTCCAAGACGGTCAGTCCCCCCTTGGCGGCCCGGAGGCGGACGCGCTTGTGGAAGGCGTCAAGCGTCTTGTCACGCTCGGCACGCCGCGCCGCGGCCAGTTCCGCGTCGTACGCGAGGCGTGAGGAGGGATCGCCGAGGAGTGCCTGGCGGATGGCGGGAATTTGATCGAGATACGACTGGAACGTATGCTTGTTCTTGGGGTTGCGCGTCCCCGCCGACCAGACTGGCTGGGCCTTGGATAGGGCCATCTCGATCGCCGCCCGGTCCGACCGGGGATCGACGCCGAGCATCGCGTAGTAATCCGCCACCATGATCGAAAAACGTCGCTCCCGGTCGCGCGAAGGGAGATCAATTCATCCTCGTTACCCATGCTATTGTTCTGGTCGCCAGTCCTCACGTCCAGCCCGCGACGACGAGGGCGATGAGATTCGCGCGCAGGCGCGAACGATCGTCATCGGGGCCGCATCGCGACCCCGATCTCGAGCGTTGCGTTCTCCAACATGCCAATCGCGGTTTCCCCGTCGTCCGCGTCAACCGCTTCAATTATTTCGGACCCAGCACGTACTGCGTTTTGCCGAAATTGAGGCGGACGACGGGTGTGCGGAACGGTTCGAGGACGACGGCGGGGAAGCCCGGCTTCCCATCGGCCTCGATCTGGGAGACGGTGAGAGCGCCTGCCGCAAGTGCCCACGACCCTGTCACTGCGGTCGCGGTAATGCCAGGGCCGAGGAGATCGTCGAGCATCTCCTGCGGCAACGGCCGTGCTTTCTCCGTGAAGTCGAACTGTCCTTCCGTGAGTTTCCAGGAGAATTTCTCCCCGCCGCGACCGGTCGCGAAGCACGTGTATTCGCCGATCAAGTGCGAAGGCTGAACATTCTCAAACCCACCAATGACGGGAGCGGGCGGTCCATTCGTCGCAGGCATGCCGTCACACGAGGTGAGTGTCAGCAGCAGGGGAGGAACGAGACCATATCCCCTCGCGCGTAAACGGAACTTCACTGTCGCCCTCTTTCCGGGAGGAACGCTCGAAGGCATCCGATCGCGTCGGCAATCGTCGATTCCGGGAGCGAGTCGGTCGGTAGCGCCACGGACGCGACCCCGATCACATGGCCCGCGTCCATCAACGGTACCGCGACCGATCGATCGGCACCGAATCGGCGGAGCCAGAGGCCGGAGCCGGATTCGGGCGGAAGTTCCATCGCTCTCGAAACAAAGGGGCGACGCGCGAGCACGGCCCGGACGATGCCCAGACCGGACTCGCGCATCGCGACCCGCCGCGTGGCCTGGGCGAATCCTTCGGCCACGTCGGGAGGCAGATCGAGGGCCGGCCAGAAGGCGACCTGAACGAGGCCCTCGGCTTCGCCCGCGAACCTCCACAGTCCAACGGCACGCGCTTCGAGGGCGCGGCCAATCTCCTGGAGCGCGTCCTCGATCATTTGATGCCGAGCAGCTCGACTTCGAAGAGAAGTGTGGCGTTGGGCGGGATCACACCGCCCGCGCCTCGGGCGCCGTAGCCTTCCTCGGGGGGGATCGTGAGCTTACGGACACTCCCGACCTGCATGCCGGCGACGCCGACATCCCAGCCCTGAATTACCTGGCCGCGACCGAGGGAGAACGAGAAGGGCTTGCCACGATCACGCGAGCTATCGAATTTGGTTCCGTCTACGAGCGTGCCCACGTAGTGGACCGAGACGGTGTCGCCCGCCTTGGCAGCAGGGCCGGTGCCTGGCGTGACCTCTTCGATTTGGGTTTGAGACGCGGCCACAACGGGCGTCCTTTCGAGTAAGATAGGCGGACGAAACGACACGGCAATCGTGCCGCGGCCTCATCTTACGTGTCGAGGCCCGGCGGGATCAATGCGCGGCCGCTCCGAGTGCCTGGAGCGTTCGGCGGGAACCACGAGGAAGCCACGAACCATGAGCCAGGATGTCAAGGTGACGGTCACGGAGCGCGGTGGCCGGCGGATGGCCTCGACCGGTTCGTCGTGGGAGCCGATCATCGGTTACTCTCGCGCCGTCCGGATCGGCGAGATCATCGCCGTGACCGGATGTGTCGGTCTTGAGGCGGATGGATCGTTCGCGCCGGGTATGAAGGAGCAATCGCTCCGCGCCCTGACGATCGTCCTCGCCGCCGTCGAGTCGCTCGGCGGCCGGAAGGACGACGTGATTCGTACACGGATGTTCGTGACCGATATCTCGCGATGGCGCGAGGTCGGCGAGGCCCACGGCTCGATCTTCGGCGAGATCCGACCGGCCACGACCATGGTCGAGGTCGCCAAGCTCATCGACGATGCCGCACTCGTCGAGATCGAAGCCGACGCGGTGATCCGGCCTGCGGGATAACCGGCCTTGGCCCCGGACGGATTGCGGTGAGGTGACGGATCGGCCGTCGCGCTCCGCTCCAGTAGGTCCGTCTTCAGTCGGTCCTGTCCACGAATTCTATCGGGGGTGGGACCGACTGAAGTCGGACCTACTCCTCCCGATGCGATGCCCTGGGTAACTGCTACCCGGCAACCTCGATCGAGCTTCGATCGGTACCGGCGTGATAAACGGCACGGGGCGAGGGGGATAAAGAAATCCCGCCTCGCCCCGTGCTGTTCACTGAACCGTCTCGGGCATCACGGACGAACCGGAGGGCGCTCGTCGGCGTTGACCGTGGCCTTGACGGGCTCCGCGACGAGGATTCGCGAGCCGAGCGTCACGTAATCGTTGAGGATGGCAAGGATCTCGTCGTTGTAGTATTCCGGCTCCCAGATGGAGTCCGGCTTCTTCGCGGCCTTCTTGCCCTTCTTGGCCTTGGGCTTGGCATCGTCGGCCTTGTCGTCGGCGCGGGTCTCCTCACGGAATTTCTTCTCGTTGAGGGTGATCTCGTGCTTCTTCTTGCGGTCGGCGGCCTTGGCGATGAACTTCTCCTCCTCCTGGAATTTCGGGCTGGCCTTGCGGCGAACCTCGGACTTCTCGCGAATCCGTTCCAGGAGGTCGTTCGGGAGACGATTGTACTTGTCGTGCGGCAGTGCCGCGACCTTGTCGAACTTCAGGGCCGTGTCGTAGCGAGACTCGCCGTAATCGACGAAATCGTTGACCGAGGGGATGTGCAAGTGTGGCGTCACCCCCTTGATCTGCGTGCTCTCGCCGTCCGGCAGGTAGAACTGCTGGATCGTGAGCTTCAATGCGCCCAGGTTGGGCGGCGTCTTGACGCGGAACCGCTCGTTCAGCGAGACGACGTTTTGCACTGAGCCCTTGCCGAATGAGGAAGAATCCCCGACCACCAGGCCCCGGCCGTAGTCCTTGATCGCACCCGCGAAGATTTCCGAGGCGCTGGCGCAATAGTGATCGATCACGACGGCGAGCGGGCCATCCCAGGCGGTCCCCTCATCCTCGTCGTCCCGATGCTTCACGCCCAGACCTTCGCGGATCTGCACGATCGGGCCCTTGTCGATGAACAGGCCGGACAGGCTGATCGCTTCGTCCAGCAGGCCGCCCGGGTTGAAGCGGACATCCATGATGACGGCCTCGACCCCGTCTTTCTTGAAGCCTTCGAGGATCTTGCGGCAGTCTCGCGTCACGCTGACGGCGTCCGGATCGCCCTGATTGAGCGCCTGGGAGTCGCCATAGAAGTCTGGCACGTTGATGATGCCGAACTTGCGTGTCTTGCCCGTATCGGCGGCCTTGAACTCGACGATCTTGCCCTTGGCCTTGTCGGCGTTCAACTCGACCTTCTGGCGGGTCAATTCGTAGATTTTCTCTTCCTTGGAATCTGCAGGAATGACCACCAACTTGACCTTCGTGCCGGCCGCGCCGCGGATCTTGCGGACGACGTCCGAGAGCTTCTTCTCGACGAACGATTCGCGCGTCCCGTCATCCAGGACCACGGCGATGATCTTGTCGTCGGGCTGGAGGCGCCCGTCTTTGTCGGCGGCGGCACCGGGAACGATCTCCTGCACGGTCGGATAGCCGTCCTCGGGCGCGAGCTGCGCACCGATGCCGATCAGCGACTTGTGCAATCGCTGGTTGAACATATCCTCGAACTCTTTGGCCCCCATGTAGGACGAGTGGGGGTCGATGGCCATGGTCAGGCCCGTCAGGTACTTCTCGAGAAGGTCGACGTTATCGTACTGCCGATAGGCGCGGTGGAGGTCCCTCGTCTCGATGGAGACCTGCTTGAGGGCTTCCTCTTCGGACATCTTCGCGAGCTTCTTGCGGAGCAGTTCGAACTTGATCTGCTTGCGGACGCGCTCGCGGGCCTCTTCGACGGTGGCCGGATATTCGAGCTTGTCCGAATCGGTGTCGATGGCTTCATCGATGGTGAAATCGGGCTTCTGCTTGAGGATTTCCACCGTATCGGCGAATCGCTCTTCCGCGCGCTTCTGGAACCGATCCATGACCAGCCTGGCGAAGGTCAGGTCGCCCGTGGCGATCGTCTCATCGAGCTTCGTGTCGTAGGTGTGAAACTCGTCGACATCGGCCTTGAGGAAGTAATGCTTGCGGGGGTCGAACGCCTTGATGGTGTTCTTGACCCAGCGCTTGGAGATCTCGTCGTTGATCGTTGGCTTGGCGAGATGCGTCTTCTCGAGAAGGATGGAGACCATCTGGACGATGTCGCGGTCTTCCTTTGTCGTCTGAACGTCGGCTCGAACCATGACGACGGCGGCCGTGACGATCAGGCCGGCCGCGAGGGCCAGGAAACCCCTGGGGCCTCGCACAGAGAATCGGGGCATGAGCTTGCTTCCGTGTTTTTTATGGAAGGGAGGCGAATCCGGGCCGCGCCAAGCCACACCTTGTCATCATAGCCCGCACGGTCAGGTCTCACAAGGCCGGGTAGATGCCCGACAATGCCTCGATCGGCATCGCCGGGACCGGCCTCCCAAGTTCTACGCCGCGCAGGTTCGGTCCGGTTCGAAAGTTAGTGTCGGGACGACTCGGATTTCATTCAAGAACCCGGCAATTTCGGTCCGATACCAGGGATACGACACCCGAGACTCCATCCTTCGAGCCGACACCCGAGGTCATCATTATGATCGCGCGCGCTGGTGCGAGCGTCTCACTGAGCCTTGTCATCGTCGCAACCGCGGCCGTGGTCGTTCATCGACCCCAACCGGCACGCGTCCCGGTCGCAATCTTACCGCCTGCTCCGCCCCCAAGAACGGCCCACCGGTCGGCCCCCATCGCCACGCCCTCGTTGCCCTGGCCCGAGCCGGAGAGGCCCAAGGCGGCCGTTGAGACCGGGTTCCGGGTAATGGCGTCTCCGAAGGCCGTCCCGCCGAAACGCCCTGAATCCCCTTTCACCAAGGTCGAGCGCGGCGAGACCCTGGCGGATGTCGTCCGCCGCGTGTACGGCTCGGGCGGCCGAGTCGAGGCGGTCTGGAAGGTCAATCGCGAACAGCTCCCCACGATCGAAGCGGGCCTCCGATCGGGCATGATTCTGAGGACTCCAGAACTGCAGTAGCCTCGGACCGTCGGTCTCACGGAGCGGCGAAATGGTTTTGTTAAGCTTATTCTCACACGCTGCTGCGGAAGAACATGATATCCCCGTCCTTGACAATATAGTCTTTCCCTTCGAGCCGCTGCATGTTCCGAGCTTTGGCCTCCTTGACGCTGCCGGCCGTCGCAAGATCATCGTAAGCGGTGACTTCGGCGCGGATGAATCCGCGGGCCAGATCGGTGTGGATCTTGCCGGCGGCATCGACGGCGGTCCCGCCTCGCTCCACATTCCAGCCCCGTACTTCGGGCTCGCCAGCGGTAAAGAACGTGATGATCCCGACTCCGTGATAGGCCTCGCGGATAATCCGGTCGCGGCCCAGATCGGTGATCCCCATCTCTTCCATGAACACGGCACGTTCCGCCGGGTCGAGCTGAGCCAGCTCTAATTCGAGCTTGGCATCAATCGCGAGGGCGCCGGGGGCGAGCGCCTGCACCTTCTCGGGAACGGGCTCGCCTTGAGGGCTGTTGACGATCACGACCTGGGGCTTGTCCGTGAGCAGGCCGAAGGATCGCATCGGCTTCTTGTCCTCGTCATTCAGCCCCAGCGAGGCGATCGTCTGCCCGGCTTCGAGCGCGGTTAGAACGCGTTTGACCAGTTCGAGTTCCTTCGCCAGGATCTCGCGGTCGGGCCGAGGCTTCTTGACGTTTGCCTCCAGCCGTTCGACCCGGTTGGTGACCACGCTGAGGTCGGCGTAGAACAGCTCTTCCCGAAAGGCGGTCAGGTCGGCCGCCGGGTCGTTGCCGGAGAACGCGCCCAGGACGATGAGCAGGGCGTCTCCTTCGCGGATCAGCGCGAGCCGCTGGGGATTGTCCCCATGGCTGCCGGGCATCAGTCCGGGCGTATCGAGAATCTCGACCGTCGCGGACGTGATCTTCTTGGGCTTGTGCATGGCCGCCAGGAAGTCGAGTCGGGGGTCGGCCAGAGTGGCGATCCCCACCTGTCCCGAGTGGACCTTGCCCGGGTCGGGTGTGGCCCCCGTCAGGAGGTGGAACAGGGTGCTCTTCCCGCTACCGGCGAATCCGACCAGTCCCGCGCGCATGTGACGGAATTTCCTGTGCGAGTAACTCGAAGCCGAGCGATTGAGGCGTCGGCACCGAGTCTACCCGGATTCCCGACCGGTTCCGAGTCCCCTAACCGGCTCTCGGGGCGGCCAGATCGGTCTCGAGTGCCTCCAGCCGGTCCTCCAGCTCCCGGATCAACGCGGGGGAAAGCTCGCGCTGTCCGAATCGCTTGGAGTAGAACGCCTCGACGACCATCGGGGGGACACCGGCCAGCCCGAGCCCGCCCCGGTCGCGGTCCTCCAGCAGGGTCGCGGCCCTCCTGGCGAATTCGCGGGGCGTCTCTCCGGCCGGACGTTCCAGCCCGAGCGAGGAGAGAATCCGGACCAGCCGGTGGTAGAACGCCAGCCCCGGATCGCGCGCTTCGGCCTCCGCATTCCTATCCCGAGTACGCCCCAGGAGCCGATTCACGAGCCAGTGTCCGATCCGGACCAGACCGACCAGCAGCAGCATGCCGAAGAAGGAGACGAGGAACCCGCGAACGCTGAAAAACTGACCGGGGCTCTCGAAATACAGCCACTTGGTCGCATCCCGGAACATCTGACCCATCAGGCGAAAGCCGAGCATCGCCGCCGTGGCGAGTTCGCGGATCGGGCCGTAGATCCATTGCTCCTGGCGATCCCGGTCGTATCCGACGACCTTGAACGCCCAGAAATTGCGGATCGAATCGCCGAGGTAGCGGAAGCGAACCGATCCGCCGCCGACTTTCGCGACGGTCTCCTCGCGTTGCCGGGAGGGCGTCGGATCGAGCGTCTCCCAGACCGGGGCGCCGTTCTCCGAACCGACGAGAGCCTCGACCCAGGAATGGGCGTGCTTTTCGCGGATCGTCACGACATGGCCCATCGCGTCATCGCCACCCTTGAAGCCATTGACCATCCGCGCGGGGATACCGGCGGCGCGGCACATCAGGGTCAACGCACTGGCGAAATATTCGCAATGCCCCGATTTCCGGTTCGTCAGGAAGTCGAGCACAGGATCGAGGTTCGGGTCAACGACTGTCATCCTGAGGCTGTACGTGAATTCGCCTTCGCGAAGAAAATGCTCCAGGGCCCTCGCTTTCGCCAGATTTGACCCCTGTTCCTCCGTCGGCAACGCGGCCACGATCGGGTCGACGATCGCCTGCAGGGGGGCTTCCAGACCCCGGTAGAGATGCGTGTAGACCCGCACGCCGTTGGAATCGACTGGCGCCTCGAATTCCTGAACCAGAGATCCGCCCGCGTCGGAGACGACCCGGTAATCGTACTTGCCCGAGCGCGGACTGGTCGTGTCGTCATACTCGCGGATGTCCCGGCGGAAGAGCGTCCCGTCGAGCCGATTCATGGCCAGTTCACTCGCTGTGGAGCTCTGCGCGCGAAGGATCGGTCGGACCGAAAACAGGACCTCGTTGTCGGTGGCCTCAAGCTTGATCCTTTGACGAAGCTCTTTCCTGCCTGTGACCGCCGAGTCATTGAGGCGAGCGATCGGCATCACCTCGACCCTTTGCCGCGACCATTGCCATCGACCGCCCTGGCTGCCGTAGTCGGTAAGGGTGACGCCGCGGATCAGGAGGTCCGGTGGCGGATTGACCACGCGGCTCGCCTCGTCGGTCAGCTCGACGCTCATCACGACGCTGTCGTTCTCAAGGATCTCGCCCATCTGCCCGAGCGTGACCGAGTCGCTGAACCCGGTCAGGTGCTTCCCGGCCGGTGACTGCCCTGGTTTCATCCCCGCCTTGGCGGACCATCTCGGCATCAACAGGAAGATCATCACGCCGAGAGCGAGCGTGGTCGCGGCCACTCGAAGCGTGGCGAACACAAATCCGAGATTGATCAGGCCGGGGTAGGGGTCGAGCCGGTTAGAGGCCGGTAGAATCGTCACCTCGCGGGGAGGGTCGTCGCGCAGCGACTCGCGCCGGAGGAAAAAGAGCCCCAAGGTCCAGAGCGACGCGATCGCCCAGGAGATCAGGAGCAGGCCCACCTCGTCGCTCTGGCTGATGAAGACGCCGATCACCGCCTCGACGAGGCCGATGAGGAACAGGTACCAGTCGTCTTCGACCGTTTTCGGCAAGAAGTACTTGATCACCTGCAAATAGACCAGCGCGTGCCCGATGCCAAGGAGCATCAGATTTGGCTGGTTATAGATCACGATCCCGGAGATCGCGAACGAGACGAATGAGAGGAAGTTGGCCAGGTCACGCGGTAGGCCGCGTCGCGGGTCGCGGTCGACCGTGACAAAGGCGAGGAACCCACCGACGGCCGCGCCCAGCGGAAAGAGCATCGCGTATCGGTTGTCGCGAGAGGCATCGACATTCAAGAGGAGCGTGGCCAGGAAAAGCGTGACGTACATGCTCGCCCGATAGAGCCGCTCGAAGTTCATTCTACGACCTCCGCCCGTCTCGACGCCGCGATGCGATTGTGTTCGTCGAAGTGGATCAGATCGGTAAGATCACCCTGTGACGCATCCAGCAAAAGAACGCGACCGGCGATCCCTCGTGAAGCCCCCCCCGAGAGTCGAGACGACCGTTCGGCCTCGTCGGCGAGGTTGACCGGCCGGGTCGAGATCATCACGAGCATCGCCTCGCGAAGGCAGGCCGGAGGCAAGGCATCGAGTAAGACCGACATCTGGCCCTCGGGAGCCGGCCGCATCACGGCGAGTTGCTCGAGCAATTCGTGGAGGAGCTTGGCCGACGCCGGCCCCTGGCGGACGCCGGGTGTTGCCCCGGTCCAACCGAGCAAGATCCGTCGTCCGGCCTGCCGGCAGGATTCGACGCAAACCGTGGCCGCGAAACGAATCGCGGCTTCCAGCGTCTCGCGTTGCTCGGGAGTCACCTTGGTGCGAGGCAGCCACGGATCGAGCAAGATCGCCAGATCCTGGTCGTTCTGTTGCTCGAACTCCTTGACCATCGGCTTGCCGATCCGGGCCGTCGTCCTCCAGTGGATCCAGCGCGGGCTGTCGCCGGCGCGGTACTCTCGCAGGCCATGATATTCCTGCTGCTGCGCGGTCCGGTCGTGTCGCCGACCCTTCTTGGTCTGCGTGGCCTCGCGATGGAGCTGATTCCACCGTCTGGCGAGATGACCGATGCGCGGATAGATGAGTATCTCTGAGGGCTCGGTGACGACGACGCGACGCTCGATGAGGCCGAACGGCGAGCCGGTGACCAGCTCCATGGTGGTGAACCGATACCGCCCGCGATTCGGGGTCGGGCCTGCCCAGCGAAGCCTGCCTTTCGCTCCTGGCGCGACCCGATCGAAGGTCAACCGTGGGAGCACCGGCACGCCCCCGGGCACGGTCCGATCAACTGGCGCCAGGACGTCCTCCACCCCCAGGGCCAGCACGGACGTCGAGCGACGGAAATTCTCCAGGGTGTAGTCAATGATCAGAGGCTCGCCCGAAAAAACGAAGGCCGGTCCTCGGCGGGTGACCCGGATCTTGCGCAGCATGGCCGCGCTCACCAGGAACGAGGCCACGATCGGCCCCGCCGCCATCCCCGCGATCAGGAGGATGAGGTTGGCCTGCTGGTGCAGCCCCGCGGCGAGGAGGCCGATCCACACGGCCATGTAGACCACACCCGCTTTTCGCCAGCGCAGCCTTTGATTCGGCTTCAATCCCCACGAGCCCATTCGGCCGAAGACGCGGGAGGCGAGGTGGCGTCGCATCGAGGGTGGTGCTCCTCGAATCAACTCAGGAGGGGACGCGGAGACGGTCGACGATGTCCCGGATGATCGCCTCCGCCGCGCCGAATTCGCCGGCCTGGAGGAACGACTTCCCGATCACGCGGTGCGCCAGGACCGGCACCGCGAGCGACTTGATATCATCGGGCACGACGTAATCCCGCCCCGATACGAACGCGAGGCTTTGCGAGGCTCGGTAGAGGGTCAAGGCGCCGCGGGTGCTCACGCCGACGTGCAAATCTTCGCTCTCGCGCGTCGCATGGACGAGATCGAGCAAGTACTCGGCAATCGCGTCATCGACCCGGACGTGGCGGACGGCCTGCTGAAGGTTCAGGATCTCCTCGGCGGAAATCACGGAATGAAGCTTCTCCACCGGCTCGCCGCGGCGATGGCTCGTGAGGATGTTGCGCTCCTCGGCCCTCACCGGGTAACCCATGCGAATCCGGATCATGAATCGGTCGAGCTGGCTCTCCGGCAGGACATACGTGCCTTCGAACTCGAAGGGGTTCTGGGTCGCGAGGACCAGGAACGGCGGCTCCAGGACGTGGGTATTCCCCTCGACCGAGACCTGGCCGTCGCTCATCGCCTCAAGCAGCGCGCTCTGTGTCCTGGGTGTCGTGCGGTTGATCTCATCCGCGAGGATCACGTTGGCGAAGATCGGTCCCGGCTTGAAGACGAAGTCCCCGGTGGCCGCGTGGTAGACGCTCGACCCCAGGATGTCCGAGGGGAGCAGGTCGGGCGTGAACTGGAGACGACGGAACGAGCAATCGAGGCTCGCCGCGATCGCGCGGGCAAGCAAGGTCTTCCCGACTCCCGGAACGTCCTCGATCAGGACGTGGCCCTCCGCCAGGAGTGCCACGATCGCGAGGCGGATGACCTCGGGCTTTCCGAGCACCACCGCCCCGACATTCTCCAGAAGCCGTTGGAGGTTCGCTTGCGGAGATGAAGCTAGAACCTGCGTTGCTTCGGCTGTCTGGGAAAGATTCATGGGCAATCCTTCGTTCCCTGGGCAGTTCAGCTCGCGCGGCCAACCCACAACGTCGGCGGGCGCAAGGCTTGAGAAAGAGTATAGTCCGTCTCCCCAGGGACCCATAGCCCCCTATCCGGCCGACTCAGGTTTTCCGCACGAACTTTGGTCTCGTATCGAGGCAAGGGCTGGCCGGTTCGCTTCGCCTTTGCCATTGACGGAATCGGTGGTTCCGCGTATTGACCGCCGATCAACCCCGCTGCGGTCGGCCATCGTCAGGAGGACGATCGTGGGAAGATACCCGGTGATTCGGCCGAGGGCTCTCCTCATCACGGTCTCGTTCCTCCCGATCCTGACCGGATGTGGCAGTCTGCCTCGTTCACACCGTTCTACGATGTCTTTCGAAGAGTCGGTGATTTTTCACCCACAGCGCGACGAGGGGGACGGCCCGACATCGAGCAGGGTCTCGGCCGAGGACGTCTGGTTCTCGACCCCGGATCAAATCCGCCTGAACGGTCGGTTTGCGGAGGCGGAGAGGCCTCGCGCCATCGTCCTTTTCGCGGAAGGGAATGCGGGGAACATCGCGAGCCGGGACTGGGTCTTGCGGCTCTTTCGGGACAAGCTCGGTGCCTCGGTCCTGATCTTCGATTACCGAGGTTATGGACGGAGCGAGGGGATTCCCTCCGAGGCGGGCGTCCTGTCCGACGCTCGGGCCGCCCGGCGCTGGCTCGCCCAGCGGACGGGCGTGGCCGAAGGGGAGATCGTGCTCGTCGGCGAATCCCTGGGAGGGGCCGTGATGGTCGACCTTGCCGCCAAGGACGGAGCCGGAGGCCTGATCTTGCAAAACACCTTCTCGTCACTGCCCGATGTCGCCTCAAGCCATTTGCCGCTTCTGCCCGTACGTTTTCTGATGACGACGCGACTCGATTCGGCGCGGAAGATCGCCCAGTATCACGGTCCGCTGCTCCAGACCCACGGCGACGCCGACCGGGTCGTCCCCTTTGCGTTGGGGCGGCGTCTGTTCGATGCGGCCAACGAGCCGAAGAGATTTGTGCGCGTGTCGGGGGGAGACCATAACGATCCGCCTTCACGTGAATTTCTCGACGCGCTCGACGAATTCCTGGGTCTCTTGCCCTCACCTGAGACCTCGCGGAGGGTCCAATGAGCGTGGCTTCCACTCATTCCACCGGGCCGATCGCCCGGAATGAATCCAGGGATGAGGTTCCCGCACCGATCGTCCTCGTGACGACCGCCGATGCGAGCGGTTCTACCGGTTTGCAGGGCCGTCTGGCCGAGCGGGGGATGTCGGCCCGGATCGTGTACGGCCCGGATCGAGCGTCCTCCCGGGCTCATCCGTTCACCGAACGCTGGCGGCAGATCCTCGCGGGACGAAAAATTGCCTGCACGTCGGGCTTGCCGTATCCCTCGCTCATCCATGCGGTGGGAACTCGGTGTGCCGACCTGGCCGTGGAACTCGCATCTCGGTGGAAATGCCCCTACCTGCTCACGATCGAGGAGTTCCTTTGCCCCGGCGCACGTTTGCGACTGGCCCGGCGCTGGTGCCGAGGGGTGATCGTCCCCGGTGCGGATCTCGCAGACGACCTGATCGGAAATCTCGGCGTTCCGTCGCGGCTCGTGACGATTGTCCGGCCGGGCGTGCCCGCTGCGACGACGCCGCCGGCAACGCCGTCCCCTTCGTGCCGGCCCGTCGTCGGTACGGCCGTCGGCTCGGGTTTCGGTTCCGGCCTTCCCACGTTCCTCGACGCGGCAAGGATGGTCCTGGCCTCCGGAACCGAGGTCGAATTCGTCCTCGCCGAACTCGGCTCGGGGACCGCCCTCGCCCGCCGCCTTGCCGAAGGTCTGGCGATCGCCGAGCGGATCACGATCACGGAGGGGATCGACCTCGGCCGCTCGTTCTGGCCGCTGCTGGACGTCTACGCTCATACCTCGCGACAGCCCTCGTCCGGCCGTCCGCTGCTGAATGCGATGGCCCACGGAATCCCCTCGATTGCGTCGCAGGTCCCTGGCCTGCGCGAGATCGCCGCCGGGGGCGAATGCGCCTGCATCGTCCCGCCCGGTGACGCCGAGGCGCTCGCGGCAACGATCCTGGGTCTACTCTCCGACCGTGTTGACGCCGAAGGAGTCGGAAGCAAAGGCCGAGACCGCATCCTCGCCGATTACGCCCCGGAACGAGAGGCCGACGCCCTCGTGGGGCTTTACCGCGCGGCCATTGAATCGAGCACGGGGGCCGGGGGCCGGCACCGTTCCGACGCGGCCGCATCGGCGGTCGCCAGCCGCCGTTCGTAGACTTTGGCCCAGCAGAGGAAGTCGTAGAAAGCAAGCAAGGTGCAGAACGCGAGCCCCGGCATGCCGTCGAGAAACCCGAGACGGACCACATACGCGTAGAAGAATCGCACGACAGGTCGCATCGGCAATCGCAGATAGACCTTCTTGAGCCTCCGCTTGAACCGCTTGCCCGCTCCGATTCCCTTGGGTGGGGCGTCTCGGAGAAAATGCTCGTACATCTCCGCCTCCCACGAGGCGTAGCGGTCGTGCTTCTCCACCCAGGCGGATAGCGTCGGATAGGCATAGTGGTCCAGCTCGTGGACCAGGCGAGCGACGCGACCGTCCAGCTCGACATGCTCATGCGCCTCGTTGTCGCCGGTCCTCGCCCCCGGACTGACCGGCATCCGCTCGTATCGGCCGAGGCAATGCTTGAACAGGCGAAGGTTCCACGCCTCGGCATACCCGCAGTGCTTGATGCGACGGCCGAGGAAGTAATATTTCATGTTCAAGTAAAAGCCGTCCGCCTCGTCCGCCTCGGTTCGCCGGGTGATCTCTTCGGCCAGCTCGGGCGGGACGACCTCGTCGGCATCCACGATCAAGACCCACTCGTTCGCGAACGGAAGATTCTCCAGCGACCAGTTCTTCTTCTTGGGATACGTGCCATTGAAGTCGAACTGGACCACGGTCGCGCCGAGGTCTTCGGCCACGGCGACGGTCTCGTCGGTGCTGCCGCTATCGACGACGAACACCTCATCCGCCCAGGCGAGCGCAGGCAGGCACCGGCGGAGGTTCTCCGCCTCGTTCCTCACGGGGACGATCACGCTAATTTTTGCGGGTGAACCGTATGACATCGCGGTGCGTCCTTGCGTGGAGATTTGTCAGGTCGAGATAGCGATCGTGATCTCGATCCGGTTTTACACGACCGCCTCGGGTCTCGGTCCGCCCCCGGCCAACCAGGCGTAGACCTCGGCGAGCCGATGAGCCTGCCGCTCCCAGGTGAAGCGTTCTTCCACGAGGGATCGACCTCGCATCCCCATCGCCCGGCGTTGTTCCGGGGAGCGCTCCATCAAGCCGCGCAGGCCGTCCCGAACGGCCGCGACCGTGGGGGAAACGACCAGGCCGGCATCGGCCGCGTCAAGTTCGGGAAAGTGGCACGCGTCGGTGATGATTGTCGGAAGACGGCAGGCCAAGGCTTCCAGGACGGCCATGCTGAATCCCTCACTATAGCTGGGGAGAACGAACGCGTCGGCTCTCGCCCAGACCTGTCTGGCGCGTAGACCTGCGACGTGACCGACGTACGTGATTCGCGCGCTGATCCCCAGATCCTCGGCCATTTCCAGGAACGGTCCGAGTGCTCCATCGTCGTTGCCGGCCAGAAGGAGGTGGACCTCGGGATAGTCGCGGGCGACCTGCGCGAGCGCCGGGGCCAGCAGATCCAGCCCCTTCTTCTTGTGCAGACGACTGTAGAACAGGAGTACGAACTTGCCGCGAAGCTCGCGATGCTCCGAGTTCAGCGCGGAACGGTCCGGCAGGGAATCGAACGGTGCAAGATTGACACCGTTGGGGACCAATGCGACGGGCACACGTGGGGCGATGTTGCGGAGGTGGCCGACTTCAGGCCTGGTGAGTGCATGGAGGCACGACGCGCCCCGCAAGTTCTTGCCTTCGACGAACGCCATGTAGAGGGATTTCTTGACCCGTTTCTGTCGCAAGGCCCACGGCTCCGCCATGCCATGCGCCGCGATCAGGTAAGGCCGCTTCGCTCGGGTCGCTGCCCGCGCGCCTCGCCGGGTGTGCGATTGCCACAGACCGTGCAGATGAATGACGTCCGCGTCGCGTACCGCCGCTTCGAGGCTCGCCTCCGGGCCGTCCAGGGTCACACCGGCGGGCACGCGATCCGCGGCGAGGTCCGAGGGGGTCGGTGTCACGATGCGGACGTGGCCTCCGCCAGCCGCCAGCGCACCCGTCATGCCGAGAATGCTCGGCACCATGCCTCCGTCCCGTCGAGGATCGAGCCCGTTACACAGATGGACCCAACGCGCGGAACTCCGAGGGCTTGATGGCGTGGCAGTCGCCTGGGAAACCGTCTCTAGATCGTTCATCTTGCGTATTCCTCTCGCGAAACCTGAGACGGCGCGCCCGATCCCGAGTTCGCCAGCTCCAGGGCCTCGATCAGGCCGGAGGCGAATCGCTCTGGTCCCCAGTCGAAAACCACCCGCGACGCCCGACATCCCATGTCGTTTCGCTCGGCCGGCTCCAGCCCCGCCATCCAGGCCATCGCCCCGGCCATCGCGTCCACATCGTCCGGGTCGATCCGCCGACCCGTCGCGCCAGGAGGATCGGGCACGAGCGTTTCGACGCAGCCGGCCCGGTCGGAAACCAGCAGGGGCAACCCGCAGGCGGCGGCCTCGTTCACGACCAGGCCCCATGGCTCCATCCTGCTCGGATGGACGAACGCGGACGCATGGGCGTACCAGGCCGCCAGTTCCGATTCCTGCAGGAATCCTGGCCGATGGATCGCGGCTTTCAGTCCCAGATGTCGGATCAGCGAATCAACTTCGGCCTCGTCCGGACCGCCACCGCACAGGACCAGGTCCCAGGCGCATTCAGGCGCCGCATCGGCCCGATACATGGCGAACGCATGCACCAGCCGCACGAGATTCTTCTCGGGGACGAATCGATTGACCGCCAGGAAATAGTCGCGGTCCGCGAGGCCCGGCGGGCGCTCGCCCGAGGATCGCAGTGCCTGCGTACGAGACGCGTAGCCTACGTTATCCACGGCGTTGTAGCCGAGCACGATCCGATCGAAGGGCATCCCGAGTTTCGCGAGATAAGCACGGTGTCGCTCTCCGCCGACGAGGGCCGCCGCGAACCGTCGCACGCGGCGGCGCTTGACCGCCTCTTTCCACCAGGCGCGGGGGTGATCGATCTCCTGCGTTTCCGAGAGCAAGATCGCCGGTTTCCCATGATTTTCGGCCCATTTCAGCGCGGCCATCGACTCGGGGCGAGCGTACCCCACGACGGCCACCGCGTCCGGACGATCGCGATCGAGCGCCTCCGTCATGGCGGCAACACACGAGGCGGCCGAGAGATCCTCGATCGCGTGATCCGGAAACAGGGTCGTCCACGTGAACGGTTCCGCCAGTCGCTCGGCCCGCCACGGATACTTCTTTTCCTCGCCCGCCATTTCATGGGCGACGAGTTCCCTGCCTCGCTGCCCGAGTGAAATCCCCAGGGCTCGGAGCCGGGCGAGATGGTAGGGGCCGAAATTGGTGAAGGCGATCGCGAGTTTCATGACGTGACTCCGAATGGTCTCGCGAGTGATCTCAGGCCGCCGAGGGTGCCCATTCGGCCGAGGATTGGGCCGGTGCGGTCAGCGCTCGTAGGCCGATCCAGAGCGCGGCCATCACCGGCAGGGTCGTGTAACCGTAGACATAGTAGAACCAGACGAACGGATCGTCGTTGGCGGTCATCAGCCAGCTATTGAAATAGGTGAGCGTCCACCACGCCTGCGCCCAGGGGGTTGCGGCGTAGTACCGGTAGTAGTCGTAGGCGGTTCGCATGATCAGAGCCAGGGCGCTCATCACGATCGCCGTGGCGATGCCGCCACCGTTCAGTTGGGTTGCGCCGAGGACGCCGATCGCCGGCCCGGTGAAGTAGGTGTCGCGGGGAAACTCCGATCCCGCAATCCAGGCGCTCACCCATTCGTGACGGCCGTAGAGCGGCTTATCGGGCCAGATGACGCGCGGGATGAACGTCGAGAAGATCCGCATGTACGACCAGCCGTAATCGTACGGCGACTTGTGCGGCACGGTGTCCATCATCAGGAGGAATCCGCCATATTCCTCCGTCTCCTTGCTCACCAGCTCCCGGGCGTCGGGGTCGACCTCATCGCGCTCCTTGAGGTTGAAATTCACCAGGATCGACGAGACGTTGAATTCGCTGAGGTACTGGAAGAACCCGTTAACGCTCTGCTCGTAGCGGGTCGTCCCTCGCCATCCGATCGCGATCGACACCGAGAGCGCGCAGGCCAGGCCTGTGACGGCCATGATCGGCATCGACGGGCGCTTCCATCGCGGCAAGTAGTACGCGCAGACCCCGGCCAGCACGCCGAAAAGGGCGTGAGACCGCTTGGCGTTGAACATCCAGATCGCGCTATAGGCGGCACAGACCAGGACGCCCGCCAGGGTGAGAACCGGCTTCGGCTGATCGCGATTCCGGCCCGTGACGAGCAGGATCACGCCGCCGACGAGCATCAGCATCGGAAACTGGACGAGGATGCTTTCCTCGCCGCCAATCGTCCCCAGCCGAAGGGAGAGAACCGAGCAGACCAAGCCCCAGAAGACCAGCAAGGGCGAGAGGCCGACCACCATCGCGGTCGGCCATTGCGAGGGGGCCGCCGGGAGCTTGGACGCGATCTTCTTGGCGACGCCGCTATGGTAGACGGCGAAGAACACTACGAGCGCCCAGAACGATCGGAAGTTCGCCGCCGTCGTCACCACCTCGCCCCGGACGCGGAAGGCGTAATCACGGTAGGAGATCGCCTGCACGACGTAGATTTGGGCATAGCCCGCCAGGAAGAGCCAGATCGGCGCGAACGGGTCGAACGTCCTGCGGAAGACCTGCGAGAGGATCAACCCGACGATGAGCGTCGCCGTCAGACCTACCCAGAATACATCCATCGAGGTGCCTCCGTGCGATCAAGCGACCCGGGCAATCGCCGTGATGAGGGCGGCGTGGTAGCGTGGCCAATCAAATTGCTCCGCGCGGGCTCGCGCGGAGAGCGACACGGCCTCCCGTAGGCCCGGATCATTGCCGAGCTGCTCCATGCTGGCCGCCAGGGATTCCACGTCGGCTGATGGCACGATCAATCCATCGAGGCCGTCTCGCGCGACGGCGCCGGATTCGGCCGTCACGATCGAGGGCAGCCCGCACGCGAGGGCCTCGTAGGTGACGACGGCCGAGCCTTCGAACAGCGAAGGGAAGACGAACACATCGGCGTCCGCCATCCGGGTGGGCATCTCGGAATGGCCGACCCGTCCCAGGAATTCGACGTCATCGCGGTACGGTTCGAGCGCCGACGTGTCCCGCGGCAGCCCGCCCAGCAACCCCAACCGCCAGCCGGGACGGCGAACCAGGCGCCAGGCCTCTAGCAGGTACTTGATCCCCTTGCGCTGGGTGATCCCGCCGGCGAAGAGGAAGTAGCAGGTGTCGTCGTGTCGCTTGCTCGGCTTCGGGACGAACCGTCTTGTGTCCGCCGCGTAGGGGACGACGACGATGCGAGCGCGATCGGTCCCGTGACGATGGAGCGTCGCCGCGATGTGCTCCGAGGGCACGAGAATCAGGTCCGACAACTCCAGGTCGCGCAGACGGCGATCGTGAAGCCACCCGAGTTCCGTTCGGTTGACCGGTCCGTCGCCGAGATAGATCGGGAAGAAGTCGGGCGACCGCTCCTGTTCGCGGTCGAGGACCTCGACCTCTTCGTGGACATCGCCGTGAACCATGCTCAGGACGGTCGTGATCCCGGCGTCTCGACAATACGGCATCGCGAATTCCGAGGCGACGTCGCTGAACGCCAGCAGCACCTCGGGCGAATGCCGCCGCAAGGACCGCGTCAGATCGCGGTCGAATCTCCGGGTGCGCCAGCGGGCGACGCGATGTCTCGTGCTCGAACTCGTGCGATTTTCCACGGCGAGGGCGACATCGAAGGCCGGGAAGGCGCGCACACGATCCGGCGGAATCTCGGGCTGATGACGCCGAGAGAGCTTCGCGTAGATCCGTGGCGCGACCCGTTCACCGATCGCGCCAATCGCGCCCTGGCCGCCGTGATAGAAGCCGGTCACGAATTCATGCAGAAGGCCGGTTCCGGCCAGGCCCGCCGCCGCCTGGTAGGCGGGCGGACGCGCGTCGGGACAGGCGATGGTGACGCTTGGCCCACATGACGAGGACAGAGAGCCGGTCGTGTGTCGTCCTTGGTGCGTTGTCGAGGGGAGCACGCGATCATCCTTGATCCGGGGTGCGGTCCAGTGGGCAAATCGTAGCGAGGGCGAGGGAGTCCAGTCAATCCTCAAGGAGGATAGCCGCTCGCGCCCGCCCTACAATACGGCGGCTTCCGGCGCGACGATGGCCTCGATCGCGTGGCCCTGAAGGTCTGCGGGGACATCGAGGCCGAATAGGCTCAAGACGGTCGGGGTGACGTCCATGAGCTGCATGCCGGGGATGGGGCCGGTGGGCGAGATGCCCGGGCCGGTGGCAATCAGCATCCCGAGCGGCGCGTGATTGGCATCATCGGGGCCGGTGTCGTTCTCGAAGGTGTGAATCGACCCCGAGCCGACGGTGCCGACCGAGCGCCAGCGGAGGTCGCCGAAGTAGACGAACAGGTCGGGCGGGGCAATCCCGCGGACGGTGCGGTAAAGCGACTCGGGCCGGAGGACGCGCGTGCCGATCGACTTGCCGTCCGGATCTCCCAGGGCCTCCAGCCCGGCCACGAGCTTGTCACGGGTCGATTCGTAGTTCTCGGGCTCGATCAGGCCCTGCGGCTCACGACCCTTCACGTTGAGGAACAAACGCCCGTAATACCCGCCCGATCCCCAGGCTGTTGTCTTCGACCAGTCCACCTTCAAGGCTTCGAGACGCGACGGGCTCCTCGGGGCCTCATGCAAGACCAGGTATCCCTCGCGCACCAGCCATTCGTTCAGCGCGATGCCGCCGTCCATGCACTGACCACCATGGTCGGAGACCACCAGGATGTTCGTATCCGGGGGCAGGACGGCCAGCAATTCGCCGATCCTCTGATCGACGTGGACATAATAATCTTCAATCACGGACTCGAACGGATTGCCGGCTTCGTACCGATGATGTTTCGGGTCCATGTACTGCCAGAAGGCATGATGCACGCGGTCGGTGCCCATCTCGACCATCATGAAGAAGTCCCACGGCTTCGTGGTCAGTAACCGCTTCGCCAGCGCGAATCTCTTGTCCGTCATCCGCACGATCGAGTCGCGGATCTTGCCCTTGTCGTTGGTGCGAAAATCGCTGACATCGAACTCGTACGGATGCACATCGGGCATCGCCGCGATCTCGTTCTTCAACTCGGCTGGAAACGTGTACTGCGATTCGATGGAGGGCGTGAGGAAGTCCGTCACCATCAGCCCGTTCACGGGCCGGGGCGGGTAGGTCTGGGGCACCCCGAGCAGGATCACCTTCTTGCCCGCTCGGCCAAGGTGATCCCAGAGCAGGGGCTCCTTGACGGCCAGCGACGTCGCCGTGGTCATCTTCTCGTAGGATCGGTCCGCGCGATTGCGGAACCCGTAGTATCCGAGCGTGCCGGGGTCCTTGCTGGACATCATCGACATCCAGGCCGGGACGGTGATCGGCGGATCGCAGCTTCGGAGGTTGCCCCAGGCGCCGGAGTCTCGCAGGCGAGTCAGGTTCGGGAGCTTGTCCGCATACCGATCGAAGACGAGCGTCGGCTCCGCGCAATCCAGGCCGATGACAACCACCTTCGTGGCTTGATCCCGTCGCTGCATGGTGTCACTCTCCTGGTCGGGTCGTACGGAGTCCGCCATTTCCCCGGCGGATCGGGCGTCCCTGCCCACTTACCAATCCCTGGTTTCCTCGTCGGCGGGAATAATGCCCACCCGGCCGGAAAAGACCGCCTCGGCTCACTGGCCACGAGCCTTCTTCAAACGGTCTGATAACCTTGCGCGTACTTCTCGCGACGGGCGATTTCCAGGTCATTCTCGACCATCATCTTGATCAGGCCGTGAATGTCCACCTCGGGCTCCCAGCCCAGAACCGCCTTGGCCTTGCTCGGGTCGCCGAGGAGGACGTCCACTTCCGAAGGTCGCATGTAGCGGGGGTCAAACTCGACATAGTCGCGGTAGTCGAGGTCGAGCATCCCGAACGTCCATTCGAGGAACTGGCGGACCGTGTAGGTTTCGCCGGTCGCCACGATGTAATCGTCGGGCTTGTCCTGCTGGAGCATCATCCACATGGCGCGAACGTAGTCGCCGGCGAAGCCCCAGTCGCGCTTGGAGTCGATGTTGCCCATGACGAGCTTCTTCTGGAGCCCCTCCTTGATGCGAGTCGCGCCCAGCGTGATCTTGCGAGTCACAAACGATTCGCCGCGGCGGGGGCTCTCGTGGTTGAAGAGGATGCCCGAGCAAGCGAACAGGCCGTACGCCTCGCGGTAGTTGACGGTCTGCCAGTGTCCGTAGAGCTTGGCGCACGCATACGGGCTGCGCGGGTGGAACGGCGTCTCCATGGTCTGAGGTGGCGGGGCCGATCCGTACATCTCGGAGCTGCTGGCCTGGTAAAACCTCACGGCCTTCGTCCGGTTCAGATGACGGACGGCCTCCAGAATCCGCATCGTCCCCGTGCCCACGACGTCGGCGGTGTAGATCGGTTGATCGAACGAGACCCGGACGTGGCTCTGCGCGCCGAGGTTGTAGACCTCGTCGGGCTGAAGGGTCTCGACCAGCATGGCCAGGCTGGACGCGTCGGCGAGGTCGGCATAATGGAGATGGAACCGCTCGCGCAACTCGGGGTCACTCGTGAGGTGATCGATTCGCTGACGGTTCAGCGTGCTCGACCGGCGAACCAGGCCGTGGACGGTATAATCCGGCTTGCCAAGGAGGAACTCGGCCAGATACGACCCGTCCTGCCCGGTTATTCCGGTGATCAACGCGTGCTTCATCGTGAGCGATCCTCAGTGGGGTGCGAAACCAGGATGTGGGAGCGGCGGTTGGGATCTCCGTCCCGATGCCGGCCTCAAGGAAGATGATACTGGGCTTGGTCGTCGGGAAGAAGAGGTTCTAGCGCATCGAGCAACGCAGAAGAGAAGTCTCGGAGTGCCTCGCCCTTGGGGTCCGTCTCACCGGCGCAGAACACTTCCACCGTCAATCCCGACCCCCGCGTCGTCCGTCCATGGCTGCTTCGGCTGGTGATCGGCAGGGACCGGACGTATCGTTCGACCTGGCCCTCGCCGAAAATGTAGTACCAAAATCCGAGTCCCTGAACCATATCTTGTTGAGAGTAGACCAATCTCATCAAGCGCACGGGCAGCCGGGCGGACGGGCGATCGAGGTCCATCACGCTACATTGGGCCTCGACCTTGTTCCACCCCCCGGACGGCAGGCAGACCTCCGGCGAATGGCGGAGATTCATCCCGGTCTCGGAATAATTGATCCAGAGTTTCAGGCGCTGGCCATGACGCTCGTAGACCCGGTTGATCCATTCGCTCGCCTGGGTGCGTTCCAGGACGAGCGGATCCATCGCCTCATCCTCGCCCAACCAATCTCGCAGACGGAGGGGGAGCGTGTTCAACGGCTGCTTGAGCTTCGGGCGCGCCGTCTCGGTCGCTTTCTCCAGCGCCGCCTGCACGGAGACCCCGCATCCGAGAATGATCGCGCCCAATATGGCGCGGCGACGGGTCGTCATGTTCGGGTCCTTTCGGCGATTGACGAATGGATCAGGCAGTGGCCGGCGCTGGGACGTGCGTTTGTGACGATCGCGGCATCGTGAGCGTCTTCAAGGCCGCGCATTCGAGTCCAAGCAGTCCAAGTCCGACCGCCATCATCAAGAGCCCTTCGAGGGTGTGGAACTTGCCCGAGGCGTAGCTGGGATCGAGGTGATACATGATGACGCCGGTCAACGTCACGCGGAGGACGTTGGCCGTCATCGCGATCGGGACCGAAGAGACCACGAGCGCCGCGCGATACCAGAACGGATAGGGGTTCCTCGCGCCCTTCGCGGCCGCACCGGCCAGGGCTCCACCGCCCGACGAACCGCCGCCGGGCCGCGTCGAGAGGTAGGCGACGGCCGTCGTCAGGGCGAGGAATCCGGTCAACTGCCGCATCCCACTGCAGGCTTCGGCCACGAACATGCGGACGTTGCCGGGCAGCGTCATCATGTTGCCTTCGCACAACACCGGGATTCCGATCACGTTCAGGAGCGACGATCCGAGACGGCTGACGATCATCTGGAGCGGTGAGGCCAGGGCCGAGTAGAGGGCGACAGGCAACGGCACCATGAAGATCAGGAAGCCGATCGCGAAGCCGTATCGCTTCAGCGCGTCGCGCCCGGCCATCAGGGCACAGATCCCGGCGATGCCGATCAAGAATCCGACGTCGCCGACGATCCCCACAGGCACGAGCACGGTTGCCAGCCTCGCCAGGACGGAGACGACGAGCAGGCCTACGCCGAGCGCCTGGCCCCCGCGACGATCAAGCGGACCTTCCCGCATTGCCTCGCGGGCGAAGTAGAGGCCGAGCAGGGGGACCAGGAACCCGTGGCTGTAATTCTCGTCGGTGGACCAGGTCTGAACGAAATGCATCAGGTTCGAGGCATACATCAGGCCCAGAAGGATGCCGCAGAGTGACGCCCCGAGGAGGGCGAGCCGTGATTCGGAATCGCTGACGAGACGCTGCCATTCTGAGAGCACCGAGTCGGGCCGGGAGGCCCGCGAAGGCGTCTTTGGTGCGATCTCCGTGGTGGTCGCCATCGGTTTCGATCCTTCGAGAAAGCCCTCGGCCGCCAGGCGCCGAGATCCCGCGTGGGTGGTTCCGTTCGTCAGTTCGCCTTGAGACGTTGAGCCTTGGGATTCGTCGTCGAGGCTGCCGTCGTGGCGCCCAGGCCCTGGCGGGCCATCGCCTGAGCGACTCGATGCCCGATCTCATCATCGCCACGACCGGCACGGGCGGACATGAGGGCGTCGGTCGCCTTCGTGGCGTCGTCGCCTCGGGCAAGAATTTCACCCAGATTCAGCCACCAGGTCCGCCTCACCCAATCGTCGGGCATCGCCGCGATCGCATCGCGATAGAGACTTGCCGCATCTTCAAGTCGTCCCTTCGCCGCAAGACCTTCGGCCCGAGCTGCCGCGTGCAAGACTGGCGATCCGGAGGAAATCGCCTCGGCCGCCACCAGACGGTCGAGTGCCCCGTCAGCGTCGCCGCTCTGGCGTTCGACAAGGACCCGGTAGGTGGCCAGGAGGACGAGCCCGTGATCGGGCAGGGCGCCCGACCAGCGTGCGAACGTCCATTCCGTCTGCTCCGCCATGTCGCGGACGATGGCCGCGATCAGGTCTTCATAGGGAAGAGCGAACCGTTTCACATTTTCGGCCGACAGATCGAGGAAGACCGGCGTGCGACTGCGAGTGAAGTCGGCCTGGACGACTAGCTCCATCGCGCGACGATACGCCGCAAGGGCCGCGTCCACCTTTCCCTCGCGGGCCAGCCGCCTTCCCGTGAGAGCCAGGGCGACCGTATCGCGGCTCAGTCCGAGTGCGGACGCGGCCTCCGCGGCGGCGCCTTCCTTCTGAGCGCGGGCGAGACGAGTCGAGGGCTCCAACGGCGCGAATTTCCTGGCCGAATCGAGGAGGAACGCGATCGTCTCATCCCGAGCCGCGTCGCCACGAGTGCCACCCAGCGCCGCGGCTTTCAGGGCGATGTGACCTCCGGTCGTCCGCCACCACGCGGCCTCGGGATTCACCTCTGCGTCCGAGAATTTCTCCGTCGCCGTGGCCGTCTTCCGGAGCAACCGATCCGCCAGGAGGCCGGCCTCGCGGGAATCCTGGCCCCAGATCCAGGAGAGATACACGCCGGCCGTTCCCAGCAGAAGGAACGCAGCCGCCGTCGGCAGCCAACCCAACCAGAACGGCACGGACCACTGAGCCGGCTCGATCCCCTCCGTCGGCGACTGTCGTGGCACGATCTTCGCCCGAATCCCCTCGCTCCTCGTTCGACGAGAGCGGCGGGTCGCCGCGTCATGGGCCGCGAGAATGACCCGCGCGCTCGGCCATTCCAGGTCGTCAACGTCCGGCAGCGGCGGCTCGACCTTCGGCGTGGGCGTCCGCTCTCTGGAGGCGGGCCGTTTCACCGGTCTCGGACGCCGAGGCGGAGCCGGAGGCGTCGAAGCTGAGGCTTGGGGGACCGAAGCCTCCTGGACGGGTGCATCGCGTTCGGTCGATCGGGTTGGAGGATTGGCCTCCGGCCCGGGTCCGGGAACTTCCGACGACCTGACTTGGGGGTCGCGAATCATCGTCTCGTTCGAACCTGCGTCCGCGATCGTCGCCGTTGTCTGCGAGACTGCCTCGGGGCCAATCCCGGCGCTCTCGGTGAAAGCCGTCACCACGCTTTCTGGCGAAGCGAGCGGAGAGACCGAGATCCAGGACGTGTCGATTTCGGGGGACGTCAACTCGGAGATGAGAGCATCCGGGGAGGATGACTCGGCGACCTCGTCGCCTTCCGCGATGGCGTCCTCCATGCCATCTGGCACGGCCAGCCGAACGAAGTTCTCCTGGCGATTGGGAAACGGGACGATCGAGGGTGAAGAAAGGTCGACAGTCGGTCTGGTCGCCGGCGCCACAGTCGCGGGCTCGACTCCGCTCCCGCCTTGGCGAGAACGAAGATTCTGCCCCGCAGCGCGCCATCGGGCCTCCCAGACCCGTTCGTCGTGCTTCGCTTTCTGCCACGTCGTTCTCAGATCCGTCCTCGATCGTTCCGCGGAAATCGGCGCGTTGGTAGGGATCCGCGGGAGAGTGGCCGCGGGTCGCGCTGCGGTCCGGGTTGGGTCGGAATACTCACGACCCTGGAGGCCGATTTCGTCTTCGTCCAGCTCACTGAGTCGAGGCACGGGAGAGGGGCTGACCGGAATCGGGATCTCGATCTGGCGGAACCCGGTTGCCGCGCTGGCGGTCGGCCGCAAGGTTAGATGGTAATCTCCGACCCGCAGGGGAACACCCGCGGCGAGCGCCCTGAGATGATCGACCGCGCGACCGTCGATCGAGATCCGCCCGGGCGGTCCGAGCGGCTGGACGTGCCAGGTCTGCCCGCGACGTCGCAAGAGGCATTCCACCTCGGCCAGCGAGGGCTCGCCCAGGCGAACCTCGCATTGCGTGCCACGACCGATGCGAATCGAGTCGCCGGGCAGTTCCAACACCCGCGACGCCGATCGGTCGCGCGATTCAATGTGCAGGAACAGGGTTTCCGGCATCGCGGGTGAGCCTCCTTGCTCGGTCCTGACCACGAGAGACTGGGAGGCGACGATCTCCGATCGTCTTACCCCCCGACTCGGCAAAGCTTACCATCGTCGAGCCGTCCATGGCGAGAGACGTCCTGATAAATTTTTCACGACCTCAGGCGCACTCGACGAACAGGTCCGTCCCCCCCGCTAACCACCGGTTGCACGTCCCCCCGACAGCACAGGCCGCGATCGCGACCGCCGTCAGCTCGACCGACCAGTGAACGGCGGAGAATGCACCGAAACAAACCAGCGTGCCGACCATCATGAACGCCAACGTGCGGTCGGCGGAACCGACCCGGCGGACCGCACCGGGAATCCGGACGATGCACCACAAACCGGCCAGACCGGCGAGAATCATGCCCGAGAGTCCCGACTCGACGCACCATTGGAGCAGGCTATTCCCGGCGGTCGTCCAGGTCTCGTCACGCGTCTTGTAATACGCCGCGATTGTTGGGTAACTGCCCAGGCCCGAGCCCACGAGAGGAAAGTCGCGGGCCGCCCGCGCGGAGTCCCTCCAGATCGAGCGAATCTCGGCCCATCCCGCCGCCCCGCTTGCCAGGGCATCCACCCCTCGCGGACGCCCGAGCCGCTCACCGGCCGCGACGCCGATCATCAGGGCGACGAGCATGGCGCCCGTCAGCATGACAGCCAGCCAGCGCAGTCCCGAGCACCACGCCGCGGGGATTCCCACCAGGATCATCCCGATCGCGAACGGAGCCGCGAGGATCGGCCCCGCGAGATACCCCACGAGGATCGAGCTTGTCGCGGTCATCCCCAGGAGCAAGACCAGGAGTCCCGTGCGGCCGGAATCCCGCAATCTCGCCCGTAATCCGTCGCGGCTTCCACGGGGCGCGAGCAACTGGAGCGCGATGCCCAGGGCGAGCGGCAATCCGAGCGCACCGAGGGCAAGATAAGCCCCCGGGCCCCCCATCAAGGTGCCGAACAGGAACGGGCGGTCGGCGCGCGGCAGACTCCAGGCGGCACGCGGCTCGTTCGGGTTGCCGACGGGCCGAAGGACGGTCGCGCCGGGCGAGGTGGCCTGGTCATCCAGTGTGGGCATTCCCGGGCGTCCCGAGCCGGGCTCGACCGCCCCGTAAAGCCCCGACGCCCCCCCCATGAGCTGCGCCACGCCGAACGTGGTTCCGATGAAAAACGCGCAAACCACGCTGCCCCAGATGATCGCCGCGTGTCCAAGTCGGTCCGCATAGTGGGAACAGACGCAAAACACCGCGAGACCGGCTATCGCTCCCAGGAGCCATCGGAGCGTCGCGGCACGGTCGATCGTGGCCGGGGTCCGATCCGCGACGATTTCGCGCATCTCCCAGGCAGGATTGTCGGCCCTTGCCAGCTCGGGCAGCGTCCCGAGGGTATGGACGGCCCGGGATCGCGGCGACACGAGCGAGGCCAACCGACCGGGCAAGGGCAGGAGCTGCCCCACGGCGAGGCCCAGCGCCAGGAGTCCCAGGAGGGTGATCGGGCTTTTCAGCACGATCCATCGCCCCAGGAAATAGGTTCGCGCGAGCCAGGTGATCATGAGCGACACGGTCGCGATCCCGAGCGCGGGCTTCATCCACCAGACCGACCCGCTGAAGGCGAGCGCGGTTCCGCACACGATCAGGATCACCTGGAGCGCAAGCGCCTTGTCCGCAATGGCGAGGAATCGGGGTCGCACTGTCATGGAAGCATCTCCGGCTTCAGACCTCGGTGGAACCGGCCGTCGTTGCGACGGCCTCTTCCAGATCCGAGGGGGCATCCAGCCCTGGTCGCGGCATCATGGACCTGACGGGAAGCGCATTGGTGCCGTAGCTCGACCAGTTGTCCAGGTCTTCGCTGAGGCCATTGAAAACGAGCCCCGCGATCGGCACACGGGACTGTTCCAGCATCTCCTTGGCGCGACGCAACGGGCGAAGCTCGTGAACGCCCGATCGTACGACCAGCACCGCCGCGTCCACCGTCCGCCCGAGCATCCGGCAATCGGCCATCCCGAGCACTGCGGGAGCGTCCAGGATCACCCGCTGATACTGCTGTGAGACCGCCGCGATCAGTTGCCGAAGCTCCAGCGTGCCGAGGACCTCGATCGGCACCCCGGTCGGGTCGCCGGTCGGCAGGAAGTTCAGATTGGGCACATCGGTACGGACCACGGCCTGCTGCCAGGGCATGTCACCCCGCAGGACATCGACGAGTCCCACGTTCGGCTCGGTCACGTCGAAGACCTCGGCCAGGCTCGGTCGCCGCAGGTCCACGTCCATCAGGAGCGTCCTCTCGCCGGCCCGGGCGCAGGTCAGGGCCAGGTTGAGCGCCGTCGTGCTCTTGCCATCGCCGGCCTTGGCACTGGTGATGAGCAGCGTGACGATCGGCCGCTGCTTCGGACCCGTGGCCCCGATGATGCTGGCGCGGAGATTGCGATAGGCGTCGGCTTCGAGCGAGTGCGGATCGTTCGCGGTCCAAAGATGCCCGCCTCGCTGAAGGCGAGAGAGGCGACGGATGCGCGGGATCACGGTCAAGATCGGCAGGACGAGACCCGCCGTCAGATGCTCCGGGACCGTGACGGTGTGATCGAGATACTCGCGAGCGCAGACCAGGCCGAGTCCGAGCACCAGGCCGAGCATGGTGAACATGCCGATCAGCATCGGCCGGTTCGGCTTGACCGGCCCGCCCGGCTCGCTGGGAGTCTGAATGATCTCCACGGGACTGGAACGCGTCTCGGCGACCATCTTGAAGTGCGAAAGCCGTTCATCCATCGCCGTGATCCGCTGCTCCTTCTGCTCGCGACCGCGGAGCAGGGATTGATAGCTCTGGTACTCCGGCATCGTGGCCTGAATGCGATCGAACTGAGCCTTGACCTCGCGATCGAGCTTGTTGATCTCCTGCTCACCGTGTGCCAGCGAGATCGCCGATCGGTCGGGGAAGTCCTGCGGCGTGTCGAGCTTCTGAATCGCTTCGAGATCATCAAGCGTCCTGTTCAGCAGTCTCGCCCAGTACTTCGCGGAGGGGTCGTTATCGAGATTCTTGACGAGCCGGGACGTATTCTCCAACTGTTCGGCATAGTACTCGCGGCGTTCCGTCAGGTAATCGAGACGTTTCTGATATTTCGACGGCGGAGCGGCTGCTTTGAGAGCCGGGTACATCGAGGTAATCCGCTCTTCGTGCCGAAGGTCGTCGAAGCGGATCTTCTTGGTCATCAAGAGCGACTTGAGGGCCGTGTAATCATCCACCAGGATGTTTTTCCCGTTGGGTCCGAAGATCGGGGAGGCCATCGAAACGGCCTTGATCTTCGACTCGATCCCCTGCAGCTCGTCCTGGAGTTGCTTCAGATTCCGATGGCCCTCGACCTGGGCATTATCCAATTCCTTACTGCTCTCGACTTTTACCTTTTCGCTGAACGTTTCGAGAAGCACCTTCAGAAGCTTGGTCACCCGTTCGGGATCAGCTCCTTCCAGCGCGACTTCAAAAACATTCGTGCCCGCCTTCAGGCTTCGAATCGACAGGTTCGAGATGATCTCGATCTCGGGATCGGCTTCATAGCCGCGCCCGATCCCCAGTTCCCCTTGATTGAGGATCTGGCTGGCCAGCCGGCGTCCCTGAAGCCAGACCAGGCGATTGGGTACGAACTTCTCGTTCGCCTCACGATCAGAAGAAGGGATGGCGCCGCCGGTCATGATGATGACCTGGATCGGGTCGAACTTCGGCGGGTCGATCTGAACATGAGCCACGGCCCGGAACACGGCCGGGAGGCGGACGACGTAGGCCGAGCCGAGCATCCCCGCCAGGACCGTCATCACGACGATCAAAGGCGCCCGGCGACGAACGGCCCGGACCAGGTCGGAGGCCGATTTCGCCGGGATGGCGGTTACGGGTTGATGCGTCGGCACCGCCGACCGCGGGCTGAGCCCCGCGCCGGGACCGGCATACGGCTGGATGATTCGTTCCATGAATCCGACCCTTCCCTTCCATGAGGTCGATCTAAGGCGGCAGTCGGCGTCGTCGCGTCAGTCACTTCCCCCCGACCAACGATGTCGGCCAGACGCGGTGCCCCATCCCAGGGCACCCCGGAACCACTGCATCGAGCCCCACGAGACTGGTCCCCGGGCCATCGACAAGACGGACCCAGGGGTCAGCGTATTGTTGGCTCGAGGCTCGATCAAAACGTTTCCATTCCGTTCGTCCGAATCCGGCGGCGTAGGCTCGTTGTCGAAGAGGCGATCGAGCCGTTGCGAGGTAGCCAGCGCGAGCCTCTGCAACGATCGAAAGGCGATATCGGCCGACAGCGGCGTGTCCGAAGCCTGATGCAGTGAGACGATCAACTGCAAGCCCTGCCCACACGGAAGTCGGAAAGTGGCCGTCGAGCCCGACACCTCGGGGGCAGAGTCAAAGCTCGCGCCGTCCATCTCGCTGGAGTAGCGAAGTACGATTTCCCCGTCACGGTAGCAAGTCAATCGAAGCGTGTCACTCCCCAACCGCCGGGATGCCTCCAGAAGGCTTTCCCAGATTCGCTCGGGTGACTCGCAGAGTTCAATCCTCTGGATCGCCTCCCAGGTCTCCTTCGCCGCGAACTTCTCCTGCTTCTTCCGGAGGCCACGGGCCCTCAGGTCGCCCATGAGCGTGGCAAGTTCGTCGCGACGGCTCGTCAGGATCAGAAGGAATGCCGTGCAGCCCGACAGGCCCATCAGGAGCGCGAGGAACTCGTTGTTATACGCGACCCCGAGCAAGGCCATCGTGCAGAGGAATGCCGTCAGCGTGTACAGGAAAAAGGCCGCCTGCCTCGGGTTGAGGCCCAGCCCGATCAGGAGGTGATGGACGTGACGACGATCGGCCGAACTGAGTGGCAGATTGCGGACCCAGCGGCGGAAGATCGCCATCATGGTGTCCGAGATCGGCAGACCCATGGCCAGCAGCGGCGTCAGCACCGCGACCGCCGAGGCGCCCTTGAGCGAGTCCTGAACCCCGATCACCCCGATCAGCAGGCCGATCAGCAGACTACCGCTGTCCCCGAGGAAGATGCAGGCCGGGTGCCAGTTGTACAGAAGGAAGCCCGCCAGGCTTCCCGCCAGCGCCGCGGCGAGGGCAGCCGAGCCATAATTGCCCTGGATCAAAGCCACGATCATCAGAGTTCCACTGACGAGCAGGCCGACTCCCGACGCCAGGCCGTCCATGCCGTCGATCAGATTCCAGATGTTCATGCAGCCGAGGAACCAGAGCATCGTCACGAGGAGACTGGGGATGTCGAGAGTGAATGAGTACCCCGCAAGGGCCATTGTCTGGGGATAACTCAGCGGGATCGGAATGCTCAGAAGCGAGATCCCCTCGATCCGAATGCCCCCGATGTACAGGACCAGCACGCCTGCGGCCTGTCCCAGGAGCTTCAGTCGGGGTCGCATTCCCCGTGCATCGTCGATCACACCCACGGCGAGAATGATGGCCGCCGCACCCATGACCGCCCACTGGCGACCCCACCACTCGCCGAAAAGCTCCCACTCTTTCAGGTATCCTCCCAGGATCACGGGCAGGATGCCGAGCGTGAGGCCGAAGGCCAGCCCAAGCCCGCCCATCCGGGGGACCGCCCCCTTGTGAATGCGGCGAAACTGGTCGGGCCTGTCGATCGCGCCGGCCCACGCCGCCACGCGGGTCACCAGGGGAGTGGCGAGCACACAGCCCATGAAGGCCAGTGCAAATATAAGCAGATAGACGTTGGACATCATCGGTGAATCTATTCCCATCCATCCAGGAGCAGGGTCCGCAAGCGGTGAATCAAGGCTGGAAGCCACCGCAACAACGCGTAATCCCTCAAGACGCTCAGCTTGGGTACGCCCTCAAGTCACGGGCGTGACGGCGAAAACTAAACCATCCCGAAAAGCAATGACCCAGGGTCCGAGTAGCCCCTCCCCGAGCCGCCGGAGGAGATTCTCGAACCAAAAGTATTCAACGAGGGAAACATAGTTCGGAGTGTCGCGGGTTGGGAGGAAAGGCGGCCACTTTGACGACCTTCACAATTCAGGCAGGACTGCGACGCGATCAGTATCAACCGCATCGCCCATCGGGTCAAGGTCGATTCGACTCTGTTCATGACAAGTTCATTGGATTGTCAACTTCTGGAAACAAACTCATACAAACGGTCGCACCTCCCCATCACAAGTCCAGGTCGGTTTCCGGCGAAACGTGTCGACGGACGGCCTATCGCGGCCAGGGCGGCGCTCGCTAGACTGAATGCGGGCGAACCCACCGAATCGCACCCGCCGAATTTGTGCAGGCATTTTTCGCGCCATGGAACCATCACGCTCCCTGGTACTCGGAACCGCGGGCCACATTGATCACGGTAAAACGGCTCTGGTTCAAGCTTTAACAGGCGAGGACACGGACCGGCTGCCCGCGGAAAAATTGCGCGGGATTACCATCGATCTGGGCTTCGCTGCCATAAACATGGGCAGCATGCAACTGGCGATGGTGGACGTGCCGGGCCACGAGCGGTTTATTCGCAATATGCTGGCCGGCGCGACCGGTCTCGATCTCGCCCTCCTGGTCGTGGCGGCCGACGATTCGGTCATGCCACAAACCCGTGAACATCTGGAGATTCTCCGACTTCTTGAATTGACGGGCGGCGTCGTCGCCATCACCAAGTGCGACCTGGCGGATGCGGGCTGGATCGACATGGTCGAGGACGACGTCAGGTCGCTCGTCGCCGGCAGTTTCCTGGAGGGTGCCGCCGTCATTCGGACCTCGATCCCGACCGGCCAAGGAATCGATGATCTCCGTGCCGAGCTGGCATCCCTGGCGCATCGATCCAGACCTCACTCGGACGCGGGTATGTTTAGAATGGCCATCGATCGATCATTCACTTTGCCCGGACGCGGGACGATCGTCACCGGGACGGTCGCCTCGGGTGAAGCGACGATCGGGGAGGAACTGGAGTGGTTCCCGGAGGGCAGATCCGTGCGCATCCGGGGCCTTCATCGTCACGGCTCGCCCGTGGATCGGGTGCATCGTGGCGAACGGGCCGCGATCAATCTCGGGGGAGTCCATCATGCGGAAGTCTTTCGGGGACAAGAGCTAGGATCGCCCGGTTACCTGAAGCCGACACGCCTGATAGGCGTGGAGATCAAGGCTTCGCCGGCCGCGCCGAGGAAATTGCGACATCGCGGTCGTTACCGCTTGCATCTCGGCACGGCCGAAGTCGCGGCGACGCTGTCCCTCTTCGGTCGAAATAGCCTCGACCCAGGCGACAGTTCCCTGGCCCAGTTGATCCTTTCTCAGCCCGTGGTGGCGGTTTCCGGCCAGCCGTTCGTGATTCGGGAAGAGAGCCCCCCCGCGACCCTGGGAGGTGGTCGGATCTTGCAACCAACGGCCCGTCGCATCCGCCGGCGCGATTCGTCCGCGATCCAACTTCTCGAACGACGGGGTTCCGCCGACCCTCACGAACGGATTGCTTCAGCCCTGACGACGATCGGCCTGGCCCCCTGGGCCGATCCGGACCTCTGCCGCGAAGCCGGCGTGCCGATCGCAGAGGTGCCGGCGGAAGTCGCCCATCTCACCGCGCGGGGTTCCCTCGTCGAGCTTCCGATCGGACCTCGCCGCACGGTCCGCGTCGTGGCGGACGTGGCGATCGAGTTGGAGGGCCGGGTCCTTCGCGCCATCGGCCGCCTGCACGCCGCCCATCCCCGCCATTCCGCGGTCCGTCGCGCCCATGTCCTTGCCGCGCTTCCCGACCTGCCGGGCGACGCCCTGATCGCCGGTCTCATCGAACGATTGAAGGCCCGAGGTGACCTGATCGCCGACGATCGATTCGTCGCGCTCCGTTCGTTCGAGCCCCAGCTCAGCCACTCGGAACGGAAGCTCAAGGCCGAGCTCGCTCGCTTGATCCGTGATGGAGGTTCTGCGCCTCCCGAGGAGGCGGACCTGATCGCTACCACCTCGGCGCGTAAGGTCGTCGTCCTCGAACTTCTCAAGCTCCTCGTCGAGGAAGGCGTGCTGATCAGCCTGGGAGACGGCCTGTATCTCGACTCCGCGGTTGAATCCTCGATGCGAATGGCCGTCCGATCGCGCCTGGCCTCGTCGGGCGCCATCACGATGGCCGAGCTTCGCGACCTCCTCGGCACCACGCGCAAGTACGCCGTGCCGATCGGTGAACATCTCGACCGGATCGGCCTCACCCATCGCGTCGGCGATCTCCGCACCCTGGGGGCGGTCGATGAGGAGTCCAGCGCTCATGAGTGATCCGGCCTTTCGGAATCTGCCCCCGGTTCACGTTCTGATCGCGAGGCCGGAACTCCAGGCCTCGATCGGAGTTCGGGGGCGTGACGCCGTCTTGCGCGCCGTCCGGATCGTCCTCGATCGTGTACGCGAGACGATCCGCGACGATCAAGCGACCGCCCCGACTGAGGACGCGCTGACCCTCCGGGTCCTCGAGTTTTTGTCCGGCGATCGTCCGAGACTCCGGCCGGTGATCAACGCGACCGGGATCTTGCTCCACACCGGCCTTGGCCGCGCCCCGCTCGCAGAGCCGGCCGCCGAGGCCGTGGACCGGGTCGTCCGGGGCTATTGCAACCTTGAATTCGACCTGGAAACCGGGTCGCGCGGGCATCGAACCGAGGGGGTCTCCGATCTCGTCGTCCGCTTGACCGGTGCGGAAGCGGCCACCGTCGTCAACAACAACGCGGCAGCCACGATCCTGGCTCTGCGGACGATGGCCTTCGGGCGGGAGGTCCTGGTCTCGCGTGGCCAGCTCGTCGAGATCGGGGGCAGCTTTCGCCTCCCGGAGATCTTCGAGGTGTCCGGAGCAAGGCTCCGCGAGGTTGGCACGACGAACAAGACGCGATTGTCCGACTACGAGCGTGCCATCGGCCCCGACTCGGCGGCTTTGCTCCGCGTGCATCCCAGCAACTTCCGCGTCGTCGGCTTCACCGAGTCGGTGCCCATCGCCGAACTGGCGATGCTCGCCCGCTCCAGAGGGCTCGTCACGATCGACGATCTCGGGTCCGGCTCGCTCGGACCCGGTTCGCCGCCCGGCGTTTCCGGCGAACCAACGGTTGCCGAGGGACTGTCGGCCGGAGCGGATCTCGTCCTCTTCTCGGGCGACAAGCTCCTCGGCGGCCCGCAATGCGGCATTCTCGTCGGCAGGAAGGACGCCATCTGCCGGGTTTCGTCCGATCCCCTGATGCGGGCTCTCCGGGTTGACAAGATGACTCTTGCGGCCCTGGAGGCGACGTTATGGCTCGCCCTCGATCCGGCCCAGGCCGCGAGGCACATTCCGCTCTGGAGATTTCTCACCACGCCTCTGGCAACCCTACACGACCGCGCGAACCGGCTCGCCTCGCGGATCGCCGCCGGGTCGAAGCTCTCGGTCGACGTGGTCGAATCCAACGCGTTCCTCGGCGGCGGAAGCGTGCCGATCGACCCAATCCCGACAGCCGCTGTTCGACTCGGCCCGCCGTGGACGCCCGAGCTCGGGTCCGAGCATGCGCTGGCCCGCGCGCTACGCGTCGGTGATCCGGCCGTTGTCCCCCGCATTCATGAAGGGTGCGTGCTGCTCGACCTCCGCGCCATCACGCTGGATCAGGATGAGTCGCTGGCCGATGCGGTCCTCCGCCTCGTTGCTCGACGGCCGTATGGACGCTAAGGTGGCAGTCCTTTCGCTGACCACTCCCCTCGATACCAGGGCGGATCTCCGATGCGACTGTGCCGGTTCCTCCTCGAAGACGAGATGCTCCTGGGTTTTTACGCCGATCGCTCGGTCGTGCCGATTGACGCGGCCTGCGCCGCCTATGAGGAAGCGACCGGCCAGGATCTGGTGCTCGCCAGCGGCGAGGATCTCCTTGAGCTGCTCCCTCCCGATGGACATGGAGCAGCCGCCATCCGCGTGTTGTCAGGCTGGATCGAGACTCTCGGCCACGAAGACCGTGACGCCCTGAACATACCCCTCGATCAGGTCGAGATCCTCGTCCCTGTCCCTCACCCGCGAAAGATCCTCCTGCTGGCCGGGAATTATTCCAAGCATGTCGAGGAACGGGGCGGGACCGCGGCGGAGAGGGCCGAGACGTTCCCGTACGTCTTCCTCAAACCTCCGTCGACAACCCTGACAAACCCCGACGACCCGATCGTGATTCCCAAGGTCTCTCCCGACCACGTGGATTGGGAGTGCGAACTGGCGGTCGTGATCGGGAGGGAGTGCAGGGACGTCCCGGAAGCCGAGGCGCTGACTTACGTCGCCGGATATACGATCCTGAACGATATTTCGGATCGTAAATTCGCCCCGAACCCCGATCGCAAGCCGCGTGAGCGGGACAAGTTCTTCGACTGGCTGCATGGCAAGTGGCACGACACCTTCTGTCCGATGGGTCCCTGCCTGCTCTCGGCCGAAGATGTTGATCCGCAAGACCTTCGAATCCGCCTGAAGGTCAACGGCGAGCTCAAGCAGGACGCCTCGACGGCTCAGATGGTTTTCCCCGTGGCGGCCGTGATCTCGTTCCTTTCAAGCTTCGTCACGCTGGAACCCGGCGACATCATCTCCACGGGAACGCCAAGCGGGGTCGGCTCGGCGACGGGAACCTACCTCAAGGACGGCGACGTGGTGGAGGCGATTATTGAGGGGATCGGGGTTCTCAGGAATCCCGTCGTGAGGGCTTGAATCTCGCCGGCACGATGGGATTCCGTATTCAGGGTCCCGGTTCGACGCGATGATACCAAGAGAGCACCGTCACGACGGACATAAATAGGGGGCCGGAACGTGGCGGAAATGTACCCGGTTCCTGACAGGGAATCGGGTTTCCACGGACACGAACAGGCTTGGCCCATCGCGCCGGATCGCCCGTTCAGGTCGGCGGATACAGTCGTTTCGTAGGGCCGGTTCCAACCGGCCATCTCAAACTCGCGCCGCAGCGGTCGGTCCAAACTGGCCCCACGAGACCATGGAACCCGTTCACCGGGCTCTCGCTCCCTGAGCCCCGATTCGTTAGCATATTCCCCCGGCGCAGTCTTCGCGACGATCCTACTGCCGGGGTGATTGCTCGATGCCCGAGTTCCGTAAGCTGCTCGTTGCCAACCGTGGCGAAATCGCCATCCGGGTCTTCCGCTCCGCCCATGAGCTGGGCATCCGCACCGTGGCGATCTATTCGCACGAGGACCGGTTCGCCACCCATCGTCTCAAGGCGGACGAGGCCTATCAGATCGGGGGGACGGGCGAGCCGATCCGTTCGTATCTGAACATCCCGGCAATCGTCAAGCTCGCGAAGGAAAAGGGCGTCGACGCGATCCACCCCGGCTACGGGTTCCTCTCGGAAAACGCCGCGTTCGCCAGGGCCTGCGACGAGGCCGGAATCACCTTTGTCGGGCCCAGGGCCGAACTGCTCGACATGCTGGGCGACAAGGTCGCGGCACGCCGGATTGCGGACGAGGCGGGCGTGCCGATCTTGAACGGGAGCCCCGAGCCGGTCCTGCCGGGTCCGGCCGCACGCGCGATCGCCGAATCGCTCGGCGTCCCGGTGATCGTCAAGGCCTCGATGGGCGGCGGCGGGCGGGGGATGCGGGTCGTCGAGGATCTCGACCAACTGGACTCCGCGCTCGACCAGGCCCGTCGCGAGGCACAAACCGCGTTCGGTTGCCCCGACGTGTTCCTCGAAAAGTTCATCACCCGGGCCAAGCACATCGAAGTCCAGCTCCTCGGTGACAGGCACGGCCATCTGGTCCATCTCTACGAGCGAGACTGCTCGGTGCAGAGGCGGCATCAGAAGGTCGTCGAAATCGCTCCCGCGGTCGGCCTGGACCCCAAGGTGCGCCAGGCGGTCTGCGATGCCGCGATCGCGATCGGTCGCAAGGTGAGCTATGACAACGCGGGCACGGTCGAATTCCTGGTCGACGACGACACGGGCCGGTTCTTTTTCATCGAGGTCAACCCTCGCATCCAGGTCGAGCACACGGTCACCGAGATGGTCACCGGCGTGGACCTGGTCAAGAGCCAGATTCTGGTCGCGCAGGGCTCGCCGCTGTCGGACCCGGAGATCAATCTGCCGAATCAGGAGGCCGTGAAGCTCGACGGCTTCGCCTTCCAGTGCCGCATCACCACCGAAGACCCTCAGAACAAATTCACGCCCGATTATGGCCGCATCACGCATTATCGCTCGGCCGGCGGGTTGGGCATTCGCCTCGACGGCGGCCCGGGGATCACCGGGGGGATCGTTACGCCCTTTTATGATTCGCTGCTCGTCAAGGTGTCCGCCCAGGGCCGGCGGTTCGTCGACGCCGTCGCCCGTATGGAACGCGCGCTCCAGGAGTTCCGCATCCGGGGCGTGAAGACGAACATCCCGTTCCTCTTGAATGTGATCAACCACGAGAGCTTTCGGTCGGGGAAATGCACGACGCGATTCATCGACCAGACGCCCGAGCTATTCAAGTTCCCCATCCGGCAAGACCGCGCTTCGAGGCTCCTGGCGTACGCGGCCGAGGTGAGCGTCAACGGGTTCGCGGGGCTGGCGAAGCCGTCGAATTATCACTTCCAGGGTGAACCGGTCCCGCCCGCGTTCGACGCCACGTCCAGTCCTCCGGCTGGCTCTCGACAGAAATTCCAGACGCTAGGCCCGGAGAAATTCAGCGCCTGGGTCCGTGAACATGGGCCTCTGCTGCTGACCGACACCACCTTCCGCGACGCTCACCAATCGTTGCTGGCGACTCGCCTCCGAACCCGGGACATGATCCGCGTGGCGGACGCCTACGCCCGCCTCTGTCCCGGCCTCTTCTCCATCGAGATGTGGGGCGGCGCCACGTTCGACACGTCGATGCGCTTCCTCAACGAAGATCCGTGGGATCGCCTGTCGCAGCTTCGCGAACGCATCCCGAACATCCTGTTCCAGATGCTCCTCCGCGGCTCCAATGCCGTGGGCTATACGAGTTATCCCGACAATGTCGTCAAGGCGTTCGTCAAGGAGTCGTTCGACGCCGGGATCGATCTCTTCCGCGTGTTCGACTCGTTGAACTGGGTCCCCAACATGGCCGTCGCCCTGGATGCCGTCCGCGAGGCAGGCGGCCTGTGCGAGGCCGCCATCTGCTACACGGGCGATATCCTCAATCCCAAACGCCCGAAATATGACCTGAAATACTACGTCTCGATGGCCAAAGACCTGGAGAAACGGGGCGCGAATCTTATCGCGATCAAGGATATGGCCGGCCTGTGCAAGCCCTACGCCGCCGCCAGGCTCGTGGAGACACTCCGTCAGGAGGTCGGTATCCCGGTTCACTTCCACACCCACGACATCGGCGGCGCCCAGGCCGCGAGCGTGCTGGAAGCGGCCTCCAAGGGGCTTGATATCGCCGATGGCGCGATCGCGTCGATGTCGGGGCTGACGTCCCAGCCGAGCCTGAACGCGATCGTGGAATCGCTCAAATTCACCCCCAGGGAGACCGAGGTCGATCCGGCATCCCTCATCGACCTCAGCCGCTACTGGGCCGAGGTTCGGGCGATGTACGCCCCGTTCGAGTCGGGCCTGACCGCGCCCTCGGCGGAAGTTTATGCCTACGAGATGCCCGGCGGTCAGTACACGAACCTGTTCCAGCAGGCGAAGGCACTGGGCCTCGCCCCTCGATGGCCCGAAGTCTGTCGGGCATACGCAGATGTGAACCTCTTGTTCGGCGATATCGTCAAGGTCACGCCATCCTCGAAGGTCGTCGGCGACATGGCCCTGTTCCTCGTCGCGAACAACCTCGACCCGGAAGACACCCTGGACCCGGATCGCGAGCTCGCATTTCCTGAAAGCGTCGTCGAGTTCCTAGAAGGCCGGCTCGGCCAGCCGCCGGGGGGCTTTCCCAAGGAACTGCAAGCCCGGGTCTTGAAAGGCCGGCCGCCACAGACCGATCGACCCGGAGCCAATCTCCCCCCGGCCGACCTGGCCGCGGCGCAGGCCAAGGCGTCCGAACTCCTGGGTGAGCCGGCGTCGGTGCGCGATGCCCTGAGCTTGCTTATCTATCCCCGCGTCTTCCCCGACCTCGCCAAGCACAAGACCCAGTTCGGCGACACCTCCGTCCTGCCGACGCCCGTCTTCTTCTTCGGACCCGAGGAGGCCACCGAGAACCTCGTCGAGATTGAGCCCGGCAAGACCCTGATCGTCAAGCTCGTGGCGGTCTCCGAGCCCTCCGACGAGGGCAAGCGAACCGTGTTCTTCGAGCTGAACGGCCAGCCCAGAGAGATCGTGGTCGCCGATCGATCGCTCGCCTCGGCCGTCATCGCGGCTCCCAAGGCCGATCCCGCGGACCCCCTCCAGGTCGGCTCGCCGCTGCCCGGCCTGGTCGTCGGCGTCGCGGTCCATGCAGGAGACGCCGTGAAGAAGGGTCAAAAACTGCTTTCGATCGAGGCGATGAAGATGGAAACGACCCTTTACGCGGAGAAGCCCGGCCGCGTGGCCGAGGTCCTGGCCGTCGTGGGCCGTCAGGTCCAGACCGGCGACCTGCTCGTGAGGCTCTCGCCTGCATGACCCTGTTCTTCCGCACGATGCTCGATTACGAGGAGCTCGCCTCGACCAGCGACACCGCCCGTGAGCTGGTCGAGGCGGGCGAGGTGGAGCTTCCCCTCTTGGCCCGCGCCCGCAGACAAACCTCCGGGCGAGGTCGAGGGGAGCATCACTGGTGGTCGGACGAGGGGAGTCTGACCTTCACGATTGCCATCGACCCCGCCGCTTACGATTTGAGGAGAGACCACGAGCCCCGCGTGGCGTTGGCGGTCGCGGTGGGGTTGATCGACGTGGTGGAGGAGATCTCATCCTCCCACCTCGGACAGGGTGCCGGGTCGCTGGACGCGCTCGAGATTCGTTGGCCGAACGATGTTGAGATGCGCGGCCGAAAAGTCGCCGGAATCCTTCCCGAGAGGATTGAGGGCCGGTCGGGCGCTCGTCTCCTCATCGGTATCGGCCTGAATGTGACGACGGATCTCAGCGGCGCCCCCGCCGAGATTCGCCGGATGGCGACCACTCTGCGAGATTGGAACCCGATCGCGTGGGATCTCGATCAACTTCTCGCCGCATTCCTCGAACGATTCCCGCTCCTCTTGACCCGTCTTGCGCAAGACGACCCCCGTCTGGCAAGCTCGTGGGCCGCTCGCGATGTGCTCAAGGGAGAGTTGGTGCGGATCTCACTCGGGACGGAAGTACACACGGGGCGAGGCGGAGGGATCGACCCGACGGGTGGATTCCGTCTGGTCGGAGATGCGGGAATTCGCACCTATCACGGCGGGCAGATCCTGCGCCTGCCGTGAGGCATCCAACGGAAATCCGGTCGGGCCCGGCGCTGATGCGACCGGCCCCGACGGGATTGCTGAAAGAGCCATTTCTTCAGACAACGGACGTATCCGCTATCGCGCGGAGAGGGCAGGGGCCGGCTTGCCGACCGCCGGGGCCTTTTGCTTGCTCACCCAGTCCACGAGGATGGGGGTCGCGATGTAGATGGTCGAATAGGTGCCGCTCAGGAACCCGACGACCAGGCAGAACGAGAAGCCCTGGAGGCCCTCGCCGCCGAACAGGTAGAGGATCACCACGACGAGCCAGGCCGTCAAGGACGTGATGATGGTTCGGCTCAGCGTCTGGTTAAGTGCATCGTTGACCATCTTGCCCGTGAGCACGGGCGTCTTGCCCTTGAGCTCGCGGATTCGGTCGAAGATGACAATCGTATCGTTGACCGAGAAGCCGATGAGCGTGAGGAACGCGGCGATCATCGGGAGGTCGATCTTGTAGGGCGAGATCGCCACGGCGCAGAGCGTGATGAGCACGTCGTGAACCAGCGCGAGCACGGCCGCGAGGCCGTACGTCACCGATTTGAACTGGAACCAGAGGTAAGCGACGATGATCAACCAGCTCGCGACGATCGCGAGGATGGCCAGCGTTCGAGTGTCCTTCGCGACCGCGCCCCCGAAGATCTCGACTCGCTCGAAAAGCTGGTTCGGATCGTCGCGCAGGGCCTTCGCGAGGTTATCCAGGAGCGGCTCGGCCTGCTTGGGCTCGATATCGGTGCTCAGGTACATCTGCTCGTTCGGCAAGGCTGCGGCACCGCTCGGCAGGGTGGGCCGGTCGAGGTAGAACCGCGTCTCCGGGTTCACGATCCCGGCGGCCTTGAAGACCTCGATCGCCTTGGGCTGAATCATCTTGGGATCGGTCGGGCGATTGAAGACCAGGGTGTATCGCCAGCCGCCCGGGAATCGTTCGTTGGGATCGGCCACCTCGCCCTTGGCCGTGGCAGGGATCGGCTCGGGCTTTCCGGGCTTGGCCATCTCGAGCTTGGCCAGAATCCCCCCGAAGGTCTTGAGGATCTTTTCCTGGACCTGATTTCTCACCACCCCGGAGGGCGCCGATTCGTCAACCTTCGCCTCCTCGGTGGTGCGAATGTTGAATCGATAGCCTCCCGCCTCGTTACCCACGCTAAGAGACTCGACCGAGGGTTCCGGCAGCGCCTGGGCGGCAAGCTGACGGACCTTCGCGGTTCGCTGTGTGGCATCCAGCCCCTTGAGCTCCGGCGCGTTGGGATCGAGCTGGATCGTGACGAGCGTGCCGCCCGTGAAGTCGATGTTGAGCATGCGATTCCAGCGCATTGCCGTGACCACCAGCCCCGCGGTGATGACGACCAGGGAGGCCGTCATGAAGTACTTTCTGGGCGAGACGAAGTCGATGGTCGATTTGTCGAACATCTTCATCATCGTCAGGTGCTTCAACCACCCCTTGCTGTACCAGTACTCGAAGATCACGCGGGAGACGTAAACGGCGGTGAAGAGGTTGATCAGAATGCCGATGATGAGCGTGAGGGCGAACCCCTTCACTTCCTCGGTCCCGATCGCGTAGAGCACGATGCCCGACAGCACGATCGTGACGTGCGAGTCGAAGATCGTTGTCCAAGCCCGATTGAACCCGGAGCGTATCTGCGCGGCCATCGTGGCTCCGCGTTCGCCTTCCTCGCGCATTCGCTCGAAGACGAGCACGTTCGCGTCCACCGCCATCCCGATGGTCAGGGCCAGCCCCGCAAGTCCCGGGAGTGTAATCGACGCCTGGAAAAAGGCCATGGCGCCGATCAAGAGGATCATATTCAGGATCAACGCCACAACCGCGACCACGCCCGCGAACCGGTAGTACACGATCATGAAGATCGGCACCACGAACATCGAGATCGCGATGGCGCGAATACCCTTCTGGATCGTGTCCTGTCCCAGGGTCGCGCCCACCTTCTCTTCGAGCAGCGGCGACGGGTTCAGGCTCGCCGGCAGGCTGCCCGCGCGGAGGATGCTGATCAGGCGATCGACCTCGCGCGCCTGCATGTTCTCGATGATGCCCTGATCGGTGATCTGCTGACGGATCACGGGCGCCGACATCAATTGATTGTCGAGCAAGATCGCCAGGTGCCTCTGAAACGTCCCGCCCTCTTCGGGGAGATTGTCCAGGGTGAGCTGGCCGAACTTTCGCCCGCCGGACGGCGTGAAGTGGAAGCCGACGGCCGGCTGAACGCGTTCGTCGTTGGTCGGATAGGCGTAAGAAAGACTCTCACCCGTTACGTTCTGGCGGTCGAGCTTGATCAGGATAAACCGTTCCAGGAAGCCCTTGCCTCGTGCCTGCTCGCGCACGATCGCGTTGTCGCTGGGGCGCATCCGGCCCGGGTTGTAGTCGATCTCATACGAGTCGATCGTCTGGAAGTACGAGGTCAGGGAGCCGATGTTGGTGAACTTCGTGCGCTCGCCCGAGTCGTCGTCCTTCGCCAGCACGGACCGGACGGGATCGAGGGTCAGCGTATTCGAGTTGTTGCCCAGGATCGTGACGGCGACGATCTTCTCCTTGCCCGATTTGTCCTTGCCGACCAGGCGCACGCGCGTCGGGGTGGAATATCGATTCCGTACCCACGACTGGGCCGTGTCCGTCAGGTGCGTGGCGTCGAACTTGGGATTCTTGCCGCTCACGATCTCGCCGAGCTTGGCCCAGCGATAGCCTTTCGGGGGGTTGTTGAGCCCGTTGGCGGCCATCGCGCGGTCGATGGCGGGCTTATCCTTCTTCATGCTGGCGAGGATGCGGAATTCCAGCGAGCCGACGTCCGTCATCCGGCGCTTGACTTCATCGACTTCGGCCGCGTCGGCTTCGGGAAGGATGATCTCAATCCGGTTGGAGCCGACCTTGCGGATGGGGATGTCCTGAACCCCCTCGGGGTTGACTCGCTTTTTGAGTGCGCCGATCAGGTCGTCCATGTTGAAGTCGGGACGGTTGCCCGGCTTCACTTCATACACGAGGATCGTGCCGCCGGAGAGGTCGATCCCCAGCTTCAGCTTCTCTTTCGGTGGCCAGGCCGCGACGAGACCTAGCAGGGTAACGACGGCGATCAACAAGAAACGACGGGCGTGCGTATTCATGACCCTTCCTTAAAGCCGCGAGCAAAGGACTTCGGCGTCCGTTCCGGCCCCGAGAGCAAGGGGCCGAACGCCTCTCTGGTTCCCATCACGAGGACACTTCCGCCGATTTTTCCGGCTTCGCGTCGATCACGCGAACGATGCTCGCCTTGCTGAACGTGAACTTCACGCCCTTGTCGTCATCCACTCGCAGGACGACCTTATCTTGCTCGGGCTCGACGGAGACCACCGTCCCGTAAATCCCCGCCGACGTCAGCACCTTGTCGTTCTTCTTGAGCGAATTGACGAGGCCTTTCCGCTTCTTCTCCTGTTGCTGCTGCGGCCGGATCAGCAAGATGTAGAACAGCAAGAAGATCGGTCCCAGGACGATGATTGTCGGGAGCGAGCTATCGGTCGCGGCCGGGGCCGGAGTCGCAGCCTTGCCGCCGGCATTCGCCGGAGCTGCGGCGGCGGCGGCGGCCGGTGCCGCGGCGGTCTTCTCGGCGGCAGGAGGGTCGGCCGAGAGAGCGGCGAGCAGGAGGACGGAAGCGAGCGGCCAGGCCATGAGTCTCTTCTCAACGGTCGAAGATCGGGACATCCGAAGCGGACGCCCCGCGGGTGGTCGCGGCGGAATCGAAGGCGAAAGGCCTACTGTACCGTCTCCGACCCCAGCGCTTCAAGCGCCTCAGCCCTATACCGGACGAATCGGGCCTCGGATATCGCCTCGCGAATTTCCCGCATCAAGCGGTGCATGTACGCGAGGTTATGGAGACTGGCCAGGATCGGCCCCAGCATCTCCCCGGCGAGGAACAGGTGGCGGATATAGCCCCGGCTGAACTTCAGACACGCCGGGCAGTCGCAACCCTCTTCGATCGGTCCCGAGTCCGTCTTGTGAGAGGCGTTGCGTAGCTTCACATTCCCGCGCGCAGTGAGACAGGTCGCGTTCCGGCCGTTGCGGGTCGGCAGTACGCAGTCGAACATGTCGATCCCGGTCGCAACCGCGTCGAGAATGTCCTGCGGACGTCCCACCCCCATTAGATACCTGGGCTTCTCCGTGGGCAACTTGTGGGTCGTCACGTCCAGGGCTTTCCTGACTTCCTCACGTCCCTCGCCAACGCTGACTCCGCCGACGGCATAGCCGGAAAAATCCATGGCGATCAGGGCCTCGGCGCACTCGCCCCGGAGATCCTCGTGCGAACCGCCCTGAACAATTCCGAAGAGCGCCTGATCGGGGCGCGTCTGGGCATTCTTGCATCGCTCGGCCCATCGGATCGTGCGCGCAACCGCTTCGGCGATCACCTCTTTCGAGGCCGGCAGCGCCGGGCACTGATCCAGGCACATCGCGACATCGGCGCCGAGGGCTTCCTGGATCTCGACGGCCCGCTCCGGGGTGAGGTCGAGCAAACTGCCATCAAGATGCGACTTGAACGCAACGCCCCGTTCCGTGAGCGTGACCCGATCGGCCATGCTGAAGGCCTGAAAGCCTCCGGAGTCCGTCAGGATCGGGCCGGACCAGCCCATGAAACGGTGGAGGCCACCGAGCGACTGCACGACCTCGGCTCCCGGACGGAGCGCGAGGTGGTAGGTATTCGCAAGGATCATCGTCGATCCGACCTGCCTCAGCAGGTCGGGGACGACACCTTTGACCGTGGCCTGCGTCCCCACCGGCATGAAGGCGGGGGTCTCGAATGAGCCGTGAGGCGTGTCGAGCACGCCCCGCCTTGCCGCGGAGAGGGGATCGAGGGCGATGAGCCGATACGAGACGGGGCGGGACAAGGAGGCGTCGCGTCCGATCGGAATGGTCGGGACCTGGCGAATCATCCAACGGACGCCGATCTGAAAGTCACTCGTTCTTGAGCTTCAAGTTGTTCAGGTCCGTCAGCTTTTCCCGGACCTCATTGAGCGAAGTCACGCCGAAATTCTTGCATTCCAGCAGGTCGTCGCCGGTGCGGGAGACGAGGTCCCCGACCGTCTGAATGCCGAGCTTGGTCATGCACTTGCGGGCGCGGACAGAGAGGTTCAGCTCGCTGATCGGCTTGGAGAGCAGGGCCTTTTCCTCCTGGCTCAGCTCCTCGATCGGCTCCGCATGCATGCCGCCCGCCGCTCGTTCGCCGGCTTCGAGGGCCATGCCGAGGCGGACGCCCTTGGAGGTCATCATCTCCTTGATTTCGAGCAGGGACGTCTCGCCGAAATTCTTGCTGGCGAGCAGCGCAATTTCGGTGGTTCGCGTCAGATCGCCGAGCGTCCGGATGTTCATCTTCCGCAAGCAGTTGCGGCTACGAACCGAGAGCTCGAAATCGGTGACTGGGATTTCCAGGAGCTGGCGAAGGCGGTCATAGCCGCGCTCGGCCTCCTCGTCGTAGTACATGTCGCGGCTGGCGCGGCAGTCCTTGAAGAACAAGCTGGCGCGGGGATGCTTGGGGTCGAAATTGAGCACCTGGCGATAGCACTGCTCCGCATCGCGGAACCGCATCTCGTCCTCGTACAGGACACCGAGGTTGATCCAGGCGGCCAGAGGGACCGGCGGGCGGCGGAGGCACTGCTTGTAGTACTCAACGGCCGCTTCGTCGTTGCCGTAGAGGTCGCTGATGTACGCCAGCTCGAAGAGGGCCCCGGAGTGATCTCGCTCGCTGGCGAGGGTCTTCTCGAACTCGGCGGCGGCGGCAATCAATTCGCCGTCGGCCGACAGGAGGCTGCCGTTCTGGTAGTGAAACTCGGCGGAATTCCCGGCCGTGGGCTCGAGCTTCGCGAGCAGGGCTTTCGCGCCCTCAATGTCGCCCGAGCGGCGGAGGGCGCCGACGCGATGAAGCTCCGAGCGCTTGGGATCGTATCCCGCTTTGGCGGCGGCGGCGAACGCCGCGGAGGCCTCGGCCCACTTCTCGAGGTTTTCCAGCGCCAGGCCGCGAAAGAAGAGCGCCAGGCCCTGGTCGCCGGCCTTGTTCAGGTGGTCCAGGGCACGCTTGTATTGACCCAAGAGCACATCAGCAACGCCCAGGCGAAGATGCGTCGTCGGCTTCATCGCGCCTTGTTCGCGGTCCTGAATCGCGTACACGGAATCGCGAAGGGTCTTGTATCGGGAAGGGTCGCGACCCAGGACTTCTCGCAAGTCGGCCACGGCCGAGGCGTCGAAAGGGTCGCGATCCATGATCGCGCGGACGTCGGTGGTCATCACCTCTGCCATGTCTCGTTCCTCTGCTCCAGACGATCAACCTGGCCCCGCGACGCCCTGATCTCGCCTCGTCGATGAGGGCGAAAGGGCGGGGACAAGTGGTCCATCATACCCGGCACGCCCTACGATGCAAGCTCTCCGCGAGTCACACGGTCAGGACGACCGATTGCCGGGACGGTCGATGACAACTAGAATGTGCGGGCTCCGGAGTCACTAACCACTCACCGGCAGGGAGCCAACCATGTTTCGCGTGACCCGCGAGTTCGACTTTTGCTACGGTCACCGGCTTCTGAATTACGAGGGGAAATGCCGCCACCTCCACGGCCATAACGGCCGCGCCGTGATCACCCTGGAGGCGGAGGACCTGGATCAACGGGGCATGCTCGTCGATTTCAGCGACATCAAGAACTCCGTCCAGCGCTGGGTGGACGAGAATCTCGATCACAATCTCCTCCTTTGCCGCGACGACCCCATCCTCCCGGTCCTCCAGGCTCGGGGCGAGCGTGTCTACGTGATGGATCGGAACCCGACGGCGGAGAACATCTCACGGCTGATCTTCGAGCAGGCGAAGGCGGCGGGACTTCCGGTCGTCGAGGTGCTGCTCTGGGAGACCGACCGCTGCCACGCGTCCTATACGGATTGCGAGACGGTCGCCTCGAAATAGCCGCCACTCCCACGGATCAATGACTGTGTCCGTGGCCGCCGTCCGCCTTGACTTCGACGTGCTCGTAGGTCTTCGGCGAGTAAGGATAGATCACGCCGTCAATCCACCACCTGTACCTTCGCCCCTCGGACTTACCTCGGGCCCGGATGAGCGCGTAGCCATCCCCCACCGTCGCGGGGGCGCCCGCCGTGTGCTTGTGACCACCATCCTCCTTGTGCTCGGGCCCTTCGCCGGATCCGAGCTTCAGAAGGATCATGGCGTAAGCGTCCAGCTCCACGAAGAAGGCGCTCTCGACCCCGATGAATTTGATCGGATCCTTGTCGGCGTAGGCGATCATGTTCCGGACGCGACTATCAAGTTCCGCGAACTTCTCCGACTCCTTGGGCATCCGTTTCATATTCACGCGGACTTCCTCGGGCGTCATCCCCCTCCGGGCGGTGGGGGGGATCATGTACCAGAGGATATCGCCCGTATCGACGGGTTTGGTGTCCTTGCAGTCATTGAAGGACTTCTCCAGAACGGCCCCGTATTTCCGAGCATCGCGCTCGAGCGCATAGAGCGACCAGACGCTGTAGGAGAAGGCCGAGACCCCGAACATCAATCCCAGCGCGATGCCAGCATGGGCGTAGCTCCGGCCTGTCATGGCATCGGACCGCCTGCGGATCTTCCGATCGGCCCAGACGCCCGTGATCACGGCGAGGGCGGCGGCCGCGAGCCAGTTCAGATCCGTGAACGACAGGGCCGAGATGACTCCAAGCCCGGCGCTGGTCAGTGCGAGAGGACTGATGGCGCGATACGCCGGAATCTCATTTTCAATGACCGGTTCGTTATCGATCGGGCTCGCCTCGACAGGGGCGATCGACGGTCTTGCCACGTGTGAATTCTCCTGGCGGCCGGCGTCGGAGGATTAATGGGATGAGCGGATTCGGCGACCGCGCCTCAGGATATCAGGCTATCCGTCGACCGAGCTCATCGTCAAGACTCCGCACATGTCCGTCCGGCTCATACCGCAACCGGATCTGGGGGTGGCGTTCGATTCTGGGACGGGCCGAGCCCCCGGGGTGGCCGCTCGCCCAGGAGAGCTTCTCATCGCATGGCGAGTCGCACCGGGTTGCCGGGGACAAAGGTCGCCAGCGCCAGGCCGACCCAGAACACGCCGAGCACCCATCCGGTCACATTGGTCCAGGCCCACGATCGCGACCCGCTCTTCATGCGCCAGGCGGCGACGAGAACGGCCAACATGACAAGACCCATCGTTCGCGACGCGAGAGGAGTGGCCCAGGCGCCCGAGTGCGCATCGCCCTTGGCGAGCGACGCCAGGTTGAACACCCAGACCATCACGCCACCGGTCATCCACAGCATCTCACCCACGCCGCCCTCGCCTCCATCTCGCCGATAGAGAATGACCGGGCCGACGATGGCGAGACAGCCGGCGAGCGTGTAGGCATTGGCGAGCAGTTCCGTCGGCGGCCACGAGACCTTGCCCCGTGTGACCAGGTGCCACAGTCCATAGGCGACCGCCGACCCCAGGATGGCGAGGTTCAGAACGGGTGACGACGAGGAGGACGCGGGGGTGGCAGACTTCGACGCGACGCGTTTGGCGGACATCGTCGGTGGGGCCTTCTCGGGTGTTCGATTCGAGATGGAGCGCACCTCGATTATCGACACCCACGGCGTCCGAGCTTGACCCGAACTGTACGATCGGACCGCCCTGGACCAGGACACGGATTGGAGCGATCCTATCGGGCGGCCGGGGCCAGGGCGTGGGAATCCACGTGGGGTTCATGGGCCGGGGCGGTATGGACCGTGGCTTGCTCGAGTTCCGAGACCTCCAGCAACGACGGGTCGCGGATGACTTCCTCTCCTTCCTCCAGGCCCGATCGGATCTCCAGCAGGTCGCGAGTCCCCTGGCCGATGTGAACTTCGCGGCGTTCCAGCCCCTCGGCACTCGCGACGTAGCAATAATCCTTGCCATCCTCAACGACCAGGGACTCCGACGGGATGACCAGCGCCCTCATGCTATGGGCCGTCTGAATCTCCACCTCGGCCGTCATACCCGGCAAGAGGCCTCGGGGCGCGGTGCGAAGTCGAATCCGGCCCATGTAATTCTTGACGTCCGTTCCTCCGGGAATGTCACGGCGAACGATCGGAAGGGAGTCGATCGAAACCACATCCCCCTCCAACTCGTAGTTGGGGAGGCCGTCGATCCGGACTCTCACGGTCTGTTTCGCGCGAACGCGATCCACGACCGACTCATTCAGGACGGCCTGGACCTCCATTTTCGTGAGGTCCGGTAGGTAGAACAGATTCATCTTCTGGTAGACCTGGGTGCCGACCTCGACCCGGTTCGCGTTGCTCGCCGCGTTCGCATAGATCAAGAACCCATCGTGGGGCGCCCTGATCGTGCACAGCTCGACCTGTCGGCGGAACTTCGCCATCAAGGTCTCGTTTCGACGGAGCCGTAAGTCCTGGTATTCGAGCATCGAAAGTGAGCCATCGACCCGCACCTGAAAGTTGCGCAAGACGTTCGGCGATTGAAATTTGGTCAAGAGCATACGCTGGCCTCGGAGGCCGTTGAGAGCGATGTCCGCCGCCAGCAATCGCTGGGTCTCCGTATTGAACTGGCCCTGGCTCACGTAGCCGTTCTTGAGCATCGTCCTCGACCAGTCCAGGCGATCCGTCTGCCGGCTGCGCTCGACTTCCGCAAGCAGGATCTTGCCGTCGAGGTTCTGGAGCTGGTCGGGGAGAAGGCCGTCCCGGTATTCTCGCAAGGCGATCTCGGCCGCCTTCACGTCTAGCTCGGCCTTGACCTTGTCATTACGGGCTTGCTGGAGCTTGATTTCCTGCTGCCGGACAAGCTCCTCGTACTCCGACGAGTCGAGCCGGCAGAGCACCTGATTCGTCCTGACGTTCGACCCATCCGGGATGATTTCCAGAATCGTCGATCGTCCGCCCGCGCCGAGCACGCGACCCTCGTTACTGAACTGGAGATTCTCCAGTTCGCAGGCGATCATCGTCCGCAACGAACTCTCGACTGATCCGCCCGCGCGCAACGTGAAATTCAGATCGGCGCGATGCACCGGAACCCGAGGGATGGCTTCCAGCCTGCCATCCCATCGCCTCGACGGGTAGCAATACCAGCCTATCGCACCCGCCGCACCCATCACCGCCAGGATGAAACCCGCGGCGAACCATCGGCGTCCGCGCTTCCCGGGAGATCGCTTCATTTTTCGCGTCCTTGAAACCGCCAGATTGCGCTCGGGGCAAGGGGAAGGCAGGGGGCATCGGGCAGAGCCGAATTGTAAAACATCTCTCAAAGAATTGCAACACGAACCGTTCCGAACATCGTCCCTCAACGCAGGCTCGATTCTGCCTCGAAATTCTGCGGGGAGCGGGGACGCGGCCCGATTCTTGCCGGCTTGAATCTGCCGAACCCGGTCCGCTACAATGCAGATCGGGCCGGATCATCGTCGAACCGTACATCGGCCTGGATGTTGCGGATCGATTCTCCGCCCGGGCGAGGAACTGATGGCCCAGCGCGACTACTACGAGATCCTGGGCGTTCCTCGTGACGCAACGGCCGATCAGGTCAAGAAGGCCTATCGTAACCTCGCGCGCCAGCATCATCCGGACGTCAATCCCGGCGACAAGACTTCCGAGGCGAAGTTCAAGGAAGCGCAATCGGCCTATGACATCTTGAGCGACCCCGAGAAGCGGAAGCGCTACGACGCTTATGGTCATGCCGGCTTCGAGGGGATGGGAGCAGCCGGCCCTCGATCGGGGGGCTCGGAATGGTCGGCCAGGCAAGCACCACCCGGGTACGAGAACGTCGACTTCAGCCAGTTCTTCGGGGGAGGCACCGAAGAGGGCGAGGCCGGGGGCGGTCTCTTCGACGAAATTTTCGGGCGATTCGGAGGGGCACGCGGCGGACGCCGGGCTGGTCCCCAACGCGGGGCCGATCTTGAGGCCTCAATCACGATCCCGTTCGCCACGGCAGTCCTCGGCGGCCCGACCACGATTGACCTGGCTCGGGAGGACGGCTCCCGAGAGAGTCTGGAGATCAAGATTCCCCCAGGAACCGAGAGCGGCAAGAAGCTGCGTCTGAAGGGTCGAGGAGGGAAGGGTGAGAAGGGGGCTCCGAACGGCGACCTGACCATCACGGTCACGACGCAACCAGACCCGCGATTCGAGCGAGATCACTCCAACCTCCGCATCAATCTGCCCATCACGATTGATGAGGCCGTTCTGGGTGCCAGAATCGAGGTTCCGACCCTGGCCGGCACGACGGTCACCTTGTCGGTCCCGGCCGGCAGTTCCTGCGGCCAGAAATTGCGAGTCCGTGGCAAGGGGGTTCCGGCGCATGGAAACCAGCCGGACGGAGACCTCTTTGTCGTGCTCAAGATCGTCGTGCCGAAAAATGTGGACGAGGAGAGCCGACAACTCATCCAGGAGTTTGCCCGGCGCAACCCGATGCATCCGCGCGAGGGCCTGTGACACCCGCCCTCGAAATGCTAGCCGTTGACCTTTCGATCGCCCGTGACGAGAGCACCGGCCCATGTCGACGCATAGCGCGATCTTTTCCCGGGAGGAAGTAGCCGAGCGGCTCGCCGTTTCGCCCTCGGCGTTGATCCGCTTCGAGTCCCGGGGCTTCGTCCATTCCGTGCGACACGGCGATCTTGAAGGCTACGAACCGGCCGAGATTCGCCGGATCTGGACGGTCGTCACCCTCCAGCGAGACCTGGGGATCAACCTCGCGGGTATCGAGGCGATCCTCAAACTCCGAACCCATCTGGAAGACGTCCAGGTCCGGATTCGAGAACTTGCCGATCGGCTCCGTGACGTCCTGGAGACTCCCGATGAACGAGGTCCGTGATGGCGGCAAGCCGGCCGGTACCGAGGTCAGGTCCTCGGTCCCCATCTCGGGCAATCGGCAGCAAGCCATCGGCGCCGTAAGATTATGGGCGGGAATCACGCTCTCGCTGACGGTGACCCTGGCAGCATTCGCGATCTGGCACCTGGTGCGTCGGGGGCGATTACTCCGAGTTCGCGTCACACCCGTCAAGGCTGTGCGCCCCCTGGAAGCCCCCGAACCCGAGGTCTCCGGCCCTTCATGAGCGACGCAACCTTTCGCCCTCACGAGCGAATGCGCAACCCCAAGGACTTCCGCCGGGCGTTCGAACGTCGCAAGACCGCATCCGACGACATCCTGATCGTCTACGCCGCGTCAAACGGCTTGCCCTACTCGCGGCTCGGGATCTCCGTCGGCAAGAAAAAGGTCAAGTCGGCCGCCGGCCGAAACCGGATCAAGCGAACGATCCGCGAAGCCTTCCGCTTGAACAGGGTCTCCTTGCCTCAAGGAGTCGATCTTGTGATCGTCCCTCGCGGTGGAGTCGTCCGGTTCGACCGGGCCATGGCGTCGCTGCCCGTCCTTGCGCGAGGGGCCGCGCGACGGCTGGAACCTCGCACCGGCCCCGGCATCCCCCGACCATGATCAGCGCGCTCGTTCGATGGCCGTCTCGACTGGCAATCGCCGCCCTCGTCGCCCTCATTCGTGGCTACCAGATCGCGATCAGCCCCTGGCTCGGACAAGCCTGCCGATTCCATCCGTCATGCAGCCGCTACACGATTGAGGCCCTGCACAAGTACGGTCTGTTTCGAGGCATCGGGAAAGGTCTGTGGCGTATCGCGAGGTGCAACCCCTGGAATCCCGGCGGATACGACCCGCCCTGACGCATGTCTCTAGCCAAGCCGGTCGAGAGCCTGCTTCAGATCGTCCCAGAGGTCGTCCGGATCTTCCAGGCCGAACGAGAGGCGAATCAGACCCGCGGAGATGCCCTGTCTGGCCCACTGGTCGGGGCTCTGGTTGCGGTGACTCGTCGTCGCGGGATGGCTCAGTGTGGTTGAGGCATCACCGAGACTCGGCGCGAATGGAATTCCCGTCAAGGATCGAATCAAGAGGTCGGCCTCAGGTCGTCCTCCGACGTCGATTGTGGCAATCGTTCCGAATCCGCCCTCAAGGGTCCTTGAAGCGCAGGCATGGTCAGGATGTGTGGACAGGCCAGGATAATGGACGTGCTTTACACCAGGATGTCCGGCAAGTCGCTCGGCCAGGCGAAGCGCCGTGGCACACGCTCGCTGGGAACGCAGGCCGAGGGTCGCAACACCTCGGAGAGCGAGCCAGCTTTCAAACGGGTTCCCCGCGAGACCAAAGGCCGAGGTGATCGCCTTGGCTCGCGCGATGCGCTCTCGCGGTCCGGCGAGCAGGCCCAGAATCAGGTCGCTATGGCCGCCGATCAATTTGGTCAGCGAGTGGGTCACGAAGTCCGCGCCCATCTCGATCGGGCGGCAGAGCAGGGGGGCGAAGGTATGATCCACGGCCAGGCTCGCCCCGGACGAGTGGGCGACCTCGGCCAGACCGGCGATATCGGCCAGGCGGACAAGAGGGTTGGAAAGCGTCTCGACGAACACCAGGCGCGTCGTGGGAGTCAGAACGCGTTTCAGACTTTCGGGCCGGGTGGCATCGAAAAAATGATGCCCGACCCCGAACCGGGAAAGCTCTCGGCCGACGAGGGCAACCGTCTTGCCGTACAGATTATCCGACAGGGCCACCTCGTCGCCCGCGCTGAGGGTCGCAAGAAACAACGCGGCCTCGGCGCCCATGCCGGAGGCGCAAATCAGTGCGTCCTCCGCATGTTCCAGCTCGGCAACCTTGGCGGCGAGCAGGTCGGAGTTCGCATCCCCGTCCCGGCGGTAGGTATATCCGGAATCGCCGCCTTCATACAGGGCATCGATCTGGTCGAGGCCGGCGATCTTGTAGACCGCGCTCAGGTGGATCGGCGGACTGAGCGGCCGGGATGCCGACTCCGGCACCTCGGGCGGATGGACGCAAATGGTCTCGGGGCGAGGACGCTGGGACATGATCGAGACGATTCCTCGGGTCGTGGCGGACCCATTACGGTAGGGCAATAACCCGTGTCGTCAGCCCGTCAGGATGACCCGTTCGAGACGCTCTCGATCTTGTGGACCCGCGCCGCCTGGCCGAGGATGTCGATCGCTTCGCCGAGTTGTCCCAGGGCCGAGCGGAAGTCGCCGGTCTGGCGGAACTCCTCCGCCTTTTTCCGATGAGCGGCCAGCGCGGCCCAGTCCGCCCTCCATGCCTGATCGACCCCGTTGGCCTGGGCATTGCGAAGCAGGTCGGCCATCCGACCCAGAAAGGGGAGGTCGACCGGGCACTCAAATGTCTGATAAATCTTCTCCTCGAACGGAGGAGCCGCCTGCCGTCCTTTGAGCGAGCCCAGCAGACTTGAAAACAGCGAGCCTCGCCCGGCCTTCTTGTCCTGGCTGCCGTCGACGGCAGTCGAGTTCGGAAATTCGGGCTCCACCCACGGGCCGATCCGGCAGATGACCGCGGTGATGTTATCCTGACCGCCACGCAGGTTCGCCAGAGAGATCAGGAATCGGCATGCGGTCTCGGGGTGGAAGCTGCCGGCGATCACGCCAATTTCATCATCCGTGACAGGACCTGAGAGCCCGTCCGAACAGAGCAAGAACACGTCACCGGTCTCGATCGGGATCGGTCCTTCGATGTCGACCTCCACGGTCGGATCGGGACCAAGGCTCCGGGTGATCACGTTGCGAGGTACGGTCTTGCCGGCCTGGTCGGGGCTGAGATGATTGCGCCGGATGAGTTCCCAGACGAGGCTGTGATCGAACGAGAGTTGATCGATTCGGTTCTTGCGTATCCGATAAACGCGAGAATCCCCTACGTGGGCGATCAGGGCACCCGCCGGCAGCAGCACCAGGGTCGAGCAGGTGGTCCCCATGCCCTGGAAGTCACGATTCGCCGTGGCCTTGGCGTGGATCTGGCCGCCGACCTCGCGGTAGGCTTTCGTGAGATTTTCGGCCGGGGTGCCCGTCTTGGATTTTCGGTAATTATGCGGGATATTGTCGCAGGCCATCTTACTGGCGAGCTCGCCCGCGGCATGCGCCCCCATTCCGTCGGCCACCATGAATAGATGCCCGTGCATCTTCCACGATTCCCGGGACGAGGCCCGGACGACGGAATAGCTATCCTGGTTATTGGCGCGTCGCATGCCCGTGTCGGACGCGGACGCCTCGACGATCGTATCTTCCCAATTCACGAGCCGGCCTTCTTATTCTGATCGAAGTGCGTAACCGTCGGGCACAGCCCGTCCGGCATCGTCGCGATTCGTTCGTGTTCGACCCTCGGAGGCTGGGAGCCTCTCGCCCTCTCGCAGACCGCATAGGCTCGCGGGTCGGACCATTATCCCGCTCCAAATGGTCCTCTGTCAAAGGGGTCCCCTCATGACCTCTTGGAGGCATACTCTCTCGCCCGCTACTAACCCGATATGGCGTAAGACTTCCCGCGACGCTGTCGAGGGACTCCGCCGTCACGGGATCGCCGCATGATCCTCGGTAATCAACGGATTCCGGCATCGGACGATTTCTGAAAGGCAGGGTCGCCCGATGGTCTTTCGAAACCAGCTTGAACAATTCCACGATCGAGCGAACGGTACACTCGGAGGCATGGGAATCGGCCTCAACTTTGATTACCCTAGGGACAAGGCTGGGTCGTCCGGCCAAATACTCTCTTCGGCACATATCTGGCTCGGATGAACCCCACACTTCGCCTCCCCGAACTTCCCTTCAAGAAAATGACCCTGACGAACGGATTGGAGGTCATCGCCCTGAAGACGGGCTTGCTTCCGATCGTCGCGGTAAACCTTTGGTATCACGTCGGATCCAAGAATGAAGAGCGGACCCAGCGCGGTTTCGCGCACCTCTTCGAGCACTTGATGTTCGAGGGCTCCGAACATTATCCGGGAGACTATTTCAAGCCGCTCCAACGGCTCGGGGCCGCCGTCAACGGCTCGACCTCGCCCGATCGTACGAATTACTTCGTCGATCTACCGTCGGCGCACGTCGAGATCGCCGTGGCGATGGAGTCGGACCGAATGGCCAACTTCCTGCCCGCGCTTTCGGACGAAAAGATTCGGGTCCAGAAGGATGTCGTCAAGAACGAGTACCGCCAGAACTACGCGAATCGCCCGTACGGCCAGGTCGGCAAGGCTCTGGCCGAAGCCATGTACGGGCCGGACCACCCCTATAGCTGGCTCACCATCGGCGAGATGGAAGACGTGGAGCGCGCCTCCCGCGACGACATCCAGGCGTTTTTCCGCCGCTATTACGTCCCGAGCAACGCCAGCCTCGCCCTGGTCGGCGATATCGAGGAAGACCGGGCTTTCGAACTCGCCGAACGCTATTTCGGGCCGATTCCGGGGGGCATGAAGTCCCAGCCGCTCTGGTGGGCGAGAGCGGAGGGGTATCCGAATTCCAAGGAGATCACGCTCCTGGACCGAGTCGAGCTGGATCGCATCTATCTCATCTGGGAGACGGTCCCTCAGTTCCACGAACACGATGCCCCGCTGACTCTGCTCGCGGACATACTGGCGCGCGGCCGGTCCAGCCGGCTCTATGGCAAGCTCGTGATGGACGAGCAGATCGCGCAAGATGTCACCGCGTATCAGTCGGGGCGCGAGATCGCCGGGACCTTCGGAGTCATCGTGACTCTCCGGCCCGGGGTCGCACCGGAGCGGGCAAAGTCCAGGGTTTACGAAGAACTTGAGGCGATCGCGGCCGACGGCGTCACCGCGTTGGAACTCGACCGAGTCAAGAACGGACGGCTCGCGGGATTCCTGTACGCGCTCGACAACGTTGGCGGTTTCGGGGGCGTGGCCGACCGGCTCAACGCCTACAACACCTATCTCGGCGACCCGGGCCGGATCACCGCGGACTTCGCGCGCTATCAGGCCGTCACACCCGACCAGATCCAGAGCATCGCGACGAGTTCCTTCGCCACGGGACGATCGTGGACCGCCCATGTCGCCCTGACGGTCCTGGGCCGGAAAACCCCGACCATCCTCCCGCCGCTCGACCGCTCCATCCGTCCCGTATCGGCCTCGGCATCCGCCTTCCATGCCCCGTTGCCGGAGGTTCGGGAACTGGCCTGTGGCGTGCCCCTCTGGGTGCTTCCGAGGCGAGACCTACCCATCATCGCCGCATCGGTCGTGATGGCGGCGGGAGCCTCGGCGCACGGGCCGGAGCAGGGGGGCCTGGCGAGCCTTACGGCCGAGGTGCTGGACGAGGGGACGACCACCCGATCCTCCAGGGAACTGGCCCTGATCGCGGAGTCTCTCGGCACCAGCCTTTCGACGAGCTGCGGCTGGGACGGCTCCTATGTCGGCATGCAATGCCTCACGCCGCACCTGAGCGCGAGCCTGGACCTGGTGTTCGACGTCCTGCTTCAACCCACGTTCCCCGAGGCCGATTTCGCGAGAGTCAGCGCCCAGACTCTCTCCGGGCTGAAGGCCGAACGCGACCGAGCGGAGTCCCTGGCCCACCGGGTCTTCATCCAGACCTTGTATCCCGAGAGTCATCCGTACCGGACCACGGTCGACGGAGACGAGGCGACGGTTGGACGCTTCACCAGGGCCGATCTGCAACGGTTCCATCGCGAACACTATCGACCCGACCGCGCCGCGATCGTCGTGGCCGGGGATGTGGACCCGGACGAGATCGCTGCAACTCTCGATCGGTATCTGGCCGGTTGGGTTGAGCCCGGTCCAGTTCGCAACGTGACGCCGCCGACGGAACTCGCGACCCGCCTTCGCATCCTCCTGGTCGATCGTCCCGGAGCGGCGCAAGCCGTGGTTCGGGTGGGGCACGTCGGTCCGGATCGCAATAATCCCGATCATGACGCCTTGATGCTATTCAACCAGATCCTGGGCGGTCAATTCACGTCGCGGCTCAATGAGAAGCTTCGCGAGGAGAAGGGATTTACTTACGGGATTCGCAGTCACTTTGATGCCCGGCGCGGGCCGGGTCCGTTCTCGATCTCGGCCTCGCTCCAGGCCGATCGCCTCGCGGAGGCACTGGGCGATATCCGTCACGTGGTCGAAGATCTCCTCGGGGATCGGCCGCCGACCTCGGACGAGCTTGATGACGCTCGCCGATCGCTCGTTGAAGGTCAGGCCCGGCACTTCGAAACCCCATCGGCGCTGGTCTCTCGCTATGCGGGGTTGTTCCTCTACGGGCTCCCTCGCGACGATCACGCCAGGCTGGCCGACCGACTCCAGCAGGTGTCGATCCAGGGCATGCGAGACGCCGCTCACCGTCACGTCCACCCGAACGCGTTCGCCTTCGTCGTCGTGGCGGATGCGGAATCCGTTCTCAGGCCGCTTGAAGGTTTGGGCTGGTGCGACGTTGAACGAATCGGCTCCTAGCCCCGGCGGTCCCGGAAGACTGTCCGGGAGCGACGCGCGGATCGGATTTCATGCATTCTCGATCGAAGGCTCATGGCAAGGGCGTCGCCGGACGCTATGATGGCGGGTGCCGCCTCCATCTCCCGCAGCGGGCATCGCCATGACACGACGGTCTCGTGGTGTGTTTCGATCCCTCCGAATTCGACTCCGCTACCAGCTCCGGAAGCTCGATCGCGAGACTCCGGAATGGTTGCGGTGGCTCACGCCTTGGGGAACCAGCCTTGTACTTCATGCCGCGGCCCTCGCGGTCCTGGGGCTCCTCGTTTATGTGAGTTCCGAAGACGGCCACGCCCGGCCGGCCCTGGAATCACAGTTGGCCGCAAATCAGTTGACCGAGGACCTCACTTCCCTGAAGCCCGCGGACAAGGCGGGCGACCCATTCATCACGCTCCAGACTCCCGATCCGCCCTCATTTTCGCTCGACCCCAAAGGCGCGGACAACATCGCGGCTCCGGAATCGTTGCTCCCGATCGGCCCGGGCAATGGTTTGATGACGACGGCGGCGCCTCCCGAGGTCGCGGCTTCGGGTGCCGGCACCGGTCCGTCACTCCGCGTGCCCGAGCCCTCGGTTCCATTCTCGGGGCGACAGGGTGAGGCCAAGGCGCGGCTTGTTCGCCGCGAGGGAGGATCGGTCGAGTCCGAACGCGCCGTCGAGATGGGCATCGATTGGCTGTCGCGGCACCAGAGGAAGGACGGAAGCTGGAGCCTCAATCATCGCGGCCAGTGCCAGGGTGCCGGCTGCCCGAGCGAAGGCACCGGTGAGAGCGACGTCGCGGCGACCGGGCTGGCGCTGCTGCCGATGCTGGGTGCCGGCCATTCTCACCTCGGACCCGGACGCTATCAGGCGACCCTCAAGCGCGGGATTGACTGGCTGCTCTCGATCCAGAAATCCGACGGCGAACTCTTCATCGGCGGTGGCGGGAACACGCGCATGTACAGCCACGGAATCGCCACGATGGCACTCTGCGAGGCGTACGGCGTCACCCGCGATTCCCACCTGAAGGAACCCGCCGAGCGAGCCCTCGGCTTCATCGTCAAGAGCCAGAGCCCCGACGACGGTGGCTGGCGCTATAACCCCGGTGAACAGGGCGATACCAGCGTTTTCGGCTGGCAAATCATGGCGATTCGGAGCGGTCAGCTCGCCGGTCTGAAAGTCCCCCCGGACGTGTTCAAGGGGGCGACCCGATACCTCGACAAGGCCGCGTCCGACCCCCGCAAGACCACCTACGGCTATCAACCCGGCCAGCCCAATTCCCCCGTGATGAGCGCCGAGGCGTTGCTCGTGCGGCAATACCTCGGCTGGCCGAGAGATTCCAAGGAGCTCTCAAATGGCGTGAAGCTCGTCTCGACCCATCTTCTGAGGGATCAGGAACGAAACATCTACTACTGGTATTACAGCACCCAGCTTCTCCACAACATGCAGAATGTCGCATGGAAGGCATGGAACCCGACGATTCGCAACGGTCTGGTGAGCATCCAGGTCACCGGCAACGGTTGCGCCCGGGGAAGCTGGGACCCGAACAAGCCCACGCCGGACCGCTGGGGCCGCGAGATCGGTCGACACTACACGACCGCCATGTCGCTGCTGACCCTGGAGGTTTACTATCGCTATCTCCCGCTCTACAAGGCTCGCGATCAGGCCCTTCCGGACATGACGGTCGGCGCGGAGGCCAGCCCATCGGGGAAATGAGCCCTGACCTGGCAGGCTCCCTGCCTCGTTTACGGATAGTGGTCGGAGCGTTCGCTCCGATCGAATAGTCCGCGCGCCGGGCTCGTCTGTTTTGCGTGGGATTGCGCCACCTCGACAGGATTCACAACCGATGGCACGATCGAGTCCTCGCCTGCTCCGGATTGCTCGTGTCCGCTTCCGCCGCACCGCGCGAAAGTTGGACTTCGAAACGCCCGAGTGGATGCGATGGCTCACGCCGTGGGGCACCAGCCTGGCGCTGCACGCACTCATGCTCCTGCTCCTGGCGGTCCTGGTCAACGTGATGGGCCATGACGAATCCAAGGGCGAGTTCCCGAAGATTGTCGGCCAGCTCTCGGACGACGTGACCTCGCTCCATCCCGCGGATCGTGCGGGCGACCCATTCACGACCCTGAAAAGCGATGAGCCGCCCTCGCTTTCCCTGGAAGTCAATCCGCTCCCTTCGGTGGAGATCCGGGTGCCGAAGCTGCCCGATTCCTACGTGATGGGCCCCGCGGTCAATAACATGTCCAAGGAACCGGCCGAGCTCACGCTGCCTAAGGAGCCCTCTCAACCCTCCAAGCAGCCGGGGCGGTTGGCGGCTTCCGCCAAGGCGATGACCGAAGGCGCCGGCGTCTTCGACGCGAGGCTGCCGTTGATGGCCCCGTTCTCCGGTCGATCGGCGGAGGGCCGAGCCAAGATGGTCCGCCGCGAGGGCGGGACCGTGGAATCCGAGAAAGCCGTGGAGCTTGGGCTCGACTGGATCGCCCGCCACCAGCGGCCCGACGGCGCCTGGAGCCTGGACACGAACCCGTACTGCAAAGGGGCGCCCTGTCCCGATGCGGCGTCCATGATTACCGACACGGGAGCGACCGGGCTGGCCCTGCTGCCCCTTCTGGGGGCGGGCCACACGCACACGTCGCCCGGCCGCTACCAGAAGACCCTGGAGCGCGGGCTGTTCTGGCTCGTGAAGATGCAGAAACCCACCGGGGAACTCTTCACCGGCGGCGGCAACCACACGCTCTTCTACAGCCACGCGATCGCGACGATGGCCCTCTGCGAAGCGTACGGGATTACCAAGGACAAGCGGCTCCGCGACCCGGCCCAGCGGGCGATCTTCTACATTAATCGCACCCAGAATCGTTCCGACGGTGGTTGGCGCTACGTGGTCAACCAGGATAGCGACACGTCGGTCTTCGGCTGGCAGGTGTTCGCCATGCGGAGCGCCCATCTCGCGGGCCTGGAAGTCAACAAGGCAGTCCTGCGTCGATCGCGAGAGTACCTCGATCGCGCGGTCTCCGACCCGTCGCTGGCGACCTATTGCTACATGCCCGGACGGCCTCAGAGCCCCAGCATGACGGCCGAGGCCCTCGTCTGCCGGCAACTCCTGGGCTGGCCTCGCGACCATCCCGCCATGCTGGCCGGTACCGCGGCGATCGCGGAGCATCTGGAGGCATCCCAGGAAAGAAACATTTACTACTGGTATTACGCGACCCAGCTCCTCCACAACATGCACGGGAAAACCTGGGAGCACTGGAATGCCCGCGTCCGCGAGGGCCTGATTGGCATGCAAGCCGCGGGCGAGGGTTGCGACCGCGGGAGCTGGGATCCGAACTCTCCCCAGATTGACAGGTGGGGTCTTATGGGTGGTCGGCTCTATACCACCTCGCTGTCTCTCCTGACCCTGGAAGTCTACTACCGCTATCTCCCCCTGTACCGCGACCAGGGCGGCGAGATGGCCGGCGCCGACCGTGATCCCGATGAGGCCCCCAGGCCCGCCATGGCCGGACCGGCAAAGTGATTTCCGGCCTAAACCGCGCACGGGGCTAAGGGGCTATCTGGAGTGGTTATTTCTCGCCCCGGAGGGGCGCGGGCTCATAGCAAGGGGCGGCACGCCCCCGGGTTCGGTCACGCCGGTCACGCTCGCCCGGGACGGGCGAGGGAACGGTTTCCCGCTATGGGGTCCGTCGCCCGTACCTGGCGAGCCGAGGTCCAGGGGCGTCCCGCCCCTGGCTATTCACTCCGGCCCCTCCGGGGCAAATGCAACAACCCGGATTGCTTTTCATCTATCAGGGCACGAACTGGCTGAGTGGTATCTTCTTGTAGCCGACCATCTGGCCAAGAATCAGGCTCTTCGGTGTAACATCCGTCGGGACGACATAAACCAGGTCGTGCTGGCGGAGCAGGCCCGCGGATCCTGCCGTGACCTGGCTGAAGAAGAGCCCCGTGCCACCGGGATAAACCGCGACCGAGTTATTTCCGGCGACGGCGATTCGCAACGGGTTGCCCCCCGCAACCGGCCCGCAGACGTGCAGCCGGTTCGGGATCTGATCCTCGCCGGGCAACAGGGGAATATAGACCCCGTAATTATTCTGGTTCTGGATGTCGAATGCGGTCGGCCGGCGGTTGAAGCCGATCACCTGCTGCATGATGGGTCGGACGAGAAGGCGCGCGGCCCCCTCAAACACATCGACGTGGTCGGTTCGGATCTGGTTGGACCCGAGATCGATCCCGGTGGTCTCCACGAGCGCGGTGCCCGTGATCGCCTCGGGCGAGATCGGCCAGCGAAGGACGAATTGGGCGATTGAATCGAGCGCGATCGGGAACTGCTGGCCGCTCTGGTTCTGGATCACGAGCCACTTCGACGTGACGGTGACCACCTCGGCCCAATCCCCCGCCGGTGGGAACTGCGGCGATCGCATCCCGCTGACGAACAGGTCGGGAGGCGTGACCAGTTGCGACTTCGCCTCGCGCGTTCCTAGGCCCGCCGCGACGACGAACATCCCTGCCAGAATCCGCGTCCAACGCAGACGGTTCCCCACGTGTCGCCCCCTCGGGGCGGCTCGCCCCGTTCGCGCCAACGATCCGCACCTCCTGCATCGTAACACCGCGCGAGCCCGTGGGGTCGATAATTCTCGAATCGAACCGGTTCTCGGAGGCACGCTCCTAGGGAATTCGAGATAGACTCGGCCGGGATGATCGGTTAGGATAACGTTTCGCCATACTCCCCTCAGAAACGGCCCGCCCGAGGACGATCTCCCGAGTCGTCCGTCCCCCTTGCGTCCCGCCCACACCCGGCTCGGCCTCACCGTACGCATTGGCGCGACGGTTGCCGACTAGTGTTCGTCGTGGTCGATCGTCTATCGTGAGTCTGACCCATGAGCACGGCTGAGAGCACCCGTACCGGTGTCCTGGAATTGCACCCCAAGGGGTATGGTTTCCTCCGCGATCCGAAGCGGAACTATAAAGCCGCCACCGATGACGTGTATGTCGGCACGCCGCTCCTGTCCCGGTTCGGCCTTCGTCAGGGTGCGCGCTTGACAGGAACGATCGAAGCGGCCGCCCGGGGGCAGGGCCCTCGGCTCGCCGAATTGACGGAGATCGATGGGTTTGCTCCCGACCAGTATCTCGGACGGGCGGGATTCGACGATCTCACCGCCATCGACCCGCATCAGACGATCCGCCTGGAGACCGGCGCCGAGCCGATGGGTACGCGCGTGATGGACTTGCTCACCCCCATCGGCAAGGGCCAGCGCGGCCTCATCGTCGCCCCCCCGCGCACCGGCAAGACCATCCTGCTCCAGCAAATCGCCGCCGCGGTGACCAAGAACCATCCCGAGCTGCACCTGATGGTCTTGCTCGTCGACGAGCGGCCCGAGGAAGTGACCGAGATGCGACGGTCGATCAGCGGCGAGGTGGTCGCCTCATCCAACGACCACGCGACCGAAGAACATATCCGCCTGGCGCAGCTCGCCATCGATCGCGCCAAGCGAATCGCCGAGAACGGTGGCGAGGTCCTCATCCTGCTGGATAGCCTGACGCGATTGGCCCGCGCCTATAACAAGGGCTCAAACTCGGGCCGAACGATGTCCGGCGGGATCGATATCAAGGCGCTCGACGTTCCCAAGAAACTGTTCGGCTCGGCGCGCGTCTTCGATGAGGGCGGCTCCTTGACCGTGCTCGCCACCTGCCTGATCGAGACCGGAAGCCGCATGGACGAGATCATTTTCCAGGAGTTCAAGGGAACCGGGAATATGGAGGTCGTCCTCGACCGTCGCCTCGCCGACCGCCGCGTCTGGCCCGCGATCGACCTGCAACTCTCCGGGACCCGCAAGGAAGAGCGGCTCCTGGACCCCACGACTCTCGCCCGAGTGAACCTGCTGCGGAGGACCCTGGCCGACGTCAAACCCGTCGAGGCCATGGAAAGCCTGATCCGCCAGATGGGCAAGACCAAGAGTAATGCGGAATTCCTCGATCGGATTGCCGTGGCCGTGAAATAGGCTGCGTCCGTATCGATCATGGAGCGAGAACCGGGATGAGGAGTTCGCCCCGGCCCCCACTCCGCGTGGCCTGGCTCAGTTCATCTTCTTGATCCTCAGGAAGCGGAACCGGATGGGCGAGCCTTCCGCCTGGAAGCCGATGGTGCCCTCGTCAGGGCTGGCGCCGGAGCCCGAGGCGACCGTCACGCCGTTCACCGTGCATGTCATCACGCCGTCCTTGCAGATGATCTCCTGTTCGTTCCATTCGCCGACGGGCTTCATGGACTTCTTCAAGGCGTCGCGGTCGGTCTTCCCCGTGAACTTCGCGCCATTGATCGCGAAGATGTGCCCGGCCTCGGCGTAGGCGAGCTGGACTTCGATGCACTTTGGCCACACCTTGTCGGGTGGGACGAGGTGGACGAGAACCCCGCTGTTGCCGTTGAACTTGTCGCCGTCCTTGTAGCCTGCCGGTCGCTCGTACATCCATTCGAATTTCAGCACGTAGTTCTTGTACGACTGCTTCGTCGCGAAGTAGCCGTTCGGCTTGCCCGTGAGGCGGATCTCCTTGTCCTTGATGGAAATCGTCTCGGGGCCGAATCCGACGAGGCGCAGCTGGGAGAGGTCGTCGCCGGTCAAGACGGCGTTCGATTCATCGTCGGCCGTCGCCGCGAGACCGATGGCCAGCAGACCGGCGAAAGCGAGGAGGAGCGTGCGCATGGTGAAAATCCTTGAACGGTTGAAGACTGCCACGCGCGAAGTTTAACAATCCTCAAGCCGATCCGCCATCGACCGCTTTGGGCGGTCCCCCTTGTCGTGTGAGGGCCGGACCGTTACCTTTTCCCTAGAGGCAAACGCCTGTCCAGACGTGGGGCGATGCGCATGGCCGAATCCCCTCAAGACCCGAAACGGCCATCGAGCCAGCCGAAATACCTGCCCCGGATCGTCTATCAACCGCCAGAGCCGGACCCCGATGATGCAGAGGCCCAGGAGGGTCTCACTGCTTCGGCATCGGCTCCGGGCGACGCCGCCAGGAAAAAGGAAAAGCCATCGGCGCCGAACCCGCCCCGGGCCGGTAAGCCCGAGCCTGCTCGACCCGCGCCAGTGCCCAACCCGACGCGCCCCGGCCAGGTTGAGTCGGTCCGTCCGAAAAACAAGGCGAAGGGACTCAGCGCCATCCCCGAAAAGAAGGGGATGCTCGTCGAGGAAACGCCTGAAGGCGAGACCTTCGACGCACGACGCCGCATGCGATTGATGGTCGGAGGAGTCGCGGGGACGATTCTCGTGCTGGCGGTCTTCCTCATCTACCGATCCTTGCGGCCGGATACGCCCGAGGTCGACCCCGAGCCTCCGACGGGGGGGCAGGTTGCATCCGCGCCACCGAAGCAATCACCCAAGGTCCGTGAAGAGCTGGCGAAAGGAATCCTCGCCGAGGCAAGGCTACTGGAGCGTGACGGCAAGCTCGTAGACGCCCTGAAGCGCGTCGAGCGAGTGGTCGCGGAGTTCGGCGAGACCCCCTCGGCGAAGCTCGCCATCAGCGCGCGAGAGCGCAACAAACAAGGATTGCCCCTGTTCGTGACCGGGGCCGCCGTGATCGCGACCAAGGCCGAACCGATGCCGACTGGCCCGACCGAATCGGAGCCGCCGACGGAGACCACACCGCCCGCGGCCGAAGTTGAGGTCGAGAAACCCGCGACCCTCGTCCCCCCGGGTACCGCGGTCGTCGAGATCGTGCCGAAATCGCCGACCGCAACTCCGGCAAACACCGCCGCGACTGCCGGATCAGCCCTCGCGGAACCCCGGCGGCCGACCGGAGTCGGGCTGCCGAAGGCCGAGGTTCCGGCCCACGCGCTTCCCCCAGGATTTCACGCCCGCGAGGAAGCGGGCGTCCATGCGTCCGGCTGGCCTCTGGAAATCACCTGCGACCGGGACGGCGGATCGATGGTCCTGGTCCCGGGCGAGACCTTCACGCAGGGGCGAGATGACGGGAAACCCGAGGAGCGACCGGCCCACAAGGTCCAACTGTCGAGCTATTACATCGATCAACACGAGATTACCGGCCGCCAGTTCTCTCTGTTTCGCAAGGGAATGCCTGTTAATGATCTCCCGGTCGTCAACGTGACCCAGGCCGAAGCCCGAGCCTATGCGCAGTGGGCCGGTAAGGCGCTCCCCTCGGAGGCCCAGTGGGAGATGGCCGCGAGGACCCCGGATGGCAGGCTCCACCCCTGGGGAAATCCCAAGGCGCAATGGGATCGAACTCGCGACCCGAAGCAGATCGACCCGGTCATGTCGTTTCCGAACGATCTCTCCCCGTACGGCGCCTTCGACCTTGCCGGGAACGCCTGGGAGTGGACCAATGACTGGTTCGATACCAAGTATTACGCGACCTTGAAGGGGAAGACGGCCATCAACCCCGGTGGGCCGCCCAAGGGCCGCGCCAAGATCCCCGAAGTCGTGATCAAGGGCGGCTCGAAAGACTGGGACGGTTCCTGGAGAACGGGCACGCGGACCGATGCCCGACTGCCCTACCTGGGATTCCGCTGCGTGTTGAACGTCGAGGGAGCGCCCGTCACGACGCCTGCGCCGGGGCAGCCCGGCAACGCACCAAACCTTCCGTCCGGCACGGTTCCGTTCTGAGCGGGATTCCCCCGGCCGGGTTCCGCTAGGCGATCGGCGAATGAGGCCGCTGTGCCTCGAGGCCGGGTTGCGATGCGCCCACTGTCTGAAGCGCCTGCGATTCCTGGGAAAGATACCACTGCATGGTGCGCTCGATACTCTCCCGATAGCTGAGCGCGGGGGCCCATCCCAGCTTGGTGCGGGCCTTCTCGGTGCTGAACGAGAGGTATCTCCCGATCAGCCAGGTCGCATATCGTGAGATCAATGGAGGGCGCCGGCTCCGGGTTAAGCGACCGAACGCTTCGAAAAGAAACGAGGCCGCGAACACCGTGCGATATCGCCGGCGTTTGTGGATCGGAGGGGCCTGACAGGCTTCCGCCCAGAGAGACAGATACTCGTACTGGGTGATCGGCCCCTGGTCGGTGACGTTGTACGCTTCGCCCACCGAGTCGTGATCGAAGGCGGCCAGGATAGCGGCTTCCGCGACCTCTCCGGCGTAGATTGCACTCATGGGATTATCGCCGGCCCCGATCCGGGGGACGCAGCCGCGACGGAGGCGTCGGACTAATCGAGCCGCGGTGGTGCGATCGCGCTCGCCGTAGAGCCAGCTCGGGCGGATCACGGTCAAGGGAAGCCCACGCGTCTCGGCCATCTTCCAGAGCAGGCGCTCGCATTCAACCTTGCTACGCGTGTAGTAATCCCACGCCCACCAGAGATTCTGGCCCAGAGCCGCGGTCTCGTCGATGGGCCGTCCTCCCTCGGTCGGGTGGCCGTAGGCGCTGGTGGAACTGATATGGACGAATCGGCGGATACCGGCAGCCTTCGCGGCCTCGGCTAGAGACGTCGTGGCATCAAGACACCCAGTCTGAAACTCGCTCCAGGCCCCCCAGTCGCCCACCTTGGCTGCCGAGTGGAAGACCGTATCGACACCCTTCACGGACCGGACGCACGCGTCTCGGCTCGTCAGGTCGCCCCGCACCAGCGTGACGCCCAGGGATTCAAGGAACGCCGTGTCCGAATCCTCCCGGACGAGGGCCTGCACCGGCACGCCCCGATGGACGAGCCGCTCGGCGATGTGGCTGCCGAGGAGTCCGGTGGCCCCGGTGATCAAGGCCCGTTCAATCGCCATGCAAATGCGTCCTTCGCTCGCCTCGACCGCGACCTGCGGAACCTAGAGTTTACGACGTAGGGTAACATTCGACAAGGGTTTAGGACGGTGAATCAAAACCGATCAGGCCGGTTGGACCGCTCCGATGGCCGTCGGAAAATTGTCCCCTGCGAATCGGCCCTGGGGCAGCGCGGAAAAAAATTCAAAGGAAGGTTGCGTCCGCGCCTGTCCCGTTCCGTTTGAAACACGTTTGCGCCGCACGGGGCAGGGGATGGCGACCGCGGAGCCGCCCGCCCTCGTTCGACCTCAGGCCGCACCACCAACTCGGGAACTGCCATGGCGGAAGAAACCATCGATCCCGGACTGCTCGAGCAGACGAAGAACCAGATCCGCAAGCTGGTGGCCGAGATCGCCGAGCTGGCCGAGTCGGACATCCAGCCCGCCGAATTTCACGTCGAGTTCCTCAACCGCGTGATCGCGGCGGTCGCGGCCTCGGGCGGTGTCCTCTGGCTGATGGACGGGCGAGGGAGCCTCAAGCTCCAGCATCAGGTCGAGTTTCGACAGACCGGCCTCCTGGACAACCGCCAGAAGGCTCAGCCGCACGACGCGCTCCTCGGCGTGATGCTCCAGGCCAGCCAGCCGCAAATCATTCCTCCGGGCGCAGCCGTCGAGGGGATGCCCAACGCGGGAAACCCGACGAGCTTCGCGCTGATCCTCGCGCCCCTGTTGGTGGACAAGCAGGTCGTCGGCCTCGTCGAGATCCTGATGGATCCGACCCGCCGCGCCGCGACGCAAAAGTCCACACTTCGCTTCGTGAGCGACCTCTGCGATCTGGCGGGGCAGTACCTCAAGAATCGCCAGATGCGGCAGATGATGTCGCAGCAGAAGCTCTGGGGCCAGCTCGAAAATTTCACGCACGCGATCCACAACTCGCTGGACCTGCGCGAGACGGCGTACGCGGTCGCCAACGATGGCAAGAAGCTGGTCGGCTGCGATCGCCTCTCGGTCGCGATGAGGATCGGCGGCAAGATGACGGTCGAGGCCGTCAGCGGCCAGGAGATCGTCGAGCACCGGGCCAACCTGATCCGCGAGATGACCAAGCTCTGCAAGGTCGTCGCGTTCTCGGGCGAAGACCTCGTCTATACCGGGACGACCGAGGGATTCCCTCCCGAAATTCGCGACGCCCTGGAAATCTACGTCGACGAGTCCGGCTCCAAGACGGTCATCATCTCGCTCCTGCACAAGCCGGATACCGATCCCGGCAAGGACAAAGAGGTCTACGGTTGCCTCGTGGCCGAGCAGATCGGCGACGAGATGGCCCCGACCGACGCCCAGGCCCGTACCGAGGTCGTCTCTCGACACGCCTCGACGGCGCTCTGGAACGCGCAGGAACACGACAAGATCTTCCTGCGCCCGCTGCTCAAGGCCATCGGGCAACCGGCGAGATTCTTCCGGGGGCGGACCCTCGCGAAAATCCTGGCGGTCGTGGGGGCGATCGTCCTGGTGATCGGCATCATGGCCTTCGTGCCCTGGCCGCTCACGATCGAAGGCAAGGGGTCGCTCTTGCCCGAGGACCGGCGCATCACCTATGCCCCGATTCAAGGTGTCATCGCCGAGGTCTTCGTCGATCACGAGCAGGAGGTCAAGAAGGGCGATCTCCTGGTCCGGCTCGAGAACAAGGAACTCGACAAGGAATACGGCAAGCTCCTGGCGGAGAGGGCCGATGCGGAAGGCCGGCTCGCGAACCTGACCAATCAGCTCGCCCGGCGCATGTACAAGACCCCGGACGAGAAGACCCAGCTTGAGGGCGAGCAGGCCCAGGCCAGGATCAAGCGCGACAGTGCCGACGACCAGATCGCGGTCGTGAAAGAGCAGCAGCAGATGCTGGAAGTCAAGGCGCCGATCGACGGCATGGTCACCACCTGGGAGACGAAGAAGACGCTCATGAACCGTCCGGTTGACGTCGGCACGGAACTCATCCAGATCGCCGGCCTGAAGGGCGATTGGGTGCTTGAGGTCGAGGTCCCCGACGACGACATGGCCCCGATCCTCGCCGCTCGCGAGCGGCTCCAGCACGAGAAGGAGCGGAAAGAGGCGGACCCCAACGCCAAGCTTGAGGCCTACTTCGTCACGATGACCGACCCCGAGCACCGCTATCAAGGATACGTGCAGCGAATCGCCGCCAAGGCCGAGACGGTCGAAGGCAAACACGTCGTCAAGGTCACCGTGGGCTTCAAGGACGAGGTCAAGAAAGACTATCTGGCGCGGAACCACATCCACACGATGCGGCCCGGTGCCGAGGTCCGCGCCCGCGTTCGCTGCGGAGACGCAAGGCTGGCGTACGTCATGCTCCGCGACGTGATTGCTGTCTGGCACGAGACCGTGCTGTTCCGCTGGCCGTTCCTCCGATAATCCCGGGGTTCGAGATTCGAGATTCAGAGTCACTTGCTCTCATATTTGGATCGATCTCGAAACTCGAAGCTCGAAGTTTGAATCCACGATCTCGAATCACTTCCCTTCCTGGAGTCCCTCCATGCTCCTCTCTAAGAAGGCTGTCGCGTTGGCCGCGGGCGTCGTTGCCTCGCTCTCGCTAGCCACTCTGGCCCAGGACCCCGCCGCGCGGGGTGCAAAGGGCCAAACGATCGTCGTCGGCGGTTCGATCGACTGGATCGAGAAGTCGGACGTCTCCGCCCTCAAGGAAGGCGTGCTGGAACAGATCGAGTTCCACGTCGGCCAGAAGATCAAGAAGGGCCAGGAAATCGGCTCGCTCCACGACAAGATGGCCGAACTGACCGAAACCAAGGCCGCTCTTGCCGCCAGGAGCACGGGTGAAATCGCCAAAGCGGAGGCTCAGAAGAAACTTGCGATCTCGACCGTGGCCCGATTGACGCGGCTGAAGGAGAAGAACATCGGTTTCGTCTCCAGGGATGAAGAAGAGAAGGCCGCCGCCGAGCTTGGAGTCGCAGAAGCCTTGCTGCTCAGCGCCAACGACAACCAGAAGCTCGCCAAGGCCGACCACGACCTCGCCGTGCAGGCCCGCAAAGAGCACCGCATCATTGCTCCGTTCTCGGGCATCATCACCGACCGGCTCAAGAATCCCGGCGAGGCGGTTCGCGCCAACGAGGCCGTCATCCGCCTGGGAGGCACCGAAAAGCTCCGGTTCGTGGGCTGGGTCCCGCTGGAGACGGCCCTTCGCCTCAAGGGCAACGAGGTTGTGGATGTCCGCCCGATGATCGAAGGCGCGGACCTGCCGATCGAGCAGAAGCGATTCCGCGGCAAGCTGACGGCCGTCTCGCGAGAAGTGAACCCGCTCACGACCACCGGCCGGGGCACCAGCACGGGCACGCCCGAGGTCATGGTCCTGGCCGAGGTCGAGAACCCGGAAGATCCCGAGCACCCGGAATTCGAACTGCGACAGGGCATGAAGGGCGAGATGACCGTCTTCATCGGCGTTCCGGCCCCGAAAGTCGCCTCCATCAAACCTCGCTGAGAATCAAGGCGGATTCGAGATCGGAAATTCGAGAACTGAATGTCGAAATCTGATCGCGTCTCGAGTCTCCAATTCCGAATCTCGAATCCGCAAGCACGAACTTCCCCAAGGGCCTCCGACCGATGAGCGCCGCCCCCACCCTGGCACCCGCCTTGCCCGCAGGGCAGTCCGCCGAACAGCTTCAGGTCAAGCTCCGGCCCGACCTCGTGGTTCAGCCTCAGTTTTATGAGGGCATGACCCACTACGTCATCAAGGACCCGATCGCGCTCAAATACTTCCGGTTCAAGGTCGAGGAATATTTCCTCCTCCAGCAATTCGACGGCAAGAACACGCTCCAGGACGTCAAGCGCTCGTTCGAACGGAAGTACCGGCCGCAGACGATCTCGGTCGACGACCTCATCCGCTTCGCCTCGCAGCTCCACGAGGCCGGGATCGCCCAGATCGACACGCCCGAGCAGGGCAAGGTGCTCATCCAGCGCCGTCGCAAGAACAAGTGGAAGCGGGTCTGGCAGTTCCTGGCCAATATCCTCTACATCAAGATCCCGATCATCGACCCCGAGCGCATGCTCACGGGGATGTACCCGTATTTCCGCTGGATTTACACCCGGTACTTCATCACCTTCAGCGTCAGCGTGATGCTCGCCGCGCTCACGCTGGTCGTCACGCAATGGGCCGACTTTTACTCGAAGCTGCCGGAGTTCCAGAGCTTCTTCAACTGGTACACCATCGTTTATTTCTGGTGTAGCCTTGGCATCGTGAAAGTCATTCACGAGTTCGGCCACGGGCTGACCGCCAAGCATTTCGGCGGCGAGGTCCACGAGATGGGGATGCTGTTCCTCGTCCTGACGCCTGCCCTGTATTGCGACGTCACCGACAGTTGGCTGCTGCCGAGCAAGTGGAAACGCATCTGGATCTCGGCGGCCGGCATCTACGTCGAGTGCTTCCTCGCCGCGCTCGCCACGTTCGTCTGGTTCAACACCCAGCCGGGCCTGCTGAACAGCCTGATGCTCGCGACCATGTTCATCTGCTCGGTGAACACGATCCTGTTCAATGCCAACCCGCTGCTGAGATATGACGGCTATTACGTCATGTCGGACTGGCTGGAAATCCCCAATCTGCGAATCAAGTCCACGCAGTTCTTCCTCTACCTGTTTCAGGAGAAAGTGCTGGGCCTTGAGCTGCCGGTCCAGAATTACATGCCCCGGTCGCGGCGGTTCCTGTTCGTCACGTATGCGGTGGCGAGCTACATCTATCGCTGGGTGGTGACGTTCAGCATCTTGTTCTTCCTCAACCAGTTCCTCAAGCCGTACCGGCTGACGTCGATCAGCCGCATGCTGGCGATCAGCTCGCTGATCCCGCTGATCGGAATGCCGCTCTTTCAGATGGCGAAGTTCGTCAATTCACCCGGAAGGATGCGCAAAGTGAAGAAGGCCCGCGCCGCCGGGTTCTTCGCGGTGGCCGCCGCGATCATCGCCGGTATCCTGCTGATTCCCACGCCCCTCCGCGTCCAGGGAACCCTCGTCCTCACGGCAGCCGAACCCGCGGAAATCTATCCCGAGGTGGAAGGCCAGGTCGTCAAGTATTACGTACGCGACGGCGAGCCGGTCAAGAAGGGCGAACGGCTCATCGAGCTGTCCAACAAGCCTAAGATCCGTGAACGGGTCGCCCTGACCGAGCAAGTGGACGTCAACCACGCGAAGTTCGAGACCTACAGCAAGTCGCTCTCGATCTCCGATCGCCAGCTCGCCCAGCAGTTCAAGGCCAACGCCGAGTCGCTGGACCCGACCGTGACCAAGGTCAACGAGCAGATCGCCAAGTTGACGCTGTACGCCCCTCGCGACGGTTTCGCCCTGGGTATGCCTCATCCCGAGACCACCGGCCAGTGGCTCAAGCCCGGCGGCAAGGCGATCTGCGAGGTCGGCGACCCGAGGAAGCTGGAAGCTCACCTCATCCTCGACCAGTCCGACGTGGATCTCGTGAGGCTGGATAACGACGTTTCCAAGCCCAAGGCCTGGATCAAGATTTACGGCAAATCCGAGGTGACCATGCGCAGTTACGTGGAGCAGGTCGCCAAGAAGAATCGCGACGAGGTCCCGCCCGAGCTCTCCAACCTGGCCGGCGGCGAGATTGCCACCAAGCCGGATCAGAAGACCGGCACCGCCAAGCCGCTCAACGCGGTTTACGAGGTGATCATCCCGATCGATAACGAGAGCCTCGCCCTCCAGCCCGGTCTTCGCGGCTTCGCGAAGATTGACGGCGGCCATTGCACGCTCGGTTGGTGGCTCTGGCGAGCGATCACGAAGACCTTCCACTTCACCATCTGACAGATTCTCGATCACGGACGTAACGTCCCGATACGGCCCCCGACTGGATAGGATGTCCGGGCGGGTGGCCGTTCTTCTTTGCGCCTGGACCACCTCCCCAGCGCCCAGTTGCGGCTTCGGCTGCTTCCCACCGGGCGGCGCCGATTCGAGGGATTCCGCGATCAAGATCCGGGTCAATCGCGATGATCTTCTCGATGGTCGAGGTCTCGATCCTCTGACGGGCGGCGAGACCTGTGGGGGGGGTAGTTTCGATTCCTCTCGGGGGATTTTAATTCAGAGGCTGTCCGGAACGTAGGTTTCGAGCGGCGATGATGCGAGAGGTGGCGACCGGCGGCGAATGTCTTTGCCCCGTAGGGGCGGATTTCCAAAGCCAGGGGCGACGCCCCTGGGCCGACATAGAGTGGTTCGCGCTCGGGTATCACACCGTACGGCCCGCTATTGCGGACCTCGTGGGCAGAACTGTGGTCCGCGGTCGCGGGCCGAACGTCGGACGACGTGTGCAATCAAAGCGAGAGCCGCTTTAACGCGGGGAAGTCTGGCGCGTCCTCCCGTCTTCCAGGAGCATTACCCCCGGCTTGAGAGACCCGCCCAAGGGGGCGAACACGAGCAAACCATTTCCGCCTGATCTTCAGTCTTACTTTCCGGACAGCCTCCAAACGCGACGGCCGCGCTCGCCTCGGAGGGAGGCGAGCGCGGCCGCGACAAAGCGTTCGACCTGGAGGAAGATCGGTTTACTTCTTGAAGATCTTCTTGATCGATTTCCACGGATTCCACAGGTTGAACTTCTCGGGATTGGCCTTCGAAGCTGCGGCGCCGCTCGCCGTCGCATGTGGCTTGACGATGGGCGCGACGTGCGTCGGGGTCGCCGCGAGGAGCTGGGTCTTGGTCGCCTTGCTGGAATTCGGCGAGGTGTGGGCCGCGGTTTGCGGTCGGACCGGGGTGGTGGCCGTCGCTCCGCTGGAAGTCGCGGCTGGAGTGCCGGTCGCCAAGGTCGGGGCTATTGGCGTCGCCGGATTCGTCGAGGCGAGCTTTGCGGTCGGTGTAACGGGGGTTGCAGAGGTCGGCTGCGAAATCGTTCCCGTCCCCGAGGCCGTCGCCGCCGCAGGCGTACCGGTCTGCCTCGGTGTGGAAAGAATCGTCGTATAATTCGGCTTCGGAGTGGTCGACGTCCCCTGGGCAAGAGCGGTCAGGGCGTCGAGATACGACGTGCCTGGATTCGTTGTGACTGGGTTCACGTTGGTCGGGCTGGCCACCTGACTACCAGGCTTGGTGGTAGTGCCGGAGGTCGTTGGCTTCGGAGTCGTCGTGGTCGTGATTGGGACACTGGGAATCGCCGGGACCACCTTCTTCGCCTTGACCGTTGTGTGAGGACGACCGTCCGAGAACAGGGTGAAGATCGGTCCCTGGAGGGAGGGCAACTGACCCTTGCCGACGCCGAACTTGGCCGGCGAAACATTCTTGTACTTCTTCAACTGACTCTTGGGGATGAACGCGTAAGTCGGCAGGAGATGTTGCAGGTCCGAGATATTCCTCAACGGCTTGGGGTCGATGAGGAAACCGTTCGAGGAGGCTCGCTGGCGATCGATGATCGTGAACGCGTCGGGCGCCGGGAGGAGGTTCCTCTGGAGGACGCGGAGCTGATCGATCGAGATCGCCCCGTTCCTCTGACCATCCATGATAAACTCGAAGAAGTTGAACCGTCGGGAGAGCACATCGGGCTGGTCGGGCGACTCGCCCGCGGTGGTCGTCTGGAACCCGGTTGTGGGAATCCGCGCGGTGCCACCGAGCAACCGTGCCATCGCCCCGGCTTCGGCCATGCCCGTGTTATTCGAGTTATCCTGGAAGTTCTGGAGTTCCTGGGCCGTGACCAGGCCGTTCTTGTCGGCGTCGATGATGTCGAACGACCCGTGAGCGAACAGGTAGTTCAGCGCGATCGAGCCTTCGATGGCGGCAATCGCATTGCCGACGTCGATGCGGGCGAACTCGCGGAAGTTCGGGCTTCGGAACAGGTTCGGCGGGTTCACCGTGTCGGCGGTGTTCGGCGCATCGGTCGCCGGCACGGCGGTCCACTGGAGAATTGAGTTGATGGAGTCGGGATTGGTATAGGCCGAGAGGTCCTCGATACCGCCCTTCCCGAAGTTCAGGACGTGGCTACCGATCGGGGTGTTCAGGTAGCCGTCGGCCGTCACCCCGTTGTTGCGGGCAATCCCCGTCCAGTAATCGAGGGCCGAGGCGACCATGGCGAACGAGCCGGTCACTATGGCGGAGGACAGCGAGGTCCCTCCCTCCTGGAAGGTATTGAACCCGAAGGTTGCATTTCCGCCCGTCCCGCCGACCGACCCGGCTACCGTCCCGCCGATCGTGCCGTTGACCGTCCGGACCCAGGTCGGGACGTCCAGCTCGGGTGCCGTGAAGTCGGTCGTCACGCTTCGGTTGGACGAGGCCAGGAGCTTGTCCTTGAAGACGATCGCATCGCTGGCCGCGACGACCCCCGCCGTCCCGCCGCTGATCGTGTTGCCGATCGTGGTGCCGCCGGTGCCGTACAGCAACAGCGGTCCGGGAGGCCGTGGCAAGATGCCGGTACCGGGATCATTGGGCGTGGTCCGAGCGTTCCCCGTATAGGGGTACGGGTACGAGCCGGTCACAGAGACCACCTCGTTCAGCACCGCCGGGAAGGAGATGCCCGTCACGTCTCCTCCCGATGCGGTCCCGCCCACGGTCACCCCTTGTGGGGCACCGAACTGGCCGGCGGCGGCGATCGGCGCGATCCCCAGGGCGCGGAACTTCGAGAGCTGATTCTTGAACGCGATGGTGACCTGAGGGAAGCTCTTGAACGGGCCGGTCTCGGTCTGGTAGGTCGTCGTCGTACCGAACCCGATATTCGCCGCGATCGTGCGATCCACCTTGTTCGGACGGAGCGGGTCCTTCACGAAGGGATTCTTCGCGACGAAATCGAGGCCTGTGTAGATGTTTTGCGGGGTCGTCGCGTTGCCGGTGGCGGCTGTACCCGTGTTGCCGGGCACGGCCTGGTTGGCCGTGAAGACGTTGACCGGGTTCAGCGTGGCCTGCGGGACGAACTGGGCGATGACGCCCGCGATCAGCGTGCCGTGGCCGTTTCCGGCCGCGGCCGTGTCATCGTTGCCGGGGCTATTGTTCAGCACATTCAAGCCCGTGGACACACGACCGCGGAAGTTGGGGGTCAGCGAGTCGACGCCCGTATCGATGATGGCCACCGACGAATCCTGGCCGTCATAAGGCGCACCCAGGGCGCGAAGGTCCCCGAGCCCGATGAGAGAGCCCGAGGTGGCGTTCGCGATGTCCGTGACGGTCTTGAACTGCCAGATGCCATCGTCGTCCGAGGCGTACAGGGTGGTCCCGTCCGCCGAGAACGTGATGCTCAACTCCGACCCCAGGAAGCTGTTGGCGTCCTGAGCGCCCGAGGTGTGGAACCCTTCGGCGAACGGCGTGATCACCCCCGTCGGGCTGATGCGGACGATCCGGCCGCCGACATTGCCGCCGGTGGTGCTGCTGTTGGTGAAGACGGGAACGACCGTCGTGCCATCGGGGCCAAGCTGGACGCTGATCGGCCCGCCGGTGCCCTGAATCGGAACATTGATCGGCGTAACGGGCAGAGGCGCGACCGGGGTGACCTGGATGGAGAGTCCGGTCGCAAGGTCGGACACGAAGATGCTGCCCTGGTACGTAGGCCTGGTCGCCGCCGCGCCGAGTCCGTAGGAGAAGTATCCGAACTGATCGAACGCGATGTCCTGGAACCGGCGGAACGGAGTGATGATCGCTCCCGCCGTATCGGGAGTCTTGCCACCGCCGGCGAGGAAGTCCCGAACGATCGGCCCGCTGTTCCCTCCGCCGCCTCCGCCAATGATTAGCTCTCCTTGGAGGCCCTGGACGCCGCTCAGCCCAGGTACGGCGTTCACGCCGCCCGCGCCAGGCGTGCCGAAGTCCGTGAAGGCCGAATAGATCGGCGAGTTGTACGACGAATTGGCCGCCGTCAACCCGACCTGAGGTCCAAAGTTGAGTGGTGTCGTCGTCACGCCGATCGGCAAGGCGGTCCCGCTCAGGTTCTGTCCGGGGCGGAACTGGTTGGAGTCGAAGAACAGCGCCTGAAAGTTGCCGGCGTCCGTGCCGTTAAAGGCCGTATTTCCGTTGCCCTGGCCGATGAACAGTCCCTTCAGGAAGTTCTGTTGCTCGACCGGGGGCACCAGGATCGCGCTGGGCTGTCGCGTGAAGTTCTGTGCCGTGGCCCCGGCCGTGAACTTGATGTAGAGTCCCAGGAAGGAGCCATCCGGCCCGATCCGGAAGATCACGTTCTTGTTGGGGTCGGTCTGAGAGAGCGAGCTGACGAACAACGAGGTCTTGCCGTCGAAGACGCCCTCCGTGTCGAACGCGAGGTCGTACCAGTTGATCAGGCCCGAGCCAGGGGTTGCGCCGTTGCCGCCGTTACCGCCGGGCACGATCTGGTTGATGACCGTGTTCAGGTCGAAGAAGACCGATGTCTTGCCGGTGGCCGGATCGACGCGGTAGATCACGCCCGGCCGGTTGATCGGGGCGGCAATTCCGGACGCCCGAGAGAGCGGATCAATGTTCTCGCCGGCACCTCGCGAGATGGCGTAAACGCCCTTGCCGAAGTCACCGCCGGGGCCGGCCTCGATCTTGACGATATCCCCGCCGAAGGAGTTGGCCGAGGTGAGCTGAGCCACCGAGGTCAGGGGCGCGGCCGACGCCGTCACGCTCCCGCCGAGAGTGACGGTGACACTGCCGAGGTTGTCATTGGTCGGTACCACCGCCGGCGTGAAGGTGGCGATGGGCACCAGGGTGCTGACCACGGGCGCCAGGAGCTGGCGGGATTCCAGGGCCTGGACCGCCTCGATTCGGACCTGTCGCTTGGGACGCGCTGCGCCACGCGGCTCCAGGCGGTGATTATGAGACATCCCTATCTCCTTGTGCGGGTACGGTCCGTCCTGAACCGAGGCCGGGCAGCCCGGCGCCTTACGGTATCGACCACTCCGCCCCCACGAATGAATCGCGGGACCGGGCGTCACCGGATTCCCGGCACGTCCGGCGGGCGCAGAGCGCTCGTCTTGACACTCAGGATCGGCCGATCCCCACCACCGAGATCAACCAAAGCAACCCGAAAAATCCCATCGGGTGGCCGGAGCCGCGAGTCTGGGGCGGCTGGGGAAAGGGAAACGGGTAGACCGAGCCTTGCGTCCCGGAATACCCGTTTGTTCTGGCGCGTGGCCAGGTCCGTACCGCCTCAAGCGAAGCCGTGCTTAGCGGACCCTTCACCTGTTACTCAACGATGCCCTGGGGACCGACGGCCCCAGCGGGTCGATGAGTCTGGGTCTGCTGAAACGTGCCGGCGCGACGGCGGACGTCGAGCTCGATCGAGCCGAAGGTCCCTTCGTGCCGCTGAATCGTCATACCCAGGGCCGTGAGCAGCCGCTTGGCGGTGTAGAAGTTCATGACGATTCGCTGATTGGCCTTCACATCCTGCCTGCCGGTGGCGAACGGCTGGGGATTGAGGCCGAAATCGAGGATGACCTCTTCCGGGGTGGCCGTCACCCGGCAGAAATTCGAATAGGAGGGCAGTGTCCCCGAGTCATCCACATGGACTTCCGTCGTCTGTTGCGCTGCGCCTTCGGTCTCACCGGTACTCATGAAATCCTCCCGAGAAGTGTTCAGAAGACGACGGACCTGCCATCCCGGAAGGCGACCGTCCCTTGACAGCCCCACCCAGGAACACCACGGAACCCGCCGAGTCGTCACAGTCTGCCCGAACCTCGCCCGGGGATCAAGCGGGAACCCGTCGCGAATCAATCGTCCCGCGATGGGCAACTTCAATGCGCGCGAGACTTTGCGACGGTCAGGGTATTTGGGCAGAGCGGTGCGAGCAGTCTCGTGGGAGATTTCCAGACGTGTTGGCTATCGTCGCACGTTTGCACCGGAAACCAGCCTGTCGAGTTCCGCCACGGTCCGCACCGAGGCACCGTCTTGCGCCAGGACGAATTCCCGACCCGCCGCACCGCGACGTGAGGCGGTCTCCGGGTCGTCTAGATCCTCGGCCAGCGCCGAGGCGAGTTCCTCGGCATCGGCCACCCGACGGGCACCTCCCCGTGCGAGGAGCCCTTCGACGGCCTCTTTGAAGTTGCTCGTGTGTGGTCCGAAGATCACCGAGGGACCGTACGCGGCGGCCTCCATCATGTTCTGGCCTCCGCGACCCGGGAACAGGCTGCCTCCCACGAACGCAACGTCGGCCAGTCCCCACACGGCCGAGAGTTCGCCCAGGGTATCGATCAGGATCACCGCCGGTTCGTGCGAACGACGATGAATCACCCCGGGCTGGCTCCGGCGGATCACGCGGAGGCCTTCTCCCGTGAGCCAGGAGGCAAGCTTTTCGAATCTCTCAGCGTGCCTGGGAACAAGCACCAGTCGCAATCTCGGGTGCCGCGACAAGGCTCTCCGGTAGGCCGCGAGAGCCGCCTCTTCTTCGCCTTCCATCGTACTACCGGCGACGAAGATGAGATCGGCCGACGAAAGGCCAAGCTCCTTGCGCAACCCAGCGGTCCGGCCGTTCGTCCGGCTGGATTCCAGGCCATCATATTTCACCGAGCCCGTGACCCGGACATGCGGATCAGGAACGCCCAGGTCCACGAACCGCGAGGCGTATTCCTCGGTCTGCGCGGCCACGGTGTCGATCCGCCAGAGGGTCTTGCGCAAGGCCCATCGGATCTTGCGATAGCCCCGATGACTTCTGCCGCTCAGCCGTCCGTTGATGATCGCGACTCGTGCCCCGGAGTGCTTGGCGGCGGCGATGAGGTTCGGCCAGAGTTCCAGTTCCACCAGAGCCAGCAGCGTCGGCCGAACTCGCGCCATGGCCCGTCGTGTCGCCCAGCTAAAATCGAGCGGAGCATAGAAGGTCACAAGATCGGGAAACGTCCGCCTCGCAACGGCCAGGCCCGTCGTCGTCGTCGTCGAGATCACCACATGCCAATCCGGCCTTCTCCGGGCCAGATCCACCAGGATCGGCTTGAGCAGCAGGACCTCTCCCACGCTCACGGCATGGAACCAGACGCACGGCCTGTCGCCGATACGTTTCGGTGCTTTGCCCAGGAATTTCTCCGACCACCCCGCCCGATACTTGCCGTTCTTCCACCCCTTCCAGAACAGGATCGGGGCGAACGCTACCAGCAAGGCCACATAGAGGAGATTCAGCAGATACGGCATCGAGGGGGAATCCTTTCCCGGTCGCGTTCATGGTCTGAGGGGAGCAACTCCTGCAATCAGCGTGCCCGACGGACTGCGGGACCGAGACCTGGACAGGAACTCCAACGCGCAATGTGAGTTGCGCGATCTCCGATGAACGGCCCGTCGTTCGTCGAGTTGTAGGAATGACAACGCCCTGCACGATCTGACCTGACGCAAGCGAGACGAATCGCGAGCCAGAGTGAGGGGAACACCCTCTCCCGATCACGTGATCACTCGCGTGCCCGCCAGTCGCTTGCGGCTCGGCGTGAATGGGCCACGGCGACGACGTAGACCCGTTCCGTTTGAATCTGGTAGACCACACTGAACGGAGCGCGTCGTGGCGAAGCGAACCGCTGCGAGCCGTCATACTTCGGGAACATGGCTGGGTTGCTCCCGGTTGCTATTAGCACGCGCTCCATCTCCGCCTCGAACCGATTCGCCTCGCGGGGGCTGCGGTTCTGATACCAGGCCAAGGAGCGCTCGTACTCGGCCTGAGCCTCGGGGTGGAAAACGAGCTCAGCCACCCGCCAATTCCCTGGCCCGGCGTTTGACTTCCGACCAAGGGACGGCAATAACGCTCCCAGAGCGGATCTCCGCGGATCCTCGCTGAATCACTTCTCGCCACGACTCGTCGAACGGGGGATGGTCAGGCACGTTGAAGGAGACGATCCTCATCCGGAAGCCCGATGGCGGCAGTCAGCATCTGCTCGGCGATAGGGCTCATGGCGTTCCCTTCGAGTACGGTCGCTATTCCCCATGTGATCGGGTGGCGTACTTCCGTACTGGTAACGATGCCACCGACGCTGCATCGTGAGGACGCCATCACGGATAGCTGGGAGAGCGCTGATAGCGCGACTCGACAAAAACCAGACGCATCACCCAACGCACGACGCCCATGTCACCGACCAAGAATTCCACTTTGTAGACGCCTTGCTCAGCCGTGCATTCTATGCCCAGCACCGTCACACCGCGATCCTCTTCGCCCCTCACGTCTTCGATGGCGAACGAGCGTACCGCCGAAAAGGTCAGCACCAATCGGTAATCGGGATACTGGAATCTGTCGTTGGGTTGCAGGAGTGAGAGATGAACATCGCCGGAGCCGGGGCTGATCGAGACCTCTTTTACGGTGTTTTCATGGAGCAATGTCGCCCGGACGATTGCCATCACCTTGTCAGTCATCGGACTCCGCCACTCAACCTGCATTCATCGGCGTGGATCTATCAGATTCGCTGAGGTTCGATACTCTTATCCCCCGCTCCTCATGCAGCACGCCTTGAACTTCTTCCCCGATCCGCACGGGCAGGGATCATTGCGGCCGACCTTCTTGCCGGTGTTGCGGACGGGCTCGTGCTTGACCTCGCCCTTGCTGGCGGAGATGGCGGCCTCTTGCTGGGCGCGGACGCCACCGCCGACACCGACGGCCTCGGGCTCGCGGGGAGGGGCCTCGTGGATCGTCTTCGCGCGGTCGAGCTGCCAGCGGTGGCCGAGGTAGCTGAGGAAGTCGGGATCGACCTGCTCCATGCGGAAGACGAGGTCGGTGACCTTGTCGCCGACGCCCGACCACATCTCCTCGAAGATCTTCATGCCTTCGCGCTTGTACTCGACCTTCGGGTCCACCTGGGCATAGCCACGGAGCCCGACGGACGAGCGCAGGTGGTCCATGGCCCGGAGATGCTCCATCCAGCTCGAATCGAGGATCTGGAGCATCAGGGCCTTTTCCATCTCCCGCATCTCGGGCCGATACTTGGCGTCGAGGGCCCCGACCAGGCGGCTGCGGACCTCATTTCGCGAGGATGTCAGCAGTTCCTCGTTCGTGAATTCCACGCCCAGAATCTGCCGCGCCCAGCCCGAAAGGTCGATCACGGCCTGAGCGTTCGGCGCGGGCGGGGTTCGACCCTCGGCGGTCGGGGGACCATACGCCGCGTCGAGCTTCTGCTCCAGCTCCTCCTGCACGCGCCCACCGGCATACTCGCGATGAGCTAGCTCGGTAAGAAACAGCTCAATCTCGGGGCGGAGCTTATTTCGCAGGATCTCGGGATCAACCACAACACCGAATCGGGCCGTCGCCCAGTGCGCGAGCCCCTCACGATCGTAGGCCGGCTGGGGCGAGTTCTGCGAGCGTTCACGGAGGTAGCGCGTCAGTCCGACCTGGACCGGAAGCTCGGCCTCCTTGCGGGCGTAGAGCGCACGCGCGTCCCTTTGAACCTGGCGGATCACGTCGAGGCGGGTCAGGTTGGCCCAGGCGGAGGCATCGGGCTCCAGGCCGAACTTGTGGTGGACCCAGCCCGCGAGCGAACGCCGGCCCCAGTCGGGCGAGAGGAACTCCGCGGCGGGCGAGAGGTCGACGGCGCTGATGGCCGCCTGGGCCTTCTCCATCAGGAATTCGGTCAGGCCTTCGCGGTCAATGTCGTCTTCCAGCTCATCGCTCACCCCGCGAGGCGCGGAGGCGAACTTGCGGAGGTCTCGGTCCTTGAGAGCGAGCCCGTATCGGGTATTCACCCAGGAGGCCAGCGCACCCCAGTTGTACTCGCTCGACTCGGCGTCGGCGGGCAGATTCTCCTCAATCGCCTCGCGGATCTGGGCTTCGGCGGAGCGTTCTGCCTCGTGCTTGGCGTTCTCGAAGGCATCATCGGGGACCGAGCCCTTGAAGTCCTTGGCGTTGAGGTCCACGCCCAGCCGCTGACCGGCCCATTCGGCGAAGCTGGCCTGGCCGTAGTCGTCGGCCAGGAAGCGAATCGAGGCCGTCTTGATCTGCTCGTCGATCATATCGAGCAAGGCGTCCTTGGTCGGCTCCCCATCAAGCAGCCGCTGGCGGAACGAGTAGACGCGCTTGCGCTGCTCGTCCATCACCTCGTCATATTCAAGGAGGTTCTTACGAGCGTCGAAGTTGCGCTCCTCGACCTTCTTCTGAGCCCCCTCGATGCGACGGCTGACCATCTTGGACTCGATGGCCTCGCCGTCCTCCATGCCCAGGCGCGTCAGAACCGCCGAGACCCACTCACCGGCGAACTTCCGCATCAACTCGTCTTCGAGCGAGAGGAAGAACCGTGAGGAACCGGGGTCGCCCTGGCGGCCCGATCGGCCGCGTAGCTGATTGTCGATCCGACGCGACTCGTGCCGTTCGGTCCCGATGATGTGAAGGCCCGCCAATCCGGCGACCTCGCGGCCCTCGGCCTTCATCTCCGGCTCGTACTTGTCCACGGCGGCTTGCCAGACATCGGGCGGGACTTCCAGGCGAGTGGGGTAGAGCGGACGGCTGTCCTCGTTCGTGAGCCGCTTCAGGTCGGCCCAGGCCATGAACTCGGGGTTGCCGCCGAGGATGATGTCGGTGCCACGCCCGGCCATGTTCGTCGCGATCGTCACCATGGCTTTACGGCCGGCTTGGGCGACGATCTCGGCCTCGCTCTCGTGAAACTTGGCGTTCAGGACCTGGTGGCCGATCCCGAACTTCGAGAGCATTTCGGAGATCAACTCCGACTTCTCGATGGACGTGGTGCCCACCAGGATCGGGCGGCCGGTCTGGTGGACTTCCTTGATCTCGTCGATGATCGCGCCGTACTTCTCGCGATCGGAGCGGTAGATCACGTCGGGATAGCTGACGCGCGTCAAGGACCGATTGGTGGGGATCGCGATCACGTCGAGGTGATAGACCTTCCAGAACTCGTTGGCCTCGGTCATGGCCGTGCCGGTCATGCCGGAGAGCTTCTTGTAGAGTTTGAAGAAGTTCTGGAGCGTGATCGTCGCGAGCGTCTGGTTCTCTTCCTTGATCTTGACCTTTTCCTTGGCCTCGACCGCCTGGTGCAGGCCGTCGGACCATTGCCGGCCGGTCATCAAGCGGCCGGTGAATTCGTCGACGATGATGATCTCGTCCTTCATCACCACGTAGTCGCGATCGCGGCGATAGAGGAAGTGCGCCTTGAGCGCGTTGTCGATCAGGTGAGGCCACTCCATGTTGCCGGGCGTGTAGAAGCTCTCAACCCCGGCGATCCTCTCGGCCTCTCGGATGCCGATATCGTTGAGATGGGCCGTCCGCTCCTTTTCCTTGACCTCGAAGTGCTCTCCCTTGTGGAGCAAACGAGCAATCCGATCGGCCTCGGTGTATTTGCGGATATCGTCGAACGCCGGTCCCGAGATGATCAGCGGAGTCCGCGCCTCGTCGATGAGGATGGAGTCCACCTCGTCGATGATGGCGTAATTCAGCGGCCCCTGCGCCTGCGTCTCCCGCGTCGGCTTCATGTTATCGCGGAGATAATCGAAGCCGAACTCGTTATTCGTGCCGTAGGTTATGTCGCGGCCATAGATGTTCTGGCGATCCTCGCTCTCCATGTCCGACTGGATCGCGCCGACGGTGAGGCCAAGGCCGTTGTAGAGCGGGCTCATCCACTCGGCGTCGCGGCGGGCGAGATAATCATTCACGGTGACGACGTGAACGCCCTTGCCTTCGAGCGCGTTGAGGTAGGCCGCGAGGGTCGCGACCAGCGTCTTGCCCTCGCCGGTCACCATCTCGGCAATATTCCCGCCGTGAAGGACCATCCCGCCCATGAGCTGAACGTCGTAGTGCCGCATCTTGAGGAATCGACGACCGCCTTCCCGGCAGACGGCGAAGGCCTCGACCAGGAGGTCTTCGAGGTTCTCACCTTCGGCTAACCGGGCGCGGAATTCGGCGGTCTTGGCCTTGAGTTGCTCGTCCGAAAGCGCCTGCATGTCGGGTTCGAGCGCATTGATCCTCGCGACGTTCGGCCTCATCCGGCGGATCTGCCGCTCGTTGGAATTGCCGAAAACGCGGACCATGCCGTCGGAGATGGTCTCGGTGAGGGCCGAGAAGGTATCCGTCGTCTTATCCCAAAGGTCACTTAGCAGTTCCATCGCCTTCGTTCGCCCCCTCGCGGCCGGAAGAACCGGTCGATCTGTTCTAAGTCGCAAAGATGGTCCAATTTACAGCGATCCAGCCCGATGGTCAATCTGACCTGGCTGGCGCAAGGACCGTCCTGTTCCCCCTCAATAGGACGTGCCGGAGCGGAAAAATCGCCCTGTGTCTTCCTTTACGACAATCGTGAGGGCAGGGTTGGTTCCGCCAGCGATCCCTCACCGTCCCCCGATCCGAGCACCAACACGGCCAAAAGAAGCACCAAGGCGCCGTTCCTTGCGTTGAGCACGAAGAACGCCCACGGCTCCAATTGCGGCAGCGCGCGGAAACTCCATGGATAGAGGACCATGGTCAATATCCCGCCCAGGAGGAAGACCGGACGGGCGACCCGACCGACTCTCCCGTTCTGAACGGCAATGAAGGGCATCACCCAGATCAAATATTGGGGCGACAGGACCTTCCCGCCCAGGGCAAACGCCAGCACGGCCGCCCCGGCGAATCGGAACGGGTCTCGCCCGCGATTCTTGACGAAACCCCACGCCACGAACAGCATGACGATCGCCTGCACGTAGACGGCGAGCCTGGCGACATTGTACGAACCGGGAGCGTCGAGATTCAGGGATTCGTGGTCCTGAAAGACAGCCATCGCATCGCCCTTCGCCCACCCCACAAGCCAGAGAACGCCCGCGGGAACGGATCCGATCTCGACCTGCCGCTCGGAGTGGTAGCGAATCGAGTCCAGGACGCCCGATCCCCCGATCGCGAACCAGGCCGCGACGCCCGCGAGAAAGACGAACCCGAAGGCCATCGTTCCTCGTCCTCTCGGCCGAGTCCACCCCATCAGCTCTCCGATAATCCCGGGCAAGGCAACCGCCCCGGGCACGATCTTCACGAGTGCCCCCAGCGCCGACAGCCCGCCTCCCAGCGCCCCTCGGCCCGAAAACCATGCGCACGCGGCCGCAAACCCGAGGACCGCCGGCACGGCGTCGTAACGCCCCATCACGAACGGGGAAACGGTGGCGAAAAACGCGGTGAGCCATGCCAATCGACTCGGTAATCGATCCAGATCGCCGCTCCCCGCGATCCGCCAGGCGACGAGGGCCACCAGAAGTGCGTCGAACGCCAGCATCTCGGCCGCGAACAAGGCCACAAATCCACTTTGCGAACCCGCCAGCAACCGAGGCGCGAACACGAATGGGAGCGCGAAGAGTGGATACTCGATCGGGTCGTCCCGGTACGGGATCATCCCCTCGGCAAAGTTGTTGGCGTGCTCGTAGTACTTGGGCACGTCCGCAAACACGAGCCCACGTACCAGATTGCGAAAGACCGGCTTGCCCGTGGCCTCCGCCCAACGCATGGCCGCATACGATCCCACGGCGATCGCGACATGGAGGACCACGGTCACGACAATGTAAACCGCGATGCGCCTGGTCATTTCGTCCCCTCGGCGGCATCAATGGGCTTCCGACGCCAGACCTCGATCAGGCCGAAACGCGCCTCGAACGCATAGTTGTCTTCGATCGCCCTCGTCAGGACCGGCAGCTTGGGCGCACGGGCCATTTCCTTCTCGGTCGGCGCCCAGACGACGACTGTGTCGGTGGCCTTTCTCAACTGGTCCGCGAAGGTTTCCTCTTCGTCCTCGCGGACAACCGTCAACCATGCGACCGACTCGGCCGGGAAGGCCGGCAATCGCCCGGTGGGCCCGGTGATCGCCGGGACGTGCTTCAGGCAATTGGCGACCTTGGTGGTCGGTGACGTCGTCGTCCGCAAGTAGTCGAGCAGGTTCCGGTAGTCTTCCCACTCGTAAAAGGCGGCGGCGGGCACATCCGGGTGCCTTGCGTATCCCGTGGGCTTCGGGCCTGGCTCGCGATGCGTCTTGAGGAAGGAGAATGCCTCCAGGCTGCCGTTCGGATTGCAGAATCGGGGCTTGGCCGTCAAACCCAAACCGGCAATGAGCAGGATGGCGACGAGGCGGACGGAGGCGGGCAGACGAACTTGATCGAGCACGATCTGGACGAGAATGGCGACGAGCCCCGTCCAGACGATCATGGTCGGATGCGACAGATAGGCGTGAGGATGCGGACTCATCGGCCGGTAAAACAGCACCCCGAGCATCGCGACCAGCCATGGCCACGCGGTACGCCGGGTCTCGGGCTGGGCCTGTTTCGCAAGTAAGAGAATCGCGATCGGTACGATATCCAACCGCAAGGGCTGCAACTGAATCAGCATCTGCTCCGCGAACATCGCAGGCGTGACGAGGTTGTACTTTCCGCCGTAACTCACAACCTTGAGCGCATGCAAGAAGTCCGGCCAGATCCCAGCCATCACGACGGGTAGGAACCCGAGGGCCAGACCGAGGGCCAGAGCGATTCCCCACTCAATCGTGGCGAGGATACCGGATCGACCAGACTGTCGGGCCTCGCTCGCGACCGCGAGCGCCTGGGCCGGGAGCAGAAGCACGGCTTGCGGGCGAATGATCAGTCCAAGGGCGCTGGTCAGACCGGCCAGGACACGGCTTGTTCGACCGGGCCAGGCCTGAACGAGCAGGAGTCCGAAGATCGCGAGCAATGGACCCTGCCAGTCTCGCTGGGCCGCCTGGCTGTAGTCCAGGGCGAGATAGTATCCCAGAAACCCGCCATACCCGATGAGGCCCGGCAGTAGACGTCCGAAGCGTCGACCGCTCCACGCGATCAATCCGGCGCCGAACAGACCCACGAGCGCGGCGTCGAACCCGTAGAAACCCGGTCCGAGTCCCCAGCCGAATCCGCAAAGCTTCCCGAGAATCCAGAAGATATACGTCGTGCCCGGGAAGTTGTTCCCGTTGATCTCCCGATACGGCAGCACCCCGGAGTCCCAGCACTTGGCCGACGTGGCGAAGACGTCGTGATCGGCCCAGAGCGGCCACGTCAGGTAGTTCGGGGCCCAGGTCGCCAGTTCCCAGAGACAGAGAAGTCCCACGAGGACCGCGAGAGGGCCTCGAAGAACCCAGGAAGCGAAGCGTTCGGATCCCTCCTGGTCGACATCAAACTGAGAGGAATCTGGGTCGGAAGCATTCACGATCGCCGGCTCCGTCCGGGTGAATTTCATGGTGGGCCGCGGATTGTAAACGATGGAGAGACGTCACGTCCAATCCCTTGCCAGGCGCGTTGTTTCGCGACTCCGCCATCTGCCGTCGAATCGCGATCGCGATTGCCGTACAATGTCGCACGACCTGCCGAGAGGAGGAGGCGACCTTGGCCGAGCGCGAGACGATGGGTCCTCGAAGTCTACTCTTCCTCGGCAGTGGCACGTCCACGGGTGTACCGGTCATCGGCTGCCATTGCGCGGTCTGCCGGTCCCAGGACCCCAGAAACAACCGGACCCGTCCCAGCGTCCTGCTCCGACTTCCGGGCGGGAATCTGCTGGTTGACACCACGCCAGAGATGCGGATTCAACTCCTCCGCGAGCGTGTGGAGAAAGTCCACGCCATCTGCTTCACGCATCATCATGCCGACCATCTCTTCGGTCTCGACGACGCGAGGATCTTCCCCAAGGCGATTGGCGGTCCCGTGCCGGTTTATTGTGAGGAAGAGACCGAGACAACGATCCGGACCGTGTTTCATTATGCGTTCAGCGACCACGCCAGTCGGATTCCTCATGGGGGCGTGCCACAGCTTCAGTTCGAGCGAATTCGACCGGGAGAGCCGTTCGAGGTGCTCGGCCAGCGAGTGCTTCCGCTCCGTCTGGAGCACGGCAGGTTTCACGTGCTGGGTTTCCGATTCGGAGACCTTGCCTATTGTACCGATGTAGTGAAGATCCCCGAGGAGAGCTGGTCCGCCTTGCAAGGGCTCGACACTTTAATCCTCGATGCCCTTCGACATACGCCACACCCGACCCATTTCAGCCTGGGGCAGGCCCTGGACGTGGTCGAACGCTTGAAACCGCGACGAGCCTTCCTGACGCACCTTTCCCACGACCTCGATCATGCCGCGACCGAGTCGAGCTTGCCCCCCGGCGTGGCTTTGGCCTACGATGGCCTGGAATTGACGTTCTGAACGAAGTAGCGTTTTCGAATCGCTGGATATCCCCCCTAGATGGAGCCGACGCCGCATGTCCGCCGACCCGCAACTGGCCGCGACGCTGGACCAGCATGGCCAGGGCCACTTGCTCCGATGGTGGAACGACCTGGATGCCGCCGGTCGAGAGCGGCTCCTCCGCGAAATCCGGTCGATCGACTTCGAGCGACTCGATGACCTCCTCAAACGGCTTGTCTTCGCCGACGAGACATCGGCCCCCGAACCGTCGCACGTCCGCCCGGTGGCCGTCGCCCGTTTGCCCCGAACCGACGCCGAGCGAGTCGCGCGCCGGCATGCGGCCGAACTCGGCGCTGAGGCCCTGGCCGCCGGCCAGGTCGCGGTTGTCGTGGTCGCGGGAGGTCAGGGCACCCGACTCGGATTCGAGGGTCCGAAAGGGACCTTCCCCATCGGGCCGGTGTCGGCGGGAAGCCTCTTCCAGATTCATTGCGAGAAAATCCTGGCCCTGTCGCGCCGTCACGGCAAGACGATCCCGCTTTACGTGATGACCAGCCCGGAGAACCACGAGGACACGGCCCGTTTCTTCGCCGAGCACAACAACTTTGGCCTGGAACACGTCCGCCTTTTCGTCCAGGGGCAGATGCCCGCCGTCGATCGCCAGACGGGGGAAATCTTGCTCGCCGGGAAGGATCACCTGGCGATCAGCCCCGATGGACACGGCGGGACCCTGGCGGCACTCGCGGCCAGGACGGAGGACGGAGGTCCGTCCTGTCTCGACGAGATGCGAGAGCGGGGCATCCGGACGATCTTCTACTTCCAGGTTGACAACCCCCTCGTCCAGATCGCCGATCCTGCTTTCCTGGGCATCCACAGGCAGGCCCGCGCCGAGGTCTCATTCAAGGTCGTCGAGAAGATCCAGCCGACCGAAAAAGTGGGCGTTGTGGTCGAAGTCGACGGCCGACCGCAGGTCATCGAGTATTCCGACCTTCCGTCCGAGCTGGCGGAACGACGGGAGCCCGAGGGGAACCTGGAACTCTGGGCCGGCAGTATCGCGATCCATATCTTCGAGCGCTCGTTCATCGAGCGCATCGTCGCCGAGGCAAAGCTACCGTTCCATCGCGCGATCAAGAAGGTGAGCTACCTGGACGCGTCCGGCACACTCGTCGGTCCGAAGGAACCAAACGCGGTCAAGTTCGAGACATTCATCTTCGACGCCTTGCCTCTGGCCGAGCGCTACGCGGTCGTCGAATGTGATCGAGCCGTCGAGTTCGAACCGCTCAAGAACGCGACCGGGCCGGATTCTCCGGCCACCGTTCGTCAGCGGATGAGCGACCTGTTCGCCGGCTGGCTGGAGAGCGCCGGGGCGAAGGTCCCTCGCCGAAGTGATGGCTCCGTACCGTTCGGGATCGAGATCAGCCCCCTATTCGCCCTGGACGCCGCCGAATTGAAGGGCAAGATACCCGCGGGTATGGTGGTGGAAGGGCCGTTGTATCTCTGTCCCAACGGGGGAAGAACCTGAGAGACATCTTGCAACCATCGTCGTCGGGCTTCGCGATCGATCTCGTAAGGCGAACTCTTCGACGGAATTCCAGAGTCGTGGTCCCGACCCAAATCCTGAGAGATGCCTGATCGTCCGCGTGGCGATGGCCATAATTCCGACTTGGCAACCCTGGTGCGAGCAATTTCGGGCTTTTGCCGAACTCCTGATTTCGCGTTATGATCCCTGCTGCTGTCGTTGCCGAGCTGTCGCCGCGCGACTGACTTCGCACTTACCTCGGAAGACGGACGATCTCCTGATGTTCCACGTTGTAGTCATGGCCGGTGGCAGCGGTACACGTTTCTGGCCCAAGAGTCGCCGCAATCGTCCGAAGCAGCTCCTCAATCTGTCCGGCGAAGGCTCGCTGCTCCAGCAGACCGTCGAGAGAATCGGCCGCCTGGCATCGCCCGAGCGCGTGTGGATCATCACGGGCTCCGACCAGGCGGACGCGGTGCGGGCGCAGTTACCCGGAGTACCGGCTGCGAACGTCGTCGCTGAACCCTGTCCGAGGGACACCGCTCCGTGTGTCGGGCTCGCCGCCGCGATCCTGGTTCACCAGGACCCGGACGCGATCATGGCGGTCATGCCGGCAGACCATGTGATCGCGCCGCCGGAACTTTTTCAGAAGACGCTCCAGGCCGCCATCTCGGTCGTCGAATCCGACCCGACCGCCTTCGTCACGCTCGGCGTCAGGCCGACTCGACCCGAGACCGGTTACGGCTATATCGAGCGCGGGAAGTCACTCGGCCTGGTCGATGGAATCGCCATGCACCAGGTCGTCCAGTTCCGCGAGAAGCCCGATCGGCCGACGGCGGAGAAATTCCTCGCCGAGGGCCGGTTCGCCTGGAATGCGGGGATTTTCGTCTGGAAGGCCCAGGCGATCCTCGACGCACTGGCCATCCACCGCCCCGGTCTCGCCGCGGCCATTGGCCGGGTCGCGAAGACGATCGGCACCGCCCACGAAGCGGCCACCATCGCGCTGGAATTCCCCAGGATGGAGCGCATTCCGATCGATAAGGCGGTCATGGAGAAAGCCACGAACGTTCGGGTCCTGGAAGTCACGTACGATTGGTCCGACGTGGGCGACTGGCGATCGTTGGCCGAAATTCTCCCGACCGACGACCAGGGCAATACGCGTCAGGGACCGGTCCAGGCCATCGATACGAAGGGCTCGATCCTGATTGCCGCCGATGGCCGGTTAATCGCAACGCTTGGGGTCGAGGATCTCGTCGTCGTCCAGTCCAGCGATGCGACGCTCGTGGCGAAAATCGATCAACTCGATCGACTCAAGGCCATGGTCGAAGGGCTGGGGGAAGCCGGATTTGGCAACTTCCTTTGAGTCCACACGTCCCATGGGACGTATCCTTGGCCTGGATTTTGGGACTCGCCGCGTCGGCGCCGCCCTGAGCGACCCGAGTGGATGGATTGCCAGTCCCCTCGAAGTTTACGAGCGACAAGCGACGGACCGCGACGCCGAACACTATCGCCGTCTAATCGAGGACGAACAGATCGATCGCATCGTCGTGGGGCTGCCGCTCCACACCAGCGGCCGTGAAGGGGAATCGGCCATCCTCGCGCGTGAGTTCGGCGCGTGGCTCGGCGAGGTCACCGGCCGAACCGTCTCTTACCATGACGAGCGCTACACGTCCCACGAGGCGGACGATGCGATGCGAGCGACCGGCATGAAAGCGAAAGATCGGCGGGCCCGGAGGGACATGCTGGCGGCTCAAATCATGCTACAAGCCTACCTGGACGCGGGTAGTCCAACGACCGAGACATCGGCGGCGCCCCTGGACGATCCCGTCGATGAGGGCGACTCGTGAAAACCCTCATCGTCGGATGCGGTTACCTCGGAATGCATGTGGGACGCGCGTTGCGGCAAGACGATCCGGCGGCCGAGGTCTTCGGAACGACTCGGACCTCCCAAAGCTCGAGCCGATTTGCCGGATCGTGCATCCACCCGATCGTCGCAGACGTCCTCGACCCCGCAAGTTTTGTCGATCTGCCACGTGTGGATCAAATCGTCCACTGCGTCGGGTATGACCGCGCGGCCGGCGTCCCGATGCGCCGCGTTTACGTGGACGGATTGCGGCATCTGTTGGCTCATCTCGATTCGTGCTCATGGTCGGGCCGATTCGTCCTCGCCTCCTCAACGGGCGTGTACGGGCAAACCGGAGGCGAGTGGGTGGATGAGACATCGCCGACCCGTCCTGGTCACGCGTCCGGCATCGTCTGTCTGGAGGCGGAGGAAGTGCTACGGCAATGGTCCGCAGTGTCGGGGAATTCTGCGACGACGATCCGGTTTGCGGGTCTCTATGGTCCGGGAAGGATCGTGCGTAGAGACGCGATCGTCCGCGGAGAGCCGATCATCGGCGACCCGAACCGGTGGCTCAACCTGATCCAAATCGAGGACGCCGCCCGCGCCGTGCAAACGGTTTTGCGATCGGGCACGCCCATACCTGTGATCGTCGCTGGCGACGATCGGCCGACACGTCGCCAGGAATACTACGAACTCGTCGCAAGATGCCTGGACGCACCGATTCCCCACTTCCTCCCCCCCCCCGAAGGCAGCCCGGAAGCGGCTCGCGATGAGTCGGATAAGCGTGTTTCCAATTCATTCCTGCGTAACCATGCGGGCCTGGCCCTGAGATATCCCGATATCGCCACGGGCGTGCCGGCCTCTCTCGCGTGAGGCCAAGACGACGGCACCGCGATTGCAGCAAGAACTTGCATCGTTTCAGGACCGAGCGGTTAATGAACCGTTCGGGGCTGAGAAAATTTTTGGACCAGATCCCGAACGGGAGCGAACCGATGAGTCAGAACTCGCCGATGGAACGGGCCTTGCGACTGGCGGCTATCACCGGTTTGAAGGCCACCTACGGCCCTGCGCTGATTTCTGCCGCACAAAATCGGCCCGAGCGCCAGGCCCTGGCCATGGCCGCGATGGGTGAGATGCTCATCGACAAATTGCCGTTCATGCCCAGCCGATCCAGGCTCCCCCTACTGATCCCGCGCGCATTTGCCGGATACTGGACTGCTAAACAAAGCCTCGAACGCGACGGCCAGAACGACCCAAATGCGGCCGCGATGGGTGCGGTCGTGGCGGCGGGAGTGGCTATTACGGCACCGCTGGTCCGTAAGGCGCTGCGAGTTGTGCTGGGATTGCCCGACGCGGTCATCGGGGCCGCCGAGGATTACATTGCTCTCAAGATTGGAAGCCAGGCCGTCGGATTGTCGATGGACGATCTTCAGAAAATCGGCCTTGAGGCCTTCCATAACATGGTCGACAAGGCCGGTCCCCTGGCTGAGGACATCCGGCATCGACTTGAGCCCGCACATTCGTGACCGAGCTTAGCATCCTTCACACATGGGAGCTGTTGGGGGCCCGTCGGCGCCTCGGGATCAATCCGTTGGCGCCGGCTCGATGTAGCAGGCCAAAGACCCCTTGGAAATGCTCATCCGAGGGTCCGGGCCATAAGAAAGCACCTGATCGCGCTTGAGTTCGGCCTTTTCTTTGTGGGTGGTGTAGACGATCGCACGCCCGGAAGCGTGAATCTTCCAGGTCAGTGCTTCGGCCGTGGCGAGCGAATGGCCGAACAGTTTGGCGAGCAGGTCGATCACGTATTCGAACGTGTGTTCTTCGTCGTTGAGGACGATCACGTTATAAGGCGGAAGCTGACGGCTTGACGTCGTGGTCTTGCTGCTAGACTTCGGCTGGGAAAGGGTCGAGACGACCGTTTCGCCTTCATTCAAATCATGATCAAAGGGATCGCTCATCATCCGGCTCCCGTCGGGTGGTTGAGCACGTGCGTGGTCAAGTCTATGATAGTCAAATGAGGAGTCGGACGGTAGCGGTCTCCTCGCAGATCCGTATCCCATTTTTTGAGAAGAAAGTGGTTGGCCCCCATGGCCGAGCAGAGTCCCGGGGCCGTGCTCCGTCAGTTGCAGCAAGCCCAAGCTGTCATGAAGAAGGCTCGACAGGCCTTGGCCTCGGCCAGGGGCGGTCCGGCAGACGCCCAGACGCTGCTTCGGATCGGCTGGGAAGGGCTGGCCCGCGCCCACAAGATTCTTGCCGACATCCCCCTGTCCGCCGCGACCGAACCCGTCCTGACCAAACAACTTGCCGTTCAGCGTTACTCGACCGCGCTCCTCGTCCGGCTTCGCCGCATCGTCCGAAATGAGCCGAATGCGTTGGAGGGCATTGACGACGACGGCGATGAGGAGGCCTGACCGGCCAACCCGGACGGATGGGCCACACTTCCGGCTTTTCTAATCTCGAATCGTGCTCCCGACCCATTTCGCCGCTCCTTCGCACCTCTGACCCGGACGACTGCTCCTGATGTCGCGCCTTCCACGCTCCTATGCCGAGGCCCCGGCCGAAGTTCCGAATCGTCCGCTCGATCCCGACGAGCCGTTGCCAACCGTCGCGGCCCGATCGGCCGGATATCACCCGTTCGTTTACAAGAAGATGGTCATCGGGGCCGCCGGCCTGCCTCGCCCCAGGGACGGAGATCTCGTCCGAGTCATTGACCGCGACGGGCTCCCGATCGGGTTCGCGCTCTGGAACGGCCGGTCGCAGATTGCGCTTCGGCTCCTGTCCAACGGCGCGAACATGCCCGGCCGAGCCTTCTGGGAAACGCGGCTCGACGAGGCCGTCCGTCTGCGACGCGATGTTCTCGGGTTGGAAAAAAGCACCGATGCCTACCGCGTGCTCCACGCCGAGGGTGACGGCCTTTCCGGCCTGATCGTCGATCGGTTCGCGGACGTGCTCTCGGTCGAGATCTTCAGCCTGGGGATGTATCAGCGGATCGGCCCCATCCTTGAATTACTGGAAAAACGGCTGGGGACGAAGCATTTTCGGGTCAACGTCGATGAACGAATCGCACTGGCCGAGGACTTCCCGGGGAGGCCGATCGCCTCGCCCAAGCTGCCTCCCCGAGTCACGATTCATGAGGATGAGGTCCGTTACCGCGTCCGCTTTGAAGGGGCCCACAAGACCGGTTTCTTCTGCGATCAGCGCGACAATCGCCGCGAGATCGCCAAATTCTGCAAGGATCGCAGCGTCCTCGATCTCTGCTGCTACACCGGCGGGTTTGGGCTGAGCGCGCTGATCCGGGGCAAGGCTCGCGAAGTCACCTGCATCGACCTGGACGAGAAGGCGATCGCCCAGGCGAAGGAGAACGCCAATCTCAATCAGGTGAAGCCGGTTTTTGTCCATGCCGACGCCTTCGGCTACACAAGACAGATGGGACAGAACGGCCGGGAATTTGGTGTGGTTGTGCTCGATCCCCCCAAATTGATCCCCGGCCGTCTGGACATCGCGAGCGGAAAACGGAAGTATTTCGATCTCAACGTGCTGGCGATGCGAATCGTCGAGCCGGGCGGGCTGTTGCTGACCTGCTCATGCTCGGGGCTACTGCCTGCCGAAGAATTCCTGATCTTGCTCCGGGCGGCGGCGAGGCAAGCCGGGCGATCGGTGCGCGTGCTGGCCGTGACGGGGGCGTCGCCCGATCACCCGGTCGGTCTGGATGCGCTGGAAGGGGCCTACTTGAAGGCGGTCTGGCTTCAGATGGGCGAGCGCCGCTTGCCTTCCGGACCCAGGCAGGACGGCCTGGAAGACGACGGCCTCGACGATGAAACGGGGCCGGACTGATTAGGAACCTGTCCGCGCGAGGGTCCTTGCCGTGCCGAGCCTTACCGTCGAAAACTATGTCAAGATGATCTACCTGATCTCGGCGCGGCTGCCCGAGGGCGAAGCCGTCTCGACCGGCGATCTGGCCCATGCGCTCGTCGTCTCGCCGGGAACGGTGACGGGGATGCTGAAGACCCTGTCGGAGGCCAACCTCTCCATCTACACACCCTACGAAGGCGCCCGGCTCACCCCGTCGGGGCGGAGGCTGGCCCTCACCGTCCTGCGGCGGCATCGCCTGGTGGAATTGTTCCTTGCTCACACCCTCTCCATGCCCTGGGACGAGGTCCACGAGGAGGCCGAGCACATGGAGCACGCCGTCTCCGAGCGGCTCGTCGATCGCATCGACGCCTTTCTCGGTCATCCCGCCGTCGATCCTCACGGCGACCCGATCCCCCGGGCCGACGGCTCGTTCGCGGAGACCGTTGGCCAGCCCCTGTCCTCGCTCAACCCGGGACAGACGTTCCGCCTGGTACGGGTCGTTGATCAGGACAAGAGTTTCCTTCGTTACCTGACCGAATCGGGCCTGGATCTCGGGACCAAGGGTGTCCTCGTCGAGAATCGACCCGAGGCGGGGGCCGTGACGATCCGGGTCGGCGAACGCGCCGTTGCGTTGGGGATGGAAGCGGCCGGCAAGGTTCTCGTCTCGCCGGATGTCGAACGGTAAATCGTCGCTGAACCGTCATCTCACGATCGAAAGCTATCTTCGGAGGGATCCGCCCCGCGATCGACCCGGAACGAGGAGAGATTAATGCTGGGGTTTCGATCCATGAGAAGGTCGGCCATCAGGGCGGCGGTCCCCGTCGAGAGCTGCAATCCCGCCCGTTGATGTCCCGTGGCCACGAAGAGATTGGTGTGTCCGGGCGCGAGGCCGAGGTAGGGCCGCGTGTCGATGCTCCCCGGCCGCAGGCCCGCCCAGGACCGCTCGATCGGTGCGTCTCGAAGGGCCGGACAGAGCCGGGCCGCGAGTTCATGTAAGCCGGCGATGGCCTGCGGCGTGGTCTCGCGATCAAAGCCCACATCCTCCTCGGTCGATCCGATCAAGATCCGGCCGTCGTCGCGAGGAACCAGATAATTCTTGCCGTGTTCCACGATCCTGCGGAGCCGGGTCGCTCCGGGAGCGAGGAGGACAATCTGGCCTCGCACAGGACGGGTCGCAACCGAGACGCCGAGATCTCGCATGAGCTGGCCGGACCATGCGCCGGCCGCCAGGACCACGCGGGCGCAGGAGATCGGCCCGGCCGCCGTCAGGACGGAATCGACGCGCTCCCCACTGATGCCGAATCCAAGAGCGGGCGCGTGTTCGTGAAGGATCACACCCCGATTCTTGCAAGCCTCGGCCAAGGCGCGGAGGTGTCGAGGGTTGCGGATCTGAGCCCGATCCGGCAGGAAATAGGCGAGCCGGATCTCCGGCCCGAGCGCGGGCTCGACCCGGGAAAACTCCTCCGGCCTGAGCCGTTCAAAGGCGATCCCTTCCTCCCTCCATCGCCCGGACGCGGCCTCGAGATCGTGCTCATCGCGCTCCTCCAGGGCAACATCCACCCCACCGGTCCGCCGGTATCCGTTGTCGATCCCGGTCTCCTCCCGGAGCGCAACGGCCCATTCTTCGTGCAACCGTGCGCTCAGAGTACGGAGTTGCGAGACGGGGCTACGGGTCGGTCGTTCGGAGCCGGGAGAGATGATCCCGGCACCCGCCCAGGATGCTTCCTGACCGAACCGACCTCGGTCCAGGAGCGTGACCGGCACGCCCTCGCGCGACAGAGCGTACGCGATCGAGAGGCCGATCACGCCGCCGCCGACGATCACAACATCAGTCTTCTGACCATGTTCGCTCACGGCGTTCGGACCTTCGGCCGTTTGACGCTTCGCCAGGAGCGTTCGGCGATCCGAAACAGGTCGCGCTGCTCGCTCGCCAGGATCAGGTCGCGACCATCCCAACAGATGGCCTCGACCTGTCCCTTCGGACCCTTCAAATGCGCCTCGGGGAGCCATCGACCGTCCGCGTCGCGACGATAGATTCGGACCTCGTCGAGCGCACAGACCGCCAGCCATTTGCCATCCGCCGAGAGATCCGCGCCCGTCGCTGGGCGGGTGAATCCCGGAAGCGAGCCTGCGTTTTCCGCCATCAGGGGACGGAGCAGGGGGGCGGGCTCCTGAAGGGAGAGGGCGAACATCGCGGCCTCGCGGTTGTCGGACGACTTGGCCACGACGAAGGCCCGATTGTCGTCGATAAACAGGCTCTCCGCGTTGAGCTTCGCCGAGCCCGGATAGCGGAAATAGGTCACACGCGTGACCGGCAACGTGGCTTTCGACAGCGGCGGGATCGCGGGATCGGGCTCATCGATCTGATAGATCGCGCGGACGGGGAGCGTGCCCAGGTTGTCGCCGATATCCCCGATGTAAAGATGGCCCGAATCGTCGGTTGCGATGTCCTCCCAGTCCACGTTCGGGGCGGCGACCCTGTACTCCCGGACGAGGGTGCCGTCTTTCCGGATCGCGAACAGGGCCGGGGGGTTGCCGGAGTCGTTATGAACCCAGAAAATACCGGGGTGGCGGCGGCTGGCGACGATCCCCGACGCTTCCGCGATCGCCGGATGATCCATCCGTCCGATGCGCTCCGCGGGGTTCTCGGCGATGGCGGAAAGGACCAGGAGCGTCGCGAGCATGAGATGGAATCCTTCGATGGGACGAACCCCGCTCCACCATCCTACCAACCCGCGACGGCGCTTCCTACCGGGACGGCTCGCGTCACGATCTACTTGAGTACGCACATGCCCATTATTTCCTTGCTGCTCGTCGCACTCGGGACCTCGTTCGCCCCCGCCGACGCGGACGATCCCGCGATCGGCGAGATTCGTGCGGTTCTGGACCGGCAGGTCGCCGATTGGAATCGCAAGGATCTGGACGCGTTCTGCGAAGGTTACTGGAATTCACCGAAGCTGGTCTTCCAGTCCGCAGGCGACAGGACCGAGGGCTGGCAAGCCATGCGCGAGCGTTACCGTAAGCGATACCAGGGAGAAGGGCGCGAGATGGGGACCCTGGCGTTCCTGAAACTCGAGATCGAGCCCCTCGGTGCCGCCTCGGCTTTCGCCCGAGGCCGATGGCAGCTCACGCTTTCTGACGGAAAGACGGTCGGAGGATTATTCACGTTGATCCTTCGCAAGCGGCCCGAAGGCTGGCGCATCATTCACGATCACACGTCGTCCGACGCCAAGTAAGCCACGCGGCCTCATCCGCGAAAACCCGATTTTCTGCGAGGAATCGAGTTCTTTTCTCAGGAAGAGGCGAGCAACGCACCACAGATCCGCACCCCAGGCTCAAGAGTACTATCGTGAGGCGGCAGAGTACTGAGCAGGGAAATCCATCGTAGATTTCACGCAGCGACGGTGAGGGACCGCAGAGGGCGCGGAGAAGTGGAAGGGGCCAGGGGAGGGAGCATGTGGAGAGGATCATCCCGGCGCTCGAAGGCGTGATCCGCTCTCAATCACCGTCTCTTCTCCGCGCCCTCGGCGTCCCCTCCCCGTCGCTGCGTGAAACCATTAGCTTCTGAACACGGGATTCTCCGGCTTGCGAGCCGCAGCCTTCGGGGCTAGAGTGGCAATTTCCTCTGTGATCGACTCGCCGCCAGATTTGTCCCACGAGGACTCGCTCGACCGTTTCCAGGAGTAACCAGATCATGATGCGGACCATGGGAAATCGGTCTCTCGCCCTCTGTCTCGGCATTCTTGTCGCGGGTGCCTGCGCGGTGCCACCTGCCCTGGCGGCCGACGACGCCAAGCTGGAGGGAACCTACAAGCTGATCCTGGTTCCTCCCCTGCAAGAACTTGACTTCCTCGTGGTCAATGTGACGAACGAGGACGGAAAACCGTCGGCCAAGGTCCAGAAGGCTCAGCCGCTGTTCCCGAGCGCGCCTTCCGTCGTGAAGTTCGCGATCAAGGGCGATCGTGTCAGCTTCGCCATGAAACTTGAGGGCTCGGAGCACCCGTTTGCTGGCACGCTCGACAAGAGCGGAGATGTGCTCGGCACGCTCCAGCTTCAGGGCAACACGCTGCCCGCTCGGTTGGAAAAAGCCCCGGACGGCCAGCTCAAGCCATTCGGAATCGACGCCAAGCTGAGCCGGGCATATGTCGCGGCCAAGCAGGAGAAAGATCCGAAGGTTCAGTCGTCGAAGCTGTCCGACCTGTTGAAGGAGACAGGCGACAGCCCGAAGTCGGACATTCTCTTCGCGGACCTCGTCGCCCAGGGTGAGAGCGCCGACCTCACCGAAGATCAGGTGCGAGGCCACGTCACGAAGTGGCTGGCGATCGCCAAGCCCTACGGCGAAACCTACACGTCGTCCGTGCAGGCCAAGATCGGCAAGGCTCTCGCCGGTCAGAAGAAATACGCGGGCCTGGCGTTCGAGCTGGCGACGGCGGCGGACAAGGCCCTCGCTGCCGACGCCTCGATCGAATCCCGCGCCACCGTCGCACGGAACCTGGCCGATGCGGCGAGGCTCGCCGGCAAGGCGGAGATCGCCGCGACCGCTGAGGCGAAAGCGACCGGTCTGGAGAAGTCGCTCGACGACGAATATCGCAAGACGGTCCCGCCGTTCGAGCCCACCAAGTTTGTCGGCCGAAAAGACTCCAAGGCAACGCGCGTCGTCGTGATGGAACTCTTCACCGGCGCCGAATGCCCGCCCTGCGTGGCGGCCGACGTGGGGTTTGACGCCCTGATCCACTCGTTCAAGCCGACCGAGCTGATCGCCCTCCAGTACCACCTTCACGTACCAGGCCCGGACCCGTTGACCAACGCGGATTCGGTCGCACGCGCGGACTATTACCCGGACATCCAGGGCACCCCCTCCGTGTTCCTCAACGGCAAGAGCTTCGCCGGGGGCGGCGGGCCGATGGCGGCATCGAAGGCCAAGTATGCCGAATATAGCGATGCCGTCACCAAGGAGCTCGACGGCAAGAAAGCCGCGACGATCGATTTGAAGGTCAACCGCTCGGGCGATGACATCAAGATCAGCGCGACGGCCTCGGCGACCGACGCGAAGCCGGAGGCCAAGCTCAAGCTCCGCCTCGCCGTGATCGAGGAAGAGATCCGCTACCAGGGCGGGAACCGGCTCCGGCTCCACCATCACGTCGTGCGCGCTTTCCCGGGTGGCGTCGAGGGTCAGGCCCTGACCGAGGGCAAGGGGACGGTGGAGACGACCGTCAAGGTCTCGACCCTGCGGCAGGATGTGGAGAAGTATCTGAGCAACTTCGCCCGCACCAACGGCAGCTTCGCGTCGCGCCCTCCGATCGCTCTGGACAAGCTCTCCGTCGTCGCCTTCGTCCAGGATGACTCGGACAAGACGATCCTGCACGCGGTGCAGATCCCGGTCGCCGACGCGAAGCCGTAAAAAATGCCGCGTCTGACCGCTTGCGGTCTCACGGCCTCCGCGTCAAACTTCTCAAGGGGCCTGGCCGACCGACATCGGCCGGGTCAGGCCCCTCACGACCCCGAACCGAACCGACGAGAAGAGAGCGCTTTCGCGATGGAAGTCCCCCAGATCCGTCCCGGCAAGGTCACAAATCTCGGTCCGATGCCGCGCGTCGTGGCCTATTTCTACAACTCGGCCCAGGGCAACGCGGCCATCCAGCTCCTGACGGTGTTGGGAATTCCCAACGACCGCCTCGGCGTGACCACGCCCGAACGGATCGAGGGCGGCCAGGGCATGGTGCTCTCGATCGCCTGTCCCGACGGGGCGCTGATTCCCAAGGTCGAGGCGATCTGCAAATCCCAGGGCGCGAACTTCCAGATCCAACGGCGCTGATACCGATCGGAAAGAATCCCTCCTATGCGACTCCGCGTCCTGGCCCTGGCCCTTCTTTCACTCGTCCCAGTTCGCGCCGCCGACACGCCCGAAGTGCCGCCGTTCGCGAGAGAGTTGCCCAAGATCGCCTCCGGTGAGCCGATCCTCGCCTTCAACGGCCGCGACCTCACCGGTTTCTACGTCTATACGCGGGACCACGGATACACCGACCCCAAGGCGGTGTTCGCCGTCCGCGACGGGCAGGTCCACGTCTCGGGCGAGGAGTTCGGTGCGCTCACGACGTGCGGGAATTTCCGGGACTATCACCTCATCGTCGAATGGCGATGGGGTCAAAAAACCTGGCCGCCCAGGGAAAAGAACACGCGAGACTCCGGAATCCTTCTGCACTGCGTCGGCGCCGACGGGGCAGCGGGCAGCGGTTGGATGGAGTCGATCGAGTGCCAGATCATCGAAGGGGGCTGCGGCGACCTTCTGATGGTCGGCGGCAAGAACAAGCCCAGGCTCTCGTGCGAGACCCGGACCGGACCGGACGGCCAGCCGTACTACCAGAAAGGCGGGGCGGTGCTGACCCGCGATTCCGGCCGATACAACTGGTGGGGACGCGACCCGGCGTGGAAAGACACCCTGGGCTATCGCGGCAAGAACGACGTCGAGGTCCCGACCGGTCAGTGGAACCGGATGGAGGTCGTCTGCGACGGCGACACGATCACGAACATCCTGAACGGGCTGGTCGTCAACGTCGGCACCAAATCGTCCCACGTCGAAGGGAAACTCCAGTTTCAGTCCGAAGGTGCGGAGATCGTCTTCCGCAAGATCGAGATCCGGCCGCTCCGCAAGTGAACGCATGTCTCTCCGAATTCTCGCTTGCATGCTCTCGCACACGGACACAAGACGCGATAGAATCCTGTTCGACGTATTCTCGTCCCACTTCCTGAAGGTCAGCGCGCCATGAGACGATTCTTCGCACTCGCCGCGGCGATCGCGGTCTCGGGACTTGCCTCCGGCACGGCCTGGGCGCAGGCGGAGCGGCCGGCCGTCCAGAAGGGCGTCCAGTACCTCAAGTCCAAAGTCGCGACCATGAAAGTGGGCGAGACGGGAATCGCCGCGCTGGCGATGATCAAGGCGGAAGTCGCGAAAGATGACCCCGCGATCTTCGCATGCGTCCAGAAATTCAGCACCTGCTTCACCGGAACCCTCGAAAAACCGACCTATACCCCCGAGACCCGGGGTGGCCCCGACCTGTACGAGGCGGCCGTCGTCTTGCTGGCGCTCGTGAGCATCGATGAGATCGGCTATAAGCCCCAGATCAACGCGTGTGCCCAGTTCCTGATCGGCAGGCAATACCCCAACGGCTCGTGGGACTACTCCGACCGGACGGCCGGCGATACATCCATGACCCAGTACGCCCTCCTCGGGCTCTGGGAGGCCGAGAACGTCGGGATCATCGTGCCCCCGCACATCTGGGATAAGGCCGCGAGCTGGTTTATCGGCGCCCAGGGCGGCAACGGCGCGTGGAACTACCACCCCGACCAGGGCGGCCAGTGGCCCGAGACGATCTCCATGACCGCGGCGGGCGTCGGCAGCCTGATGATTTGCCAGAAGCAACTCGCCCGGCACCGCAAGGGCCAGGATCTGATCAATCCTCTGATGACCCCGATCTCCGTCGACGGCCAGGCGGCCGAGACCCGTTACAAGGTCGAGACCCCGGCGGCCGCGATCACAAGCTCGATCAATCGGGGCGTCGCCTGGCTCGTGGGCCACTTCCAGGTCAACAAAGATCCCATCATGGGGCAATCGCCGTACTACGCCCTCTATGGGATCGAGCGACTGGCCGGCCTCGGCGGTAAGGAAACGCTCGGCGGGATCGATTGGTACGGCAAGGGCCTCTCCTACGTGATGTCGACGCAAGGTGCGTCTGGATCATGGGATGCTCAGCACGACCAGGTCCCGAACACGTGCTGGGCGGTCCTGTTCTCGACCAAGGCCACCCAGATCATGATGAATAAGATTCAGATCCGGCGGCTCGCGGGAGGGAAGCTCCGCACCGGCGACGGTCTGCCACTCGATCTCAACAATGCCGTGATGGGTGCAGACGGCCAGCTCACGGTCAAGCCGATGGGCGGTGCCATCGAAGCCATGCTCGCTGTCCTGGAAGATCCGAACACCAAGGACGCCGCGTCCGCGCTGGCCGGGCTGGTCAAGCAGTACCAGACCCAGGGGCCGAAAGTGCTCCGTCCGCTCAAGGATCGGTTCCGCAAGCTCCTCAGGGACTCCGACCCCAACATCCGGGTCGTCGCGGCCTGGGGACTGGGGCGGACAACCGACCTCGACGTGGCTCCCGTGCTCATCAAGGCCTTGCTCGACGAGGATGACAAGGTCGTGGATGAGGCTCGAACGGGCCTTCAGGTTCTCAGTCGCAAGCTCGACGGGTTCGGCCCGCCGTCGAAAGCGTCCGCCGCGGAGCGTCTGGCTGCCGCGAAGCGATGGCAGGCCTGGTTCCAGTCCGTCAAGCCGCCGGATCTGGATGCCCCCGACGATCTCCTCCCCGCCGCGGCGCCCGCCGCCAACGCAGCCGCCGCCAACGCAGCCGGTCAGTGAGTCTTGCCCTTCGCTGAGGAGACTTCTTCCATGGACCTGAAGAATCTGAGCGACGCGGCCGTCCCCGATAAGGCGAAGGCCGCGCCTCCGGAAGAGAAGCCGTTCGAGCCCAAAGTCCACGGCGAATCGACGTATGACCGCGTGTCGTCGATGCTGATCTCCGTCGTCGTCGGCACGGCGATGATCGTGGGCTGGCTCTGGCTGGTGTACTTCGCGAATCAGGCGTACGCGAGCCCGACGCCCGCCGCGGTGGAAATCGTGGAGGTCACCGGCGGCGGTGCCCCGGATGGTGACATCACAGGCACCGGCGAGGCCAACCCCAACGCGGGCGAACAGACCAGCTCGGGAACTTCCAACCCCAGCGAGGATGCGTCCGGCTTCGACGAACCCCAGGATCAGGCCACCAGCACCCCGGTCCTCGACGCGATGGCGACCAACAGTGACGGTGAGGTTTCCGACGGGGCGGTTGATACGCCCCGTGGTGGCGCGGTTTCCATGGGGCCGAAGGGTTCGCGACTCGGCGGCAACGGGATCGTAGGCCTTGGCCAGGGTGGGCCGGGGAGCGGCGGCGTGACTCGCGCCCAGCGCTGGGTCTTCGTCGCCCCGCCGGGCCAGACCGCGGACGATTACGCCAGGCAGCTCGATTACTTCAAGGTCGAGCTCGGCACGCCCGGGAGCGGCAACACGGTCAAGTACGCCTCGAACTTCGCGAGCGCCCCGATCACTCGAACGGGGCTACCCGCGAACGAGAAACGACTCTACATCTCCTGGCAGGGCCAGGCCCGGAAGCAATTCGATATCGAGCTGATGAGGAAGGCCGGCATCGACCCCGGCGGCCCGATCCTCCAGTTCTTCCCGCCCGAGCTGACGAACAACCTCGCCCAGATGGAGGTCCGCTTCAAGGGCCGCCAGCCCATCGAGATCGCCCAGACCCGGTTCACCGTCCAGCCGGCCGGGGGTGGCGGCTTCGCGTTCGTCGTCATGGATCAGAAGAGCCTGCGATAAGCGTTCCTCGCCTCGGATGCGTCCCGTACTCAGAACACCTCGATCCTGCCTCTGGAGCATCGTTCCGCGTATGGCGACCCTCGAAGTACACGACGGACGCGGCCGTGTCGAGATCGTCACGATCTCGCGCGACCACACGGCCCTGTTCGGTTCGGACCCGAAATGCGACGTCGTCCTGAACGACCCGCAGGTCCTCCCGTTTCACGGACGCCTCCGCTGGAAGGCCGGGAAATACCGCGCGGAGGCGTTCCCCGAAGCCAACGCCCTGACGATCAACGGCAAGAAGGTCGTCGCCGCCAGCCTCGCCCAGGGGGACGAGATCAAGGTCGGGTCCTTCAAGATCTTCCTGGTCAACGCCGAGGACGGCCCGGCCGACACGGACAAGACCCGCGAGCAAGCCCCCGCCTCGGTGAAGCGTGGCGCCCGCGCCGGCGCGGCCACCGCCGCAACCCTGCCTGGCGCCGCGACCGCCACCGCCAGGCCCGCCACGGCTCCTGCCGCGCCGATCGCGCCCCTCAAGCCGCCGGGACCGATCAAGAAGTTCGTCAATATCTTGATGGCCAAGGATCAACGACCCGGCGAGGAGCGAATCGTCAGCTCGCCGCTGATCCTGGCCCTGGTGGTGGCCTTCGCCGTCCTGGTGGCGATCGGTATCGGCCTCTTCTCGGTGATCGCCCGCACGCGAGCCGAGAACCAGTTCCTGTCGGCCATGGATTCCTACAAGGAAAAGAACTATACCGACGCCATCAAGGGCTTCGAGCAGTTCCTCTACACCAATCCCCACGAAGCCCGCGCCAGCAAGGCCCGGGTGACGCTGGGGATGTCGAACGTCCAGCAATACACCCTTCCGGGAAATCCGAACTGGACAGCCGCCCTCAAGTCGGCGCGCGAGGTCCACAAGAGGATCCAGAACGAAACCGCCTACATCGACGACCAGATGAATCTGGCCGAACAGGTCTTGAAGACGGCCGAGGGCCTCGCGGACCGGGCCAAGACCGCGGCCGACGCCGACATGCTCGGCGAGGCGATGCAGGCGATCACCCTCCACGATCGCGTGGCGGGCGACCTGGCCGTGACCTTGCGCGGCAAGTCGCATCTCCCGGCCAAGCTCACCGAGGCCAAGGCCGCCGTCGAGAAGTCCCAGGTGCGCGCCAGGTATCTGGCCGATATGGATGCGGCGATCAAGGCCGGGTCCGCGAACGACGTCTACGCCATTCGCGACGCCCTGGTCGGGATCTACGCCGACCTGGCGACCGATAAAGACCTGGTCGCAAAGCTGACGTCGGCCAACGTCCTCGTCCAGAAACTCGTGAAGATCGATCCGGCCAAGCGTCCGGCCGACACCAAGCCGCATCCCGAACCGCTCGGCCCCCCGTTGTCGCTCGTGCTCCGAGCCGACCCGACCACCCCGCCGGGCAAGACGGGACCGATTGTTTATGCCCTGGCGCAAGGTTTCGTCTACGCGCTGGACGGCACCAACGGCGCCCCCCTCTGGCATGCCCCGGTGGGGCTCACCGCACCCTTCGCGCCGATCGCGGTCGCGGGCCCGTCGCCTTCGTGCCTGATCTACGACTCCCGTCACGGCGAGCTCGCCCGCATCGATGGCCGCACCGGCCGGCTGATGTGGCGGCAGACGACCGGGGAGACCGTGACCGACCCGCCCCTGATCCTGGGCAACCAGATCGCGCAGCTCACGCCAAGCGGCAAGCTGCTTTCCATCGACCTCACCACGGGCGCCCTCGAAGCCACGCTGGTCCTGGGCCGTCCCGCGGCGCGAGCCCCCGCCAGCGACGAGGCGGGCGAGTTCTTCTATCTCGCCGCCGACCGCGACGTGGTTTTCGTGATCAAGCGGGACGACCTGTCCTGCATGTCGGTCGAGTATCTCGGCCAGCCGGCCGGCTCGGTCCCGTGCGCCCCGGCGCGGGTCGGCCCGTATCTGATCGTACCGGAGAACAACAGCCTGCTGGACGGCAAGTGGACCGTCTTCGCCATCCTGGAAAACGGCTCGAAGCTCAAGGAAGTGCAGACGATCGACATCCAGGGCTGGACCTGGGCCACGCCCGTCTCCCAGGCCAAGAATGTCTGGTCGATCACCGATCGCGGCCAGTTGACCGTCTTCGAGGTCGGCGGCCCGGAGGCCAGGACGCCGCTCGTCCAGATCGCGACCACCGTGCCCGACGCCCTCCCCTCGGGGCCCGCCTACGGTCGCAGCCGGGGTGAGCGCGAGTTGTGGCTGTCCTCCCACCGCGCGGGTCGGTTCGACCTTTCGGCCGAGCAGTCCGCGATCGCGGCGGCCTGGTCGATCGAGCGTGCCGGCACGGCCCTGGGGCCAATCCAGGTCGCCGACCGTCTCGGCATCCTCACTCAGCGCTACATTGACAAGCCCGGCGTCGCCGTCTGGGGCGTGAATTTCTCGGAAAAGACCCCCGACAAGCGGATCGTCTGGCGGACCGTCCTGGGGACGTCCTGGCCGCTCGTCCCGCTCGCCCAGCCCGGCGGCGAGGGCCTGTCGATCCTGTCGGCCGAGGGGAAGATGCTCAAGCTCTCCCGCGAGGAGGTGGCCAAGGGCGGATTTGTCACGATGCCCCTGCCTCGTGCCGGCTACTTCTATGTGCCACCGACCCCCGTCCGTCGCCTCGACGCCAACGGCCTGACCGTGCTGATCACCGCGCCGGATGCCGACCATATCTACGTCCGCGAGAGCGCTACCAACGACGAATTCCGCCGGGTCGACCTCCCCGCCCCGCTCGGCGCCGCGCCTCTGTTCTGGGGCGAGAATCTGTTCGCTCCGGGACTGGACGGCCGGGTCTACCTCATCGACCCCAGGACGGGCGAGGCCAAGGCCGAGCCGTACGTCCCCCCGTTCGAGCGAGCCAAGCCGACCAGGTGGAAGAACCCGGTCAAGCTCGGTGAAGACGCGGTGATCCTGGCCGACGAGTCCGGCCGGATTCGCCGTCTGGCGAAAGTCACGGAGCCACGCTTGAAGCTGGCCGTCGTCGGTGAGGTCATCGACCTCAAGAGCCCGATCCTCGCCGACCCCGCGACCACCGAGCAGGCGGTCATCGTGGTCACGAGCGACGGCAAGGTTCTCGCCCGCGCCGGCCGCGACCTGAGCGCCCTCGGCGCCTGGACGCTCGATGCCCCCCGCGCCCTCGGTCCCGTGAGCATCGCGGGTCATGCCCTGGTCATCGATTCCGCCGGTGGCGTGCTCGCCTTCGGACCCGACGGTCAGAAGCTCTGGTCGGTGAATCTGGGCGATGCCCCGCCGCTCGGCCCTCCGGTCTTCAAGGACGATGCGCTCTGGTTCCTCAGCCGGTTCGGCGCCCTCCAGCGCCGGTCCTTGACCGACGGTTCCCGCGTGGATCGCGTCGACCTCGGCGTCCTGCCCTCGGCCGGGCTCAACACCGACGGGCCGGACGTCCTCGTTCCGACGGCGCCGGGGACCTATCGGGTCCTCGAATCCAAGGGCGAGAAGGTCGCGCAGCCCTGATTTGCTCGCCCCGCGTCGTCCGCAACGTCACACGCTTCACGGAATCACCGAGACTCGCCCAAAGAGACCTCCGCCATGAACCTTGCCTCGCGGTTCTCCCGATTGCTCGCGGCGTTCGCGGTGGCGGCCGCCGTCCTCGGCCTGGCCCTGATCCCCACCCGGACCGGATTGGGGCAGGGAGTCGGCAGCAAGACCGTGACCCTGCCCGCCGACCTGCTCAAGTCCGAACCGTTCGACAAGATCACCCTGATCGACGATACCGTGTGGCTGATCGATCCGGTCAGCCCCCGACCCCTGCCGGTCTACGATCCGGTCAAGGACAAGGAAAAGAAGAAGGCCGACGCCAAGAAAGCGGCCGCGAAAGCCAAGGCCATCGCGGAGCAGGGCAACGTCGGCGTCAAGAAGGAACCGGAGAACGCGAAGGCGAAAGAGGACCCGATCACCGAAGATATGGTCATCACCCTGAGAGAGGGCGATATCCGCGACTTCAAGATCAAGCGGAACAGCCTCAAACGGGTCGAGTATTTCGAGGATCTGCTGCTGGCCGAGGGAGATCGCCTCATCGTCGCGAAGGACTTCGCCAAGGCGTTCGAGCACTACCTGCTCGTCAAGGCCCGGAACCCGCAATGGAAGGGGCTCCAGGACCGGGTCGACAAGCTCCTGTTCGAGGAGGGGGCGTGGGCGCTCGTCGATCAGGATCGCGACCGAGGCGTTCGTCTCCTCCGCGAGTTAAGTGCGCGCAAGCCAGATTTTCCCAACCTGGCGGACAAGCTCGCGCTGGCCTATGGCGGGCGGATCAACGAATCGTTCGAGAAGGGGATGTATCCCTACGCCCGCAGGATCCTCCACGACCTGGAATCGATCTCGCCGAAGAACAACCTGGTGAGAGAGTCCCGCAACAAGTTCGAAGCCAAGACCAAGAGCTTGCTGGACGAGGCCGAGAAGAAGGATGGGGCCGAGAAGCTCGACAAGTTGACCGAGGGGCTCCGCGTCTGGCCGACCTACGACGGTGCGGCGGAGAAATATGCCGAGGTCTTCAAGAGCCAGCCCACGCTCGATGTTGCCGTGACCGACCTGCCTCGCCCGGCCGGCCCGTTCATCCGCAACCCGGCCGGAGAGCGCGTGTCGAGGCTCCTGTACTTGCCGCTGCTCGCCGACGAGAGCGAAGACGCGGCTCTCGGGAAGTTGGCGAGCCAGCTCGTCACCAGCATGGAAGTGAGCGACATCGGCCGCAAGATCGACCTGAAGCTGAAGACCGGCCCGGCGTGGTCCGACGGCTCGCGCCAGGTCGCGGCGATCGACGTGGTGCGTGCCCTTTCCGATCGCGCCCAACCGCGCTCACCGGGCTATTCGGCCCGCTGGGCGGATCTCCTCGAACGCGTGGAAATCACCGACGAGCAGCAGGTCACGATCCGTCTCAATCGACCGATCGAGCAACCCCGCTCCTTGTTCCTCGGCCCGATCGGCCCGGCGCACTCCGCCTGGGATGGTCGCGTACCCACGCCCGATGGAAAGCGCCGCGCGGTCGGCGACGGCCCGTTCATCCTCGATTCCGAGACCGATACCACGTGCGTGTATCGCGCCGCTCCCCCCGGCACCGCGACCGGCGCCCCGACCTCACCGATTCGCCGGCTTCGCGAGATCCGATTCGCGAGCGGCAACGCGGCGCTCGGGGCTCTGGTTCGAGGTGATATCTCGCTCGTAGCCCACGTGCCACCGGACCGCGTGAACGCCCTGAAGCAGGACCCGGAAATCAAGGTCGGTCGCTATACCCGTCCGAACCTCCACCGGATCGCCCTCGACGGGCGTAATCCCGCCCTCCGAAACCGCACCCTGCGACGGGGCATGGCCTACGCGATCGATCGCAAGGGATTGCTGGAGGAGACCATTCTCAAGCGGCCGATCGACGAGGCGAACCTGCCCTCGGACGGTCCCTTCGCCACGGACAGCTACGCGAACGCCGCGAACGTGAGGCCCTATGCCTACGACATGACACTGGCCCGGATGCTCGTGGCGGTCGGCAAGACCGAGGCGAAGCTGGCCCGGATCGTCCTCACGCTTGAGTACCCGGCCATCGCGGAAGCCCAGGCCGCCGTCCCCAAGATCGCCGAGTCGCTGCGTCAGGCGGGGCTGGAAATCACGACCGTGGAGAGGACGGAAAGCGAGCTGGAAGAAGCGATCCGCTCGGGTCGAAAATTCGACCTCGTCTACCGCGTCTCGAAGTGTGTCGAGCCGGTCTGGGACGTCGGCCCCATGCTTTGCCCGGGCTTTGATGCCCCGAGCGATGCCGATGCCCTGGCCGCCATCGCCAGCCCGAGAATCATGCAACTGCTGCTCCAGCTCGAACACGCGCAGGACCAGAACTCGGCCAAGGAGCTCGTGATCCAGATCGATCGCGAGTCCCGCGACGAGTTACCGATCATTCCATTGTGGCAGCTCCAGGATTTCTACGCCTATCGCGGCCGCCTCAAGGGCCCCGGTGAGACCGCCGACCACTTGTATCAAGGGATCGACCAATGGCAGATCGAACCGTGGTTCGCCAAGGATCCGTGGTGAGCCTGACGCTCGGGGCGGTCCTCGCCCTGGTGGCGCTCGGCCCCGGACCCGACGGCACAACCGCGACTCCTCCTCCGGCCAAAGACGCCACCGGGTCGAATTCCGCCCCGGCCAAGGCCCTCGCGCCCGCCGTCATCCCCATCGAGAAGCGCCCGTACAAGATCCGCGCCTGGTTGGCCGTGGACCCCCGCGCACGGGTCGATCACCGTGGGCGAGAGATCATGGTCGCCGGCTGGAAGGTCATGGTCAGTCGTTTCGTTGGCGCGCCCTGGAGTCTGGAGATCGCGGAAGGGGACGGACCGCTCGCCACCAACGAGCTGAATGAAGTCACGCAGGAAATGGTGATCCCGCAGGCCAAGGGGTATGACAAGGCCTGGTTGTTCAAGGTCGAGCCCGACGCGGGCGGCGGCCTGAGCATCAGCGGACGGGAATTTGACGCGGCCACCGCCAAGATCGGCCTGCTTTGCCGCCGCCGGGCGAGCGTCCCCGGCGATGCGCCCCGGGCGCTCCTGCAACTCGCCCTGGACGTCTTCGCCGCCTCGGCGGAAATCGGCGATCCCGCGGGCAGTTCCCAGAAAATCCGGATCCAGGGAGCCATGCTCCCGGCCGCCAACCCGATCGGACAGGTCGCGATCGTGGGCTCAATTTTCCGGCCGACGCGCGTGTTCTACAAGCCCGACGGCGGGATTCAGCTCATCGACGTGATTCGCAAGACCTATCTCCGGGTCGAGTCGCTCGAGGCCGGGGTGGCGACCTGCGCCATCAACTCGGCCATCGGCAATCCGTTCACCAATAAAGTTCGCGGGAAGTTTAAGATGGTCGCCGTGGGCCTGAAGCCGGCGTCGATCCCGACCCGGCTACGGTTCCTGTCCATGAAGCCCGAACAACGCCCCCTGGCCGGTTATGACCTGGTGGCCAGGCCCGCGCCCGACGGCAGCCCACGGCACGTCGGCACGACCGATCGGGACGGCCGCATCGTCCTCGATCCGGGCTTCTCCGACGGCCTGGTGATCCTTCGCCTCATGGCCGCCGGGATCGAGCCCCTGGTCCAGTTCCCGATCATGCCGGGCGAGCAGGTCGAGGAGATGACGATCGACGGCATCGACACGCTGCCGACGACGGTCACCTGCGAGAGCGAATTGTACGCGCTTCAGGCCGAGATCGTGGACCTCGTCGTCACTCGCCATCGGCTCGAAACCCGACTGAAATCCCGCGTTGCCTCCGAGAACTGGGACGACGTCAAGTTACTTCTCGACGACTTCAAGAAGTTGCCACCGCGTGCCAACTTCGAAACCCAGCTCACGAAACTCGACACCGATCTCTCGAAGCAGGCGCAGGCTAACAGACGCCAGCGTATCCGCACCGGCACGGCCCAGAGCCTCCTGAAGGACACGAAGTCCCTGATCGATCAGTATCTGGACGATGAAGATTTCGCGCAGTACGAGCGGGGCCTGGCGGAGCACGATCAAGCCGCGAAGACAAAGGGTCCGTTGAAGGCCCTGCCGAAGGCCCCGCCAATCTCGATGGGCCTCACGGCGAAGGCTCCGGGGAGTGGTCCTGTCGACCTGGAGCCTCCCGGCGCCGGGTTCCATGTGACCATGCCGAACACTCCCTCGGAATCCGTCTCCAAGACGCCAGACGGCACGTCGGAGATCAAGTCGTATCGGGTTGCCGAGCCGGGTAAGGGTCTGTTCATCGTCGAGCATTACGACTACCCCATCGCCCTGACCCAGGCCGACACGACGCGCGTGCTGGACGCCGAGAGGGACCGCATCGCCGGCACTCTGCCGGGCAGCAAGATCGTCAACCAGAAGTCGATCACCCTCAGCGGGCAGGACGGGAAGGAAGTGCAGTTCGAGGTGACCGGGGCCAAGGGCGTGACGGCCGGATACGTGTCCCGGATCGTCCTGGTGAATTCCCGGATCTTCACCACGTCCTTCGGCGGTCCCAAGGACGCCCTGGCATCCCAGCCGGCCACGGACTTCCTGAACTCCTTCCGCCTGACGATTCGCGGCAATGCCAAGGCCGCCGCGGCCGCTCCGCCCCCGAGTTCAGCGCCTGACGAGGCAGCCGCCACCACCGCCGCGCCGGCCGCCAAGAAGACGCAGAAAGCCCCGTCGCCCGCCTCCCGGCCAAAAACGCCGGGTGGTGGAACGCCGTTCTGACAGGTATCGACTTAGCCCCGAAGGGGCGGCATCGTGCAGCCCCGGGCGGCCAGCCCGGGGACCGATGCGCTCTCCAGCGAGGAGGATATACCACGTGAAAGGAACCGGTCGGCACCGCGCCTGATTCCCCGATCAAAGTGGCGACTCGTCACGATATTCCTATCATGACCCAACCTCGGAACGCCATCCGGGAGCCCCGGGGCCAGGGAGGAAATGCTCCTGGTTCCTCACAGGGGATCGGGTTTCGGGCGAGAGATGCGGACGATCGATGCGACGCTGCACCAATTGGGCCGTCGGTGGCCGAGTGATCGATCCGAACGGCGTTGCGTCACTCGGTGTTCCCCGTCTCGCCCGGCGCCGGTTTCCCGGAGGGCGAATCGCCGCCCAGTCCAAAAAGTTTCGCGAGCTTGGCTCCCCCTCGGAACAGTCGCTGGAGTGCGGGCGTGTTGAGACGGTCCATCTGGCTGTACCAGACGGTCACCATACGCACGAATTCGAGCATTTTTTCCAGTTGTTCTCGCGTATAATCCTCTCTTGCACCTCCGTCCTTCGCTTCCTGAACGCACAGCTCCAGCAGCGCGATCGTGGGGTCCATCTCGCGACGTTTCCGCTCGGCCATGATGACCCGGAACGTCTCCATCACATCCTTCAAGGCTTCAAATCGGTCGCGGCGGTCCCCGATCACGTGGACCCGCCGGACGACGCCCCAGGTGATTAATTCTCGTAGGCTTGTGGAAACATTCGACCGGCTCACGTCGAGGAGGTGGCTGATTTCCTCCGCGTCAAGCGCCTCGGGAGACACGAACAGGAGGGCATGGACCTGGGCCATCGTGCGGTTGATCCCCCAGGCTTGCCCCATCTCGCCCCAGTGAAGCACGAACTTCTGGGCCGTATGCGTCAGTTCCACAACGTTTGTTCCGCAAGTACCGTTCTTTCAGTCTCTACAGAAATCATACTTCGACCCGCGCCCCCGTCAACAGTCCGGTACTGCCTCGGACCGCCAACGTCAGCCACAAAATTGAGGAAAGCCGGAGTACGGACTTGCGTCGTGTATCCTAGTAATTTAGGATTAGATTTCGTCAGCCCACTCTCGCTCTCCGATCCCTCAATTCGCGGGAAGAAGGGGCGCCCGATGATCGGTCGAATCCTCCGCCTGTCCGGCGTGGTCGCCGCGTGCTCGGCTCTCTGTCTCATCGACGGGTGCGGAGGATCGAAAACCGCGACGCCGGTGCCTCCGGTTGCATCGAAGGCCGCCGAGCTCAAAGCTCCGGCCGAAGCACAGGCGAGGAAGCAACCGGTGGATCCGGTCGCGGCGCCCTTTGGGGTCCGGCCTGTCGCGGCGAAACTCGAAGTGGGCGATTCGGGGCTGCAATTCCTGGCCGAAGGCAAAGGGCCACATGGCGGGCGTCTGGACCGGACGGCGGAGGTCGCCTGGACGAGCGAGCCCGAGGGAGTCGTTCGAATCGGGTCGGATGGATACGTTCAGCCTCTCAAGCCGGGCAAGACGAAGGTGGGCGCCGTCCTGGGAGGCCATCGTGTGACGGCCGACGTCGAGGTCTCTCCGGGCGATGCCAGCGGGCGACCCTGGGACTTCGCCGCGGACATCGTCCCGATCCTCACGCGGCAAGGCTGCAACACGGGCGGCTGCCACGGCAAGGCGGACGGGCAAAACGGGTTCCACCTCTCGCTGTTCGGCTACGATCCCGAGGGCGATTACCAGGCCCTGACTCGCGACGCGAACGGCCGCCGTCTCCTGCTCCTCCAGCCGGAAGAGAGCCTGCTGCTGCGCAAGGCCACGGGTCGTACCCCGCATGACGGCGGCCAGCGGATCGTGCCGGACTCCGACGCCTACCGCGTCCTCCGCGACTGGATCGCGGCCCAGGCACCCGAGCGCCGGGGCAAGGTTCATGGGGCCGTCGCGAAAATTCACGTCGAGCCACCGGACGTTCGTCTGGAAGCGCCCGGCCCGGCCCAGATGCGTGTGGTCGCCGAGTATGCGGACGGGCATCGCCGCGACGTCACCCGGCTCGCCCAGTTCAAGGTCAACGATGACTCGGCCGCCGAGGTCTCGGCCGAGGGCAAGGCGCGATTGCTCCGCCGTGCCGAGACCGATCTGATCATCCGGTTCGGCTCTCAGGTCGTTTCGACCCGGATCTCGACCATCATCAACCCCGATTTGAAATATGACTTCGCCGCCTTGCCGAAGCGCAACCTCGTCGATGTGGAACTCTTCAAGAGGTTGGAGTCGCTCAAGGTTCCTCTCAGCCCCCGATCGTCCGATGCGGCGTTCTTGCGCAGGGTGAGCCTGGATCTCACGGGCGAGCAACCGGACGCTTCGCAGATCAAGGAATTCCTCAAGGATCAAGATCCCGACAAACGGGCGAAGAAGGTCGACGAACTCATCAAGCGAGACGACTTCGTCGCGTTCTGGCAGATCAAGCTCGGCGACATGCTCCAGATCAGCCAGGCGCGGTTCAACACCGGCGCGGGCCCCTATCAGTCCTGGCTCGGGCGGAGGCTCCGGGAGAATGCGCCCTGGGACAAGATGGTCCGGGAACTGTTGACGGCCCTCGGCGATCCGGCGGACCTTCGCGAAGGAGGTCCGGTCAACTACGCGCTCGACGGCATGGACCCGAAGGTCGCGGCCGAGCAGACGGCTCAGCGATTTCTGGGCCTTCGCCTCCGCTGCGCCCAGTGTCACGACCATCCGTTCGACGTGTGGACGCAAGACGATTACTTCGGGCTCGCCGCGATCTTCGCACGCGTCAGTCGGGGCACCCCCGGCGCCGTCGGGGCGATGATGGCTCGCCCGAAGGTGACCATCGACCCCAATGGCAAGGTCGAGCATCTCCGCACCAGAAAACCCGCCGAGATGCGGCTGTTGAACCACCAGGTCGTAAAGGTTGAGGGGAAGGACGATCCGCGGAAGGCCCTCGCCAACTGGATGACCGGGCCGGACAATCCCTACTTCGCCCGCGCGACGGCCAACTGGGTCTGGGCCCAATTCTATGGCCGAGGCATCGCCGAGCCCGCCGACGACCTCAGCCGGGCGAATCCTCCGGTCCATCCCGAGCTTCTGGACGCCCTGGCGAAGCACTTCGTCGAGCACAAGTACGACCTCAGAGACCTGATCCGCACCATCGCAACGTCCGAAGCTTATGGTGTCGCCTCCTCGACGGTCCCTGGGAACGAGCATGACACTCGCCTTTTCTCCCATCACCTCCCCAGGCCACTGACGGCTCACCAGATGGCCGATGCGCTCGCGCAGGTCACCGGCGTCCCTTTGCGGTTCGGTCAGGCGGGACAACGAGGCGTGATCCGGAAAGCCATCGAGATCAATGATCCGAGCATCCCCAGTACGCTTCTCGACACATTCGGACGATGTCCCCGGACGAACGGTTGCTCGGCCGTTTCGGTCCCGGCCCTGAGCTTGCGACAGTCGCTGCTGCTGATCGGGGGGAACGAGGTCGACGGCAAGGTTTCGAACCTGAACGGCTATCTCTCAAATCTGCTGCTGGACAACCCCGACCCGAGCGATCTGGTGGAACTGCTTTATTTCAAGACGCTCTGCCGGCCGCCGACGCCCGAAGAACTGTCGCACTGGACGGCCGAGCTGAAGGGGGCATCGTCGTTCCGAGATGCCGCGGAAGACCTCTTCTGGGCACTGCTCAACTCGCGTGAATTTGCGTTCAATCACTGATCCCCCGGTCCGGCCTTTTCCCCGGAGCTTTCGCCATGCAGAACTCCGCGAACGAACGGCCTTGTCCGGGCCCGAGCCGGCGCGACCTGCTGAAGGTCGGCATGCTGAGCGCTTTCGGGCTTGGCCTCGACGATCTCCTCCGTCATCGCGCCCTGGCCAATGACCCGTCCAGGAAGAAGACGTTCGCGGCTCGCGCGCAGAGCTGCATCCTGATCTGGCAAGCCGGCGGTCCTTCGCACATCGACACGCTCGACCCCAAGCCCGATGCGCCGAAGGATGTGAAGGGCGAGTTCAAGCCGATCGCGACGAGCGTGCCCGGCCTCTCGATCAGCGAGGTCTATCCGAATCTCGCCAGGATCATGGACCGTGTGACCCTCATCCGCTCGATGACCTCTCCCGAGGCCGATCACGACCGGGCCGCACACCACCTGCTCACGGGCTATCGCCCCAGCCCGGCCCTCGTCTATCCCAGCTACGGTAGCGCGGTGAACAAGATGCGCGGGGGGGCGATGAAGAGCCTCCTGCCTCCCTACGTCGCCGTGCCGGACGCGCCGCTGTTCTCGTCAAGCGGCTATCTCACGCCCGCATACGACCCGTTCGCCGTCGGGGGCGACCCCAACACGGCCGGCTTCCGGGTCCGCGACCTGACGCCTCCCGACCGGCTCACCCTCGAGCGATTGAGGCGGAGGCGGTCGATGGTGAAATCGCTCGACGGCTTCTCGCGCGATCTCTCGGAGACGCCGCTGACCAGCAGCCGCGACAAGTTCGCGGATCAGGCGTATGAGCTACTGACTTCCGGCGAGGCCCAGGCGGCGTTCAAGATCGACGAGGAGGCCGCCGCGACCCGTGACCGCTACGGGCGCAACCCCATGGGGCAGTCCTGCTTGCTCGCGCGTCGCCTGGTCGAGCGGGGCGTGGCGTTCGTCACGCTCAATGATCGGGGGACGGGACTGCTCGGCTGGGACACCCACCAGCAGAATTTTCCGACGATCAAGAACACCCTCGCCCCTCCCATCGATCAGGGTCTCTCGGCCCTCCTCGCGGACCTCTCCGAACGCGGTCTCCTGGACACCACGCTCGTGATCATGATGGGAGAATTCGGCCGCACTCCCAAGATCAACCCGATGGCGGGCCGCGATCATCACGGACGCGCCAACAGCCTGATCGTCGCGGGCGCCGGTGTCCCCGGCGGCCTGGTGATCGGCAGGACCGACGCCAAGGGCGACTCTCCGGCCGATCGACCGGTCACTCCCGCGGACCTCGCCGCGACGATCTATACCAATCTCGGGATCGACCCGAGCGGGCAATTCGAGACCCCCGACGGACAACCGATCCGACTGGTCGATAAAGCCCAGGCAATTCGCGAATTGATTTGACGTATGGATTTCTGGATAAACTAAGCACAGTTGAACGGGGGACAATCGTTCCTCATCGTCGGTTCCCGGTCAAACCTGAGAGAAATCGTCTCGAATCACCATTCCCGTCCGTGTCGCCAACCGTCACAATGGAGGCCACGAGCGGCCGGCGGGCGATCTTCGAGCCACACTCCCGCTCCGCAGGCTCACGGGAGGTGGTCGAGATGCACGCTCATCGCAACCCTGCGCCAACCTTGCGGATGGTCAAGGGGGCCGCGCCTCTGCGAACGTTCGAGCTGCTCGCGGACCGGATCACGCTCGGCCGGAAAGATTGTCAGATCATCGTCGCCGATGAACGGGTCTCGAAGCTACACGCCGAGATTCGCCGCGAGGGCGCCGGATTCGTCCTTGTGGATCTGGACAGCCGCAATGGGACCAAGGTCAACGGCGGCTACATCGCGGAGCCGACCCGTTTGAGGGACGGCGATCAGATCGTCCTGTGCGAGCACGTTTTCGAGTTCCGCAACCCGCTCGTCACGCTTCAGGACGACAACGAAGGCTCATCTACGATCCTCGGCAGCATCGAGCTGAAAAGCTCCAGCACGCTGCTTCCCAAGCTTCGCGCCGAGGACAAGCTCCCGGCGATCCTGGAGATTAGCCGCGATATCGGCAAGACGCTCCAGCTTCGCGAGGTCCTCGAAAAGACGCTTGCAAGCCTGTTCAAGATCTTTCCCCAGGCCGATCGCGGATTCGTGCTCTTGCGAGAGCCGGAGGGCGGCGATCTCGTCCCTCATGCCATCCGCCACCGCAAGGATGAGCCGGGGCCGCTGACACTCAGCACCACGGTTTTCAATCACGTCATGGACGAAGGCCGCGCGATCCTGAGCACGAATCTCTCGAACGATTCCCGGTTCTTGAACGCGGGGAGTCTGCACGGAGACGCCATCCGAACGATGATGTGCGTCCCCCTCTTCGATCAGCAACGCGCGACGATCGGGATGATCCAGATCGACACCCGAAATCAGCGGTCGCTGTTCAGCCAGGAAGACCTCGATCTCCTCGTCGCCGTCGCCGGGCCGGTCTCCCTTGCGGTCGATAACGCCCGGCTGCACGACACGCTGATCCGCCTCATCACGATCGAGGCGAGTCTGAGGAACGCTCACGAAGTTCAACTTGCGCTCTTGCCCGAAAAGCGGCCGGACTTGCCCGGGTACGTCTTCTGGGACGCGTATGCGCCGGCGGAATCCGTCGGCGGCGACTATTATGATTATCTGCCGCTGCCGAGTCCGGAGGAACCGCCCTCGATCTGGGCGTTGACGCTGGGCGATGTCTCGGGGCATGGGATGCCCGCCGCCCTGCTCATGGCCAAGCTCTCGGCCGAGGCGAGAACCTGTCTGCTGACCGAGCCCGACCCGGTTCGCGCGATCGAGAAGCTGAACCGGCAGCTCTCGGACGCCCGATTCCCGGAGCGATTCATCACGTTCGTTTACGTGCGCCTCGACCTCCAGACGAACCGGATCACGGTGGTCAACGCCGGCCATATGGAACCCTATGTCCGCCGCGCTTCTGGCCAGTTGGAGGTCCTCGGGGAGCATCAGGGCGGGCCGCCTCTGGCGATCATGGATGACATTCAATTCCAGTCCGTCGAGACCGAGCTTCACGTCGGCGACGTCGTGATCCTGTACACGGACGGTGTGAACGAGGCCATGAATCCCGAAGACCATATTTTCAAGCTTGAAGGGCTCCGCAAAGCGATCCTCGCGGCACCCCTCGGCGCGGAGGCGATCGGCGAGTCGATCGTTCATGCCGTCCGCAAGCATGCGGCGGGATGTCCACAAAGCGATGACATCGCGATTGTGTGCTTCGGTCGGGTGTGAGAGAGTTCATAGGTGGCGAGATCCGACGGGCGATCCCGGAGCGCGGAGTTCCGCGCGACTCCCGATGGGATCGGAACCCCGCCTCGAACACGTGACTCGCTCGCCCTGTTCTTCTCGAGAATGCCGATGCCCAGATCCGATTCCACCCTGTTTTCTTCGATTGCCGGCGAGGGAGAGCCATCGCTTTACGACGTGCGTACTCACGGTGATGGCCCTTCGGGCTCGCTGCCGCTGACTGACGAGATGCTCCGGGAATGGCCCTCGGGCGACCTGTTCGGCCTCACGCAGAACGCGGGCATGGGCTGGGAGACGGCGAGCGTCGATCGCGATCCCTACTTGATCCTGAGCACGCAGGGCGGTCTTCGCAACGAGGATGGCACGCCCGTGGCCCTCGGTTACCACACGGGGCACTGGGAGGTCGGCCTGCTCGTTCGCGCGGCGGCCGAAGAGTTACGGAAGAGTGGGGTCGTTCCGTTTGCCGGGATGGTCTCCGACCCGTGCGACGGGCGTACCCAGGGGACGGCAGGAATGATGGACAGTCTTCCCTATCGCAACGACGCCGCCATCGTCTTCCGGCGACTGATTCGTTCGCTGCCCAGGCGGAAGGGGATCATCGGCGTGGCGACGTGCGACAAGGGCATACCGGCCATGCTCCTGGCCATCGCCGGCACCGGTCAATTGCCGGCCGTTCTCGTGCCGGGAGGCGTCACGCTGCCTCCCACGGAAGGCGAGGACGCAGGACGAGTTCAGTCGATCGGCGTCCGCTACGTCCACGGCGAGCTGACGCTTCCGGAGGCCGCGGAACTCGGGTGCCGGGCGTGTGGGAGCGCCGGCGGCGGCTGCCAGTTCCTGGGCACGGCGGCGACATCTCAGGTCGTGGCCGAGGCGCTGGGGCTGACGGTCCCTCATGCCGCGCTGGCCCCATCGGGACAGCCGATCTGGCTCGACATGGCGAGGCGATCTGCTCGGGCGGTACGAGAGCTGGCGCGGAAAGGCTTGACGACCCGGCACATCCTCACCGACGCTTCGATCGCCAATGCCATGGCCGTTCACGCGGCCTTCGGCGGTTCGACGAACCTCCTGCTCCATATCCCCGCGATCGCCTTCGCGGCCGGGCTACGTCGTCCGACTCGCGATGACTGGCACGAGGTCAATCTGCGCGTCCCCAGGCTCGTCAGCGTCTTGCCGAACGGGCCGGAGTATCACCCCACGATCCGCGCCTTCCTTGCGGGCGGAGTCCCCGAGGTGATGCTGTATCTGCGCGAGCTGAATTTACTCGACGAATCGGCTCTCACCGTGACCGGCGAACCCCTCGCCCGTACGCTCGGTTGGTGGAAGGGAAGCGACCGGCGCAAGCGGCTGCGGGAGAGGCTGTTTTCGGAGGATGGCGTCGATCCCGACACCGTGATCATGAGCCCCGCCATGGCGGCCGAACGCGGGCTGACGAGCACGGTCACGTTTCCGACCGGCAATCTCGCGCCCGAGGGCTCGGTCATCAAGAGTACGGCGATCGACCCCAGCGTGGTCGATTCCGACGGGGTTTACCGCAAGACTGGCCCCGCGCGTGTCTTCACGCGAGAGCGAGACGCGATCGCCGCGATCAAGGGACAGGGTCCTCGGCCGATCCGGCCGGGAGACATCCTCGTCCTCATCGGTCGCGGGCCGATGGGGGCGGGCATGGAGGAGATTTACCAGATCACGGCGGCGTTGAAGCATCTCAGCTTCGGCAAGCATGTCGCCGTTCTGACCGATGCCCGATTCTCGGGCGTGTCCACGGGCGCCTGCGTCGGACACATCGGCCCGGAGGCACTCGCGGGAGGGCCGATCGGGAGGGTGCTCGACGGCGATCGCATCCGAATCGTCGTGGATCGCGTTCGCCTGGTAGGCTCGATCGACCTGATCGGCACCGAGTCCAGCGAAGCCGACGCCATCGAGGCGGCTTCCGTCTTGGATTCACGCGGCCCTCACCCGGACCTTTCACCCGATCCCGAGTTGCCCGACGACACGCGGCTCTGGGCGGCCCTCCAGGCACTCGGAGGCGGGACCTGGGGCGGATGTGTTTACGACACGGACGCAATCGCCGCCGCGTTGAATCGCGGATTATCAACCGCACCGGAACCCGTGGGATTGACTCGACGATGACCGACGAAGATGCGATGAAACACGCGATCGCTGTCTGTCGCGAGGGCATTCGGCGCGGCCAGTCCCCATTCGGTGCCGCCATCGTCAAAGAGGGCCTGATCGTCGCGGCCACGCACAATACCGTTCGCTCCCATAACGATCCCACGGCGCATGCGGAGGTCAACGTCCTCCGCGCCGCAAGTCGTGTCCTCGCGACGTTCGATCTGACCGGCTGCACCCTCTACACGACGTGCGAGCCTTGCCCGATGTGCCTCGCGGCAAGCCATTGGGCGCATGTCGACCGGGTCGTCTTCGGTGCCGCGATCTCCGACGCCGATCGGGCCGGCTTTCGCGAGATGCCTGTCCCGGCCGACGAACTGGCGGCGATGGGCAAGTGCGAATTGAAATTGACGGGGAAGGTGCTCCGAGACGAGTGCTCGCGATTGTTCCACGAATGGAAGGCGGCGGGAAACGGCACGCCCTATTGAGCTGGGATCACCGGCGATGCTCTACGACATTACTCCGCCGATCAGCGACCTCCTCTCCGTCTGGCCCGGCGACACCCCGCCGAGACGCGAGGTCGTGATGGACATGGCCCGAGGCGATTCCGTCACCCTCTCCACGCTCCATGCGACGGTCCACCTCGGTGCCCACGCGGACGCCCCGAATCACTATGGGCGGGACGGGGCGGATATCGCATCGAGGAGCCTGGATTTTTATCTCGGTCGCTGCCAGGTCATTCGCGTCAAGGTCCCACGGGGCGGAGTCGTCGAGGTGCGGGATCTGGACGCGGAGATCCTCGCGCCTCGCGTTCTCATCCACACGGGGACCTTTCCCGATCCGTCCGTGTTTTCCCAGGACTTCGCTGCACTTTCGCCTGATCTGATCGACCATCTGTACTCGCGGGGAGTTCGCTTGATCGGGATCGATACACCGAGCGTCGATCCGTTCTCGTCGAAGACTCTCGACGCTCATCGCGCGTTCCTCCGCCACGACATGGCCATCCTGGAAGGGCTGGTACTGGACACGGTGCCCGAGGGCGTGTACGACCTGATCGCGTTACCTCTGAAGCTCGTCGGATTCGATGCCAGCCCGGTCCGCGCCGTCCTTCGGAGCCTGGGACACGAACCATCGAGGCAGGGATCGTGACGACCGAGGATGCGTTGCTCTCCTGCCGGGACCGATTCCCGATCCTGGAATCGACCAACTATCTGATCTCGAACTCTCTGGGCGCAATGCCTCGGGACGTGGAGCAAAGTCTTGCGGAATACGCGCGTGTCTGGGCCTCTCGCGGGGTCCGGGCCTGGGAGGAGACGTGGTGGACGATGGTCGCCGACCTGGGCGATCTCGTGGCTCCTCTGATCGGTGCCGGGCCGGGCGAGGTCGTGTTCCAGCCGACCGTCACTCTGGCGCATGCCGTGGTTTTCAGCGCGTTCGATTTTCGATCGGGCCGACGCCGAATCGTGACGGACGCGATGCATTTTCCTTCCGTCCTTTACCTCCTCGACGGCCTGCGCCCGGAAGGGGCGGAGATCGTCGTCGTGCCCAGCGACGATGGCGTCTCGGTCGACACGGGGCGCCTGATCGAGGCGATCGACGAGACAACGGCCTTCGTCAATGTCTCGCATGTGCTCTTCAAGAGCGCCTACATTCACGACGTCGCTGCCATCGCCGCTCGGGCTCGCGAGGTCGGAGCTCTCACCATCATCGACGGTTATCAATCCGTAGGTACGATTCCGGTTGATGTGGACGCGGCGGGCCTCGACGTGTACATCGGGGGCTGTCTGAAGTGGCTGTGCGGGGGGCCGGGCGCCGCGTTCCTCTGGGTCCGGCCCGAGCTTCGCAATCGCCTGGCACCGAGATTGACGGGGTGGATGTCGCATGCGAGGCCGTTCGCATTCGAGACGACACTGGACCGCCGTCCCGACGCGTGGAGGTTCTTGCACGGAACGCCCTCGATCCCGTCGCTCTACGCCGCCAGGCCGGGACTGGAGATCATTCGTGACATCGGGATCAATGCGATCCGGGCCAAGTCCATGCGGCAAACCGCGATGCTCTTGCGGCTTGCGGATTCTCTCGGCCTGAACTGCACGACACCCAGAGATCCGGGCCGTCGAGGGGGCACGGTGGCGTTCGACACCCCGCATGGGTACGAGGTCTCGCGAACGCTTAAATCACGAGAGATCCTCTGCGACTTCCGTCCCGGGGCCGGGGTCCGGCTCAGTCCGCACTTCTATACAAGAGACGACGACCTGATCGAGGCCGTCCACACGATGGCATCCATCCTGGAAGACGGTTCCTGGGCCTTGCATGGACGGAGTTCCTCGCCCGTCACGTGATCAGGGGCGATCGATCGAAGAGCCCGGCGAATCCGGCGTCTCCAGGACGACCCGGAGGCCGACGTCGCGGGGCTTTTCCGCGAACTTGGCAGAACCACGGTGTGTTGTTTGGACGCTCGTGTGGTCGGTCGAGGCGAATGATCCGCCGCGAATCACGTAGGGTTCAGAACCGTCCGGGGATCGTTTCGGACCTTCCGGGTTCATCGGCGCCGGGCGTCCGGCTTCGTCCTCGGGGTAGGCCGCATAGACATCGCGGCACCACTCGCGAACGTTCCCTGCAAGATCGAGAACGCCCTGTTCCGTCGCGTCGGTACCCTTGAAACCGCCGACCGAACGGGTGAGAGGACCCGAATCCGGCGGTCGATTGATGTTCCCGAGCTGGCTGAGCAGCTTGTCCTTGAGCTGGGCTTGCTCGTCGGCCGGTCGCCAGGACCAGGGATACAGGTTCTTGTCGGAGGACCTGGAACGCGCCGCGAATTCCCATTGCGCCTCGGTGGGGAGCAGCCCGTTGGCATGAGTCGCGGCAAATCTCTCGGCGTCCCGATGAGACACGCCCAGGACCGGGTGCGTTGCTAATTTCGGATCAACTTTGGGTGCCTCCTCCCGACTCTCCGACTTCGGCGAAGCGAGAAAACGGGCCCACTCGTCGTTGGTCACTTCTGTCTCCTGGAGGTAGTATCCGGTCAGTACAACCTTATGAGAGGGATAGGCCGGATCGTCCGGACCTCCGCACCCGCCATCGATGCAGCCCATGGTGAACTGGTCTCCGACCAGGCGCAGGAACCGGGCGCCGTCCTTGTCTCGTGAGAGCACACTCGGCCAGTTGTCCGCGGCGAGGGCGGTGCCGGAGGGCGAGTAGCCCGAGGGCAGATAGTGACCGGTCTTCGAGAGCTGATAGGCCAACTTGACACCCGTCGCCGCATCAGTCCTCGCGAGCTGTTTCGGCCAACCGTGCTCGGTTCCCGAGGACACGATCGGCTTGATCCCAACTCGTGCCCATTCGCTGATGTGCCGCCTGGCTTCGGCGCTCGGCGAGTAAAGATTCGGAACGCCTGTCGCCGTTTTGCTCCCGTCGCCTTGCGTCGGATTGGTCGTCTTCTCACTGGCCGCGACCGCCGCGAACCTAGCCCGATTCTTCCAGGCAACGATCCCGATCGTGATCGCGACTAGACCGATCAAGGCGGCCGCCACGCCGGCTCGCTTTGAGGATCGAGAAATCGCAATCGGAGTCGGGAGGACCTCCCTCGGCGGCTCGGCGGGTCGAGCGACCGGCTGGATGGGCGGTGGCTCCGGTCTTGATTCTGGACGGGGCGGAACGACGTAAACGGGCCGATGGGGAGCTTTGGGCCGATTCGAGGCCGCCTTGAGGGCCTGCTGGAATTCATCTCGCAGCACACGAGCCGACTGCGACCGATCCTCCGGTTTTTTTGCAAGGCACCGGAGGACGACCGCCTCGACTTCGGGCGGTACGTCGTTGCGAGGGTTCTTGGCGGCAAAGGGCGGGGGAGGGGACATCATATGCCCCTGAATCAATGCCGCCGCGGAGCCCGTGAACGGCCGTTGGCCGGTGAGCATCTCGTACAGGATGACCCCGGTTGCGTAGAGATCCGCGCGTGCATCGATCTCGGTCCCGCGAATCTGTTCCGGGCTGGAATAATGGGAGGAGCCGAGGAACGTGTTGGCCTGCGTCTTCACATCATCCTCTTCCTCGTTCCCCTCATGAGCGAGGATCTTGGCGATGCCGAAATCGAGGACCTTGAGTCGTTCCTTCCCCGCGGGGGAATTCTCGACCAGCATCAAGTTGGACGGCTTGAGGTCGCGGTGGACGATGTCCAGGTCGTGGGCGGTTTGCAGCACATCGCAGAGCTGGTCGAGGAAGTTCGCGGCCCATTCGGCCGGAACGGATCGCCCTTTCAGGAAGCGGTTCAAGCTCTGGCCGTGAATGCATTCCATCTCGATGAATGCGGCGTCCTTCGCGAGCATGGAATCATAGACCGCGACAGCGTTCGGGTGCGAGAGACGCGCCATGACCCGCGCCTCGCGTTTAAACCGGGCACGGACCTGTGGATCGGAGGCCAGCTCGTTCGCGATCAGCTTCAGCGCTCGCTCGGCATTGTTATCCAGTCGCCGAACCAACCAGACCGAACCCATCCCGCCCTCGCCCAGTTCCTTCTCGACTTGGTATCTCCCGAAAAGAACTTGACCGGGGCGAGGACGTTCACCCGTCGGGATCGAGGAGAGCAGATCCGAGGAAGAGGTTCCCGAGGTCGAGGGCGACACGCCTCGCCAGTCGGAACTGGAACGCACATTGGTCCCCGGGGGGGGCGGAGGAGTCAGCTCGGCCGCCATTGGCGAAGGTGGCCGATGGGACTTGTCCTGCGGCGCGGGGGGCCTGTTCTCGGGGTCGTCGGCGTTTCCGGGCTGATCCGCACGCTGGGTCATCCCTGTCCACCTCGGAAAAAACCTGGCATCTCATCCCGTGCCAAAGGCGTGTCGTTTCAACCTCTAGGTATACGCAAGTTGCTCGCCGCTTGCCATCCAAAACGACCCTCCGCCCGATCCCCATACCAGGGAACGGGCCGCTGGCGCCTTGACTCCCCCTTGCGGCTCGGCATACTCAGGTCTCCCGGGACCGCCGTCGCGACGGCCCCTCGTTCGACCCCGCCGAGGCCAGCCCACCGCCATGAAGACCGTCTCACCGGCCGTGCTCGATGCCCTGTGGCACGACGCCGATGCCCGCGAAGTCTTGCTCCGATCCATCGTCACGGAACGTCTCGCAAAGAACCCCGCGCCCGCGATCGATGATCACGTCGTCGCGACCTACTTCTTCGCGTTTCGGTCCCAGAAGCTGGAAGAGGCGGTCTCCGAGATCAGCTATCACGCCACAAGCGGGGTCAAACATCCGCCCAGGGGGTCGCTGCTGGAAGCCTGCTCGGCCCGTCCCGCCGGCGTCGACGCGTTCGACTCAACCGGCCGCCTCGGTCTGCTTCACGTGGCCTTCCCGCTCAAGATGATGCTCCAGCCCGACGGCCACCTCACCTCGTGCGACCTGTTACACACCGTCGCTGGTGCAATCATCTTCGACGTGTATGAGAATCAGGATTCGCGGCTCGTCGCCCTGAATATCCCCGATTCGGTGATCAAGACCTTTCCCGGCCCGGCTCATGGGCCTCGCGGCCTACGAGCGATGACCGGATTCGCGGCCGATCAGCCGGCGTTCGGCACGATCCTCAAGCCAACCGCGGGAATCACGGCCGACGACGTGGGGCGCATCCTGGCCGATGTCGCCGGCTGCCCGTTGCTGATGTTCGTGAAGGAGGACGAGGACCTCTACCCCAACCTCGACTATTCGCCCGTGGCCGAGCGGACGCGCAAGGCCCTGGAGTCCATCGAGCGCGTCAAGGGGGAACGCGGCGGCCTGGGGTTGGTGTTCGCCCCCCACGTCAGCGGTGCCCCCCACGAGATCCTGGATACGGTCCACGCCGTCATCGAGGCGGGCGCGACGGGCGTGATGTTCAGCGAGACCTATGCCACCGGCGCGGTCCGCATGGTCCGCGAGGCGACCAAGAATCTCCCTACGCCTCCGGCCATCTATGGGCACAACGCGGGGATCGGCACCAGGACGCGAGGCATTTTTCGCGAGGTGGTCGACATGCTCGCGCGGATGGACGGAATCGACTTCCGCCAGACTGCGCCGGTCAAGCCGGGAATCCCGTTCCTGCGCCCCTATGGCCAGGAGTGGGTGGCGTCGGAAGAGGCCCTCACGAAGCCGTTGCCCGGTATCAAGAAGACCATGATTACTCGCGCCGGTGCCCTGGATCAGGGCAACATCATCCTGAATCTTCAGGATGCCGAGCGTCGCGGGATCAATGAGGACGTCCTGTTCCTGGCCGGTTCGGCGATCAATTCGATCAAGAATGAGAAAGGTATCTACGACCCTCGCCTGGGGGCCGAAGCGATGACGCAGGCCCTGGACGTCCACCGATCCGGCGAGCTGGACGACGTGCCGATCGAGGAACACCTCGATGCCCTGGTGGCGCTGGCCGAGCGCACGGGTCGAAAGGCGCTTCGTGAATCGCTCCGCCAGCGATATCCGGGGAGGGTCTCGTGACGAAGGACGACCGCCTCCTGCGGATCGGCGTCCTCGGGTGTGGACCCATTTCGCAATTCGCTCATTTCGATGCAACGCGAAAAGCCCGCAATGTCGATCTGTACGCGATTTGCGATCTCGCGCCCGACCTCGCGGATCGAATGGCGGCCGTGCATCGACCGAAAAAGGTCTACTATGATTTCGACGCGATGCTCGCCGATCCCCAGGTGGACGCCATCATCGTTGCGATCGCCGACCAGTTCCACGTTGCGGCCTGTCGTAAGGCCATCGCGGCGGGAAAGCACGTTCTGGTCGAGAAGCCGTTGGGGACGAGCATCGAGGAGTGCGAGGCGCTGCGGGTCGAGGTCCACGCTTCGAAGCTCGTCCTCCAGGTCGGCAACAACCGCCGGTTCGATCCGGGTGTCGCGTTCGCGGCCAGGTTCATTCGCGAGGAGATGGGCGGAGTGATGGCGGTCAAGGCGTGGTACTGCGACTCGACTCACCGTTATGCGATGACGGACAATTTGCAGCCCATCCCCATCCTCAGCGAGAACGCCAGGAAACCCGCAGGTAACCCGAAGGCCGACCGTCAGCGTTATTTTGTGCTCGGCCACGGCAGCCATCTCGTCGACACCGCCCGGTTCCTGGGAGGTGCGATCGAGTCGATTCACGCCCGCCATCTGGAGAAATTCGGGGCTCACACCTGGTTCGTGGAGGTCGGATTTGCGAATGGGGCACTCGGACATCTCGACCTGACCATCCCGATTCGCGGCGATTTCCAGGAGGGATTCCAGGTCTACGGCGAGCACGGGAGCGCGACGGGAAAGGTGTTCCTCCCGTGGTTCCACAAATCGAGCGAGGTCGAGTGCTTCTCCGAGCGGGACCGCACCTTTCGCCGTCCGCTGGGAGAGGATTCCTACAGCTACAAGCGGCAGATTGAGGGCTTTGCGGCGACGATCCTCGACGGCGCTCCCATGACAGGCGCAACCGTGGACGACGGGACGGCCGCCATGAGAGCGATGGTCGCGATCGCTCGATCGGCGGAGAATGGGAAGGCCTTGCGGCTGGACGAGATGACGGGAGGCGTCTAGTGGGCGTTGACTACTCGCGGTTGGGGATCTTTGCCAAGACGTTCAACAGGCCGACGCTCGGTGAGACGCTCGACGCCGTGTGTGCCCACCCGATCCGAATCGTTCAGTTCAATCTCTCGTGCGCCGGCCTGCCGACGCTGCCGGATCATCTGGAAGAGGCAGAGTGCAAAGCGGTTGCAACGGCAGTCCGCGATCGAGGACTGACGATGGCGGCGATTTCCGGAACATTTAATCCGATCGATCCTGACCTGGCACGTCGCGAGGACAACCTGCGGAAATTCGACGTCCTCGCCTCGAAATGCCACATCCTGGGGACTCGCATAATCACACTTTGCACGGGAACGTGCGATCCCGAGGACATGTGGCGGCACCATCCCGGAAACGCGGAACCGGAAGCCTGGGACGACATGGCCGCCATGATGAAGCGAATTGTTGCGATCGCGGAAGCGCACGACGTGATCGCCGCGTTCGAGCCGGAGACCGGCAACGTGGTGGATTCGGCCCTGAGAGCCTCCCGGTTGATCGACGAGATCGGTTCCGCTCACCTCAAGGTCGTTCTCGACCCGGCGAATCTGTTCCGCCCAGGCGACATCCCTCGGATGGCGGAGGTCCTGGACGAGGCCTTCGCCCTGCTCTCGCCACACATCGTCCTGTTGCACGCGAAGGATGTTTTGCCTGATGGCTCCGGGACCACAGCACCCGGCAGTGGCGTGCTCGACTATTCTCATGTCTTCAGGCGCTTCAAGCAGAACAAGCTCTGGCATAAGAAGATTCCGGTCATCCTGCACGGCCTGTGCGAAGACAAAGTCGGTGGCAGCCTCTACTGTGTCGCGCTCAATTATTCCTATTCTTAGTCAACTTGTAACCACTCGAGTCTCTGCCGTCATCGAACGCGATCGACGTTCCAGGATTGAGTCGGACAGGATAGAATTCAGGCCGGCGCCGGGATTTCGCGTCGATTATCTGGCGTCGTCCCGACACGTATCCGCCTGATTTCGATCTCCGAGGACGTCGCTCATGACCCGAATGGAACGGAATTCTCGCCGGCCGAATCTCGAATCCCTGGAAAGCCGCGAACTCCTGACGCGAGGGCAGGTCCCCTCCTCGTTTCTATTCACGCCGATCCCCGAAACGGCGCAGCTTGCGGAACACATCCATCCGTTCCTGACGATCGTGGTCGACGGCCAGCAGCAGACGATCCCCGCAGGGATCGGGCTCGGACCGAACGGCAATCTTCCGATTCATACCCACGATAACTCCGGCATTATCCACGTCGAATCCACCGCGGTCCAGCCGTTCCGCCTCCGTGACTTTTTCACGATTTGGGGCCAGCGCTTCGACCAGAAGCATCTGCTCAATCTGACAGCAGACCGCAAGCATCGGATTACCATGACCGTCGATGGTCGCCCGAGCAATGCCTTCGGAAACCTGCCGCTCCAGAATCTTCAGGACATCGTGATTCGCTATGTGACCGTCCGGCGACGCTGATCATCGACGAGCCTCAATTCGCTTCCAATGCGAAAGACGATACCGATGCCACGAACGCTCACCCGCGCCGAGAAGCCCAAGAAATCGGCCGACGCCCCCAGCGCCAGCCCGAGGACGGTGGCCGAATTGCTCGAACAGCTCGACGGCATCCCGGCGACTCGCATCCGCCTTGACCCATTTCCGGGGACGGCGACCGAGGCGGACGTGCTCCGCGTCCTCGATCAAGAGAACGTGATCTGCGAGTTGATCGAGGGGACGCTCGTCGCGAAGGCGATGGGTTATGCGGAGGCAAGACTTGCGGGGATGCTGCTGACTTTCTTGAATCTCTTTTTGATGAGGAGAAACCTCGGACTCGCGGCGGGACCGGATGGGACTGTGAAGCTGACATCGGGACTGATTCGCATCCCGGACGTCTCGTTTATCTCCTGGGAAAAAATGCCAGGCAGAAAACAACCCAAGGAGCCAATCCCTCGCCTGGCATTAGATTTGGCTGTCGAGGTTCTCAGCAAGAGTAATTCGCGCAAAGAAATGAATCGCAAGCTGCGCGAGTATTTCGCATCGGAAGTAGCGGTGGTTTGGTTTCTGGAGCCACGGAAGCGTACTGCCCGAGTCTTCACGTCGCCGACACGGTGTACTCTCCTGACCGAGGCCGACGCGCTCGAGGGCGGCGAGATTCTACCCGGCTTCTACCTCCCTCTACATGAGCTGTTCGCGGCCGTCGGTCGCGGTCCCGATGAGTGATCGGGATAAATTCCCCTTGCAAGAGCCGCCCGAAGGTCGCTAAGCTAAGTCCTTTTCGTCGGCATGCAACCAGGTCCGATGTGGCGCGGGAGAGTGTGTTGTGGGCGTACCGAAACGACGGAAGTCACCTTCGAAGCAGGGGATGAGGAGGAGCCACGACGCCTTGACGGCGCCGGCTCTGAATATCTGCCCGCAGTGCAAGATTGCCATCCCGCCGCACAAGGTGTGTGAGCTGGTTGAGGAGTGCGGGAACGTCCAGCGCTCCAAGACGCACAACCCGCTGGCCAAGACCGAGAAAACCAAGTAACCGACCAAACAGCCATCGCGGGTACCTCGCCCGTGAGGATCGAGTTGAGTCAGGAGTTTCGCGCGATGGGCAAGAAGTGCGAAGTCAGCGGCAAGCATACGACGTTCGGCAACCACGTCACGACCCGCGGCAAAGCCAAGTACCTCGGCGGCGTCGGTACAAAGACGACCGGCATCAGCCGCCGCACGTTTGAACCGAACCTTCAGCGAATCCATGTCTGGCTCCCGAACGGCACCACCCGATATGTCCGGGTCGCGACCTCGGTCATCCGGACCGGCGTGCTCAAGCTGGAAGTCGATGGCAAGCTCCAGACCTTTCCGCTGATCAAGGCCTCCAAGGGCAGTGCCAAGGCGCGAGCGGAACTCAAGAATCTCTATCCGATCTGATCGTCTCGACGGATATGATGGAACAAGCAGGACTTCGATAGGCCCCTCTCGCGGACTCCGGTCGCGAGAGGGGCCAGTCCATTTCTTGCGGCCCGAGATTTCGGGTCGGAGGGAATACGCTTGACTTCGCCCCGACAACGCAGGAGGCGGCATGGGGACCCGGACGCGATTGGCGATCATGATGGGCCTGGTGTATGGCATCCAGGGTGCCTGGTGGCCGATGCTGGCGCTCCATCTCACGGATCTCGGCGTGTCCGGGCGTGGTCGAGGCTGGATCTTCGCGACTCTCTCGATTTCGGCGCTGCTGACTCCGCCCCTGGCTGGCCGGGTCGCGGACCGCAGGATACCGGCGCAACGACTTCTGGCCCTCATCTATGCGATCGGGACCGTCCTCCTTGCCGCCGCCGCCTCGGGGCTGGCGACGACTTTCGCGGGACTCTTTCCCCTCTTTCTGGCGTACTGGCTACTGACTGCGCCCTACCTTGGGCTGACGAACACCGTGGCCATGCGCAACCTCGATCGACCCCGAGAGCAATTCGGCGGGATTCGGATGTGGGGGACCGTCGGCTGGATGGCGGCCGGATGGGCCGTCTCGGGGGTGCTCGCTAAGCATTCTCAAGGCGCGACGACGGTTGCGGCGGGGCCGGGCATCCACCAGGCCTTCTGGATCGCGTGCGCCCTGTCCTCTCTGGCGGTCGTCTGCTGTCTTCTCCAGCCCAATACACCACCCCTGGCGACCGGGTCTCGCGGCTTGCCGTGGACGGAGACGGCAGCCCTGATCCGGAAGCCGGGTGTCGCCGTATTGCTCATCACGGGGTTCGGCGTGAGTCTCACGACGCCATTCGTGTATCAGGCCGTTCCCGTCTATCTCCGGGAGGCCGGTCTCTCCCAGGCGAGAGTCGGTTCTGCGCTGTCGCTCGGTCAAGTTCTCGAAATCCTCGCGCTGGGATTGTTGCCGATCGTCCTAGGGAGATTGGGAAGACGGACGACGATGTGCCTGGGTATCGCGGCGTGGGTTGTCTATCACGGACTCTTCGCGATGCGTCCGACGATTCCGGTCGCCCTGCTGGCCATCACCCTGAACGGGATCGCGATCGCCTTCTTCCACGTCGCCGCCCCGATGTACCTGGATTCTCAAGCTCCCGGCGATCACCGCGCGGGCGCACAGAGCTTATGGGTCATGATTACCTCGGGCCTCGGCTCGTTGACGGGCACGCTGCTCGCGGGAGAGGTTATTGAATACGCGGCGGGAGACTGGCGATTCGTCTTTGCGATTCCGACCGCGATCAACGTCACCCTGTTGCTCGGGTTTCTCCTGTCATTTCGTCCCGTGGAGGTCGCCCGAGCCGGCCAGAGCAAGGGGCACCCTCAGATTTTGCCGACCGCTTTCGCAAGTCGCGCCCGAACACTCTCGGCCGAGAATCATGAGCGGTAGCGAGTGAACGGTGCACATGGACTCCGCTAACCCACCTTGCGATCGGGGAGGGGCCGGTTAGAATGAGGGCCTCCACCTGCCGATCCGACCAATGCGAGGGGGCCTCCGCGTGCGCCTGGCTTATTTCGATTGCTTCTCGGGAATCTCCGGCGATATGACTCTCGGCGCGTTGGTCGACGCTGGAGTCGATCCCGAGGCCCTGATCTCGGCGATCAACGGCTTGGAGTTGCCGGTCAAGTTGAGCTTCGAAACCGTGCGACGCGGTGGCTTTCGCGCCACCTACGCGAAGGTCGTCGCCGAGCCGGAACATGCCCATCGGCACCTGCATCACATCGAGGCGATGATCGATAAGGCGGCGATCACGCCCAAGCAAGCGGATCTGGCGAAACGGATCTTCTTGAAGATCGGCGAGGTCGAGGCCGCGGCGCACGGGATCGATATCAAGAAGGTCCATTTCCACGAGGTCGGCGCTGTCGATTCGATCGTGGATATCGTCGGCGCGGCCGTCGGACTGGACCTGCTCGGCGTCGACCGCTTCGAATCCAGCCCGGTGCCGCCGGGTCGCGGCTCGGTGAAGGCCGCTCACGGACGAATGCCCCTGCCGGCTCCGGCGACGGCCTCGCTCCTCAAGGGAATCCCCCTGGCCGAGTCGACGGGGGATTTCGAACAGACGACCCCGACCGGGGCTGCGATCCTCGCCACGGTCGTGGAGGCGTTCGGACCCGTCCCGGCGATGACCATCGAGAGCATCGGCCTGGGTGCCGGAACGAAGGACCCGGAGGGGGTCGCCAATATCCTTCGATTGTTCGTGGGCACCGCCGCCCGGACGCCAGGGGCCGATCGAGTGACCGTCCTGGAGACAAACCTGGACGATCTGCCGGGCGAGGTCGTAGGCTACACCACCACGCTGCTGATGGCGGCCGGTGCGCTGGACGCGTACGTAACCCCGATCCAGATGAAAAAGAACCGCCCCGGTGTCATGATTTCGGTGCTCTGCGACGAGTCCAAAGTTGCGACGATGGAAGAAATCCTGTTCCGCGAGACGACGACGCTGGGAATTCGCCGCTATCAGGTTAGCCGCCACAAGCTGAACCGAAAGCCGGCCGAGGTCGCGACCCCGTTCGGCACGATCAAGGGCAAGCTGGGATGGCTCGACGGCCGACCGCCGCAATTCAGCCCGGAATACGACGACTGCGCGAGGGTGGCGACCGCCCAGAACGTGCCATTGCGAGACGTCTACAAGGCCGCCCATGCCGCTCACGCCCAGGCCAACCCGACAAGCGAACCGACGTCGTCGCCGGGCGTAATCGGCCATTCTCACACTCACGATCACGGTCACGACCACCATCACCATGATCACACTCATTGACAGGCCAGGAACCAGGCGCTCGACCGGATGTGGATGGTCGGGCGACGATCCAGGGAGGGAGCAGCAATGTCGTTGGGACTGGAAATCGCGAGTATCGGAGTCTTATCGGCCGGCCTCTTGCTCATCGGGGCGGCCGTAAGGCGGTTATGGTCCGACGGGCGTGCCCACGCGTCCGAGATGGCTCGGCTCTCGGCGATTGTTGCCAGTCAGGAACGGCGACTCGCGGCTTTCAACACGATTCCGCCTGCCGAACCCCAAGATCTGAAGGCCGGCTTCGTCCCCGCTCGACGCCGGGACGAACCCGAAACCAGGCAACCGAAACGGCCCGTTCTGATCGCCGTTCCGAACCTCGCACCCAGGCTCCCGGCGTCGGTGGAATTGCCGGCGGAACTCGCTCAGCGGTTCGGCGCAATCTGGGATCTGGCCGACTCCGGCACCCCTCTCGATGCGATCGCGCTTGCCACGGGGCATCCCATCGGTCAGATCGAGTTGATCATCGGATTGCGACGTAACCGTCCCGCCGAATCACGAGGCTAACCCAGGGATGACCTCCACCGAACGGACGATCCTCTGGATCTACGCCGCCATTGTCGCCGCCTGGCCGATTCGCCACCTGGCCATTACCATCATCTTCGGCAAGTTCGATTTTTTGAGTCGATCATCGCCCGGATACTCTTCGGGCGAGGATGCTCCGCTCGTCTCGGCGATTATCCCGGCCAAGGACGAGCAGGGGACCCTGGGCGACTGCCTGCGATCGGTTCAGACCCAGAACTATCCGAACCTGGAAATCGTCGTCGTCGACGATCGAAGCAGCGACGGGACTGCGGAGATCGCTCGTCGGGCCGCGCAGAGCGACCCACGCGTTCGCCTGATCTCGATTCACCAGCTACCGGATGGTTGGACCGGAAAAACCCACGCCCTGCATGTGGCCTCGGCCGAGAGCAAGGGCGAATGGTTCTGGTTCCTGGACGCGGACACGCGCCATGCGCCCGAGAGCCTCTCCGTGATGATGGAGTACGCCCGTGCGAACAAGGCGGTGATGGCGAGCCTGGTCCCGGAGATGCGGTGCGAGTCGTTCTGGGAGAAGGTCATCCAGCCCCTGGCCGGGATCGTCCTCATGCGATCGTTCCCGTTGTTTCGCGTGAACAACGACGCCGACACGCTGGCGTTTGCCAACGGGCAATACATCTTGATCCGCCAGGATGCGTACCTCGCTTCGGGCGGACACGAGGCGGTGCGGGATCGCTTTGTCGAGGACATTTACCTGGCCAAGCGGGTCAAGGCGCTGGGCCTCCCGATCCGGGTCGCCATGAGCACCGAGATCAGCTCCACGCGGATGTACACGAACCTGGCGCAGATTATCAGAGGCTGGAGCCGCATCCTGTACGACGCCCTCGGCAGGCGAGCCCTGCCGCTGATCGGCAAGGTGGTGGAGCCCCTCATTTTCAGTCAAACCGGAGATGTGGCCGTCCTGGTGGCCGCCGCGATGCTGATCCTGGGTGCGGCCGGACCGTTCGCCTGGTGGTTGCTGGGGCTAGGGATCGTTCATCAGATCCTGAAGACCTCGGTGCTGTACCGCATGTATCGTTTCTCTTCCCCATCCTCGGCAAGATATGCGTTGTGGTACACGCTGGCGGGCCTCTTGATGATCTGGGTGTGCGCGAAAGCGATCGGGATGTGCAGGACGGGGCGTGTGACCTGGCGCGGGACGGTATACGGGCCGAAGGCCGCCGAAGGTGCCGCGTCCTCCTCGGTCTAGGGAACCATCATGGCCACGGTCGATCGCGAGCCCCTGATAGCCTGCAATCCGGCCACTGGGAGGGAAATCGCCCGGATCGAGGGCACGGCTCCCGCCGATGTCGCTCTCCTGGTCGCCGGCGCGAGAGATGCGCAGGAAGCCTGGGCCACGACCCCGATCCGTCATCGCATCGAAGTCATTCAACGATTCTGGTCGATCCTCTCGCGGGATTCCGACACGATGGCTCGGGCCATCCGCGACGAGATCGGCAAGCCGCTTCCGGAAGCTCGGTTCGAGATGATCGCCACGCTCGATGCGATCCGCTGGACCGTCAAGAACGCTCGCGGGTTTCTGGCCGACGAGCGAATTGGGGCCGGCTGGCAACGCGCGGCCCTGATGAAGCCAGCGGTCGTTCGGTGGCGCCCGCTCGGGGTGGTTGGGATCATCGGGACCTGGAATTATCCGGTCCTGCTCGATGCTAGCGCGATCGTACAGGCGATCGTGGCGGGAAATGGAGTCGCGTGGAAGTCGTCGGAACATTGCCCCTTGGTCGCCAGCCATCTCCGCGACCGATTCCACGAGGCCGGTGTGCCGGTCAATCTCATCGCCTCGCTCTTCGGCGGCGGGGACGTCGGTCAAGCGATGATCGAGACGCGCAACCTCGCCAAGGGGTTCTTCACGGGTGGCGTTGAAACGGGCCGTCGCGTTCTGACGGCCTTTTCCGAGCACCTGGTTCCCGCCGTGATGGAGCTCTCGGGATTTGATCCTGCGGTCGTGTTACCCGACGCGCCGTTCGACTCGACCGTATCCGCTCTGACCTGGGCCGCATTCGTCGGTGCGGGCCAGACCTGCGTAGCCGTGAAGCGGATCTACGTCGTCGGCGATGCTCGTCCCTGGGCCGAGGCGATCTCCCAGCGTGCAAGAGCCTTGCGAGTCGGCGACCCCGCCACGGGTAGCGTGGACATGGGGCCAATGATCTCCGAACGAGCGCGAGCGGAATTTCATGCGAGGATTCACGATGCCGTCGCGGCCGGCGCCGAACTCCTTTGTGGTGGAGAGCCGATCGACGGTCCCGGCTGGTTTTATCGACCAACGGTCCTGTTCGATGACGAGCGTGGGACCGAGGCCCATCTCGAAGGCATCTTCGGCCCGGTGGTGATCGTTCAGAGCATGGACTCAGACGACATGGCGGTCAGCCTCTCCAATTATTGGTCCTACGGATTGGCCGCAAGTGTGTGGGGGCGAGATCTCAAGCGATGTCGCGCGATCGCTGATCGGCTTGAAGCGGGGATGGTCACGATCAACGACGCGGTCACGCCCTCGGGCCTGGCCGCGGCTCCGTTCGGCGGGACCAAGTCGAGCGGTTTCGGTCGCGTTCGGGGGGCGATCGGACTCCGGGAATTCGTCGAGGCTCAGACCCTTCACGAACGCCGGCCGGGGGGATTTCGGCCGCATTTGTTTCCCTACTCCGACAGATTGGGCAAGATACTCGCACTCTACCAGCGGTTGTTCCATCCGAGGGCCTGATCGCTGGTTGCCACGCCGCCCAATGACTACAATGGGACCGCGAATAGGACTCATCTCAGGGAAGGCACCCGCTCAGCAGCGGGGCCGACGTCAGGACGGAGCGAGAACCGATCATGGCGAAGTTGCGACTCCTCAAAACCGGCCACGGCGACCTGTGCCTCGCCGAGTGGGATACCAAGAATCCCGAGACCATCGACCGCGCACGAGCGGCATTTGCCGAGAATTTCGTCGCCGGCCGCCTGGCGTTCCGCCTCGATGGCCCCGGACAGACGCGGGCGATCCGGGAGTTCGACGCCACGGCGCCCGAGATTCTGCTCGTGCCGGCCATCCAGGGAGGCGGTCTGAAGTGCTGAGCGAGCGACGATGACTTCGACGCGAAATGGACGCGACCGCGTCCGTTCCGACCGCAGTCCACGCCCACGCTCCGTACTTCCCGCGACGCGGGATGATCCGAACGGGCTACCTTCGCTGGGAGATTGACGCCGACGACGCCCGGAGCACGCTCGATCTCAGCGCCCGAGAGGTCCGCTTCCGCGCCCGGCCGTCGTATCGCGTTGTCCGCATGAAGAACGTCGCGCCCCAGGCCGCCGCCGAGCGGTTCGTTCGGGGCGAGGCGAGCTACGAGGACGTCTTACGAACACAAGACCGGCCCGTCGCCGAGATCGATGTCACCGTTCCCGACGTCGGCCCCCACGTCTTTCGTTACAGTGCGAGCGACCGGGATAAGCTTCCCCGGTTCTGGATGGAGAAGCTCCAGCGCGAGGTCAGTGCTTTCGCGCACGAGGTGGTCCGTTCCGCATCGAAATTTCCGCAGATGGTCATCGAGAGCCCCGCGCTTCGGGCCGGCTACGCCAGGCTCGTCGAATACGAAACGTTCCGCGTGATCGAGGGCAAGAGCCGTCCGAACCCCACGCGCGAGGATGAGCCGATGCGACTTGAGGTCTCCGGGGCCGGTTCCGGCGTTCCGGAGCTGGTCGCCGCAGAACTCGTTCGAGACGTCGTTGAGCCCAAGGAATTCGACGAATTCTGTCGATTTGACCGCGTGACGGTCTGTCATGGCGATCGCTACTATCGAATTCCGCGACGGCCCCATGCGTTAATTGAAGTGTGGAACGCCAAGACCCTGCGCGGCGAAGCTCGCCTGTGCGTGGTCTTTCAGGACCCGGGCATGCCACCGTCGGACGAGGTCGTCATGAAATACCTCCTTGCCAAGCACCAGCCGGACCTTCTCTGGCAGGTCGGCGTCAAATTCAATCCGCCCACCGGCCGGTTCGACGGCGCACCGCCGAGGCGATGGCAATGATCCGAGCGATCTCCGCCGCGACGATCTTGCTTCTCGTCTCGCCGAGATTCGCTCCCGCGGACGGTATTGTCTTCCCCAAAGATGCCGGCACCCTCAACGTCAAGGACTTCGGCGCAAAGGGAGATGGCCTGAAGGATGATACCGTCGCCATCCAGAAGGCACTCAATGCGTACCCCAACGGTGGGCGCATCGTTTACCTCCCCAACGGCTCGTATCGCATTTCTAACACGCTGAAGTGGCCGCATGGGACGATTGATGGGTCGGAGGAGAAAAACACGATCCTCCAGGGCCAAAGTCGCGAGAAGACGATCTTACGCCTTGCCGACGGCTGCGACGGATACAGCGATCCCAAAGCACCGAAGGCGATGATCTGGACCGGTCAGGGTCCCGCTCGAAGGTTCCGCAACGCCATTCGCGATCTCACGATCGACACGGGCAGGCGCAATAGCGGCGCCACCGGCGTGCAGTTCATTGCCAATAATCAGGGGTGCATCCGCGACGTGACGATCCGGTCAGGCGACGGGAAGGGCGTCGTTGGTCTGGACCTGGCATACACGGACGAGAACGGGCCGTGTTTGATCAAGAACGTGAAAGTCTCCGGATTCGATTACGGCGTCCGGGCGGCTCACGTCGTCGATAGCATCACCATCGAGCATCTGGCGCTCGAAAATCAGAATCGTTTCGGCCTGGTCAATGAAGGACAATGCCTCAGCCTGCGAGGGCTGACCAGCCGCAATAGTGTGCCGGCCGTGGTGAACGCTGGGGGCGCGGGCTTGCTCGTACTGGTCGATGCTGTCCTGCGCGGGGCTCCCGGTGCGGCCGCCAGGCCGGGGGTCTTGAACGACGCTTTCCTCCATGCCCGCAATGTTTCCTCGGTTGGCTACGCCGAGACGATCCGCAATTCCGCCAACTCCCGACGCCCCGACTCAGGGCGAACCGTCGCGGAGTTCCTGTCGCATCCGAGCGTCGGGGATTCCACGTCCGTCAAACCGATGGTCGTCAAGGAGACCCCGGAACTCCCGTGGGACGACCTCAGGGATTGGGTCAGCCCCACGCATTTCGGCGCGAAGGTGAACGACGACGGAGACGATTCCGAGGCCATCCAGAAGGCCATCGATTCGGGAAAGACCACCGTTTATTTCCCCTGCGGGTCGTACAAGATCGGCAAGACCATCCTCATTCGCGGCAAGGCCCGCCGCCTGATCGGTTGCGAGGCGACTCTGCTCCCCGAAGACCTGAAGGGCGAGCCCGCGTTTCGCGTCGTGGAAGGGGGGGCTCCCCTCGTGCTTTTCGAGCGTTTTAGTGGCGGTTATGTTAAGACGCCGACACTGGACAACGCGTCGTCCCGCACCCTCGTCATCAAGGACTGCTGCAACACGAGCGGCCGTTTTACGGGGTCCGGGGATCTCTTCCTTGAGGACGTTTGTTCGAATCCTTTCTCTGATTGGCGATTTGGCAGGCAGAGTGTCTGGGCCAGGCAGTTCAATGTGGAGAACGAGGGGACGCACGTTACGAACGGCGGCCGTCTCTGGGTCCTCGGTTTCAAGACGGAACGTGGCGGCATTCTCGTTTCATCGACTACCGGCTCGACGACCGAGATTCTCGGCGGCCTGTGCCACACGACGACCGACCCGATGGACGCCCCGATGTTCCAGGTTGAACGCGGCTCCCTGCGGGCCACTCTGGCCGAATCGTGTTTCACAGGGAAACCGTACGAATATCTTGCCAAAGGCACCGTGAAGGACGTTCGGCGCGGGGACGTGCCGGTCCGGGCGGGCGGCAGTGCCTCACTCTTGATCGTTGCTCCGCCGGGAAGCAAGTGAGCTAGGCAGTCATCACCGAATCGGCGACTCCCACCTGACGGCATAGCGAAAGCAGCGGGCAGACCGGGCACTTTGGTCGTGCCGCGGTGCAGATCCATTTGCCGAAGGGAACGAGGCGCTCATTGATCTCGATCCAGTAGCGCTCTGGCAGCTCTAGAGCGAGAGCGAGTGCCGTCTTCTCGGGCGTTGCTGTATGAACGTAGCCCCATCGGTTCGTGATCCGGTGGACGTGAACATCCACGGCGATGGCAGGTCGACCGAATCCGACCGCGAGGGTCAACGCCGCGATCTTCGGCCCAACGCCGCGAAACGAGGTCAGTTCCTCGACCGTCTCCGGCACCCTGCCACCGTACTCGGAGAGTATACGGCGAGAGAGCGCGAGGATGTCCCGCGCCTTCGGTTCGGGAAACGTCGCGGGGCGCAGGAGATCGGCGAGGTGTTCTTCGCTCAGGGACACCATCGCCTGAGGGGTGTTGGCGACATGGAACAGGCGGAGGCAAACCGCCGTGGTGGTCTCGTCCCGAGTTCTGGCCGAGATCAGGCTGCCGACAAGTTGCTCGAACGGACTCGAATACCCTCGATCCCTCAAGTCGAACATCGCCGCCTTTGGCAACTCGGCACAGGCATCGCGGAGGCGTCGAAAGACCTCGTCGATATCGAAGGGTTCCTTGGCTTCGATCGTCCTCACACTGACTTTCTTGCGGCTGGATCTTGGCATGATAGGGCGCGAGGACGCAAATTCAGGGCCAAGACGCAGGTTGTCCATCAGGACTGGAGGGCGATAGGATGTTCGAGGAATTCCGGTGACGGCTCCGATCGATCAATCCTTCAGGGTGGCGCGAGAACATGCGATGGATCGTCCTGGTGGTCTTGCTCAATCTCGCTGTCCCGGCGGGCGAATCTCTTGGTGCGGATCCCCTCGCGATCGATTGCTGGCCGGCCGGCCCGTTCGAAGTTCGGGTCACCTACGACCGGCCACTTGACCCCGCGGCCGCAAAGGCCATCGTCGAGCGAGCAGCCGGTCAGTCCCTCTGCTATTACACCTTCCGTCGAGCGAATAACCAAGGTACGCCGGGCACCCATGTCGTGACGGACGTCCAAAGTCTGGGCCCTCCGCTCGGGCAATTGCGGATCTCCGGTGCCCGCGTGACCGACGATGGCAAGACGCTGGTCCTCGCGACCGATCCCCATCCCAGGCAGGCGCTCTACGTCCTCGATCCGCTCATCCCGAAGATGTCCTACGACCTCTCGGGCATTGAAGCCACCTGGCACGAGCCGAAAGAGGGGGCGGCGGCGGATTGGTCCGGGGTTTTCAAGGTCCTGGAAGTGAACAGCGGCGGGAACGGCTCTAACTTCAAGCGGCTGCCTTCCCTGGTGAAACGGCTCGACCGGCCGGGTAGGCTCGTCCTCCGAACAACGCTGGGAATTCCCAAGGGTCCGCAGACTCTGGTTTTCGAGAGCACGGCCCCATTCGAGGCGACGGCCGGTGTCGAGGCGATCACGCCTGCCCCGATCAAGGGATCACCGACAAAATTTCAAGGAGTCGTGACTTCCGAAGGTGATCCCATCGATTTGACCTTCACCGTGACGACCGGGAAAGCCAAGTACTTCACGTTCAACGTGACGCAAGGGCCAGACGACCCATCCGGGGCAGTCCTTTCGACTCGCATGATGTTGCCCTGGGTCCCTTCTGCTTCCCCAGCGGCGACGACCGTCCCGGCAGCACCGTTTAGCCTGACCGGTGGCGATCCGAAGAAGGGTGAGGCCGTGTTCCGTTCGGAGGCCGCCAAGTGCGCCTCGTGTCACTCAGTCGGAGGGAAGGGAGGATCGATCGGACCGAGCCTGGACGAGCTTAAAGGACGCGATCTCGCCGAGGTCTACTTCCACATCGCCGAGCCGAGCGCCAGGATTCTCCCGGAGTACATGACCTACACCGTCGCCCGGAAGGGGGGTGAGATCGCCGCCGGCATCGTTCGAGGCGAAGGATTCGACGCCATCCGCGTCTCGGATATTGGCGCCAAGGTGACGATCATCCCGAAGGCCGACATCGAGGAGATGCGCCCGTCGTCGAGCTCGACCATGCCGGTCGGCCTTCCGGGAGCGATCGGAGAGGCCAGCATGCGGGATCTGCTGGCCTTCCTGACGAAAAAGAATTAGCGAGATTGGCGGTCTCACGCGCCGAATTTTTGAAGCCTTCCCGCATGCGCCATGGCCAGCGGCATGATGGTCTTGGCGAGGATCTGACCTAGCCCGCCAGCCAGGCACGGCCGCTCACCGAACGTGGTCACAAAGTCTGGGCGGACCGTCGCCGGGGCGGAGATAAGTAACGGAACCGGGTGGAAGCTGTGCGACTTCATCCGGCTCGGCGTGGAGTGGTCGCCCGTGACGATCAGGACATCCGGCTTGAGGGCCGTGATCTTCGGGATCTCGACGTCAAGGGCTTCGATCATCTCGACCTTCTTCGCGAAATTCCCATCCTCGCCGGTCGAATCGGTGTACTTGTAATGGATGAAGAAGAAGTCGAATTTATCCCAGTTCGCCTTGAGAGCATCCATCTGGTCTGCCACGGTATTTCCGGGCTCGACCACGGTCATCCCGACGAGCTTCGCGAGGCCGCGATACATCGGATAAACCGCAATCGCCGCAGAACGAAGGCCGTAAACCTCTTCCATGGTGGCGATATTCGGAAATTTGGCAAACCCTCGCATCATCAAGAAATTGGCCGGCGTCTGATCCTTCAGAATTTCCTTGGCCTGGCGGAGGAACTCGGCCGCGATCCTCGCCGTCTTCTCCGAGCCGGCGCTCCCGGCCTTCGGCTGAAGCGTGTGAAGGCCGGTCGATAGAGGATCGGTGTCGGCCACGTCGTCGCCAAGACCCTCGCCGCGGAACCGGATGACCATGCGGTATTCACGCACAGCCTCGATGAGCGTCTCGACGCCTTCGATCTTCACGCCGGCTCGAAGCAGTTCGACCAACTTCACGCAGGTCTCGGTCGGGATTCGCCCCGCTCGGCGATCGGTGACAATTCCGTCGCCGTCGATCGTGCAGAAATTGCCCCGAATCGCCACGTCGTACGGACCGACCTCGACGCCGATTCCCAGCGCCTCCAGAACGCCCCGGCCGATGTCGTGGACGAGAGGGTCATAACCAAACAGGCCGAGGTGTCCCGGTCCCGATCCGGGAGCGATCCCTGGGGCGACCGGGATACTGAGGCCGACCGTCCCTTCGGCCGCGAGCTTGTCGAGGTTGGGCGTCTTCGCCGCTTCCAGCTCGGTCGGTCCGCCCGGCTCGATCGGGAGTCCGCCCAGGCCGTCGGCCACGAGCATCACGATTTTCGTCTTGTTGTCTTCGCGGAGCTGCCGGATCAGGTCGTGCATGAGGTGCGGCTCGGGGCCGTCCGATGAGTGAGAAGTCCCGTTCAAACCAGGTGCATTCTCTCCGCGCTGGTGCGTGGGGTCAATTCTCTCTCCCGATTGCTCAGATCGTCAGGTACTCACGATATTGCTCCTGGAACCGGCCAAGTCATCCGGCGTATCTGGGTAAGAACAGGGAGTGCGTGTCATGGCCATGTCGTCCTATCCGCTGCCCCCCTGCCGTCTTATGAGAGTCTATACCTACGATCCGAGCATCAACGCACGGCTTGATACCGCCGTGATTAACGAGACGACCCTGCAAGTTCCGTGGGAATCGAACCTCGAACCCGGGCCGGTGGGTGAGTATCTGGAAGTGGTCGATTTTGACCCGGCGAGTCAATGCTTCTATGAGCCGGTGGATCTGAACGATCACCACATTCTGGCCCAGAACGGCCTGTCACCTTCGGAAAGTAGCCCCCAGTTTCATCAGCAAATGGTCTACGCGGTCGCCATGGCCACGATTTGGAGCTTTGAGCAAGCTCTCGGGCGCAAGGCTCTCTGGGCCCATCGGGGCTGGGACGGGAAGAGTCGAACATACTGCCGCGAACCGATCGTGAGGCTGAGGATTTATCCCCACGCCCTACGCGAGCCCAACGCCTATTACAGCCCGGCCAAGGTTGCGCTGCTCTTCGGGTATTTTCCGGCCGGACTCAACGCGCCGGACGAGCCGTCGGAGAATCTTCCGGGAGGACTCGTCTTCACGTGCTTGTCGCACGACGTCGTGGCTCACGAGACCGCCCACGCACTGCTCCACGGACTCCACCGCCACTACTCGGAGGACACGAACGCGGACGCCTTGGCGTTCCACGAGGCCTTCGCCGATATCGTGGCGCTGTTCCAGCATTTTTCTCAGCCCGAAGCGTTACGGCACCAGATCGCGAAAACGAGGGGCAATCTGCGAGGCAATCATCTGCTGGCCGAACTCGCGCACCAGTTTGGCCAGGCCATCGGCAACCACGGTGCCCTCAGAAATGCGATCGGGAAGGTCAAAGATGGGGCGTGGCTCCCGCACGAACCGTCTCCGAGCGATTACCCTTCGGCCGCCGAGCCGCACGAGCGCGGCTCGGTCCTCGTCGCAGCCCTATTTGATGCGTTCCTGGCGATTTACGAATCACGCACCGAGGATCTGATCCGGATCGCGACCGGAGGGACCGGAAATCTCCCCGACGGGCGGATTCCGCCGGATTTGGTCAACCGGCTGGCCCGTGAGGCGAGCAAGGCCGCTTCGCATCTGCTATGGATGGCAATCCGGGCGCTGGATTATTGTCCCCCGGTTGACTTGACGTTCGGGGATTACCTTCGCGCGCTGATCACAGGCGATGCCGACTTGATGCCAGTCGACCCGATGGGCTATCGGATCGCCGTGATCGAGGGGTTCCGCCGCCGTGGAATCTACCCGACGGATGTGCGTACGTTGGCCGACGACTCCCTTCGCTGGCGGAATCCGCTCAAGGAGATCGAGAAGCATGATTTCTCCGGGCTTCTTGAGGCGTTTGCACGCCTGCACGACAGGCCCGAAAGGGTCACGAACGATCGGAGTCAGATCGCCTCCTCCAGCGAGGAACTCCGTCATGCGGCCTGGCAATGGTTCAAGGTGAGTCTTGGAAAGGAAGTGCGAGCCAATCCGTCCTCCAGTCCCATCGGATGGCGGTCGGAGCGGAGCGCGATTTCGGCACTCGGGCTCGCCTTGGATGAGCACGCACCTCGATCGATCTACCGGAGCGAAACCGATGGCCTCCCAAGCCTCCAGATTCACTCGGTTCGATACGCGCTGAGACCTCGAAAGAACGGGGGAACGATCCGGGATGTCGTCGTGGAGGTCGTTCAGCGTCGACGCGGCTATCTGAATCCGGACATACAGCGAGAAGTGGATAGCCTGACCGACGACCTGCCATTGGATTCGGAAAAAGTTAATCCCAAGTATCGTCCCGACTTCACATTCCGGGGAGGCTGCTCGCTCGTGATCGACGGCGAGAGCGGATTCGTTCGGTATGTGATCGCCAGGGACATCCTCTCGGACGAACGGGTTTCAAGTCGTCGCACGTACGAGTCGCGCAAGGCGGTGATCGAGGCCGAAGTGTGCCATCCCACCCTGACCGAGGCACCGTCGCGGGAGAAGGTCCACGACGCCTATTTCAAGGCCGACGAGGTCCAATCCGCCTGCTTCGCGACCCATCGGGCGATGCCGGACGAGTTAGGCCCGGATGAAGAGGACCCGAACGCCGCATTACGACGCGACGAAGAATATCGGCAACGATCTCGGCCCTTTGACGAGTCTTATCGGGTCGAAACGGCCAGTGCGAAACTCGAAAGGTCCTATCAGTTGTCCTATTTCGACCCGCAACATGACTGGAGGCGGATCGACGGGGAGTAGCTCGCCTCCGCAGGCAAGTTCGCGTTCGCGCTCAACGTCGAACGGCTCGCGGGGGATCCGCCGAATCCGGGGAATCAGTTCGTGATTTCTTCGAGCCATCGGGCGAGAGCCGCGCGACGGGCGGGGCTCTCCTCGGTCTCCGCTCGTGTCTGGATTTCCATGTGGGTCATCACGCCCGGCACGGTCTTCGCTGTCGCGCGCGCCGTCTCGACCTCGGCGGTGTTGAGGGTCGTCCCCGTCGTGCCGGAGGCGAGCAGGTTTGTCATCGCCTGGCGGTGGGGGAGCCCTAGCGCGTGGCCCAACTCATGAGCCGTGACGCGTGGGATCGGTTCGTCGATGCCGCCCTTGACCTCGCGCAACTTGGCCGTTTCCTGGACGAACGCGATGCGATCACCCAGGTAGACGCCGTTGACCGAGAACTTGTGGATGTAGTAGACGTTGAGACCCGTTTCGGCTCGGGTTTTCTCGGGCATGAGCGAGCGAAAGGCTCCCAGCGGAACTCCGCTTTTCCCCGAGAGTTCGCGGGCCACACGGAATCGCTCCTGGCGAGCTGCGGGCTCGCGGACGATCGATTCCAGGCCCCAATGGACGCCGGCCTGGTGCCAGACTTTGTTGACCTTGCCAAGGATTCGCTTGAGGTCGTCGTCCGTGAGCTTGCAGTCCACCTCGGGCAAATCCTCCGCCGTCAACACGTGCAGGCGGAGGGGGATGACGAGGAACTCGCCGACCGGAGGGGGAGTGGCCGCCGGCGGATCGTCGGTGGCGGTGATCAGGATGGCGATCAAGGCAAGGACGGGAATGCGCATCAGCACAGGGTGTCTCCCGGATCGAAGGCCCGCGCTCCATCGGGCAAGGAATCAAGTTACAATGCGGGTATGACGATCTCAAGCGGTCTACCAGCACAGGCCGACGCTTCTCCATCCGGCGTCCCCCGTGTGGTCATCGTTGGCGCGGGATTCGGCGGGCTCACCGCGGCGCGCGCCTTGAAAAAGGTTGACGTCCGGATCACGGTCATCGACCGTTCGAATCATCATCTTTTTCAGCCCTTGCTCTATCAAGTCGCGACGGCCGCGCTCAATCCGTCGGACATCGCCGCCCCGATTCGTCGCATCCTCCGGGGGCAGAAGAACGTCGAGGTAATCCTCGCGGAGGTCGTCTCGATCGACACCAGCCGGCGCATGGTCGTGCTGGCCGATGGGCTCGTTCCCTACGACTTCCTGATCCTGGCCACCGGCGCGACGCACTCCTATTTCGGCCACGACGAATGGGAACCATTCGCTCCGGGCCTGAAGAGCATCCAGGACGCGCTCGATATACGAAGGCGCGTGCTCACGGCGTTCGAGGTTGCCGAACGTGAGCCCGATCCCGAGGTACGCCGCGCCTGGATGACATTCGTGATCGTTGGCGCGGGCCCGACCGGGACGGAGCTTGCGGGCACACTCGTGGAGGTCGCGCGACATACACTTTCCCGCGACTTCCGCCATATCGACCCGGCGGAGGCAAGTGTGATCCTGCTCGAAGGCACGGACAAGGTGCTATCCGCCTATGTGGACGAGCTGTCCACCAAGGCGAAGGAGCAACTTGAACGGCTGGGTGTGGAGGTACGCACGGGAAAGATCGTGACCGAGATTGACGCCGATGGCGTGACGGCGGGCACCGAGCGAATTGCGGCGAAGACGATCCTCTGGGCCGCGGGGGTCGCGGCGTCGCCGCTAGCGAGATCGTTGTGCGTTCCGCTCGACCGCGCTGGGCGTGTGATGGTGGAGCCGGACCTCTCGATACCGGGCCATCCCGAGATCGCCGTGATCGGGGACCTTGCGCACGTGGAGTCCGAGGGCAAGCTCGTCCCGGGCGTCGCTCCGGCGGCCATGCAGATGGGAGCGGCGGCGGCCGAGAATCTCAGGACTATGCTTGGATCCCGACCGCGTAGCGTCTTCCACTATCGTGATAAAGGGATGCTCGCCACGATCGGCCGAGGAGCGGCCGTAGCGCAGCTGGGGAAGTGGAAGGCGTCGGGCTACATCGCATGGCTGCTCTGGCTGTTCGTCCACATCTTCTTTCTGATCGGTTTTCGCAATCGCCTTCTGGTCATGATTCAGTGGGCGTGGTCCTACGTTACGTACGATCGCGGGGCGAGACTGATCACCGGCCGGGTCAAAGGACCACTGGTCCATGGGCTGACTTCCGAGCTCTTGCCACCGTCCGACGCGCCACCGTCCCAGCCCATGGTGACGACGAGGTACGACCCATGAGCGACGAGATGATGCGGCAGATCCGACAGAGGCTCGAATCGCTCCGACGCGCCGGGATCGAGCGGATACCGTCGCCCCCGCCTCAACGGGTGATCGAGAGATCGGTCCGGACCGATCTAGCCGAACCGCCCGCGATTGCTGGGCCACCGATCCCTCGCCCGAGTCCGGTCGCTCCGACAAGTCCGGCTCCGGTCATGCTCTCGACCCCACTCTTCGGCGAGCCGGACATCGGCGGAACGGAGGTCCCGGCCGAACATCGCCCCGACCTCCTGGCGGCGTTGGCTTCGGAAGTCGCGGAGTGCTCGCGATGCCCGATGCTGGTCGCGAGCCGGTCACGAACCGTGTTCGGCGAAGGATCGCCGACGGCCCGATTGATGTTCATCGGCGAAGCGCCCGGCGCCGAGGAGGATCGGACCGGACGACCGTTCGTGGGTAAGGCCGGAATCTTGCTAACCGACATGATCACGAAGGGGATGGGCCTGGCCCGCGAGGATGTGTTCATCGCCAACGTGGTCAAGTCGCGCCCGCCCGAAAACCGCAATCCCACGCCCGAAGAGATCGCCAATTGCCTGCCGTATCTCGAGCGACAGATCGCGATCATCCGACCGCAGTTCCTCTGCGTGCTCGGCAAGATCGCGGCGTCGACCTTACTGCAGACGGCCCTTCCGATGAACCGTCTACGGGGCAAGTGGCACAGCTACGGTGGCATCCCGACGATCGTTACATGGCACCCTGCCTACGTTCTCCGCACGCCCTCCGCGAAGAAGGAGACATGGGAAGACTTGCAGATGCTCATGAAGCGGATGGGACTGAAGGTCCCGGAGAAAAGGCCGGGCTGATCGCCGGACTCAAGCCGGCACCAGCTCGTTGAGCGCGTTCTGAACGTCCTTCATCTTGAGCGGTTTGTGAAGGACGATGATGCGGTCGTCCGACGGCAACTTTGCGCTTAGAGCCGCCTGACGGGGACCGAGGAGGACAAGGGCCTTGAGGTCATGCCCGTCCTCGTGCGCCTTTTCGTGCATTTCGAGGTAGGCGTCGAGCGCCTCGGGGCCGAGGCCATCGGCGTCGAAGACCACGGCATCGGGCGGGGACTCCCGGAATCGCTCGGCGGCGAGCTCGGCGTCGCTCACGATCATGACCTTGTAACCCATTTGCGTGAAAACCTTGCGGAACGCGTCCTTGATGGGCTCCTGATACTCGACGCAGAGCAAGTGCTTCGGGCCCGTAGGCAACGCCTCGTCGCCGAATGCGGCGGCGAACAGATCTTCGGCCGATCCCGTCACCGGCCGGAGCTTGGTCTTCTTCCGAACGATCGACGCGGAGTGGTTATTCGTGCCGGGTTGGCGCGGCTCGCTGCTCATGCTCTCGTTGAACGCTTCCAGATCCTTCACCACGTCGTCCATGTTCTGGTAGCGCGACTTCAGATCCATCTTCATCATCTTCTCGATGATTCGGGCCAGCTCCGCAGGAGGAGCCAGGCGGTGCTCGGAGAGCGGCTTGATGGCGGAAAACGACCGCTTGAGCATTTTTGCGAGCTGATCGCTCGTCTCGGTCTCGGCCATCGCAGGGCTGCCCGTCAACATCTGATAGAAGGCGCATCCGAGGAAGTAGATATCGGAGCGTGGGTCGCCCTTCTGGCTCCCGCAGCCACGTTCCAGGGCGGAGTAATCGACAGTGCGCACGCCCTGCGACGCGACGGCCGAAAAGTCACCCTTGTCGATCTCGGCCAGGCCGAAGTCCACGAGCTTCGCCTCGCCGAGACTGGAAATCAGGATGTTCGTCGCCTTGATGTCGCGGTGAGTCACGCCTTGATCGAGCGAATATTGGAGTCCCCGGGCGGCGCCCAGGATCAGGGGCATCGCGTCTGTCGTCGAGAGCGTCTTGCGGATTTTGAGGAAGTCCCTCAGGTTGGAGCCCTCGATGAACTCCATGATCATGTAAGGGCTCTTGTCCTGCTCACCAAATTCGTAAATCTTGGCGATGTTCGGATGATCGAGCTTCATCCCCGACTCCGCCTCCTGATTGAACCTGGCGACGGCCGCGGGCTCGGTGGCGAAGCGACGGCGAAGGACCTTGATGGCCACGGAATAATCGCCGGGCACGCGCTTGCCGCGATAGACGCGAGCGAACGTCCCCTCGGCGAGGTGGAAAAGAACCTTGGCCGGGCCGTAGAAGAACCCCGAGACGTCGCCCTTCAGGATCTTGTCACGTTGCCAGCTTGTCAGGAAGCCCTTGCGCATCATCACCCGCGCGAGTGCGGCGGTCGTCCCGTCTTCGGCCTCGTCTCGTGCCTCCCGCAACTCTTGCCGGGAGAGTAAGCCGATGAGGACGGCATTCTCGGCGAGAGATTCTGCGTCGACTTCGATCATGGGCGCAAAATCCTGAGTAGGCCGATGTGAGGGGACCGGACCTGTACGGTCTGAGCGTCGCCCCGTGACCATGCAGGCGTACTCAGTATTCTAACATCCTCCCACGCAATCTCAAACGGAGGCAGCGGCGTTTAGCAGATGCACAATCGGGGAATCGCGAAGGGCCGACCCAGAGTGGGTCGGCCCGTGTCGATTTGGTCTGTCGTGGCACCGCGACCGCGCAGGGTCTTCGGTGCCTAGGACTCAATAACGGCTGCCACCACCGTAACCGCCGCCGCCCGAGCCGCCTCGGCCGCCACCACCGTAGCCGCCGCCACCGCCCGAGCCGCCTCGGCTACCACCGCCACCGCCGTAGCCGCCGCCACTGCTGCCACCGCCGCCGTAGCCGCCGCCACCACCGTAGCCGCCGCCACTGCCACCGCCTCCGCCGCGACCACCATAACCGCCACGACCTCCACCGCCGCCGCCACCACCGCGATCCTCGCGGGGGCGAGCCTCATTAACCGTCAGGTTTCGACCCTTGAAGTCCTGACCGTTCAACTGATTCGCCGCGTCGTCCGCCGCCTGTCCATCGGCCATCTCGACGAAACCGAACCCCTTCGAGCGGTTCGTGTCGCGATCGATGATGATCTGAGCAGACAGGACCTCGCCGAACTCGCTGAACAACTCCACCAAATTGTCTTCTGACGTGTCGTAGGTCAGGTTACCTACATAAAGCTTCTTAGCCACTGCGAATCCCTCTGCTTGCAAGATGAACGTTCTGGCGAGGCTAGCTTCCTGACGGCTATGGGGTCCCGCCCAGAGCGGCAATCTCAAGACTAACCGATCTCGCCATTTTGCACAGCGCAACTTGGCCCTTTTTCGGATTTTTCTCGGATTTTTTTCCGCGGCCAAATCCACCCCGATGCCGAGATCAACGCCAGTGATGGAACAACGGGTGCTCTCATGCGAAGATCTGTCCAAAACACAGCATGAACGCATGTGAGAGAAATGATGACGGCAACGGCCACACCCCGCGGCCATTTCCAGACATCTGGACATGCAAGCCCCAGGAATACCGAGATCCACAGCGGGGTCGTCCAGAGGGCCGACGCGATCCTGAGCGGGAGGGGATAGACCGAGCCCGACGGCGCGAGGCCCCAGAACCGGGCAAGCCTCGCGAGGCTTGCCCGGGCGAAATCCGACGGACGAGCCCGCAACATCTCCAGTGCCGAGGCCCTCAGATAGCGGTCCGCTTGCGGTTCCGTCATGCTGTCGGTCTCGCGACTGACCTTGAGGAACCATGCGCGCTGGTTCGGGCCGGTCCAGACTGCGCCGGGGGCGCCGTGGAGGACGTCGCGATAATACTCGGAATTGTTCGCGAGCGCGAGCGTGTAGCCTCCGTGCGTAGTGGTCCAGACGGGCTCGCCAAACACGCGTGCATTCCGCAAGGCCCAGGGTGCGAGCACGGCCGCGACGACCCCCGCGAACAGGACGCCGCGGAGGATTCTCGCGCGCCAGGACCCTTCGCCGGTCACCGCCGCGAAAAGGGCGGCCAGGCATGCGGCGGGCAGTGTGCTGGGCCGACACAGAGCGGCCAGCCCGAACCACAAACCGGCGGACGCGGTGCCGCGCAAGTTCGCGCGCGCCGACGCCGCAATACCGCCCGCCAACAGGAACGCCGCGAGCGACTCTGTCATCACCGATCGCGATTGCACGACGAGCACGGGATCGAGCGCCACGATCGATGCGGCCACCAACACGCGTCGGGGACTCAGGCCCCACCGCCGCGCGGCGACCGCCGTCAAGACGACCGTTCCGGCCCCGAGGGCCAGGTGCAAGGTGGCGATGGGGAGCGTGAAATCCGTCCCCGTCTCTCCCACGATCGGGGCGAGGATCAAGGGGTAGAGCGGGGGACGATACGCCGTCGGACGATCACTCAGACTGAACCCTCGACCCGCCGCGAGCGATCGGGCGATGGGGAGATAATTATCCGGATCATCGGCGGGTCGTCCGACTCGCGGCGCGATCACGATCAGCCTCGCGAGGATGGCCACGACCACGACGACCGCGAGCGGCCCCGGGCGTCTCGACCGCGTCACCCGTGTCACCACCATCGCCACTCTCGTAAGAGATGCGGCGTCAAGCCGATCAGCATCCCTACAAAGAGGCCGATTACATGCGCCGCATTGGCGATCGGGCCAATCGCTCCGCTCATGCAAAAGACCAACCAGATGAGCATCCAGACGATCGTGTTCGAGGGGAGCTTCATATCCGCTTCCGGATCGTAATCGCTCTTCATCCAACAATACCCGAAGAGGGCGTACACCACGCCCGACATCCCACCGAACCGGATGGGGTAGTCCGCCCCGTGTCGCTGCAGGTCCCAGAAATACTCTCCCAGGTTCGAGACGAGCGCCGAGACCAGCACCAGCGCAGCCATCGCGAGATGGCCCTTACGCAGTTCGATCAGTCCACCAAGCTGATAGAGCCAGAGCATGTTGAAGACGAGATGCATGACCCCGAAGTGGAGAAAGATCGGCGTGATGAGCCGCCAGAGTTGACCGCGTTTCACGGCGGCAAGACCGGTCGAACGCCATTTCGGAACGGCGATCGGGATTGCGAGCTCTCCCTGGCCGGACTCCGCATTCTCGTGCTGATCGGGTTGGACCAATCCGTGGGTTTGCACCGTTGGAGAAAGTAGGAATGGTTCAATCGCCTTGTCGTCGCCGCCAAAGTTCGTGAGGATCGCGACGCCAACGGAGACGACCATCAGCAAATAGGTAATCGGGCAACGGGCCACCGAAGGGGTATTCAGGCGACCGCTGAGACTGATGGAATTGCGCCTGTGAAGATTCTCTTTCTTGGCCGCCTCACGTCTCACGGCGTCGGCGGACTTCGAGACTGCGTCGTACTTGGGGTCGTCGGAGTTGGCGAGAAATGTCTGGACCTCCTGTCGCGCGAGGTCCAGCTTCTCCTCCCGGTAGATCCATACGATCCAGCCTGCCGCAGAGGAATCAACTCGGGTGGCGATCCCGAGGGACGTGAGATGATCGGCCAGCCGCTTGGCCAGCCGTTCTCCGGGAATCGTGGCCACCTGTCGCATCGCTCGGTCTCTAGCCGGAATCGTGGGAGGAATGAGACTACGATTCTACCCTGCGTCTCGATCTCTGTGGTACGCTCTCCATCCAAATCCCCCATGATAGGTCCCGATGCGGAAGGCATGCGACGGCTCGTCGCGCCGTCGCACGACCCCGGAGGTTCGATGAGCGAGATTCCGGGCCCGGGTCATGACGCGTTTCCGCCCTCCGACCGAGCCGCCGTCTATCGTGCGATCTTCCAGAGGCGCGACTGCCGCCGGTTTCTTCCAGATCCGCTCTCGGATGAGCTGATCGGACGATTGCTCCTCGCGGCTCATCACGCGCCTTCGGTCGGATTCATGCAGCCCTGGAACTTTCTTCTGATTCGGTCACCCGAGGTACGGGCGCGGATCAAGCAGGCGTTCGAGCGGGCCAACACGCTCGCCGCGCAGCAGTTCTCCGGGGAACGGGCCGATCTCTATCGATCCCTCAAGTTGGAAGGGATCGTCGAGGCCCCGTTGAACCTGTGCGTGACCTGCGACCGGGCTCGGAACGGTCCGGTAGTGCTTGGCAGGACAAGTCAGCCGGAAATGGACCTCTACAGCACAGTCTGCGCGGTGCAGAATCTCTGGCTCGCGGCCAGATCCGAAGGCGTCGGCGTGGGGTGGGTCAGCATCATTGACCCCGAGGATCTGCGAGAGATCCTCGCCCTGCCCGAATCCGTCGTGCCGATCGCCTATCTCTGCCTCGGTCACGTGCCGGAGTTCGGTCCCGCGCCGGAGCTGCAACAACTCGGCTGGCTCGATCGGATCGATCTTGGCTCGCTGGTCTTCGAGGACCGATGGGGACAGCCCTCGAGCATCGCCACGGGAACTCAAGGATCAGCGAGTGGCTAACGAACGGAAAGCCGGCCCACAGCGCCGTTCGACCGCTTTCCCGGGAACAACCGTGGGAATGAGGACGCCTCACCCCCACGGTGTCGGTCCAGTGCTGAGCCATCACTTCTCCGGATTGGCTCGGTCGGAAGTGCTGGGCTTGTCCTTCTCGGCTTTCATGGCCCAGGGCTTGACCATGGAAAGATGCTCCTTCAGGTGGGGGAGCGTGCGGGCGGCCCAGGCTCTGACGTCGGGATCCAGACCGCGTTCGGCCTCGGCCTCGAACATGGCGACGGCGTCCATGTGGGCGACGTACTGGGCCTTGGCGTAGCAGCGATCGAACTCATCCCCCGTGAGTCCGACGAGGCTTTGGGCGCAGAACTGAGCGCGAGGGTCCAGGACGACCGGGAGAACGATCCGCTTCGTGGCGGAGAGGTCGATCAGTTCGCGGTTCAGCCTGGTATGCTCGTCGATCATCCGCTGACTGAAGGTCTTCAGGTCGGGGTTCGTGGCCCTGGTCAGGCCAATCCTGCTGATGGTAACCTCCGCCAACCCGGACAACGCCGCGGCGCTGGCAAAGAGGGGATCGCTGACGGCGGCCCGGGTTGCCGTCGTGGTCTGCGCATCCGTCTTGGTCCGAGTCTGGGTCGTGGTCGCGGTCGTGCCCACCGGGTTTTGTGCGAGGGCCATTGCGGCCGTCAAGGAGGTCACCAACGCGGTCAGGAAAAATTTGCGCATCATCTCGTCCCTCTCCCGAGTAGAACCACGTGATCGCATCCCTTGGACTTTGGCGCGACCCGACGGGGCGAATCGTCGGCATCATCGCTATCCGTGCGAACATGAGCAATAGTTGCGCCATAGTCGAGCTTTCTCCCGGTCGGCTCCCGCCTTCGCGACGATTGACGGGGCTGCTCGGCGGTCCTAAGATCCAGGCTCGGCTGCTTTCCCGGGCCGACGAGTCCAATATCCAGAGCGGAGCACGCCAGCATGACGGCCGAACCCGGTGGCGGATCGATCGAGAGCGTCCTAGTCGAGACTCGCGTGTTTCCGCCCCCACCCGAGTTCGCCAAGGCGGCCCACGTCAAGAGCATGGCCGAATACCAGGCCCTTTTCGATCGGGCCGAGAGCGATCCCGAGGGGTTCTGGGGCGAGGTGGCGAAGGCGATCGATTGGGACTCACCCTGGTCCAAGGTGCTCGAATGGACACCCCCCCATGCCAGGTGGTTCGTCGGCGCGACCCTGAACGCAGCCTATAACTGCGTGGATCGCCATTGTAACGGGCCGCGCAAGAACAAGGCCGCCATCATCTTCGAGGGAGAGCCGGGGGATCGCCGGGTCCTGCGCTATCAGGATCTTCAGCGCGAGGTGAGCAAGTTCGCGAACGTCCTGAAATCGCTCGGCGTGACGAAGGGGGACGTCGTCGCAATTTATATGCCCATGATCCCCGAGCTGGTGATCGCGGTCCTCGCCTGCGCACGTCTCGGGGCGCCGCATACGGTGGTTTTCGGAGGATTCAGCTCCGAGGCGCTCGCTGGACGCATCCAGGACTGCTCCGCCAAGGTCCTGGTCACGGCCGACGGCGGGTTCCGTCGAGGCAAAGTCGTCCCCCTGAAGGAGAATTCCGACGGCGCGGTCGACCATTGCCCGACGATCGAAAATGTGGTCGTCGTGAAGCGATCCGGACACGAGGTCAAAATGACCTCCGGCCGCGATTATTGGTGGCACGACGTCATGGCCGACGCCTCGGCCGAGTGCCCGCCCGTCCCCGTCGACAGCGAGCATCCACTTTATATTCTCTACACTTCCGGGTCGACGGGTAAGCCCAAGGGCATCCTGCACACCACGGGCGGTTACCTGGTTGGGACGACAGCGACCACAAAATGGGTTTTTGACCTCAAGGAAGACGACACCTACTTCTGTACCGCCGACGTCGGGTGGGTCACGGGGCATTCGTACCTCGTCTACGGCCCACTCTCCAACGGCGCGACGATCGTGATGTATGAGGGGGCGCCAAACTGGCCCGACGAGGCGAGGTTCTGGAAGATCATCGAGGACTATCGGGTCACGATCCTCTACACCGCCCCGACGGCGATCCGCGCGTTCATGAAGTGGGGCGAACATTTCCCCAAGCGGCACGACCTGTCCAGCCTTCGCCTCCTCGGCAGCGTCGGCGAGCCGATCAATCCCGAAGCCTGGATGTGGTATCACCACGTCATCGGGGGCGGTCGATGCCCGATCGTCGACACCTGGTGGCAAACCGAGACCGGCGCGATCATGATCTCGCCCCTTCCGGGCGCCACGCCCACGACCCCGGGCTCGGCGACAAGACCACTGCCCGGCGTGGTGGCCGAGGTCGTGGACAAGAGCGGTCGACCCGTCGCAGCCGGTCGAGGCGGGTTCCTGATCATCACCCAGCCCTGGCCGTCGATGCTTCGTACACTGTGGGGAGACGACGACCGTTACAAGCAGACCTACTGGAGCGAAATCCCGGGCGCTTACTTCACGGGCGACGGTGCCAGGCGCGACGCCGCCGGGAATATCTGGGTCATGGGCCGGGTGGACGATGTCCTGAACGTTTCGGGCCATCGCCTGTCCACGATGGAGGTCGAGAGCGCCCTCGTCAGCCATCCCAAGGTGGCCGAGGCCGCCGTCGTGGGCAAGCCGGACGAGATCAAGGGGCAGGGGATCGCGGCGTTTGTCACGCTCGACTCGGGACAGACACCGTCGGACGCCCTGAAGAAGGAACTTCAAGCTCACGTCGTCAAGGAGATTGGAGCCCTGGCCAGGCCGGACGAGATTCGTTTCACGGAGTCCTTGCCCAAGACGCGGTCCGGCAAGATCATGCGGAGACTGCTTCGCGATATTGCGGCCGGCCGGGAAAACTCGGGTGACACGTCCACTCTGGAAGATCTCAGCGTCCTGGCCAGACTGCGAGTCGACGACGAATCTTGAACGTCGTGGTATCCGTCGGCATACTCGGCCCATAAAATGAGGCGGGGCGGACGATCCGTCCGCCCCGCCTGTTTACGGAGCCGCTCATGGATCAGATCGCCAAGACCCCGCTCGCCCCCCCGAAGCGGCGATGGTGGAAACGCGTCGTGGCGGGTCTGATCGTTCTTTTCGTGGCGCTGGTTGCCTTCCTGCCGCAGATCCTCAACACGGAATTCTCCCGGGCCTGGCTGCTTGATCGCGCCAACCGGACGTTGAATCCCGGTCGTCTGGACGTTGCCAGGTTTCGGTTCTCCTGGTTCCGTCCGACCGAGCTTGACGGATTGGTGGTCCGCGATGCGCAGGGCGAAAAGGTCGTGGATTGCCAGCAGGCGGTCTGGGATCGGAACCTATTTCAAGCACTTTTCAAGCGTCCCAGATATGGCAAACTTTCGCTTCCCGGGGCCATCCTCGATATCGAACGTGCGGACGACGGCTCGATTGATCTCGTCGAAGCGCTGCGGCCGATCCTGGATGGACCGCCACCGGCGGAGTTGACCATTGAGATCGCCGAGGGATCGCTTCGCGTGAGAAGCCCGGGACTTGCGGAACCGATCGAGGCGAGCAGCTTCGATCTGATGATCCGGCGACCGGCCGCTCCGGGACGCGTCACCTGGGACGGGGCGCTCAGAGATGAGGACGGACGCTCACTTGTTATCACTGGTAGCTATGATCGCTGGGATCAAGCTCCGGCGGGGAAAAATGGTCTGACCATCGAGTTTCTGGCTTCGAAGTGGCCTCTTCATGTCACTGTCCAGGGCGTCTCAATCCGTGTTGGGCTGGACGGCCGATTCGGAGCCAAGCGCGAGACGGTGATCGGAACCGATGCCCGCTGGTCGACGGACGGGAAGGCGCGATTGCTGGCGCTCGAGATGTCCGGTGAGGCACTCTCCGGAGATCGACTCCGACTCGACGAGCTTGCGGGATCGTGGTCGCTGAACCGGACCGATCGCGGTTGGGCGATCGCGGGCCTTGACCTGCGCTCGCCTGTCGGATCGCTCCTGGCCTCGGGGACGATTCCCGGAGATTCGGTGATCTCGAACAGGATCGTCGGCACGCTTGACCTTGCGGCTCTGGCGACCCAGTTGCCGAGGACGCTAAGGCTCAAGGAGGGCCTGCGGCTCGATCGCGGAACGGCCGAGCTTTCGATCGATGTTGAGCCCAGGCCCGACCAGCGTCTCTGGAGCGCGACCGCGGGCATTCACGACGTCGCGGCTCATCTGGGCGAGACCAAGATCATCATGCGCGATCCGTTCAAGCTCTCCGCCAAGGTCTTCGAACGTGAGGGTTCGTTGACCGTCGAGAGTGTCGCGGTCGAGAGCGCATTTCTCAATGCCGAGGGTCGAGGCAATCTCGACAGCGGCGTGAGGCTCGCCGGCAAGCTCGATCTGGCCGCACTCACCGGACAGGTGGCCAACTTCATCGATCTCGGCACGTTCCAGATCTCCGGCTCCGGACCCTTCGCGGCCGACCTGAAGCGCGAGGCAACGGGCTACGTGGGGACGATCGAAGCCACTTTTCCCGAAGCCAGTCTCGGGCCCGATCGTGACGCCCTTCGTCTGGAAGGGCTCTCGATCCGGGCCAGGGCGAGGGGCGGGACCGGTACGTTTTTTTCGGACGAGCGTCTGGAGATTGGCCTAGACTCGGCCAGTCGGGCGGGATTATCTCTGGGGAAAACACGCGTCGTAGGCCATAGCGAGGGGGAGTCGTTCCGCTTCGAGCCGATCGAGACCACACTGAACGGCGGTCGGCTTCGGCTCGTCCCGCAACTCGTCCGCGAGCCGGAGCTGATGCTCAAGCTCGGTCCAGGCTCGGAGCTGGTCGATGCGGAGGTCAATGAAGAAGCCACCCGGCGGGTTCTCTCGTTCGTGGCCCCGATTCTTGAGGGGACGACGCGAGCCAGAGGGCGTGTTTCGGCGAGGATCGATCGGGCCGAGCTTCCGTTGGGGGCGAACGCCCGGAAGAAGGCCGTGGTCGAGGGGAACGTCGTCTTTCAGGACGTCGTTTTCGCACCGGGGCCGTTCGCCGCGACGGTCCTGGAGTTGATCGGGCGGAGCGATGCCACGTTGCGGCTAGACCAACCCGTGGTGCTGTCGATCTCCGACGGCAGGGTCCATCAGCGTGGCCTCGCGGTGCCGGTGGGAAATCTGACGAAGATCGAGATCGAAGGTTCGGTCGGTTTCGACCGTAGCCTCGACCTTCGCACCACGCTTCCCCTCACCTCGGCGATGTTTCCCAACAACGCCGCTCTTGCCGATGTGGTGGGCGGATTGAGCATCTCGGTATCGATCCGAGGGACGCTGGATCGACCTCAGATCGATAAGGACGCGTTCCGTGCCGGTCTCGCCGATATGGGCAAGGGATTCCTCCTGCGTGGGGCCACCCGCGGCGCGAGCGAACTGCTTTTCCGCCTGGCCCGCCCCCGCGATCCCAACGCCCCTCCGCCCCTCACGCCCGAAGAACGCAAGGCGCTCCGTATCGAGAAACGCATGCAGAAGCGAGCGGGGGGCTGAATGGGGAGTGCGTTAGGACCAACGTGGAGCGCGGGTCCTAATCTACGACGTAATCTCAGCTCGGATTCGACATTCGAGAAACAATTTTTCGTTCGCGCGAGTCACGCCTCATTCAGGATCTTCTGGGTGATCTCTCGCTCGCAGATCTTGCACCACTTCCACTTACCGGAGCCGACCTGGACGTCGAGGTGCTGCTTGGCGCCGCGGATGGTGCGGAACCAGACCTTGACCTCGATATCAGGAACCTTGTCGAGCTTGGCGCAGCGGGCGAAGTGCAGGAGGTTGGAGCCGGCCTTGGGCGCGCGCTTGGAATCCGGCTTGGGCAGTGTCCCATGGAAGACGTAGCCGATGGCTTCGAGGCGGGTCTCGGCCAGGTCGTCGGGTGTCTCGATCGTCCGGACCGACGCGGTCTGATCCTTAATGAGCATCAGAACACCCCAAGTGTTGATCTGAAGACGGGTACGCAACATCTTGTCGCGTCGATAATTACGAGGCTGAGTTTACGCCATTCCGCGCCGGCGGGCAAGCCCGATCCCGGCCGTAGTGATGCCTTCGTTGCATGAAACGGTCACTTCTTGTCGGTGATTTCGAGGAACGTATCGCCCAGAAAGATCCAGTTGCCGGGCGTGGCCGAGATCGGCCCGTTGATCCCGAAAACCGCGATTTGGTAGGTCTTTCCCGCCTTCGCGTCCTTCAACTCGACCCGGTTCGGGGTGTTGAATCCGGCGACGACCGAGCCTCCCGTGGTGCCCGCCTTGTAGTTCAATTTGCCATCGACCCAGACCTCGCCGTAATCATCCACGGTCGTGACGAAGTGAACCGTCTTCCCCTCCGCCTCCGGCGGGATGGTGATCTTGATCCGATACCAGTTGAAGCAGAGTTGCCCGTTCGCCCGCCTCTGCCCCAGGGTGGTCGGGTCGAGCACGTCCCACTTGCTGTCATCGAAGTCCGGTTTCTCGGCCCGAGGTTCAAAGCTATAGGTCCGGACCGGCTTGCTCTCCGGCGGAGGCCCCTTGCCGTCAACCTCGATGATCTTCACATCGTGATAGCGCCACTGGCCTTTGACCTTCTCGGCCCCGGCCTTGGTGCGCAGGTCGATCTTCGACGTCTGGGCGTTGGCTGCGGGAGCGACCAGTCCCGCGCCCACCAGCCAGACCATGACCCATGTCCGCATTCGCATCAGCCAGGCCTCCAGGGTAGATTCGGTTTCCGTCACTCGCGTGCTTATCGAGTACCCGACGACGATGCCGGCAGCGTGGTCGCGGAATCACCCGCCTTGTGGGTGAGGAGTTCCGAGAGCCGGAACGCGTGATACGGCTGCGAGGCCGCCGGCTGCCCATCTTTCGAGGCGTTCGCAACCCAGAGCCGGCTGGATTTCGTCTCGAACAAAACACTGTGCAGGTTCGACTTCATCGCCACAGGGCGGCTCATCAACTCGCGGGCCGAGGTCGCGTCGAACGTCCCGTGACCGGCCTTCACGCGGCGGGCGAGCTCTTCGTATCGATCGCCGGCAGAGAGCAGGACCGCGTCCTTGACGCCGTGAGGGAGGCGAGCGTGCGACTCGCCCATCTGGACGAGGTTGAAGCGATCCCAGCAGGCTTCCATCCCGACACCCTTGCCGGTCTTGCCGTCGGCGACCACGTAATAATATTCGCAGGTGCGCGGATTGTCGCGGAAGATGGAGACGGCCTCATCCAGGTCGTCGGCCTCTTCCAGGGCCATCCGGACCAGGAACGACATGGGCACGCCGGCCCAGTGTCCGAGTCCCGCGCCACCCATCTCTCCGATCGAAACCTGCTTCGCATTCATGCCGGTGACGCTGCCGATGAAGCCGGCGTAGGTCACGTTCACGAACGGAATCTTGCCGTCCGGCTCGGCGATCGTGAGCACGGCGTGCTCCTGGAGCCGCCAATCGCAGCCATAATCCAGGACGCGGCCGTGATAGAGCGTGCCGTCCTTGGTGGCCGATCCGCTGAGCGCGAAGCCGGAGCAGTGGAACATCTCGGGGATGAAGTTGGCGACCGTGATATCCTCGATCGACATCCCCGCTCCGTCGGCCACGCCCTTCAATTCCTCGAAGAACCGCGCCGGCACGAACTTCTTCTGACTCGCCGCGATCCCCGCGATGATCGCCCTCGCGTTGGGCTGAACCTCCTTGCCGGCAACCTTGATCTTCAGCTCTTTGGCCTTCACGTCGAACAAGAAATGAACGAGTTCCTTGATATCCTCCTTCAGCAGCGCCCCTTGCTGAAAGCCCATCTCGTAGGGTGTTCCCTTGACGTGCAGCACGCGGTATCCGTCCACATCTTCGAGGAATCCCTGGCCGCATCGGGCGATGGTGTGGGTATCGGCGTGGACCGGACCGGCCAACGTGAGGAAAAACCCGATTGCCGCAACGCGAATGAGGGTACGCATCATCGTGGGAGCCTCCGTCAATCGAGATGGTGTCGAACTCGCGATCTCGCAGAATCTCGGAGCCGCGTCGCTCCGGATACCGACCCCGCCTAGCCTACCACAGTTGAACCGATCGAATAGCCCAGATTCGGTCGTTTCACTCCCACTCGATCGTCCCCGGCGGCTTGCTCGTGATGTCGTAGACCACGCGGTTGATGCCTTTGACCGAGTTGATAATGCGAGTCGAGGCCCGGGCGAGAACCTCATGGGGAATTCTCGACCAGTCGGCCGTCATGAAGTCGTCGGTCTCGACGGCTCGAAGGGCGATCGCGTTCTCATAGGTCCGTCCGTCGCCCATCACGCCCACGGATTGAACGGGAAGCAGGACGGCGAAGGCCTGGCCGATCTGGCGTTCCAGGCCGGCGGCGCGCAGCTCCTCCAGGAAGATGGTGTCGGCCTGACGGAGGACGACGAGCTTCTCGCGAGTCACGGCACCCAGGCATCGCACCGCCAGGCCCGGTCCGGGGAAGGGGTGGCGATAGACCATCTCCTCCGGCAGGCCGAGTTCCAGGCCGAGCTTTCGGACCTCGTCCTTGAACAGGTCGCGAAGGGGTTCGATCAGCTCGAATCCCAGCTCGGCGGGCAGTCCTCCGACGTTATGATGATGCTTGATCGTGGCCGCCGGCGCATCGCGTGATCCACCGCTTTCGATAACATCGGGATAGAGCGTTCCCTGGGCCAGGAACCTGGCGTTGGGGATGGACCTGGCCTCGTCGCGGAAGACGTCGATGAACGTGTGACCGATCCGGACGCGCTTTTCCTGGGGGTCGCTCACATCCTTCAGGGCATCGAGGAAGCGGGACGAGGCATCGACGACGCGAAGTTCCGCATCCGAGTGATTGCCGAAGGCCACCTCGACGGCGGCTCGCTCGCCGGCCCGGAGGAGGCCGTTGTCCACGAAAATGCACACGACCCGGCGCCCGATCGCCTTCGCCAACAAGGCCGCGACGACCGCCGAATCAACTCCGCCCGAGACGCCGCAGACGACCCGCTCGTCGTCCTTCACCCGCGACTGTACGTCGGCAACGGCCCGATCGAGGAACTTATCCATCGTCCACGAGCCGCTCGAACCGCAGACTCGATCGAGGAAGTTACCGAGGATTGTCGAGCCGAACGGCGTGTGAGCCACTTCGGGATGGAATTGCAAGGCGTAGACGGGTAACTCTTTGTGCTTGACGGCGGCGATCGGGCAGGTTGCCGTCCTCGCGAGCGGGAGGAAGTCCGGACCGGCATCGTGGACCTGATCGCCATGGCTCATCCAGACGATCGTCTTCTCGGGAACGCCCTGGAGCAGCTCGGAGGTCGGGTCGGTCACGATGCACTCGGCGCGGCCAAACTCGCGTGTGGGGTTCGAATCAACCCGGCCTCCCAGGACGTGGCAGGCCAGTTGCATTCCGTAGCAGAGGCCCAACACCGGCACGCCAAGCCGGAAAATTGCCGGGTCACAGTGCGGCGCACCCGGCTCGAAAACACTCATGGGTCCGCCGGAGAGGATGATCCCCATCGGGTTCAACTCGCGAACGCGGTCGATCGACAGGTCATGCCGCACGATCGTGGCGAACGCATGCTTTTCGCGGACCCTGCGCGCGATCAGTTGGACGAACTGGGAGCCAAAATCGAAAACAAGCACGGGACGATCGGACGTCACGACGGACCTCGATTGTTCAGGGGCGATGAATTCTCAATCCCAATGCGGCACGTCGAGCACACGGCCGCTTTCCACATCGTGAAACGTGACTTTCAGCGCTTCCACATCCAGGAGGGCGAAGGTGCGAGAGGTTCGCACCACCGGCATCGAAATCACCGAGCCGGGATTGACCACCAGGCCCCGTTCGCCGCGGTACCACATCGGGGCATGGGTGTGTCCGACGACCAGGACGTCCACCCCGAGGTCCGCGAGGAGCCGATCGAGTACCTCGGGACCATGGGTCTTGCGGACGACGTACTCCATATCGCTCGTCGGCGACCCGTGAGCGACCAGGACGATGCGGCCGCACGATTCAATCGGTCGATCGACGGGGAAAGTGCCAAGGGTCGCGAGAGTCTCCGCGGAGGGCGCCGATCCGCCGAACTCGTCGCGCCGGCCGGGGCCGCGCTGGAGCGCCCAGCGGTCGTGGTTGCCTCGAACGCAATCAATCTTACGCGATGTCAGGAACGCGACGGCGCGGTCGGGATAAGGCCCGTAGCCCACGGTGTCGCCGGCGCAGACGATCCTGTCGGCCCCCATGATCGTCAGATGCGACCAGGCCAGCTCCAGCGAAAGCGGATCGCCGTGGATGTCGGAAATGAGACCGAGCTTCATCGAGCAGTCGCTTCGGGTCGGGAGAAAGTGGCAGAAACTTTTGTGGAATTCGCGTCAAATCGAGGCGTTTCTGGCCGCGATTCCGGCCAGCTCGGCAGACCGCCTGGTCGCGGCATCGACGGCATCCATCAATGCGGCGCGAACGCCTCCGCGTTCCATGGCATGGAGGCCGGCGATCGTCGTCCCGCCGGGGCTAGTGACCTGATCCTTGAGCACTCCGGGATGGAGGCCGGTCTCGAGGACCATTCTGGCCGCCCCAAGAACGGTCTGAGCCGCGAGCACCGTCGCGATATCACGGGGCAATCCGGAGCGGACTCCGCCATCGGAAAGCGCCTCGATCATGAGGTACACGAACGCCGGTCCGCTCCCGGAAAGCCCGGTAACGGCGTCCAGTTGGCTCTCCGGGATGCGATAGGCTCGGCCGACGGCGTTTAAACATCGAGCGACAATCGCCTCATCCTCGGGCCTGGCATTGGCGGCCAAACAGAAGCCCGCCGCGCCCTCTCCAACCAACGCCGGTGTATTCGGCATGACACGGGCCAGCCTCGGCTCTGGTCCCAGCCCCGAGGCGAGCGTGGCGAGCGGGACTCCGGCGACGATCGAAATCACCAGATGGTCGGCGGTGATCGCGGGCCGAAGCTCTCCCAGGACGGCGGGCGTCGCCTGCGGCTTGACGGCGAGGACCAGCACGCGACACGATCTCGCCAGCTCGACGTTCGAGGCCAGGACGCTCACGCCCAGCGCGCCCAGTTCTTCGGCCGCGAGGCCGACCGGGTCGAATGTCGCGATCCGCGAGGCCGGGGCCGCTCCCGCACGGATCATCCCCCGAACCAGGGCCGAGGCCATCTTCCCCGCGCCTACAAACCCCCACCGGGGGCTCCCGGGCCCTGTCAGGTCCGATTCGCTCGCCATCACGCGCGGCCTCACATCCAGAATTCACTCATGCCGGTTACTCGCAATCAGGAGGAAGGGAATTGTACCCGATCGCAGCCGGTACGTCGTCCCTTGTAACCCGCTGAACAAGAGGACTGCCAGGTCCAAGACGCCTGTCGATTGGCTTTCTCTCTCCCGCCCCTTCTTGCTTTCCCTCCCTCAATCCTCCGCGTCCTCTGCGTCCCCTCCGCGTCTCTGCGTGAAACTCTTTGATTGGAGCTTCCCTCGGCTCGGACTTGCGTCCCCGGTTTGGGGGTGAGAAAATGCCCCGCATCCTGAGAACACCAACCCGGTCGTTGCCTCATCGAGGTCCACAGGGAACCGCATGCCGACGTTTTGCCGAGACGGCTTGAACTTCCGCTACCGCGATATCGGCCAGGGCCTGCCGGTCGTCTTTCAACATGGTCTGGGTGGGGATGTTTCGATCCCGTGCGGCCTGTTCTCCCCGCCGGAAGGTGGCCGTTTGATCTCTTGCGACTCTCGCTATCACGGCGAAACCCGCCCGCTCGGCGACCCCGCGAAACTTAACTTCGACGACATCGCGGACGATCTTCTGGCGCTGCTCGATCATCTCGGAATCGACCGTGTGGTCGTGGGCGGGATCTCCATGGGCGCGGGGCTTGCCTTGAACTTCGCGATCCGCCACCCGGAGCGAACGAGCGGCCTGATCCTGTCTCGTCCCGCCTGGCTGGAGGAGCCCTTCCCCGAGAACGTCCGCATGTTCCCCATCATGGCCGAATTCATTCGCCGCCTCGGGTGGCGCGATGGCCTCTCCGCGTTCAAGCAAAGCCCGACGTACGCGGGCGTTCTTCGCGAATCCAGCGACTCGGCCACGGCGCTGGTCGGGATGTTCGAGAACCCCAGAGCGGAAGAGACCGTCGAAAAGCTCGATCGCATCCCCCAGTGTTGCCCCTCGCCCGACCGCGACGCCTGGCGATCGATCGCGGTTCCCACCCTGATCCTGGCGAATCAACAAGATCCGATTCACCCCTACGCGATGGGCCAGACGCTCGCGGAGACCATCCCCGGCGCCGAGCTTCGCGAGTTGACGCCGAAATGCGTGGACATCGTCCAGCACGGGGCGGACGTCCAACGACACATGACCGATTTCCTCCTTCGACACTTCCTGTCCGGACCCGCCTAACGATGCTCAAATGCTCCACCTCCCTCTGGTCGGCCGATTTGACGAACCTCGGGGCCGACATGGCCCGCGTCGAGCCCTTCTCCGAGAGGTTTCACATCGATGTCGCCGACGGGCACTACGTCCCGACCATGCTGTTCTTCCCCGATCAGGTGAAGGCGCTCCGTTCCAGGACCAGGGTCCCCTTCGAGATCCACCTGATGACGACGGACCCGATGGCCTGGGTCGAGCCGTTCGCCGAGGCCGGTACGGACATCCTGTTGTTCTGTCTGGATTCGGCAAACGACCCCGGCCAGGTGCTCCAGGCGATCAAGCAACGCGGCATGCGCGCCGGCGTGTCGCTGCTCATCACCGAGGGACTCGATCTGGTCGAACCGTTCTGGGAAGACCTCGACGTCCTGACGATCGTGGGCACGGCGATGGGCATCAAGGGGGCATCGATGGATGAGACAGTCCCCGAGAAAATCCGGGCTGCCCGCGCGATCATCGCGGAGCGCGGCCTGAAGACCGAGATCGAAGTCGACGGCGGCATTCGTCGCAACACGGTGCCCAGGATGGCCGCCGCGGGGGCCGACTGGATCGTGCCCGGGTCGCTCATGTTCGGCGAGGACCCGGCGGAGATGAGGCGATGGCTCGCGACGCTGTGATCGACGTGCTGGGCCTGGGGATCGTCACGGTCGACGATCTCCTGTATGTGCCCGCTTATCCGTTGCCCGATGCCAAGGAGCGTGTCCGGCTCCGGCTGCGTCAGTGCGGCGGGTTGACCGGGACGGCGCTGGTCGCCGCCGCGAGGCTCGGGGCGAAGGCAGCCTACGCCGGTTGCCTGGACGATGGGGAACTCTCGAACTTCATCCGCGCCAACTTTCGCTCCGAGGGCATCGACGTGAATCATGTCGATCCGCTCCGGCAATCGCGACCGATCCACTCGACGATCATCGTCGATGAATCGGGCGGAACCCGCACGATTCTGTTCGAGCTTCCCGAAAACACGCCGTTTGGCGGAGACTGGCCCGCGGACGACGTGGTCCGCTCGGCCCGCGTCCTCTTCATCGATCATTACGACGCCGATCGCACGATCCGCGCCGCGAAGATCGCGAGGGCAGACGATATTCCCGTCGTTGCCGACTTCGAGCGGGACGAGGGTCCGCGTTTTGACGAGTTGAATTCCGTCGCGAGTCACCTGATTCTCAGCCGGAACTTTGCTACCAAGATCACGGGTGAGATTGACCCCATCGGCATGGTCAAAGCCCTCTGGTCGCTCGATCGCGATACGGTCGTCGTCACCTGCGGCGACCAGGGCTGCTGGTTCGCGACACGAGCCGAATTATCCCCGATCCATCGCCCCGCGTTCGCCGTCGAGATCGTCGACACCACCGGCTGCGGCGACGTTTTTCACGGGGCTTATGCCGCGTCCCTGGCTCGTGGCGAGCCGATCAACCGGCGGATCGCCGTGGCCTCGGCTGCCGCCGCCATCAAGGCGACCCGTCCAGGCGGCCAGGCGGGGATTCCGACGCTGAAGGCGGTCGAAGCGTTTCTGAAAGGGACCTCCTGATGAGCCTGGAACGACACGCGCTGGACATGGAACACGCACTCGCCGAGGTGCCGGTCCTCGACGTGCATACCCACCTCGTCGGAGGCAAGCTCTCCGCACGCGGGCTGCACGACGTGCTGCTTTACCACATGGTCGTGAGCGACCTCTATTCGGCGGGCTGTCCGTCGGGTTCGCGGCTCACGCAGTATCCCGGCTGGCCGGCTCCGGACGAGGCGGAGGCCAGGATCGTCGAGGCGATTCCGCATCTCTCGTCCATCCGCAATACCAGTTCTTCCTGGGGTGTTCGGCTCGTCCTGCAAGATCTTTACGACTGGCGCGAGCCGATCACGACCGAGAATTGGCGGCGTCTCGACGGGCAGATCCGCGAGCGGGCCGACGATCGCGCATGGTCGCACTCGGTCCTCGATCGCCTCAAGATTGGCCGGACCGGGACGGAGATCGCCCGGCGAGAGAAAGGCGAGGACGACGACCGCCTGCAATATGCCCTGGAATGGGGCTTCTTCACACGATGCCAGTGGGGCGAGTTTGACACGGCCCTCTATGAGCTAGAGCGTTGCTGGGGCCGGACTCCCGAGAGCCCGTCGCCGATCGGCTCCGGCGGCAGGGCCGAACCGGATCGGACCATCCGGACGCTTTCCGATGTTCATGACGCGATCTCCCACTATGTTCAGGCGATCCCCTACGATCGCATCCTGTCCACGGCCACGCATATCTCGACGGATATCCGGTTCCGGGACGTGACCGAGGCCGAAATGGAAGCCGCGCTGGGGCGTCGTCCCGTGGCCGGATCGGAGGAGCGCGACGTCTATGCCTCCTACATCCAGGAGGCGTTCCTCACGGCCTTGGAGCGGCACGGCGATCGCATCGTCTACCAGTTCAGCCTGGGCGCTGAACCCCTTCCGTTCGAGACCGGCGCACGCCTCTCTCAATCGACGCTCTCTCAACTCGCCGAGATGATCGGTCGTCACCCCGGTTTGAAATTCCAGTGCTTCCTCGCGAGCCGTCACGCCAATCATTCGCTCTGCACGCTCGCCCGCGAGCTTCCGAACCTGAGCCTCGCCGGTTACTGGTGGCACAATTTCTTCCCGGATGCGATCGCGCAGGTCATCCGCGAACGGCTGGATATGCTCCCGGCGAACAAGCAAATCGGCTTCTTTTCCGACGCATATTGCGTCGAATGGACTTATGCAAAATCGATGATCGTTCGAAAGATCCTGGCTCGCGTGCTCGCGGAAAAGATGGAAGTCGGGCAGTATTCGCACAGCGACGCCGTCTCGGTGGCGAGGTCGATCCTGTTCGAGAGTCCGCAATCGTTGCTGCGGATGACACCGAGGGACGCGGCCACGGTTGAGCTATTGCACTGATACGGGATTCGCCGGGCAGGCGCCCTCAGCAAGCCCGTTTCTCGCGGAATAAAAATCCCCGGTGAGGAATCGAAATTCCCTCCCGGCAAGTCTGGCCGCCGATCCGGGGTCGAGACCTCCTCTCACCACGATAATCATCGCGACTCGTTCGAAGTTTGATCGGGGATTCACCGAATCGGTTCCACCGCTTCGTTGCATGCCCCGGTCGGCGCGCGTTACAACGATTGTCGATGAATTGTTTCACAAGCGGATCTTCGCGGAGCCAGCGCGCCATGACGCGTCCGAACCGATGGTGCCCATTCGCGGCCATGGCCGTGCTGATCTTTGCCGTCCCGCATGAGACCGGTGCCCAGGGGCTGAGTGCTGCGCAAGCGCGAGACCGCATGGTGGTGCCGGATGGATTTCGCGTCGAGGTCTTCGCCTCCGAACCGGAGATTCGCCAGCCCGTCGCCGCATGCTTCGACGAGAGGGGCCGGATGTGGGTGATCGAGTATCTCCAGTATCCCACACCCGCCGGCCTGGTGCCGGTCAAGGTCGATCAGTACTTGAGGACGGAGTATGACCGATTCCCCGAGCCACCGCCCAGAGGACCTAAAGGGGCGGATCGGATCAAGATCCTCGAAGACACCGACGGCGACGGCAAGGCCGATAAGGTCACGACGTTCCTCGAAGGCCTGAACCTGGCGTCGGCCATCGCGGTCGGGGATGGGGGCGTGTACATCGGGCAGGCCCCGTATCTCCTCTTCTATCCTGATAAGGACCACGACGACAAACCGGACGGCGATCCCGAGGTCTTGCTCTCCGGCTTCGGCCTCCAGGACGCGCACGCCACGGTCAACTCCCTCGCGTGGGGACCTGACGGGTGGCTTTACGGGGCGCAAGGCTCGACGGTCACGGCCAAGATCCGGGGCGTCGAGTTCCAGCAGGGGATCTGGAGATATCATCCCAGGACCCGCCAGTTCGAGCTTTTCGCCGAGGGCGGAGGCAACACCTGGGGCCTCGACTTCGATCGCGGCGGCAATGCCTTCGGGTCGTCGAACGGCTCGTACATTGCCTTCCACATGGTCCAGGGCGGCAATTATGTGAAGGGGTTCGCGAAGCACGGGCCGTTGCATAATCCACGATCCTACGGCTATTTCGACCCGCTGAGCTTCACCGGCACGAAGCCCGGCGGGCACGTCACGCCCGGCGGGATCATCTACAAGGGCGAAGCCTATCCTCCCGAGTTTCGCGGCTCTTTCATCGGCGCCAACCTGCTCTCGAATTCGGTCTACTGGTACAAGCTTGCCCCGAAGGGATCGACCTATGCGATGACGCTCGGCGGGACGCTGCTGAACTCCCGCGATCCCTGGTTCCGCGCCATCGACTTGCTGACAGGCCCGGATGGCTCCGTCTTCGTGGTGGACTGGTACGACAAACGAGCCAGCCACCTCGACCCGCGCGACACCTGGGACCGAACCAACGGCCGCATCTACAAGATTGTCTATAAGGACACGAAACCCGCCGCGCCCTTCGATCTCGCGAAGCTTTCGACTGATGAACTCATCGCCTTGCGTTTGAAGGCGAACGACTGGTGGTCCGAGACGGCCCGGCGCGTGCTGTACGAACGAAACGACCCCACGGCGGTCCCGAAGTTGAAATCGCTCCTCGCCGAGGACAAGGACGAGCCGACGGCCCTGCGCGATCTGTTCGCCCTGAATGCGTGCGGGGGGATCGACGAGGCCACGGTGAGCGGACTCCTGGAGCACCCCATCGCCGGTGTGAGGCGATGGGCTGTGCGTCTAATCGGGGATCGCGGCGAGCCGTCGACCGAGAACAGGACGAGACTCGAATTGCTCGCCCAGCATGAGAAGGACGTGACCGTTCGCAGCCAGCTCGCTTCCAGTTCCGGCAGGTTTTCGCCGAGAACCTCGCTGCGACTGCTCGAAAAACTTGCCATGCATGATGAAGACGTCAACGATCCGTATGTCCCCCTATTGATCTGGTGGTCCACCGAGCGGGCGATGCGGACGGACCCCGAAGCGGCCGTCTCCGGGTTGGGATCGCTCGCCACATCACTTTTCTCGGGACGGGATCTCTCAAACCGCCACCTCCTGCCCAGGATCGCACGGGCGCTGGCCGACGACGGATCGCCGGAGGCGCTGCGGCAAGCGGCGAGGCTGATCGACATGGCGAAACTCCCGGACCAGAGGGACATCGTGATCGCCGCGATGGAAAAGGGACTCGAAGGGCGACGGCCGAACGAGGTTCCCGCGTCGCTGGAAGCCATTCTGGACCAACTCTGGGCGGCTCCGCATCCGAGCCTTGCCCTGATCCGATTCTCGATTCGTCTGGGCGTTGGGCCGGGTTATCAGAAGGCCCTGGATCTTCTGGACGCGAAGGACTCCTCGCTCGATCGCCTCGCGCTCATCGAAGTCCTCGGCCAGGTGCCGAAGCCGGAGGGGAAGGCTGCGCTTCTACGACTGCTCGATCGAAACGCGCCCGATCCGGTCGTGCAGGCGATGCTCTCGGCCCTAGGCAGCTACCCGGAATCCGAGGTCGCCGACGCGATCATCCGGCATTACCCGAAATGGAGCGTCGCGTTGCGGGCGCGCGCCCTGGACGCCCTTTGCGGCAGGAAGGCCTGGGCGGGAATTCTTCTGGACGCGATGGCGCGCGGAACGTTCACGGCCAAGGATCTGTCCGCATCGCAAGCGACGCGCATCGCCTCTCTCGGCGATCCGGCGCTGACGGCAAAGCTCACCGCAGCATGGGGCCGCGTGCCAGGGCCGAACGGTCCGGCCAAGGTGAAGCGCATCGCGGAAGTTCGCGGAATCTTGCCGGAAGGGGATAAGGGCGACCCGTCGCGAGGGCGCGAAGTGTTCGTCAAGAACTGCGCGGGCTGCCATCGCCTGTTCGGCGAGGGGGAGCGGATCGGCCCCGAGCTGACCGGTTCCGAACGCGGCAACCTCGACTATCTGCTCACCAGCCTGGTCGATCCCTCGGCCGAGATCCGCAAGGAGTACCAGGCGCAGACATTCGCCCTGAAGGACGGGCGGGTCCTGTCCGGCCTGATCGTCGAAGAGACCGGCAGTTCGCTCGTTCTCTTCGACAGCCAGAAGCAGAAAACCACCATCCCCAAGGCCGACATCGAGCAACGAAAAGCGGCGGACGTTTCCCTGATGCCGGAAGGGTTGGTTGACACCCTGCCGGAAGCTCAGATTCGTGACCTGTTCCGATACTTACAGAGTGCGGGGAAGTAATCCGATTACGCGACGATTCGCATTCGCAACAACCCACCATGATTCGCGGCCAGAGCGAAGCATGGTGGGTTGCGGGCGGCGTTGCGTCGGCTGACCCATCCTACAAGATAGGGTCGTTACATATCACCGAAATCACTTCTTCGGATCAAGATTCTTCTTCAACTCCTCCTCGCTCACGTCGCACTCCATGCCTTTGTCGGGCACGTCCAGTTTGGCCGACCAGAGGATGGCGTTGAGCACGAGCTTGCGGAAATTCGGGTCGCCCCAGTTCTTGTGGGCGTGGGCGCCGGTGAAGCCGAAACCGCGACCCCCGTCGGGGCGCTCGACGGCCCAGGCGAGGATCTCGTCGCGGCCTTTGTCTGCGAGTATATGCTTATATGGGCCTCGCGGCGAGGCGGAGACACCCTCCCGGGTCTTGTCGTCGGGGGCCGCGACGATGATGGGCGTGACGCCCTTCATCTCGGGACGGAAACGCATGTTGAAGTACCACTCATCACGGACCGCGAACGGCTTGACGCCGCGCGTGATGGGATGCTTCGGGAAGCCCTTGATCTCGGCCGTCCAGTGCGGATTGGTCGAGTAACCGGTCTCGTAGTATCCCCCGATCCAGTCGCGGAACTTGTCGCCCGGCTCGCCCTTGGGAACTTCAACGGCATAATGCAGGCAGGCCAGGCCGACGCCCTTGTCCATGAGGGCCTGCATCGTCTTGAGCCGGCCGTTCTGGATCATCGGGTGGCCGCCGCCGCCGTCCATGAAGAAGACGACGCTGGCAGCGCCATCGAAGACGCTCTCATCCTTCGGCCAGCCGCCCTTGACGACGACCGGATTGACGTTGGGAAGCTCTTTGAGACACGTCTCCAGCAGGAGAATTCCGGCATTGAACTCGTGGTCGCCGGGACCGTGGCTGGGGTTGCCCGCAATCAGCACGATCTTGGCCTTCTCGACCGCCTGGGCGGAGGCGGTGACGAGGACCAGGCCCATCAACAGGAGTGCGCGGAACGGGGACGACATCGCGGTAGCCTCTTGAGATCAAGGGGAGAGAAAACGCCGATGGCCGACGATCGCGGTTGCGTCGCCGGCCATCGAAGGGGTCAATTCCAACGCTTGCCGGTCAGATCAGCTCGGTCACGCCCGGCATCGCCACGGGGGGGACGGGCAGGGGACCCATGACCAGCTCTTTGGGCATCGTGTCGAGCTTGGAGTTCAAGGCCTGCTCCCAGGTCACGGCCTTGCCGGTGTAGGCGGACATCCGGCCCATGATCGCGGTGAGCGTGCTCTCCGCGACGGTAACCAGCTCGTTGAGAGGTTTGCCGGCGCGGATGCTGCCGATCAGGTCGATGTGCTCCTGCACGTAGGGATTGACCTCCTTCTCACGGAAGCGGCTCTTCTTCGCCTCGCCCGTGAAGCGGTAGCCGCCGCTGTAGAAGTTCCCCTTGGTGCCGACGATCGTCTCGGAGACGTTGTTCTCGCAGCCTTCGATCTGGCGAGCCATGCTCATCACATGCACGCCGCCGGGGTATTCATAATCGATGGCAAAATGGTCATAGATATGACCGTACGCCGGGTCGGTCCGGGACTGACGACCGCCCATGCCGACGGCCCGCTCCGGGTGGCCCTGGAGGGCCCAGTTGGCGACGTCGAGGTTGTGGACATGCTGCTCGCAGATGTGGTCGCCCGACAGCCAGGTGAAATAGAGCCAGTTGCGGAGCTGCCACTCCATGTCGCTCCAGTTCGGCTGGCGCGGCTTGACCCAGAGCGGCCCCTGGTTCCAGTAGACCTGACCGCCGACGACGTCGCCGATCGCGCCGCTGTGGATTCGCTTCATCGAATCGAGGTAACCGGCCTGATGGCGGCGCTGGGTGCCCGCCACGACAGCCAGGCCCTTCTGCTTGGCGACTTCCGCGGCGGCGAGCACCTTGCGGATGCCCGGCCCGTCCACGCCGACCGGCTTCTCGGTGAAGATATTCTTGCCCGCATTCACGGCCGCCTCGATCATCATCGGCCGGAAGCCGGGCGGCGTGGCCAGGATCACGAGGTCGACGCCCGATCCGATCAGATTCTTGTAGGCATCGAAACCGGTGAAGCAGCGTTCGTCGGTCACATCCCAGTGGGGCGCGATCTTGCCGTTACCGGCGAGGTTGCTGCGGGCGTTGTGCAGGTTATCCGGGAAGACGTCGCCCAGCGCATGGATCCTGACGCCCTTGTCGTCGCCGACGGCCTCGCAGAGGTTCTCGACGGCGCCGCTGCCTCGGCCTCCGCATCCGATCAGGCCAACCTTGATCGTATCGGCCCCGGCGGCGTGGGCGTTGGGCGCAAAGGCCAGCCCGGCGGCCACGGCGGAAGTCGCCTTGAGAAAGTCGCGGCGGCTGGAACCTTGGGGATCGGTCATGATGCGGGCTCCCTGAGCAGTGGTCAGTGGTTAGTCGTCAGTTGAGAGAGCGGAGAGGTCGCGAAGTGTTGATCGGCACTGGCCACTGGCCACGACCCCGTCATTTCGTGCCTTTTTTCTTCACGACCATCGACTTCAATCCTCGCAGGTTCTCTTGCTCTTCGACGGCCCGGACGACGCGAAACCCGACGAAACGGGCGTCCGTGTGCCACCAGATGCTCTGGGGGCGCTGGGGGTCCTGAACGCTCCACTCCTTGTTGGAGGGGCGGCGGGCCGCCGATCGTAGGAGTTCCGGATCATCGTCCCAGGAGCCTCCGCGAGCGACGTAAGAATACTCCAGTGCGTCGGGCAGCACGACCGGCCCGAGCACCTTGCCGTCGGAAGGAAGCTCACTGTACGCGTTGGGCTTGTAGTGGTCCAGGCACCACTCGGCGACATTTCCGTGCATGTCAAAGAGGCCGAACGCATTCGGCTTCTTCTTGCCGACGGGCTGAGGCTTCTCGCAGTTCTCGACATACCAGGCGAAGTCGCCGATCTTCGAGGGATCGTCACCGAACGAATAGGCCGTCTTCGAACCGGCCCGCGCGGCGTACTCCCATTCCGCTTCAGTAGGCAGGCGATAAACCTTGCCCGTCTTGGCCGAGAGCCAGCGGCAATATTCCATCGCGGCGTGGTGGGTCATGCAGATCGCGGGCTGGTTGTTATGCCCCAGGCCGAAGGTCATGTCGGCGTACGGGGGCGTCGGCCGGGTCACGGCGTCGGCGGCCTTCTCCGTGGGGGGCTGGGCGTCCAGATCGACGCTGGCGCGAACCTTTTTCTTGATATCGATGCTGAAGGCGAACTGGTCGTATTCATCCCACGTCACCTCGTGCTTGGCCATCCAGAAGGGCTTGATGGTGACCTTGCGCTCGGGGCCTTCGTCCTCGGAGCGCTTGGGCTCGGAGGCCGGGCTGCCGAGGGTGAATTCACCGCCGGGGATGGGGACCATGTCGAACTTCATGTCCGTCCCGGGGATGGCTTCGGAATAAGGAAGGATGTCGCCCCGGCTGGTCGCCTTGTCCTGGCCGGTCGCCGACGGGGAGACTACGATAAAGGCCCCGAGGAGGAGCCAGGCAATCGCGGAGCGAAAGAGCGGGGCGAGGGTCACGATGTGAAGTCTCCGAGGCTTCGCAGCGCGGCGTATCGAGCGGATCCGTTCACGAGAAGGAGGGGCTGATGGCCGCTGCGGGTTGGGTTGGGGCGATCTCGCTAGCGATCTTGTCGTCGTCAGGACCGGAACTCCGGCCGATCCCGGCTCGATTCGAGTTCCGCCAAACGCATATGGGCAGCGAATTCAAGATAGTGTTATACACCACCGGAGAGGCGCAGGCCAGACTCGCGTCGGATGCCGGTTTCGCTCGGATCGCCGCCCTCGACAAGGCGCTGTCGGACTACGACCCCGAGAGCGAGTTGATGCGGCTGTGCGACAAGGCCGGCGGGCCCCCGGTGAAAGCCTCGGACGACCTGTTCCGCTGCCTCGACCAGGCCCAAGCAATGTCGGTTCGAAGCGACGGGGCGTTCGACGCCACGATCGCCCCGGTCGTTCGCCTCTGGCGACGCGCCAGGCGCACGCGAGTCCTGCCCGAAGCGGAGACTCTCGCCAAGGCGCGAGCCCTGGTGGGCTATCGCGCCATGGACCTCGATCCGAAGGCGCGGACGGTCCGGCTGCGGAAACCGGGGATGAAGCTCGACCTCGGTGGGATCGCCAAAGGATTTGCATGCGACGAGGCGATGGCCGCGCTCAAGAAGGCGGGCATCACGTGCGCCTTGGTCGCCGGGGCCGGGGACATTGTCGTGTCAGACCCGCCTCCCGATGAGCGAGGATGGCGGATCGGGGTCGCGGATCCCGAAGGAGACCCCGATCGACCGACGCGATTCCTCGTGCTCAAGAACAAGGCGATATCGACGTCAGGCGACGCCGAACGATTCGTCGAGATTGGGGGAACGCGTTATTCGCACATTGTCGACCCTCGGACTGGACTGGGAGTGGTCGCCAGGGCCAGCGTCACGATCGTCGCAAGCGATGGCACCACGGCGGATGCTCTCGCCACCGCGGCCTATGTGCTCGGACACGAGCGTGGGATCGCGTTGATCGAGAAGATCGGGGCGTCGGGACTCTACGTCCAGGCCGGTCCGAAGCCCAAGACGTATGCAACGCGGCACTGGGCCGACTTGCCCGGAGAGATTCCGGCGCGGAAATGACAATCTGCCGAACGGATTCCCGATGACGGAACGAAATCGGGACAGCGACGTCACGGTTTCGGGCCGTCATCAAGAATCCGGTTCGACGATCCGTGAAGGGACCGGGGATTACTTGGTGGGCACCGACAGCATCTGCGCGGCCGGAGCGGCCTGGGGGGCAGCCCACGACTGCGGGGCGGCATGCACATAAGCCACTTCGCACGGGGCCGGGGCGCAAACCGGAGCGGGCTTCTTGTGCTTGAAGAGCTTGAGATGGCACTTCTTCTTCGGGGCGGGGGCGCAAGCCACCGGCTCGCAAACCGGAGCCGGAGCACAAACCGGTGCCGGAGCGCACACCGGAGCCGGAGCGGGACAGGCCTTCTTCTTCTTGTGGCCGGCCGACGCGTCGGACGCCACGAAACCCACGAGAGCCACCGTGAGTAGGGTCAGGATCGAACGCCGCATGGGACTTCCTCCGAAAATTGGCAATACTGCGGAATCCGGGAAAGATATGAACCCGGTGTCAATCCAGGATAAATAATCCGACGGAAACTGCAAACGATTTCTCGGAAACTGGGCTTTTTTTGAGTGATTTTGTGTCTTGATCGGTTTAGTCAAGATGAGCAATTGGGATCGTCTGTGACAGCTTTTCCGATCAGGAGCCCAGCGCGAAGAAAATGTGACCGGTTGCCTCGCATGTTCGCTCCTCGCAAGCGAACGAGCGAACCAGACGGCCAAGAGCGTCCCTACGATCCGGAGAATCCGAATAACCGAAATCCGGGCGAGGGAGACCGTTGAATCAGGCGAGACGGGAGTTACAATGAGCCGATTCTGTCACCTCACGGAAGGAACGCGCTCTTGAAAATCCCTATGCGAGTCGGAACGATCGCGGTGGCCTGGCTCCTCGGCTTCGGGTTCCTCGGTGCGCCGATTCGAGCGGCGGAGCCGGAGGTGATCGACCTCAAGGATGGACATCAGGTGACCGGACAGGTTGTCGCGGAAAAGCCGACGGCGATTTTTGTCGATCTCGGCTTCGATGTGGTCCGGGTTCCGAAAGATCAGATTGTCAGTCGCCGCAAGCGCGGTGAACTCGCACCTCCGGTCACGACCGGGCCCGCCGTGGCGGGGGACTCCGACCCCAAGGGATTTTATCTGATCACTCCGGGCAAGGCTCGGCCCGTGAAGGAGTTAGTACGCGAGTTCGGTGAAGGGGTGATTTCCATCGAGACGCCTAGCGGCCTCGGATCGGGCTTCATCGTCAATGAAAACGGATACGCGGTCACCAACAACCATGTGATCGAGGGCGAGACCAAGATTGCCGTAGTCCTCTACCAGAATACGGACGGCGGATTGGTTCGGCAGAGGATCGAGAACGTCGAGATCGTCGCCTTGAATCCGTTCGTCGACCTGGCCCTGCTCAAACTCCCGCTGCGAAAAGACTTGAAACTCAAGCCCGTTTCCCTGGGTAATCTCGATGACCTGAACGCCGGAGACGGCGCGTTCGCGGTCGGGAACCCGCTGGGGCTGGAACGCAGTGTCTCGCAAGGAATCATCAGCACTCTGAATCGCAATTTCGAGGGCCTGGTTTACTTGCAGACCGACGCCGCGATCAACCCCGGAAACTCGGGCGGCCCACTCTTCAATATGAAAGGTGAAGTCGTCGGGGTCACGAACATGGGTTTCCGCGGCACGGATAATCTGGGTTTTGCGATCCCGATCCCGTACGTCAAGGACTTCCTCCGCAATCGTGAGGCGTTCGCCTTCGACAAGGACAACCCCAACACCGGCTACCGCTACCTCGATCCGCCCCGGCGGCTCAAGACAGGAAGCGCGTCCCGTCCCGGCGGCTCGTCGCCGAGTCGGCCGGATGTCGAAGGAGCCAACAAGGATGCGGGCAAGAACAGCGCGGGTGGAACGAACTGATCAGGTGGGATGATGCTCCGGTCGGGCGGGCTGATCGGGGCCGAAGGGCCGGCTCGACGGCGGAGATGAAGTCGGGGCCAGAGGGTCTGGCGCCGCCTCGCTCCGTCGTTTCGCGGACCTGGTAGTGCTATGGACGTGAATTGAGACATTCTGAGGAGCCATTCATGCGTATCGCGATGCGGTCGGCCGTCACCTTCGCCCTTTTCGGCGGAGTGGCCCTGGCCGGAGTCCTCACGGCAACGGCCTCCAGCCGGGCGGCCGGCCCGGCGGAGAAGGCGCTGCCGGATTCGACGTTTGCGTATCTGAAGATTGACAACGTCGCGAAGCTTCGCCAGGGCTTCAAGGCCAGCCAGATTGGCCAGTTGCTGGCCGACCCGGCTCTGCAACCCCTCAAGCAGGACTTGATCGCCAAGCTGGAAGAGCCGAGCAAGAAGGTCAAGGAAGCGCTCGGTGTCACGATCGACGAGTTGCTGACGCTGCCGCAAGGTGCGGTCAACATCGCCTTGCTGTCCAGGGAGCCGGGCAATGGGTCCACGGTCGTGATTCTCGCCTCGGCCGACGCCGGTGAGAACGACGCGAAGATGAGCGAAGTCCTCGCCAAGGCCACCAAGGCGGCCGAAGGCACCGGCGCGAAAGTGGCCACCGAGACGTTCAAGGACGCCAAGCTCACCATCATCCGCAAGAATGATGACGACAAGGAACCCCTGATCTGGACCAAGGTCGGCAGCGTCTTCCACGTCGCGACCGATCTCGGCGTGCTCAAGGATTTCCTGTCCAATGCCTCCGGCCGCAAGGAGAGCCTCGCGACGAACGAGAATTACCTGGGTGTCGAGAAGGCGATCGGTGCCGGCTCTCAACTCAGCCTTTTCGTGGACGTCACCAAGGTCATCGAGCTGGCCATCGCCTCGAATCCGAACGGGAACGCGGACCAGTTGAAGGCCCAGCTTCAGCTCACCGGCATCAACGGATTCAAGGCCGCCGGCGCTTCCTTCGCGTTCGGTCAGGGGGATTACGATCAGGTCCTCAAGCTGTTCGTCTACTCGCCAGGCCCCGCGCAGGGAGTCCTCAAGATTTTCTCGATGCCGCCGATCGACCTGAAGCCGCAGTCGTGGGTGCCGGCCTCGGTCAATAGCTACCAGTCGCTCTCGTGGGATATCGACGGCGCGTTCAAGGCGATCACCGAACTGGCCGACCAGTTCGGTCTCGGCGGTTTCATCGATCAGGCCCAGAAGGGAATCGGCGGCCCGAACGGCGATTTTGACTTCAAGAAGGACGTCTTCGGCCCGCTGGGCAACCGGATCACGGCCATCAGCGACTTCAAGAAGCCGATCACCGAGAAGAGCCAGCGCGCGATGTTTGCGATCGCTCTGGACGACGAGAAGGCGTTCCAGACCACGTTTAACAAGATCCTCGACCTGACCAAGGCGACCCCCAAGAAGCGCGACTTTCAGGGCACGACGATCTATGACTTCGACGTCCCCAAGATCCCCAACGCGGGCGCCAACGGGCTGAATATCGAAGGCCCGATCAGCGTCGCCATCACGAAGGGCAACCTGTTCTTGTCGACCGAGCCGACCTTCCTGGAGCAAGTCCTCCGGTCCGGCGGCGCCGGCCTCGCCGACAGCCCCGAATTCCAGGCCGTCGCCAAGAAACTCCCGGCGAAGAACAGTGTCCTCTCCTTCGACAAGACCGAAGAGCAGGCCCGCCTCATCTACGAGATGATCAAGGGTGACGGATTTCAGAAAGCCATCGATCAGGCCAATCCCAACGGCCCCAAGATCAAGAACCCGATCGACCCGAAGAAGGTCCCCGAGTTCGCCGTCTTCGCCAAGTATCTCGGCCAGGGCGGATCGTACGGGATCATGGACGAGCAGGGCGTGACCATCACCTCGTTCGTCCTTCGCAAGGCCAACCCCTGACGCCGACGTCGGGGACGTAAGTGGTTGCAAGCATTGACGGCGGCGGGTAGGATTTTCTCCTATCCGCCGCCGTCGTCGTTTTTCGTGAATTCGATTGAAGCCGGACAATCGTCACGACCGATCAAGGACTGAGTAACGGGACCGGAGCGGCGGTATTGATCGTCGGTCGTGGTCGGGTGGTGACGTGTCGCGGGAGGTGCTGGATGTCGGACCGCACGAGGGAAGGGACGACCGGGGCGGGGGAGGCGCGGCGCGCCCCGAGACGGGCGAGCCGGCCCCGGGTCGAATCGCTGGAGGGCCGCGCCCTCCTGGCCACCCTGGCTCCGATCGCGGATGTCACGGCGCCGGTACCGTTGGGTTACCAGGTGCCTCTTGACGGGGGGACGACCGGGGCGCAGACCTACTCGGTCATGTCGAGCAATCCCGCCATCAAGGCGACCGTCGCGCAGGGCAAGTTTCTCACCGTCGGAGTCAGCCACACCTCCAGTGGCGCGACCGATCCGGCCTTCACCGGTTCGCTCACGTTTCAGCTTTTCGACGACCTGACGCCGATGACAACCTCCAAGATCGAACAGCTCGTGAACGAGGGCTTCTACACCTCACCCACGACGGGCACTCCGGCATTGCCCGATAAGAACTTCCACCGGATCGCCAATCAATTCCCGGGACCGAACGACTTCATCGTTCAGGGCGGCTCCCAGAGCGGGAACGGTTCCGGCAGCCTCGCTGCGCCTGGATTCCCGTTCGCCGATGAGTTCAACCAGCAACTCGCGTTCACCGGAACCGGGCAGTTGGCGATGGCCAACGCCGGAGATGACACGAACGACTCTCAGTTCTTCATCACCACCGGGATGCCCCAGTTCCTCAACTTCCAACACACGATCTTCGGACAGTTGGTTGCCGGTCAAAGCACCCTGCAACAGATGACTCAGGTCGCCAAGGGCGCGGATGGTACGACACCGGTCAACCCGGTTCTGTTCACGTCCACGACGCTGTCGAACACGAACCCCGATGGCGTGATTCACCTCGACCTGACTGGTGCGACAGTCGGCCAGACCTCGACGGTCACGGTGACGGCCAGGGATACCTCGGGCGGGACCGTGGCCCGGTCCTTCACCGTCAACGCCGGGGCAAACGTCGATCAAGCCGGGGCCGCCATCACCAATCGGCCCTTCCTCGCCCCGGTGCCGAATCTGGTCGTTGGCCAGAATCAGACCGCCGTTTTTCAGCTGCCCGGCGTGGCGACGACACGCGGTGATCAGCTCACCTACGGGGTCGGCGGCGGGGTGACAACCGGCACCAACCCGACCTTCGCTCCCGTGACCAATGGGACGGCCACCGTCGACGCCAACGGCGTGGTTCGCGTGACGCCCACGGCCGGCTTCACCGGCGTCATCAACTTGCTCGTCGGTGTCCGCGACCAGGTGAACCGCAGCGGCACCGGGACCGGTCAGACGATCGAAAACATCGGCAATTACGACACGCAGAAGCTCTCGATCACCGTGACCAACGGCGCGGTCGTGAATCTCGCGCCGATCGCGATTCCCACCTTCGCCCCGGCCTCCACCAACACGCCGACGACCGTCCAGCTCGTCGGCGACACGGCCAATCCGGGTTCGAGTCAGACACTTCTGTTTACCATTCTCACCCAGCCGTCCCACGGCACGATCTCGAATTTCAACCCGACGACCGGGACATTCACCTACACCGCGAATCAGGACTTCATCGGCAACGATACGCTCACCTTCAAGGTGCGCGACGTCGGCGCGCCGACGCCCAACCTCGACAGTGGCCCTGCCACCGAGACCATCGTCGTGACGGGTGCCACAACGGGTGCGGTCCGACTGATCGACCGAACGCTCGTCATCACGCCCCCTCCCAAGGCCTCCCTGGCGGATACGAGCACGAACACGATCCTCGTCAACCAGGTCGGCAACAACATCCAGGTCCGCGTCAATGGCCTGATCGATGTCCTGCAGCCTCTGGCCACCGCCCTCGATCGGATCGTCGTCTATGGCACGAAGAATAGCGACACGATCACGGTCGGGCAGGAAGTGACGCTCCCCACGACTCTCGACGGCGGCCATGGCGGCGTGAATACCATCACCGCGGGCGGCGGCCCCTCGACCGAATTCGGCTGGTTCAAGATCAAGAATATCCTCAAGGGCGGCCCCGCCAACGACACGCTGACCGGCCGCTCGGGCTTCGTCAAGTTCGTCAAGAGTGGCGGCAACGATACCCTGTTCGCCGGCAATCCCCGCCCAGGCCGCCGAAATCAAACCATCCTCTTCCCCGGCAAGATGTTCGATCTCAAGCCGCTGCCCCCCCACGGGACGTTCTACAAGTTCATCGGGAAAACCCTGGTTCCCGTGAAGAAGGTCTGACCTCGCTCGAACCGTCGCCGTCTCGGATTTCGGATACGACGTGCCGATCACGCGGATCTCCGGAGTCCGAGGCGGCGGGCTCTCCGCTCATCATGGGCCTGACATATGCGATGCGCGGGCGAGTCGGTCTTGCCGCGGTCGCGACCGGCCGCTAACATAATCCCATTCAAGGCGCCGTAGCCAAGCGGTAAGGCAGCGGATTGCAAATCCGTTATTCCCCGGTTCGAATCCGGGCGGCGCCTCTCAGCCTCGGTTCCTGTCAGAAGCTCGTCCCGAAACGAAATGCTCCTCCGCTGTAGAACCTCTGGACGTCCAGCAAATCGACCGCCCGGTCACCGTTCGATGGAACTGATCCCCGCCGAAGTGGACGATGTCCTCCCTGTGTGATTGCCCCCCACGAAGCACGGCAACGCCGCCCCTGGCGGCAGGGACGCACGCAGAGTGCGATACCACGAGAACTCCATGGTGAACTCGCCGAAGCCGCGCCGCCCGCGGTATCTCTCGCTCGACATGATGCGCGGAATCGCCTGCTTGTTCATCGTGATTCACCACACGGCGGACTCCGAGTACAAGCGGGCACCGGTTGCTTCCGAACTCTCGGTCTCCTCGGTACTCCTCTCGGCGACGCATTGGATGTCGCTCGGGGTGCCGATGTTCTTCGTCATCAGCGGCTATTGCATCGCCGCGACCTCCGACTCGATCCGCCGGCGTCCCACCGATCACGTCCAGTTCTTTCGTCGCCGTTTTCGCCGGATCTACCCGCCGTACTATTTTGCGATCGCGTTCCAGTCCGCGATCATGCTCCTGTTCAATAACTACATGTTCCCCTATCCGAAGACGGGGGCGTCTTCGCCCTACTGGGACCCCACGACTCTGAACGTGTGGCAATGGCTGGGCAACCTCACGCTCACGGAGAACTGGCGCTGGCAGTTTTTCGGCGGCCCCGGCCGTCTCGTGCTCGGACAGGCGTGGACCCTGTGCAATGAAGAACAGTTTTACATTATCATGGGACTCATCCTGATCTTCTCGCCCCGGTCCATGTTTCGCGCCTCGGCCCTGGTCACGGTCTTTTCCATCGCGGTCTATCACGTCGGCGTCCGGTACAGGCTCCCGATTCATGGGTTCTTCTTCGACATCGGCTGGCTGATGTTCGTCGCGGGTGTGGTCGTGTACCATCAGGTTAATTACGGACCCGTGGGCAGGCCATGGGCGGGCTATGGCCTCTTGTTGCTGGGGCTGGCCTATGCCTTTGGAATCGGGCGAGTCGACCTCATCGCCTCACTCAGCTTCGCGATGATCCTCCTGGCCCTGAATCCCTGGGACGCCCGGATCGCCACGTCATCCTGGCTCCGTCCATTCACCTTCTGTGGGACGATCTGCTACAGCCTTTATCTGACGCATGTCCCGATCGCCATGTGGGCCGATCAGGTTCTCTATCATTACGGCGTTCGTGGCGCGGTTCCCACGCTCTGCGTGACCGTCCCGGTCGGCATCGCTTGCTCGGTCTTCGTCGCGTGGCTGTTCTACCTCCTGGTGGAACGCAAGTTCATCAATGCGCCAAACACCTTGAGAAGCGCCGAGAGCCCAGATACGGCGGTCGTGAGCGGCCCGATTCGTCCATGAGGATCTTGTTTGGTCCCTCGGTCGTTTCAACGGAAAACCGGGACGAAATCGGCGCGCAGGTTCATGCCTTCGAGAGTGTCTCCGTTGTGAGATATCCAGAATCGCCTCCGACACGCGAATTCTGACGATCGCCGTGTTTCACGGCCCAATTTCGCTGCTAGACGACATGGTTGTCGGCGCAAATGCCGTCGTGTGCGAGGATGTTTCGGGTCGCTCGATCCTTCGTGCGACGAGGGAAGCCGCGTGTCCCGCAACTCGACTTCCAACCTGCATTCCCAGTAACCCGGAGTCTCCATGCTGCGACACCTTCGCCACGGCTCTCTCGGGGTGCTCATTCTCCACATCGCGACCGCGATGACGAGCGCGGGGGCTGGCGACGATTTCCCGTCGCCGAGGAATTCGGAGCCCGATCAGAGCCCGGTCATGCCCGCGATGAAAGCCGCCTCGGCGTTTCGCGTCCCGGACGGGTTCCGCGTTCAGGTCTTCGCGGCCGAGCCGGAGATTCGAAATCCGATCGCGATGGCCTGGGACGCGCGTGGGCGACTCTGGATCGCGGAGAACTACACCTATGCCGAGCGCGCCTTGAAGTTCGACCTGAGGTATCGCGACCGGGTCGTGGTCCTGGAAGACCGGGACGGTGACGGCGTCTCGGATCATCGCACCGTCTTCACCGACGACGTCCAGAGGCTCTCCAGTGTCGAAATCGGTCGCGGAGGGGCCTGGCTGCTGTGCCCTCCCCAGTTGCTCTTCGTGCCGGATCGCGACGGGAACGCCGTTCCCGACGGGCCCGCGGAGGTCGTGCTGGACGGCTTCGTCGTTCCCGACGAGAACTATCACGGTTTCGCGAACGGCCTGCGATGGGGGCCGGATGGATGGCTGTACGGCCGATGTGGCGCCTCGTCCCCCGGTCGTGTCGGTGTGCCCGGCACGCCGGAGCCCGAGCGGACCCCGATCAACGGAGGCATCTGGAGGTATCACCCGGATCGGAAGTGGTTCGAGGTTCTCTGTCACGGGACAACCAATCCCTGGGGTCACGATTGGAACGCCCTGGGCGAGGCCTTCTTCATCAACACGGTGAACGGACATCTCTGGCACATGATCCCGGGCGCGCATTTCGTGCGCCCGCACACGATCGACCCGAACCCTCGGGCCTACGCACTCATCGACCAGCATGCGGACCACTGGCACTGGGACACCGCCAAGGACTGGACCGACTCCCGCTCCGCCTCGGGCGAGCACGACAAGCGAGGCGGCGGGCATGCCCACAGCGGCCTGATGATCTATGGCGGTGACCAGTGGCCGTTGGAGGATCGTGGCAAGCTGTTCACGCTCAACTTCCACGGCCGCCGGACCAACGTCGAGCGTCTGGAACGCTCCGGCAGCGGATATCTAGGGCGGCACGAGCCCGACCGATTCTTCGCGGGCGATCCCTGGTTCCGGGGCCTCGATCTCAGCTCCGGGCCGGACGGAGGTGTCTATGTCCTCGATTGGAGCGACACCGGCGAGTGCCACGACAGCACGGGAGTCCATCGCACGTCGGGGCGAATCTTCAAGATTTCCCACGGAGCGACCAGGCCGGCACCCGCCGTCGATCTCACCAAACTCGATCCGGCCGCCTTGCTTGGCCTCCAGTCCCATCCAAACACCTGGTTCGCCCGACAGGCCCGCATCGAGCTCGCGGGTCGGAACGCTCGCGACGCGGCGGTGAGTTTGGCAGGCGGCGACCTGATCGCACAGATCGAGCGAGAAGCCGATCCGGTGCGGACGCTCCACCTGCTGTGGACGCTTCATGACCTGGGCGGGGCGAACGAGGGGTTGCTCCGCAGGCTCCTTGCTCACCAGCACGAGGCGGTCCGCGCCTGGGCCATTCGCCTGCTCACGGACGAGATGCCGATCGATACGGTCATGGGCCGTCGTCCTCGGCCCGATGGAGCCGTCAGGCCCGAGCTTCTTGAGGAGTTCGCCAGGGTGGCCCGGGAGGATCGGTCGGGGCTGGTGAGGCTGGTTCTGGCCTCAACGCTCCAGCGACTGCCGATCGCAGATCGAGCGCGACTCGCCGCGCCGTTGCTCGCTCGCAACGAAGATGCCGAGGACCACAACCTGCCCTTGCTCCTCTGGTACGGCCTTGCGCCGATCGGGGATGCGGATCCGTCCGCACTCGCGGCACTCGCCACCGAGGGCGCTCATCCGACCACGCGGCGAATGATCGCGCGGAGACTGGCCGAAGACCTCGATAGGAATCCCGCGCCCCTGGACGCCCTGCTGGCTCGTGCGACGGCCGACAAATCTCCGAGCTTCCGAAGGGATGTCGCGGAAGGCGTCGCCGAGGGCGTTTCCGGCTGGCGCAAGGCGGCGAAACCCGCCGCGTGGGATGACTTCTCGAAGCGGCTTGCCGGCGAGGGGAATGCCGCAACCCGGAGCCGCGTTCGCGACCTCGACGTCCTTTTCGGCGACGGTCGCGCCCTGGAGGAGGTCAGGCGAATCGCGCTTGATGACAAGGCCGATCTGGAATCCCGGCGCGCGGCGCTGAGGACTTTGATCGAGGCCCGTCCGCCCGACTTGCGTGCCATCTGCGAACGTGTCCTCCGGGTCCGATTCCTGAACACAGCCGCCGTGCGTGCGCTGGCCCAGTTCGACGACCCGGCGATCGGGCGAGCACTTGCCGCGAGCTACAAGGCATTTCACCCATCGGAGCGCCCGGCGGTTCTCGACACGTTGGTCTCGCGGCCCTCGTTCGCTCGCGAATTGCTGGATCAGGTGGCAACCGGCGCGATTCCTCGGTCGGATCTCACACCCTTCCATGCCCGGCAAATCCGAACGCTGGAAGACGAACGCTTGCTCCGCAGGCTGGCCGAGGTGTGGGGCGAACTGAGAGAGACGGCGACGGACAAGAAGGAGACGATCGAACGGTTTCGGTCGCGCCTCAGGCCGGAGCATCTCGCTGCCTCCGACCTCAGTCGCGGACGCTTGCTTTTTAACAAGACGTGCAGTTCTTGCCACGCCCTGTACGGGCATGGAGGTGCGATCGGACCCGACCTGACCGGCGCGGGACGGCAAGATCTGGACTATGTCCTGGAGAACCTGATCGATCCCAGCGCCTCCGTCAGCGCGGACTTCCGGATGGTTGTCCTCGCGATGAAGGACGGCCGGGTTCTGAATGGAATCGTCCGTGCCCGCACTGGGCGGACGCTCACGCTCCAGACGCAGAACGAGAGCCTGATCCTCGAACGTAACGAGATCGAGCGTGAATCCCCCTCACCAGTCTCGCTCATGCCCGAGGGACTACTCACACCGCTCCAGGCCGACGAGGCGCGCGACCTGATTGCCTATTTGATGCACCGCACGCAGGTTCCTCTGCCCGGCGGAATCAAGTAATCGTGATGGTCCGTTCCAAGAAGGCTTATCGTGCGGCCAATCGCTCGCGTAACCACCGCGCGAGGTCGGCGGCATACCGGGACGGCTGGGGCTCGAATTCCAGGGTATGATGCGCGCCGGGATACTCGATGATCTCACGATCCCGCGTGGCGAGCCGATCGAAATAGCGGCGGGTGAGGTCGTTATTCACGATCCGGTCCTCGCTCGCAAGCATCAGGAGAACCGGCTGGTGAATCCGGGGCGGAACCCGGGCGACGGAGCGATCGATGAAGGTGCTCGCGGCGAGCAATCCGGCGGTGGCCTCTCGCAGTCCCAGCGGATCGGTCGCGATGAAGGCCTGACCGGCCGGGTTCGCGGTGAAAAGGGCGGGATCGCTCAAGGGGATGGGAAATCGCTTCGTCCGGTTCGTGAAATAGGCCCATGCAATCCGCAACCGCTCGCCGAACGAGACGCCCACTCTGGGCTGCACGCCCGGACAAACCAGGGCGAGTGCCGAGACCGTGTCGGGGTATCGGCCCGCAGCCAGCAGCGCGAGCTTTCCGCCCCAACTGATCCCGACGACGGCGGTTGGGATTCCCGGGTCACGTGAATCCAGGTGGGAGACCAACTCCCCCACGTCCTCTACCAGACGCCCGGCGGATGGGGTGTGGCCTCGATCCTTGATGTTTGCGCCGGAGCCTCGACGATCCGGTAGATGAGACACGAAACCCGCCTCCGCAAGCCGTCGGCCCAGGCCTTGATACCAACCCTGATGGCTCTGGACGCCGTGGAGGACAACCACGCGTCCGAGGGGAGGGCCTGACGTCGGCCACGACGCGACGAGAGTCGGGTAGCCATCCGAGGCCGTCCATGTCGTGAGGATCGGGGAGGCATCAGTCAAAGCGGATCTCCTTATGAGAGACGGTCATCCGTCTCAGGGCCTCGGGATCGACGGTGACGCCCAACCCGGGGCCGCTCAGTGGCTTCGCGCGGCCGCCATAGCCGAAGGTGATGTCCTCGGCGATCACATTCGCGCCGATCACGTGGCGATCGTACGAACCTTCCACGTACCGCAGCCCGGCCACTCGCGATGCGAAATGTCGTCCAGCGGCGGAAAGCAGACCCGTCTCACCGGGATGACAACCGAGCTGCACGCCCAGACGCGATCGGCCTGCCAGGGCGGCGATTCGCAGGGACGGGATGATCCCTCCGCACTTGGAGAGACGGACATTGAAGAGATCCGCGGTCCCTGTTTCCGCCGAAAGGACGGCATCCGGAAATCCGCACAGCGACTCGTCCAGCATGACCGGAATTCCCAGTTGCGGCCGCAGATCTGTCAGCGCCCGCACCTCCGCATGTGGCACCGGTTGTTCGAGCGCCGTCGGGCGGTAGGGTTTCAGCGGGCGGACGCGGTCGAGGAGTTCGCCGGCGCGCCAGGCTTCGTTCGCGTCGATCCGAAGATCCATGCGGCGGCCGAGAATCTTCCTCAATCGGCCCATCCTCGCGGGATCGTCCTGCCCAGCTACGCCGACCTTGATCTTCACCTGGGCGAATCCATAGACCCACATCTTGAAGGCCGAGATCCGTTCCTTTTTTTCCGAATCGGCCGTGATCGCCCCGCTGTAGCGCACCGGTTGGGGGCGGCCGTGGAGCGCGAGGCCCGGCTCGGTGAGAATCGGGATCGCCTCGCCCAATGAGCGACCCGATGCACGTCCGTAGGCGTCCAGGATCGCCAGTTCCAGGGCGCATCGGGCCGCGTTGCCGAACATGCCGCGCGGGTCGTCGGCGATCTGCGGCAGCGTCCATTTCGTGAGTGCGACCACCGCGCTCGAAAAGTCGGACGCCTGGCCCATCGCGCGAGCGACGTCGAACGAGGAAAGGGCCGCGAACGTCGACTCGATCGACTCGCCCGTCACGTATGGTCGCGGAACACCTTCGCCGTAGCCTTCCTGGCCCGAGGCCAGAACGACCCGCACGACGAGGTTGTCGCTCACGGTTCGCTCGTGCGAGGCGTGCTTGATCTTCGACTTCAGGGGAACGGCGACATGGTACAGGTCGATCGAGCGGACGGTCATGGCGACGGGGACCCTCTCCGCCCCCCGATCATCGGGCCGGCGGCACGCCAGTATACCCGCCGCCCTCGAACTCGGTCGGCCTCAACGTCGTCCGACCCCGCCCCGAGCCGAAATTCGTGTGAGCTTGCCCAGCTCGGCCGATCTCAATAGAACTTTTCCAGCGCTCGCGACACGGCGTGGGTTACCGCGTGGCGGCTGACGGGCTTGTTCAGGACACAAAACACGTGGGCCGATAGGGCCCGGCGCATCAGCATCTCGTCGCTGTCCGCCGAAAGCAGGATCGTGGGGAACGCCCCTTTGATCTGGCGGACGATCTCCATCGTTTCCAGACCGGTGAGGCGGGGGAGATACATGTCCATCAGGGCGAGATGGACTTCCTGACGGCGAACGATGTCGATCGCGTGCTCACCGCTCTCGGCAAGAATGGTTTGGTAGCCAGCCGGCTCGAAGATGTCCCGGAGCGTCTCCCGGGCCGCCGCATCGTCGTCGGTGATCAGGATCGAGAATGGTCGAGTAAAGCTCATCATATCGGCCGATTCGCCTTGAGAGACGGGGCCGGGGAAAAACGGCAACTGCCACATGCTACTGCAAATTTCTTGCCGAAGGAAGTCAGAGGCACCGGCCTGGGGTCGAATCCTGCTTCTAAGTCACTAAACGAATATGAGTTTAGGTAGATCTCGGAAATCTCTTCCTCGATTCTCAGACACCCCAGGAAGCAAGCACTCGGGCCAGTTTGGCAGTCATCTCGTGGCGTTGCTGGCGGAAGCACCCTGGGCGAGACGGCCGAATAGCCCGCGAGGCGAACCCCATCGACGTTCCGGGTCGAACGCCGCCGCGTCCGCCAGGGCCGGGGGATCGGCGGCAAAATTGCGGAAGACGTAACGCTCCAGCAGTTCGCCCCGTGGCGACGTTGCCTGAACGAACGTAGGGATGGAGGTCACGGCATCGAGGTAAATCGTCCACGTCTCGCCGCTGGCGGTCACACGCGTGACCTTGTTGCAAGGCCGGCCGATCTCGGGTGGGTTGACGGTGGCGTCGAGAGCAAGACGCTCACCCAAGGGGTTGCCCGCCTCGTGGGGCTTGAGAGTCTCGTCCAGGCGGTCGAGGATCGCGTCCAACCCCGCCTCCGTGATCGGATGCCGGCTGTTCTTCATCACGAGGGGGCTATCCGTCGCGAGGGTCATCTTGGGAATGGGGATGACGGAGTCGGCCATGTTGATGTGCATCAGACCTCCCGGCTCGTCGGCCGAGTAGAGAACCTCTCGTCCCTTATGCGAGCCGGTAGGCCACTCCAATCGAATGGCCCTCGGCTCGCGCCGGATGCTCAACAAGACGTCCTCACTGGGCAAGAGGCTATCCCCGACTCGCTCCTGGCGAGTCATCGCCACCTGGTAACTGTGCATCTTGCCCAGGTTCTCACGCCCCATCTGGACCAGGGCGCGGACCCTCGCAACGGCTGGGTCGGCGGCCGTGGGTTTGGGATCGGTCGCGGCGACTTGTCGAGAATCACGTTTGGCGGACAGCGGAGGATGAGCGATCGGGTCGGGATTGAGTCCGGGCGGAGGGTCGAGCCGCGACAGGGCCGGTGCCGTGTTCGGCATCCCGCTCCAGGCCACATTCGCTCGGTTCTGGCTCCGCTCGGCTTTCGCCAGTGCCGGAGACGCAGCGGCCGACACGCGATTGGCCCGACCGAGCAAGGGCAGTCCGGGGAGGGGGGAATTCTGGGCTCGGTACGTCCTCATGCGCGAGCATCCCGGCCCATTCGGGACGAGAACAAGCATCAAGACCGCGAGTACCAGTCGATCCAGGGCCTTCGTGACGGTGCGCTCCATCGCCGGTGGCTCTCTTCTTGAAGGGGATCCTTCCCCGGTCACGACGCGACAAGGCGTCCCGTTCGACCGGGTTTCCTTACCACAACCGGCAAACGCCGACAACCCGAATCGCGGTCGGGGCAAGAGATCTGGACGGATCGACGACAGTCGCGGCCGTGCTCCAGACGCCATACGCGTACCGGCATGAGCGGTTCGGCGGGCCGAGCGAGGTGTACCGCGTCGTCATGGGCGGCATCGCTCCGTCGTATCCAGGAGGCGGAAATCCTCGATCGCCTCAAGGTCCGACATCAAGCAGGGTTGTTTGTATTGTTCGGCGGTCCCACCGCTGCGAGCGAGCCGTTTCCGCTGGAATTCCATCCACGAGCCCGTCGGGATGCGTCGGACCCGGATTGGGCCGAGGCGGAGGGTTGCGCGCTTGTTTTCGTATTCGACGTTCCCGACAGCCAGACGCGCTTCGACCTCGCTCGCGAGCTGATCGGCGGCACCGCGACCGGGAAGATCATCCTCCTCGACGAGCAGGCTATAGTAGGGAGGTTCGTCCCAGGCCGGGAGTAGCAAATACGATTTCAATCGGAACGAGAGCGCCGCGGTGGCAGCATTGACCGCGGATACGACCTGGAACTCGGAGAGTTTCTCTCCGGTCAGGCTGGAGATATGGGCGCCCTTGTTGAGGAACTCGATCAAGGGGGCTTTCCCGTGGAACCCCGCGCATCGGACGAGGTCGAAGATCTGGTAGCGATACAATCCCCCCGCGGTCGTCGGGAGGATGTAGTACCGGCGACCCTCGATCAGGTCGGTGGCTTCGACGGTCTCGGGCTCGGGCTTGTCGATCTGATCCTCGGGCAGAAACTCGAAATAATGGTGGCGGATGTCGAGAATTCCCGCCGCCGTGCCGTCCTCGATCGGAATCGTCATCCGCCCTTCGCTGGCGATCAGGCCGATATCGCGGATCGGGCGATCGCCAAAGAACTCGGGGAAATGCCGGAGGTAGGCCCCCATCGTGCCCCCCGTCCAGTTGGCGAGGAAGTCAAGATTGGGCCAGTAGTCCTTGGGAAGTAAGCGGCCGGTCCGGGATGCGATGCCTTCGAGCCTCCGGGCCGTCTCCTTCCGCTTGATGCGTATCTTCCATCGTATCGCCCTGCGGACGTCGGGGGGGAGATCGAACTTGGCGCTGAGCGTGCCGTCCCGAAGGTCTCGGATCAACGTTTCTTTTTCTCGATCGCCGAGCCTGGCGATCCCGAGCAACGTGCTGGGGTTCGCGGCCATCGTGGCGCCGAGGTCTCGATAAGCCGACAGCCGCAGCGCGGTGTAATATTTCGACTCGATGTCCTTGATCCCCATCGTCACCGGCGGCATGCAATAGGTCGTCCGCACGAGGGGATTCTGCATCTGGGCGGTGAGACCGGTGATCGCGCCGCAGGGGATGCCGCCCGAGGTGAACTGCTCTTTCCAGTTGCTCACGAGCTGGAGGATCGGTCGGAGGCCGTTGGCGATGATCTCCGGATGGGCGTCGAACGCCTGGATGCCCCAGATCGTCCAGCCCTCGCGGTAGTCCTTCAGCGATTCGCTCGTGACGGGAATCGTCTTGGGCTGGGCGGTGGTTCCTGACGTCATCGCGAACATGAGGACTTGGGTGCCGCGGCCGAACAGTGCCCCGACGTCGCCGTCGCGCACCCGGGCGATGTAGGGTTCGTGGCCGTCATAGCCACGAATCGGCACCCGGTGCCGGAAGTCGCTCGCCGTCTTGATCTCGGCGAAGTGATGGTCGCGTCCGAACTGGCTGTCCGCGTTTCGTCGAACGAGTTCGAGGAGGCGATCGCGCTGGACCTGGCCGGCTCGGTCGGTCTGCGCGAGGAAATTGGCGGCCAGCGCCCGGGTCTTGCGGAGCAGGGGGAGGCCGCCATATTTCCGGATCCAGCTCAGCATCGGTCATCCACCGGCGGAAGGTAGGGTTCGGACCGCCGAGGCACCGGCGGTGTCAATCGTGCAAAGCCACGGCCACGACGGCCACGACCGCCGCGTCCTGTTCGTCGGCCGGCGCGGACGGGTCAGCGGGGCGCCGGGGTGCGAAGCGGCTGAAGAACGAATCGATGCGGGCGCGGTAGCCGGCCGGATCGACCTCTCGACATCGGTTGTGCTTCGCGCCGGGGACCAGCCAGAATTCCTTGGGACTGCTGGCGAGGGCGAACAGAGACTCGGCGATCTCCGGGCCGATGTAATTGTCCTTCTCCCCATGGATCATCATGATCGGGCGCGGTCCGATGCTGGCGATCGCCCGCTCCACATCCGCGAATCTCCGCCCCAGACGCATCTGCGTTCGCATCCGGCCGGCCCATCCCACGAAATGAAAGACCGAGTCCGGCATCAGCCGCCAGAAGAACGTATTCCCGACGTAGATTTCCGCCCAGCGCTTGATATACACCAGCATGGTGCCTCGCGTCGGGAAGGCCCCGTCGGTCGCCACGCCCCAGACGCGGGCGTCGCGGGCCGCCACGCAGAGCGCGGCCGAACCGCCTCGACTCACGCCCAGCAAACCGACCCCGGCCGGATCGGCATCGGGACGCTGGCGCAGGTAGGCGAGCGCCGCCTTCAGGTCGCGTGTCTCTCGATTGGAGATCCATTGAAGCGGCATATACGCGGGCTCCGAATCGCTCTCGCCATGGTTGCGAAAGTCGAACGCGAACAGGTCGAACCCGAGGTCGCGCAGCGAGTCGGCGTAAACCCCGGCGCTGGCCCGATCGCCGAGGTACTCGTGGCAGAACACAACCACGCCTTTGCGGTTCGCGGAACGGGCATCGAGATACGTCCCGCTCAAGGTGATCCCATCGGCCGTCGGGAACCGGACTTCCTGGCCTCCGGAAAGCGGCTCGGACCGCAGCGGCTGAAAAACGGGCGTCTCCTCGAAGATCCTGGCAACGATTCCTGAGTATCGAATCCAGATATAAACCAGGAATGTCACGACGACGGCAAGGGTTACCGCGACGCCGATGAGGAGGCCGGTCAGGACGGAACTGGGCACGTCTCGACTCCAGGGTGCTTCGCGGCCCGATCTAGGAAGAGGGATACCGCCCTAGCAGACTAGCATCGGCTCGAATTCGCCGCACGTTCAGATTTATAACGTGAGATCCCGAGACAAGCAACCACGCGTGATGGTTCTCGCAATCATGAGGATTCCGCGCAGCACTCATTACGTCAAGAGCCGCGTCCGGATTTGCTCCGGCATCGACCGCGCCGGGCCCGGGTCGCATGTTCGATTTCTCGGGTTCTCAATCGAACCGAGAGAATCGCGAGCCGCGTGCGGCCGTGAAAACAGGTCATCCGGCAAGCCGTTTGAGGATCAGGGTGACATTCTGCCCGCCGAACCCGAAGCTATTGGACGAGGCCACATGGACGGACTTCTCACGGGAGACGTGAGGAATGTAGTCGAGGTCGCAATCCGCGTCGGGATTATCGAGGTTGACCGTCGGGGGCACCACACCGTCGCGCATGGCCAGCAGGCAGATAATCGCCTCGACCGCACCTCCGGCGGCGATCAGGTGGCCCATCATGCTCTTGGTGCTGGAGATCGCGACCTGGTAGGCGGCCGGGCCGAGAGATCGCTTGATGGCGAGGGTCTCCACGGAATCGTTCACCGAGGTACTGGTGCCGTGGGCGTTGATGTAGTCGATGTCGCCGGGGTTGACCCGCGCCTGGGCCATGGCCTCGCGAATGGCGGCGATCGCGCCTCGGCCCTCGTCGTGAGTATCGGTGAGACGGAACGCGTCGGCCGTGGAGCCGTAACCGGCGATCTCACCGTGGATCGTCGCGCCGCGACGGCGAGCGTGCTCGTATTCTTCGATGACGAGCATCCCGGCACCTTCGCCGAGGATGAAGCCGTCTCGATCGCGATCGAAGGGGCGACTCGCGCGGTGGGGCTCGTCGTTGCGGGTGGAGAGGGCGGTGAGCAGGTTGAAGCCCGTCACGCCAAACGGGTGGATCATGCTGTGGGTGCCGCCGGAGAGCATGACATCGGCGTCTCCCCGGCGAACCAGGTCGGTCGCCTCGCCCAGGGCCTGGGCGCTCGCGGCGCAGGCGGTCAGGCAATTGGCATTCGGGCCTCTCGCACCAAAGAGCGCGGCGAGGTGCCCGGCCGGCGTGCCCGGTTCCTGCTCGGCTTCCTGGGTCGGATGAAGACTCCTGAGCCCTTCGCGCGTGAACTCGGCGGTGTTGACCTTGCCGCCCTCATTCGTCTTGTGGACGAGGCTCACGAATCGCTCGAAGTCCTGCTGCCCTTCTCCGGACCCGAGATAGACACCGAACCTCGATGGATCGAGCGACTTGAGGTCCAGGAGGCCCGATGCTTTCACGGCCATGGTGGCGGCGGCGATCGCGAAGAGCGTGTTACGGCAATGGTCCTGCCAACGATCCGCGTCGGCCCCGATGTACTCGGCCAGATCGAAGTTCTTGACCTCGGCGGCGATCTTGGTGGGGAAGCTCGCCGCGTTGAAGAGCGTGATCGGACCGACGCCCGAGCGCGATTCCCGGAGCGATTTCCAGGTCGATTCCAGGTCGCGCCCGAGTGGCGTGACCATCCCCATTCCTGTCACGACGACTCGACGCTGCATGATGAAAATCCTTGTTAGGCTGCGGTCCGCGCGCCGCCATCGATCACGGCCAAGACGGCCGAGGGGTTACGCCCAACGATCATCGCTTCGCCGCCAATTGTGCGATCTCCTCGGCATCCGCGACCGCAACGGGGCCCGAGGTCTCCCCCGCATTTCCTCGGACGACCAGAGCCGCCGCCTGGCCGTGGCGGGTCAGGTTCGTGGTCGCGAAGATCGGGTTGGTCGTTGGGCGGGCCGCGCCGCGGACGAAGTCCAGGTCGAACGCCGGCTCGTCGCAGTTGACGATCGGTGGGATGAATCCGTGATTTACGCCGAGGAGACTGCCAATCAACTCGACCGCGCCCGTGCCGGAGACCAGGTTGCCGAAATAGCCCTTCATCGCCGTGATCGGGACGTGCTTGCCGAAGACGCGATCGAGCGCCTTGGCTTCGGCCGCATCCGCAGCGATCGTGGCCGCCCCATGGGCATTCACATGGCCGACCGCTCCGGGCTCCAGCCCGGCATCTTTCAGAGCGGCCCGGAGAGCAAGCTCCGTGCCGGTCCCCCGATCGTCGATCCCGCCCTCGCGCTTCGCATCGCAGGCGGAACCGAAACCGAGGATCTCGGCGTAGATTCGCGCACCCCGTTTGAGCGCGTGCTCACGCTCCTCGACGATCAGGATGCCCGCGCCCTCGCCGGGAACCCAGCCATCGCGACGAACATCGAAGGGACGACAGGCTCCCGACGGCTCGCCTTCCCAGCGGGACATCTGGCCCAGAAGGCTCATCCGGACCAGCGAGAGCGGGTGGATCTTGGAGTCCGCCCCGCCGGTCACCATCAGGTCGGCACGTCCGCGGGCGATGATCCGGCAGGCCTCGCCGATGGCCACCAGGCTCGCGGCCTCGGCCTGAGTGATGGAGTTGCTCGGCCCCTGGCAATCCCAGAGGATCGAGATGTGGCAGGCCGGCATGTTGGGCAGATATTTCAGGAGCCAGAGCGGCGGAATCTCGGGGATACCCTCGCGGCCATAGATGCCGTAGTCAAAGCTCCCATCCGATCGACTCGCTCTGTTGATCGCCGGCGCCAGCTCATCGAGTTCCGTGGAGATCAGGCCGGCACCGAGATCGACTCCGATTCGAGTCGGATCGATGCCTCCGTCCGCCAGGCCCGCGTCGGCGAACGCCAGCTCCGCCGCCGCAACCGCGAGCTGGATATCCCGGGCCATGACCCGAAGGCTCTTGGCGAGTGGCTTCTTGTGCCGGGGTACCGCAAGGGACTTGGCGTCGAATGGCGGCACTTCGGCTCCGAGGTCGTTCGGAAGGCCCGCGACCGGGAAACTCTTGAGCTTTCCGATCGCCCCTCGGCCGGTGGCGAACGCGTGCCTGCAGTCCTCCAGGCCGATCCCCAGGGGGCAGATCAGTCCGAGTCCCGTGATGACTACCCGCCGTTCGTCGTTCCGCATGGGCTCGCTGGGGACGGAGTAAGTAGGATGGGCCAGGGCCATTCCATCGGGATGGGCCGGGCCCACCCTACCGTATCGACGTCTTCCTCACTCCTCGGCTGTACCGTTGGCCTGTGTCGTGGAGGATGGCGGCGTCTTCGCGGCGTCGATCTGCTTGGCCCGTTCCTGAGCCCGCGCCAGGTCCAAAACGCCGAGAAGTTGCTGGGTGAAGACAAAATTCTTCGGCCCGAAGATTTGGTTCGATCGAGAGTTATCGAGGTGGGCGAAGACGATCTCGACTTCCGCGAGCACCTCGCCGTTAAGAAAGACCTTGGCGTCGACGACCGCCCCTTCGGCCCGCAGATCGGTCAGCGTCACCTCGTAGATGAGCTGGTCGCCGGCGCACGCGACGCCGAAGAACTCGGCTCGGGGGATCTTCGCGAGCACGACCTTCTCGGCGAAGCCCCCCGCTTCGCCAACCAGGATGCCCCCGGTCTGTGCCAGGCCCTCGATGATCAACGAGGCAGGCATGATGGGGTAGCCCGGCAGATGATCGTGGAGATGCTCCTCCGCAAGGGTCAGATTCTTCACGGCGCGGGCAAACTGGCCGCTGCGGAACTCCAGGAATTTGTCGATCCAGATCCATCGCATGATAAGGAATCCGCGCGAGACGAGATGGCCCTCTGATTCCCCTCCCGGCCGGTCCTGGCATCGGCAATCCCGTGAGTCGGGTGATTGCCGAGAGCCAGTTATCGGCGCCGGGGCGGGATGACGTCGAGGTCGGATGCAACCATCCGGAACGGCTCGATCGGCTCAGGCGCCGAGCTTGTTCGAGACGTACTGGACGAGCATGTCGACCGTGTAGAGGTCGAACAACTTGTCCACTTCGGGGTTGGCGGAAAACTCGGTCAGGTCGGCGTAGGGCATCCGTCCCTTGAGCTCGGCCAGGCCCTTGGCGGTCATCTTCCCCCCTTCGACCATGTCCGGGTCCGAGACATTTTCCGGGAACAATTCGCCGCGGGGAATCTTGATTCCAAAGTTCCGTTCAAGGCGGAACACGATGTCCAACAAGTCGATGGACTCGGCGCCCAGGTCCGTGAAGAGGGTGGCGTCGCGCGTAACGTCCTCCTCATCAACCCCAAGCGCGTCGACCAAGGTGGATTGGACCTTCTCGTAAATCTCGTCTTGCGTCGGCATAGCATCCTCGGAAAGAGCGGAGCGGGGAGCCAATCCCATCCCACAGCGGGGAGGACCAATGCTCTGGGGGAGTCGATTCGTGACGATTCGCGGTGACGGCGACCGGACCGGCGTCCTGATGTCGGCCGGTCGAGCCCCGGAATGTCTCGGCGGGTCGATCTCGGAGGGAGTCGCGCGGGCGGAGTTACCGGAGGTTCAGAGGCACACCTCGCGTGGTCCGACCGGGGCGACCCGGATATCTTGCTAGAATTCGGCCGATCTTGCAACATCATCGGCCGAGTCGGGGTCAAGACTGGAGTGCCGAGCCGGCGGATTCTGGGCTCTGATCACGTGGGAGGACCCGAGGACAGGGCCAGCGACTTCGGCCCCGATCCCGCGATCCGCACCATCGCACGCGCCCCGACGGACCCCTTGCGAAGCGTAGCATACAAGTCGCGGAGCCCGGCAACAATCGACGCGTCGGTCCCCACCAGGGTCGGGTTCTTTTCGCGGAGATTGTAGCGAGTCAGGGTGAACCGCCCCTTGACCATGACCTGATCGTCGATCACACCTTCGCCCTTGAAGGACGTTTCGGACGGCCCATGCTCCACGATCTGGGCGCGGATCTGCAACTGGCGGCCGGGCTCGACGAAGCTACCGTATTTGATGGTCTTGGCGGCTTTCAGCACGATCACGCTATGCGCGAAATCTTCCGTCTCCCGGATCAACCAGGCGCCGGCCTGCGTGAGGGCCTCGAGCATGAGCACTCCCGGCATGACGGGGAAACCGGGGAAATGATCGGCGAGGTATTCCTCGGCTAGCGTCAGATTCTTCACGGCCACGATGTCGTGACCCGGCGTCAGCTCCAGGATGCGGTCGATCAAAACAAAACGCATGGAAGGTCTCGCGGGGCGATGGCCGGGCCGGAGGCGGCGGGGCCGGGCGTGGGAGAGAACGATCGATCCATCACAAACCGAACCGTACTTCCGGCGGGCGGGCGGCTCATTGTAGGACGCAATCCGGCGGGCTGCAAGGCATTCCGTGTCCTCTTACGGCAACACATGGGCATGCCACGTGTGATCAGGTGAAAACCGTCCCATCTCACGGCATGAGGCAGGCCCAACAAATGACCTGATCGTAAAATCTTAACATTTCCGTCAAGCTACTGCCGCCCGATTGTCCGCGCCACGGCAAACCCGGAATTGACCGCGCCCGGCAGTATCATCGGTATTTCGCGCCCGTTATGTTCGGCCACTTCAACCGTACGTATACTGAGAGGGCCAGTATCGGCGGGGGATACCGCGACTTTCGCGGACTGTGCTTCGTGACGTTCCGCCTGGTTCGAGGACGCGACCGATGCCTATCGCCTTGTGGCTGGGACTGTTGGGTGCGAACCTGGTGCTCCCCGGGGCGCCGTCCCCGGTGTCCTGGTCGCCCGACGGCCGATGGCTGGCCTACGTCCAGGAAATCCGGCCGGTGCGTCTTCCGATCACGCCGGGATGGTTGTTCCGGGTCGAGGCGAAGGAAGCCGTTGTCGATCGCGCCGTCCTCGACGCAACTCGGCCGGCATCGCTGTACCGCCTCTGGGCGACGAAGCCGGACACCGGCGAATCCGTCATGCTGGCCGAATCGCGTGGCCCGCTGACGTCGGCCTGCTGGAGTCGCGACGGCACGGGCCTGGCTTTCGGCAGGCTGGTGCGAGGCTCGGATTCGACGGCGCAATGGGAGACCGTGATCCAGGACTCGCCGGATCGGCAGCGCGTGGTCCACCGCGAACCGGTCACTGGCCCCGAACCATCGGCCGACAAGATTCAAACCCTGACGCTTGCCTGGAGTCCGGACGGGCGGATCCTGGCCGCCCCCAAGCTGCAACCCCCCGGGCTCCTCCTTCTCCGCGCCACGGACGGGCGTGTCGAACGGTCTCTGGACGGTGCGCTGCATCCGCGCTGGGCTCCCAACGACTCGCGACTGGCCTATGTTCAAGCCGGGAGAGAACGCGGCGTGTATCTCCTGGATATTCGGCAGGAATCACGGCGGTTGACCGACTTTGCCCCCGAGTCCGATCGTCTCCCCGCGCCGGTATGGAGTCGCGATGGCCAGTCCCTCTTGATCCTCCGCCGCACGCTGGGGTCTCCTTCGCCGGACCAGAAGGGCACGCGATCGGAACTGCAACTCGTGAAATCTCGGGCGGATAACGGCCAGACGGAGTTGGCGGTGAATCTTGTTCACGACCCGATCGGCCGCGAGGGCACATTACTCGGATCCTGGTTCACGCTCGACCCCGACGGAGACGATCTGTTCTACGCAACCGCGATGCCCGATCAGCGCCAGGCGCAGATCACCTGGTCCTATCAGGCCAGGCCCGAGGAGGTCCATAAGCGCCTGAATCCCTACGACGAGTCCGGCATCCTGGCGGCTCTGGCCGCGTGTCCCGGTTCTCGCGGACTGGCCTTCCGGGTCGGAGAGCGTGGGATCTGGTCGCCCCCCGCGGTCTGCGACCCCGATTCGGAACGTGTCCTCCTGCTCGCTCCCGATGATGCGTCGCGGATGGAGTGGGTCGGGCGTCTGCTGGAGACGATGCTCCTGATCCTCCGCGATCAACTGCCCGATCCCGCCCTGGTTGACGGGACCCCCGTCGAGCGTCCGAGCTTGCTCCCTTCACCGGGCGAACTCGAGCCAGGAGATCCGATCTGGTTACGCCTGGGCCGGCTTTCCCGGATGGGGCTACAGATCGTCGGCCCATCCTCCCCTGATAAGGATGAGCTGCGACTGGCCTTCGCCTACTTCGCCCGCGACTATCCGGCTGCGATCGCAAGCGTGGAGAGTTTGCTCACCCGGGCGGATTCCGCCGATCAGCGACTTCGCTTGCTTTCGGTCCGGGCGCAGATCGACTTGATGCGTCGGGACTTCGATCACGCGCGGCCGTTGATCGACTACCTGGCCAAGGCGTCCGTTGGACCGTCCCATGAGATCGTGGAGACGGTCGCTCGACCTCGGCTACGCAAGCTGTCCGACCCTCGCAGTGGATGGCCCGGGTTTCTCTCGCAGAAGTTGGACGCTTTGAAGAAGCCCGTGATTGAGCAACCCGAGGAGCCAGCCGCCCGCAACGTCCTCGAACTTAACGGTGCCCGGCCTCAGGAAATCGTCGCACCGGGCGCACCATTCTGAGGCGAGCGAACTGCAATTCAAGGCGATCGAGTAGAGTTCTCGATTCCGGAGATTCCCCGAGACGTCCTGGGTGGCCGGGGTCGGTACTCCGCCCCCGGAATTCCTGGGAGAGGCCTCACCGTCGCGTCCCCGGGGGTGGAGTACGGACTGCGGCCAACCGGGAATCTGAACCCAAACTCCAGAATCGAGATCTCCACCCAAGGCAATCGGATCGCGATGAAGACAGCTCGAGCCCGGTCGCGCCGACGC
>JAQGHR010000067.1 GCA_028291545.1 Planctomycetota bacterium | reverse complement strand
GGGTCCCGCCGCGGTCGATCAGCCTCAAGGCGAGGCCCCAGATCCTGGAGGCCTTCCGGCCCCCGATCGCCCACCAGGCCCATCGCGGCCCGGGCCACAGGGCCGCGCTCGATCGGCACGCGCTGCGGGCCATCGCCGTCCACCGCGTCGCCGACCGCCCGGACCGCGTCGAGCCGCGCATGGCGAAGCGAAGGCCCAAGAGGTACGACCGCCTGTCGAGGCCGAGGCAGGAGATCAAACGTCAGATGCTCAAACGAGTTGAAAAAACTAAATGCCATTCGTCAATCAGACCGACGCGTGCAACACTTCCAGCCTTCCGAACAGCTACTTGGGCTTCACCAGCCGGCCGCCGAGTCCGGTCCCGCGATGGTCTCCGCGGCGGTCTCAGGTTTCCAAGAACTTGTCGGGCAACCCAGGCAGCGCGGGATTGCAACGTAGCCTCAGTGAATGCGGTGGGGCGTCTGGCAAGTACAGGCTCGTTAGTGTTCTGTACGTTCCGCGACTTCTCTCATGTCATGCGGCCAGTCTGAGCAGCCGCTCGGCAGCGGCCTGAATCTCCCGCTCGGTGACCCTGGGCCATTGAGCCGCACCGATTTCCTCGCCCAGCAGCGCACGACGTCACGCCCGCCGCTCGTCGGCGTGGCTCGGCCGTCCCGCTGCTCGACCTCTGCCGGCTGCCACAGCGCGTAGTGGAGGTGCATGGCGACGAGCCGCTTCACGACGTTGGTGCCGGTCTCAATCTTGGCCGCGCTGCCGGGGTGGGGTGTCAACGATTATCTCTCTCCCAACGATCGTTCGCTCGGACGTAATACTCTTCTTCGCTCAGCGAGGGGGCTTTGTTGCGCTCATACTCAACCCAAGCATCCACCTTGGACGCGTCCCCCAGGGCCTTACTCATCAAGGACCGGCGAAGCTGCTGGACGCGTGCGCTCCAACTGCCACCGCCGCCCCGGTCCCGTGGCAGTCCTGGCGATGCGCCGGGCCTGAGCCACACACGAGCCACGATCACGAGGACGACAATCGTGAAGACAACCAAAAGGATGAGCTTCATTCCTGATTCGCTCCCTCGTCGGTGTGGCCGATCCGCGACGGACCGAATAACCGTCCGGGCTTCGTTGTTCCACGCCTCCCATGGCCCGCCCGTTTCGTTGGACCACGGCCCAACTGCTCGTCAGCGGACCTGAAGCACGAGCTTGCCGCGAACATGCCCCTCGGCGAGGCGTTCGTGCGCCCTTGCGGCGTGGTCGAGCGCGTAGGCCGCGGCGATCGGGACCTTGAGTTCCGCCGCCTCCACGGCACGGTTGAGGCGCTCGAACTCGTCGATACCTGCGATCGCGTCATACGGGGTGATCTCGATCCCGGGCCGCTCGTTCGGCACGGGCTGGACCCCGTTCGGATAGGCCACCCGGCCGCCGGGTCGGAGCGTGTCGATGCAGCGCTCAAACGCGTCGCCGCCCGCGAGTCCGAGCACGGCATCGATGCCGCCGGGCGCGTGGAAGCGTGCGGCGGCCGCGATGTCGTCGCCCCGCGCTTCCACGGCCAGATCCGCGCCGAGGTGGCGGACGAAGGCCAGTCCATCCTCTCCCCTCGCGGTCGCGAGCACCCGTGCGCCGCGCCACTTCGCGAACTGAATGGCGAGCGATCCCACCCCGCCGGATGCACCGTGAATGATGAGAGTCTCGCCCGCCGTCACGTGCAGGACATCGTCGATACCCTGGAGCGCCGTGAGGCCGGTGGTCGGGATGGCGCCGGCGTGCTCGAGGTCGAGCCGTTCGGGAATGGGCGCGACCTTCTCCGACGCGACAGCAACGTACTCGGCGTAAAAGCCGCCCTTCGGGTTGTCGAAGCTGTAGGAATAGACCTGGTCGCCGACATTGAACACGTTGATGCGAGAGGCCACGATGGTGCCCGCCCCGTCGGTCCCGAGGACGAGCGGGAAGCGCTCGCTCCCGCTCGTGTAACGGCCCTCCCGCATCTCGGCGTCCCACACCCCGACTCCCGCCGTGTGCATCGCGATCAGCACCTCGCGAGCGTCGAGGTCGGGCACGGGTATCGAGTGGATCGACAGCACCTCGGGCCCTCCGAAGCGATCGATCGCCGCCGCGCGCATGACCTTAGGGATCTTGTGCATGCCGATCTACCCCATACCGTTTTGATGATGGTCACCGGATGAAGCCCGCCGACCGATCAGGTTTCCCCGAAGGATTTGTCATGAACTGACACATGCGTATACGATGTCTGCTGGGCGCTCTTGCTTCTTCGCGTCCACCATCATCTCGATCTTGACTGGCACCTCCAAGGCGTGGCCGAGCTTCACCTTTCACGGCAATTTCACTCAGGCATGTGGATCTGGCGATTTATCTTGATCTTGCCCTTGATCTCGATGTCTTACTCTACCTCCGTGCCGGGGATGCGGCGGAAGAACTCGGTGATCCGGGCTTGGCAGACCTGGGGGCGTCGATCACTCCTCATCGATCTCGAACTCGCAGTGCCGGACGGGCCCCCAGGCAGTCTCGATGGTCGCAATCACGCGGAGCAGGACCACCTCGCGGTCGTCGCCGAGGTCGAGCTCGAACCCCGGGGAGATTCGGGCCACTTCCACAAACCAGCCGGCCGTGACCTTGGGCGGTTCCAGGTGTTCAGTCAGGACGAGGAAGCTCCCGCCGACGATCTCGTTAGCGAATCCCTTCGTGTCCTTATGGAGCCGCCAGAAGCGGACCACGCCTCTTGGGGGACGGGTATTCGACGGGCTGAGCCCGTGGGGATCGTCGGGGTTGAACGGGATGTCGCCGGCGAACACGCCGGGCGTCGCGGGGTCGGGGAAAGCGTGCCAGACGTAGCCCTGCACGTGCGGGCCGTGGCCCTCGGCCTTCTTGCGCTTCATTTAAGTCGTCCCTCCCAGAGCCTCGGCACGGAATGAGCCCGAGGCGAACAGACCTTGAAATGAAATCGCTCGCCAGAGAAGCGCTCGCATCGCTGGCCCGTCGTCGGGTCCGGAGGATCGGTCGCCATCACCTGCCGCGGATCCAATCCCTGGCGGCCTCCGGATGCCGCCCGCCTGGGGTCCGGTGCATCGAAAACCGGACCGTGCGCTTCCTCGGCAGCACCGAGCCACACGAAGAGGCGATGAAGATCAGGAACGCGTCGTGGATGAGGCCGAGTAACCCGAGCAGGACCATCTCATGGGACGTCCCCCTTCGCTCCGCGTTGTGAGTGTCCTGGCCACCCTCCTGACTCGCTCAGGACCGGAAACCATTGGCCGCAAGGAGCGAGCGATGGTTCTCTGCAGCACCTCCCTCCGAGCCGAGCCGCCCGCGTCCCCGTTTCCGCGAACAGATCCACTCGTGCGCGCCGCTGAACCCCGCAGTCATCGAATCCAAATGGCGTGCCCGAATCCGCCCGCGCCATGCACTTCAGCGTTGTCTAACCGGTAAATCCAAACGGCAAAATGGCTTGCAATCTGGCGCGAGGTGCGGTCGGCGGGCGTCTCCCGAGCTGACCCGAAGGCGAATGCGACAGAATGTCTTGATCTGCGACATGCCGACACGAGTTGCGACGCGGAAGTAGCGGTTCGTGCGGCTGGTGGCCTGAGCGCGATTCACCAGCGGTATCAATGTTGGGATTGAGCCTTGATGTTGACCCACTGCACCCCCACCCGAAGTCGTCAATGACGAGGGCGTGTCAGGCTTCGCGTTCCCCCGGTTCCGTTTTAGTGACGGTGACGCGGCCAGCTACGGGGCGGCGTCCTGCCCTCGCCGCCCGGCGCCTGGGGCGGGCTGCCCCTCGGCCTGAGCGGGTTTTTTGTTCTCGTTCGACATCTCGGTGTCCTGTGGGCAACACTCGATTCTAGCGGCTTTGTACGGCAACGCTTGGCGACAGCTCACGCCGCAACGGAGACCGATGCAGCGAGACTTCCTGTCGTGCCAGAGTCGTCTGAGTGTCGACGCAGGTTGAAGAACGACGTACGGTTGTGGACTTCCCCACGGATGGCGAGCGCTCCGATAAGAGCGTAAGCTCACCCCGAGGAGGTCGGCGATGGCGAAGCAGAGACGCAACTACACTCGCGAGTTCAAGGCCGAGGCGGTCCGCCGGATCGCCGCCGAGGGCAAGAGCCTCGCCGAGGTCGCACGCGAGCTCGGCCTGGGCGAGAGCCTGCTGA
>JAQGHR010000034.1 GCA_028291545.1 Planctomycetota bacterium | reverse complement strand
TGGCTGGGGTCGAGCCGGCGCAGACGGCGAGCCCCCGGCTGGCGACCGGCAGCCCGGGGCCGGGGGCTCGCCGTCTGCGCCGGCTCGACCCCAGCCACCCCGTCATAGGTAGCGGCGCGTGTCCCCGCCCGCCGACACCGGAAGTCAACTCACGACAAGCAACTCACGCCGGAACGACCGTCTGCCACTGGCCGACCTCGGCCGAGTCGAGCACGGCGTCGCACACGGCCTGGGTTTCGAGGGCCTCGCGGAACGTTGGGCTGGTCGGCTTGCCGGAGGCCAGATCTTGCAAGAAGTCGGCGACTTGATGCACGAACGTGTGCTCGTAACCGATCTGGAGGCCGGGCACCCACCAGTGCTTCATGTAGGGATGATCGCTGTCGGTCACGTGGATCGACCGCCAGCCGCGGAGCGGGCCTTCGTCGCCGTAATTGAAGTATTGCAAGCGGTGCAGATCGTGCAGATCCCACTTGAGCGAGCCGTTCTCGCCGTTGATCTCGAAGGTGTAGAGGGCCTTGTGGCCACGGGCGTATCGCGTCGATTCGAACAGGCCGAGCGAGCCGTTCTCGAAGCGGCACATGAAGGCGCACGCATCATCGATGCCGACGGGCTCGACCTTGCCGGTAAGCGTGTGCTTCCTCTCCTTCACGAACGTCTCGGTCATGGCGCTCACGGTCGTGATCGAGCCGTTGAGCCACAGGGCGGTGTCGATGCAATGCGCCAGGAGGTCGCCCGTGACGCCCGATCCGGCCGAGGCCGCATCCAGCCGCCACAGGCCCGCGCCTCCCTGGGGAAGGTCCGCCGAGATCGTCCAGTCCTGCAAGAAATTGGCGCGATAGTGGAAGATCCGGCCGAGCTTGCCCTGATCGATCAACTGCTTGGCGAACGTCACGGCCGGGGCGCGGCGGTAGTTGTACCAGACCGTGTTCTTCACGCCCGCCTTCTCGACCGCGAGGACCATCGGCAGCGACTCTTTCATGTCCCTCGCCAGCGGCTTCTCGCAGAGCACCATCTTGCCCGCCTCGGCCGCCGCGATGGCGATCTCCGCGTGCGAGTCGTTCGGCGTGCAGATGTCGATCGCGTCGATATCCTTCCTCGCGACGAGCTTCTTCCAGTCCGTCTCGTACGACTCGTACTGCCACTTCTCCGCGAACGCCTTCGCATTCGCCTCCGACCGTCCGCACACCGCCTTGAGAATCGGGCGATACTCCAGGTCGAAGAAGTCATTGACTCGCTTGTACCCGTTCGAGTGCGTCCGGCCCATGAAGCCGTAGCCGACGAGTCCGATATTCAGGGGTTTCAACTGGGGCATCGTGAGTCCACCTGGAGGGAAGAAAAGACAATCGGTCCGTTATTTCTGCGCAGGAGGATGCGTTCTCCTGTAGCGACCCACCAGGCTTCGGTCTGCCCGGTTGCGGTGGGTTGCGTCGCCTGCGGCGACTAACGCCACCCTACAACGGCGAGGAAAACCGCATCCACGTTCATGGGTGAGGACATCATCTCCCGAAAGGTTCACTCGGTCCAACCATGCGCATCCCTGACCGCGATCATCGTCTTCAGGATATCATTCCACGTCTCCGGTTTCATCATCACGGCGTTCGGGAACATGCAGCCGTCCCAGCAGATGTGGGCGAACTTCTTGGTGGGGTAGCCGTCGTCGTCACGCATCCAGAAGCCGGCATGCTTGACGATGTCGAGCTTGCCGTTGGGGTCGGTGGCGAGGCAGTGGCGGCCGGTCTTGTCGTGGGAGCCGGAGCCGTGGACGGTGCCGTCGTTCTGGGCGACGTGAAAGTCGATCGTCCAGGGTCGAAGGGCGGCGGTGAGCGTCTTGAGGGCGGCGTCGAGCGTGGCGGTATCGCTCCAGTCGAAGTTCTCGGGCAGGATGCGATCCTCGGGGGCGTTGTAGCCCATCGTGTAGAGCAGCGTGTGGGCCATGTCGGCCTGGAAGCCGACGGTCTCGGGCTCGCCGATGCGCTCCAGGAGGTCCACCATCTTGCGCCAGGAGTGCATGCCGCCCCAGCAGATCTCGCCCTCGGCGGCGAGCTTCTCCCCGGAATCGCGGGCGATCTTCGCGGCCTCCTGGAAGGTCTCGGCGATCCTGGCCTGATTGCCGTTCGGGTCGGCCGCCCAGTCCCCGACACCACATGCGGAGTCGATTCGGACGACGCCGTGGGGGCGAATCCCGAGCTCGCGAAGGGTCCGGGCGATCCGACAGCCCTTCTTGACCTGTTCGAGGAACTTCGTCCGGCCTTCCCCTTCGTCCATCGCCGAGCCGCCCCCCGTCGGCGGCCAGACCGGCGCGACGACCGAGCCGATCTCCAGGCCGCGAGACCGGGCCTTGTCGGCCAGGACCTTGAGGTCATCGTCGGAGGAATCGATGTCGATATGAGGCAGGAACAGGAACAGGTCGAACCCGTCGAACTTGACGCCGTCCACCTCGGCCGCGGCCGTCAGGTCGAGCATCGTATCCAGGTCGATCGGCGGCTCGGAGCCCTCGCCCTTGCCGACGACGCCGGGCCAGGCGGCGTTGTGGAGCTTCGGGAACGTATTGGAATGAGTAGCGGACATGGATGGACCTTTCCGTACGTGATGATCGGCGTTTTCAGGGTTTGATGGAGTGTCTGCGATCACTGCGACGCGAAGTCTCGACTTCTGATCGAGGACTGGCGGATCAGTTCTTCGACCCGGCGGGGGTCGGTGATCCCGAAGAAGCCGGCCCCGCTCATGGCGGGCATGGTCTGGATCAGGGTGACGTCGAGAGACCCCGGCGCCGCGCCCTCGATCAACGTGAAGAGGACGTCGCCGGTCCCGTCCGGACGTTCGATCCGGGTGGTCCGGACGATCTCATCCAAAGTGAAGCTCCGCACCTCGGTCCCGCTCGATCCCGGCGCGGGCCGCCAGATGATCGCGCGACGATCGGTCAGCGCATGCAAGGCCCCGGCATTCAGGCGCCTCACCGCGCGGGCGGAAGTCAACCGGAAGAGGCTCCCCAGCGACAAGATGAACCCCGCCGCCCAGGCGATCACCACGCCGAGGAGCAGCATCACGGTCATCCCGGAGAACGCCGCCTGACCCTGGTTCCCCGCGAAGTCGATCTGCGCGAAGAGCCAGCCCCCCATCGCCAGGAGGATCGGCCCCGCCAGCAGCCAGCGCGCGAAATCGGGGACGCGAAGGTGCGAACGCCCGGCCCAGGTGAGCCTCTCCCCCGGCGCGAGTTCGGCGGAAATCCTCGCGGCCGTGGCCTCGGGCATCTCCTCATCGCGGTGGGGATAAGAACCGTTCATGAGCCTGGGCACTCAGGACCGTGTGGGTTTCGCCATCAGCGATTCGACCGAGGATCTCGCCTCCGGGAGACCGGCGCCGGTATCTTCACGAAGGTCTCCACTCGCTCGATCCGCGGTCGATCACCTCGTCAGTTCCGATGCTTCCGATAGTCCCCGACGTTCGGCAGGGTCTTGTGAACGTCCGGGCCGAAATAGCGGAGGCTGACGAAAGGCTCGCTGCCGGTGTTCTTGAATGCGATGCCGGCCCTGGCCGCCGGCTCGGCCACGAAGACCTCGTCCTTCGTCACCTCGCCGAAGCGGATGAAGTTCGGGCTGTCGACGTCGAGCTTGCCGATGTGGCCGGAACCCTGGACGACCACCAGGCCGTAAGCCCCGTCGTCCTTGATCGTGGTCGAGTGGCCGGGCAGCACGGTCAACTCTCGGGCGGAGAACAGCTGCTTGCCGCTCACCGTGCCGTAGACGATCCACTTGTCGACGTGCCCCTCGGACTCGCTGTGAACGATGGGTTCGAGGTAGTTGTTGGCCTTGAAATGCTCGTCGACGTTCTTGGCCCAGTCGAGCTGTTCGACGAGGTAATCGAGGTCGTGATGCTTGTCTTCGGGCACGTCCTTGACGAGTAATTCCCAGGGGACACGCCGGCCTTCGACCATCGACTGGTACATGCCGAACACGTCGGAGCCCCACTGCGGCTCGTAGGTGACGAGCGAACCGGGCGCGTGGAGCACGGCCGGGGGGATCAGCCATCCGGTGCCGGGCTTGAGGCGGTAGGCTTTCGAGAGGTCGAGGATGCCGTTGTCGCCCTCGTTCCAGCGCTCCAGACACGCGCGGACCTCGTCCTTGGTCGTGCCCGGCTCGAACCCCATGAAGGTGTAGGGGAAGTTATTCCCCGTCCAGTTCAACTGGGGCGGGAAGTAATACGATTCGGGCTTCCCTTCGCGACCGAGGAGGGCGGCCTGCTCCTGGGTCTGGTGCATGTGGTGGGGGATCGGGCCGAGGTTGTCGAAGAATTTCGAGTAGACCGGCCACTTCTTGTACGTGTCCCAGATGGACTTGCCGAGGATCTCCGCGCCCAGGGCCGCGATCGCGTCCTTGAGGGTGAACTTGTCCTTCTCGTGAACGACGTAGGACAGCCCCTCGTCGGGTGGGGCGCCTTCGTTGGCGGCGGGCGTGGTCGAGCCGAACCAGCGCTCGTCGATGCCTCCGCGATGAGTGCCGAGTGCGTACAGATCTTGCTTGGCGAGCTTCAGGCGCGCCCCCGGCATGAGGAACGAGCGCGGGACCCAGGTGGGGGCCAATCGCAAGATACCTTCGCCGGCGTCCAGTGCCGCGCGAGCCCGCGCGTCGAGATGTGAATCCTTCATCCGTCCCAGTCTCCGGCGATCGAGTCAGGTCTGTAGTTTTTCCGGCGCGTTTGCCAAGGCGCGCGGCATCTCCGACGCGGTGCGAATCCTCATTCGGACGACCCCCGCGCCGGACCTTTGGTTGTAAGGTTCAGCATGGCCGGATGCAAGGGAGAACCGGGAATCAAGAGCGTTTCCGTGCGCGAATCCGCGGCCCACCCCAACGATCTGGCGAGATCGAAGGGCGGGCCGCGAGTGATGCAACCGGGAGCGAGACGCTCGATCCGTCTCAGGACTTCGAGGCCGTCGCGGCGGGTACGGCCGCTCGGGAGGCGTCGGAGGCTTTCCGCTCGATGGCGAGGGCCTGAACCTCTTCGCGGGCGGCCTGGGCCTTGGCGACGAGGGCCTGAACCAATGGAGTCTTGTCGGCGAGGACCTTGTCGGCGGCAACCTTGGCGGCGGTCGCACCCGCCAACTCGTTCTGGCGAACGGGGACGGCGGCGGTGGCCGTCGCGGCGGTTTGCCGCAGGGCGGCGAGAGGGGCCTCGGCGGCGACACGCTCGGCGGTCGCCTTGACCTGGGCGGCCTGAGTGACCTTCGCGGCCTCGGTCGCGGCGAGGGCCTGAGGCGTGAGCCCCGCGACGAGCTGCGCAGCGACGGCGACGGACGCGGCGGCTTTCTCGGAGAGGATGCGGTCGCGATCGGACTTCGTCGCGGCGAAGACGGCGGCGGCGGCCTGGGAGGCTTCGACCCGGGCTTGATGCGAGGTCGCGGCTTCCGTCTTGAGCGTGTTCATCCGGTCGCGGACGAAGTTGGCCGTCCCGGCGGCGTCATTGGCGGCCATCTCGGCGCGAGCTTTCTGGAGATAGCCGGCCTCGGCCGCAGCCACGGCGGCGGTCGCTTGCTGAGCGGCCTGCTGGGCCTGGGCCAGAGCTGTCTGGGTCTGCGCGACCAGGTTACCCTTCGCGGTGGCATCGGCCTGGATCGCGACCAGCTCCTTCGAGCCCGTGTCGGCCGCGGTCTGGGCAACGGCGAGTGCCTGCTCTGCCAGGGCCATGCGGGTGGCGATAGCCGCCGGGTTGGCCGCGAGATTGGCGAGCCGCTTGCCCTCCTTCAGCTCCCAGATCCGGACCTCACCCGACCAGTCGCCGGCGATCACGCGGGCGTCGTCGTGCGTGAAGACGGCGCGGACGGCCAGATCGTTGAAGATCTCGAGCTGACGCTGCTGGCCGCCGTTCTGGTCCCAGACCTTCGCGACGCGATCGCGGCCGGTCGTGACCAGGCGGCCATCCTTGGCGAACCGAACGGAGAGGGTGCCGACGCCGTGGGCACCCCAGTTCTTGATCATGGTGCCGTTGGTCATCTCCCAGAGCTTGACGGTCGTGTCCTCGCTGGAGGAGGCGACGAGGTTGGAGTCCAGCCGCCAGGAGATGTCGGTGATCGCCGTCGTGTGGCCGCGCAGGTCGTAGAACTCGCGGCCGGTGGCGGCCTCCCACACCACAAGACCGCCGTTGCGGTCGCCGGAGGCGAGGAGGACGCCATCGGGGCTGAACTCGATGGCGGTGACCCACTCGGTGTGCTTCTTGGATTCATAGACGAGTTCGCCGTCGGACGATCCGTAGACCTTCAGGACCTTACTCGGTCCTCCCAGGGCCACGAGCGTGCGGTCCGCGCTGATGTCGGCGGCCAGGACGACGTCGTATTCCTTGCCGACTTCGAACAGGCGCTTGCCCGTCTTCACGTCCCACACGATCACCTTGCCCGACTGGCCGCCACGACCACCGCCGGCCAGCAGCATCGCGCCGTCGCGGGTGAACTTCAGGACGTGGACGGTCCCCTCGGGGAACGGCAGGACGGCGGCGAGCCGATTCTTGGCGGTGTCGTAAAGCAGGACCTGCTTATGTCCCGAGACCGCCACCAGCGGCGCCCACGGGCTGGCGGCGAGGGCCGTGATGGCGTTGGCCTTGGGCGACAGGACGGCGGGCTCGGTCGGCAGATTCTCCGGCATCGCCGGCGCGCCGACGGGCTTGCCGATGGCGGAGGCGTCGAGCTTGAAGTCGAGCTTCGGCTTCGCCGCGACGGGCTTGCCGTCCTTCGATTCGAGCGCCCCGCCGGCGATCCACGCCTTGAGCGTGGCGAGATCGGCGTCGGGGATCTTCGGCGACTTGGGCGGCATCTTCGGCTCTTCGCTGTGATTGACCAGCGAGTACAGCCGGCTGCCGTCCACGTCGCCCGGCTCGATGACCTTGCCGGAGCCTCCGCCCTTCATGGCGTTGCCGTAGGTGTCGAGCGACAGGCCGCCCTTTTGCTTGTCGTTGTTATGGCACGAGTTGCAATGGGTCTGGAAGATCGACGCCACGTTATCGGTGAAGTTGATCTTCGCGGCAGCCTTGTCGTCGAGGGCCGCGACGACGGCCACGGCGAGCAGCAGGGAGAGGCTCATGAGTATGGTCTCGGCGGGCGTCTGGGTGGGGGAGGATCCGAGACTCGGGGATTCGAGATTCGAGAATAAATCCCGCTCTCGAATCCCCGGAGCTCGAATTTTTCAGTCTGGAAGGAATCAGTGATTGAACAGGAATTCCCGGCTGTTCAGCAGCGCCCAGAAGATATCCAGCAGGGCCTGCTCCTGGTTCGATCCCGGCGCGAGCAGCGGCGTGAGCTTCTTCAGCTCGGCATCGTCGGGCATGCGGGCGAGGGTGCGAAGGTAGAGGTCGACGATGCGTTCCTCGGGGAACTTCTTCGTCGCCATCAGCTTCTTGATCACGCCGCCGTTCTGGATCTTCGAGTTCACCGTGTCGCCGTTGAGCAGGTGGAGGGCCTGCGACAGGGTCGGCTCCATCTTCACCTCGCACGAGCAGACCGTCTCGCGAGTGGCGCGGCCGAACGTGGTGAGAAAGTAGGTCGAAGAGCCGCCGTCGGCGATCTGCACGGCGCGGGCGCCGATCGGAAGGCCCTGGAACTTGTCCTTCGTCTCGGTCGCCTGGCTGATGATATCGAGCATGTTCTCCGCCTTGATCCGGCGAAGGTTCGCATGCGCGAAGTTCTTCTCGTCGGTCTCGTTGGAGGCGTTGCGCTGGGTGGCTCGCTGGTAGGTGCGCGAGTTGCAAATGTCGCGGACGAGCTTCTTGAGGTCGTACTTCGAGTCGGTGAACCGCTTGCCCAGCTCTTCGAGCAATTCCGGGTTGGAGGCGGGGTTGGAGACCCGGAAGTCGTCGATCGGCTCGACGATGCCGTTGCCGTTGAAGTGCGCCCAGACGCGGTTGGCGAAGGACGACGCGAACCAGGGATTCTCCTTGGAGGCCAGCCACTTCGCCAGGATCACGCGGCGGTCCTTACCCGCGACGTCGGGCTCGACGCCGCCCAGGAACTTCGGCTTCATCTGCCGTCCGCCGACCGGGTGGGCGACCTCGCCCCCGCCGGAGTTGAAGATGATCGTCTCCCGGTAGTCTTCGCCCTGCTTGCGGCCGATCTGGGCGAAGAACGCGGCGAATCCGTAGTAGTCGTTCTGCGTCCAGCGGTCGAACGGGTGGTTGTGGCACTGGGCACACTGAATCCGCATCCCCATGAACACCTGGGCCACGTTCTCCGTCAGGAGCAGGTTCTCGGTCGTGCCCTGATAGAAATTCGTCGCCGGGTTCTTGAACGTGCCGCCGTTGGCCCCGAGCAGCTCCTGGACCATCTCGTCCATCGGCGTGTTCTTGGAGAGCTTCTCGACGAGCCAGTTGTAATAGAGGAACATCCCCTTGTAGCTGACGCCGTTGGGCACCGAGCGGACCTGGAGCATCTCGGCCCACTTGCTCACCCAGATCTCGACGAATTCCTTCTTGTTGAGCAGCTCATCGATGAGCTTGGCCCGCTTCTCCGGGTCCTTGCTCTCGACGAACTTGGTGAATTCCTCGGGCGTGGGCAGGAGGCCGACGACGTCGAGGTAGACCCGGCGACAGAAGACCTCGTCGGTGCAGATCGCCGACGGGGCCATCCGCAGCTTCTTGAGCTTGGCGGTGATCAGCGTATCGATGTAATTGGCTTCGGGCTCGGCCGGGTACTCGAACTTGAGACCCTTGGGCAGCACGAGGACCTGCGAGCCGACGGTGAACGTCGAGAACCGGGCCATGACGAACGCCTCGCCGCGCTGGGCGGCGGTGACGAGGCCGTCCGGGCTGATCGCGGCCGAGGACTCGTTGTTCGTGAGGAACAGGGCCAGCCCGGTCACGTCGCGGTCCGTGCCGTCGGAATAGGTGGCCCGCACGGTCATCTGCTGCGTGCTCTTCTCGCCGTCGAGCACGGCCGTCTTCGGGTACAGGTCGACCGCGACGACGGTGGGGAGCTTGGTCACGTCGTCGTTCGGGGTGCCCGCTTCAATCCAGCTATGAATGGTCTTGTAGAGTTCCGAGTCCTTCTCGAACCGCTTGCCACCGGTGTGCTGGACGGCGCCGATGCTCTTCTCCAGCGTGGTGCTGTCGGCCGGGACGGCCAGGTTGATGCGGCGGCCGACCATCTCGCGGGTGAGGCGGTTGTAGTCTCCCTCGGGATCGAACCCGAAGAGCGAGAGGCGGAAACCGTCCTTGCCTCGTGCCGCGCCGTGGCAGCTTCCGGTGTTACAGCCGGAGCGCAGGAAGACGGGCATGACGTCGAGACGAAAGCTCACCGGAGGCTGGACCGCCGCCTGCGCGACCGTGACAGGAACCTTCACCGTCTGGCCGCCGAACGACACGTTCAGCTCGGTCTTGCCGTCGGCCGCCGGCCAGAAGACATTCCCCTCGCGGCGAACCAGCTTGGGATCGGCCGGAGTGAGGACGGCCTCGGCCGTCACGTCCTTCGTCAGGCCGTCGGCGTACGTCGCCTGGACCACGACGAGTTGCCGGTCGCGGGCCGTCGTGAGATTCACGTCGGGCGGATAGACGGCGATCTTGGAAAGCGCCGCGCCATCGGCGAGGGCCGTCCCCGAAGTGACGCCGAGTAAGACGGCGACGGTCATCACGCCGAGATTGGTTCGTTGTCTCATGGGGACCTCGGGAGGCGAGAAGGAGCGGGGCGATTTGCCCGGATTTATCACAGTTCGTCGGGTGTCAGTCCGGTTTTCATGGCGAGACGAGCGAGGGCAACCGGGCCAATCTCATCCCCGTCGTGGAAGGCGAGCACGTAGTCAGGTCAGCCGAGACGTTCGAGGACACGATGCGATCCATGACCGGTTCGTTTGAGGCTCCAACCGTTGCGGATGAGGGCTTTGTAGACACCTTTGGCTTTCGATGAGGGCCAGCGGCTCATGTGGCGATCGCGACCGAGAAGAGGCTGGGGATCTCCGGGATGGATTCGCCATGATCGAGCCGGTCGGCGATGACTCTCAGCGCGAGTGCCTGGACCTTGGCGACGGCCTCATCCCGGGTTTCACCGTAGACCATCACGCCCGGAAGTGACGAAATGTCGGCGAGCCAGCGGCCGTCCTCCTCGCGCTCAATCTCGATATCGAGACTCATGGAAATCTTCCTCACGTCGCGACGCGTTATTTCTTCCCGCCCTGCTTCGCCTTCTCCGCTTGTTCCAGCCTCAGCTTCTCCAGCCTCGTCAGGATCTTCACCGGCTGTCCCGCAGGGGGAGCCGGCGCAGGTGCCGCAACGGCGGCCGGGGCGGGCGCGGGCATGTTGGCCTTGGGCGGGAGGGGCACGTCGACGCGGAGGGCGCCCGAGCCGATGTTGTGGACGATCGGCTCGCCGTTCTGGGTGATGACGACCTGGCAGAACAGGTTCTGATGATTGCCGGCCGGTGTGGCGGGGTCGGTCTTGATGTGAAAGACCAGTTCGGGAGTGTCCTTGGTGATCTTCTTGACATCGGTCGCGGCCTTGTTCGGCAGACCGATCAGCGTGACCGTCGCCTCGCCGGGGAAGTCGGCCTGCTTGGCGACCTTAACGACCATATCCGTCTCCTTGCCCTGATCGACGGCCGCGTTCTGGTAGGCCAGGGTCACGAACGGCGCGGCGACGGAGAGGTTGGCCAGTTGCGAGGAGACCATGATCGGCCCGCTCGCCACGCCGGATGAACCGTTCACGACGATCTTCCAGGTCTTCAGCTCGGCCCCGCCGTCGGCATTGAGCGAGATCACCGCCTCGTTCTGCCCTTCGGGGATCGCCACCCCGGTCTGGGACGCGATACCCGGGGGATTCCAGGGCAGGCTGATCGCGATCGCGGCCTTGAACCCTTCCTTACGGATCGCCTTCACCTTCAGGGCCATCGATCCACCACGGACGATGGGCACCTTGGGCTCGACGATCTCGATCTGGTAAGGGCACTCCTCCGTCACGGCCACGGCAAACGAATCCACCGTACGGGTCCAGAACGGGATGTTGTTCTGGCCGTTGACGAGTTCGGCGATCTGGCTGAATTCCTGCTGGGCGACCTTGACCTTCGGGTCCACCGGCGTACCCACCACCTTCGCCAGCTTGCCCGAGAGCGGCGCGTCGGCCTTGGCGATGAGAAGGATCGGATAGGTCCCCAGGTTCGCGGCCATCGTGTCGGCCTGAAGCTCCACGCCGGGAGGGAGGTTGTCGACGTTGATCTTGAGGTCGCCCCCGAAATCGGCCCGCGCCGCATTCACGAGGATCGCCTGGCGATTGCCCTTGGGGACGGCCGAGGCGATCACTCCCGTGCCGCGCTGGATGCCTTCGTTGGCGATGCTCATCGCGAGCTTCGGCTCGATCGGGCTGACCTCGATCCGGTACGCATAATCCGGGCCACCCTTCTTGAGGTGGTCGTGGATCTGGAGGACATAATCTGCCTCTTCGGGTACGCCAAACCGGATGTAGCTGTCGGGCCCGAACTGGTCATCATTACCCACGATGTACTGGGCGTTCTTCTTGAGCAGATGAAGGACCGGGTCGAGGGGCGAACGCAGCGATCGGGCGTGGACGCGGATCTCGAACGCCTGGCCCGGCTTGGCGTGGAAGACGTAATGATCCATGTCGCCCGGCTTATCGATCACGCCGTTCAGGGCCATCGGCGGCACGAACGGTGTCGCCGTGTTATGGTCCTCGTTCGGCTCCTTCTCGATGACGTTGCCGAACGGCGAAAGGCGGATGAGATTGGCGTAAGGGGCCATCCCCTTGTCGTCCTGAGCGAAGATGCCGATTCCCGGCTCGTTCTTGGCGGGCAGCGTGACCTCGGTCGTTTTCTCGCCCGTCACGTCGCCGATGAACCGGATCGCGACTTTCTCGCCCGGTTTTCCACCGGCGGGGACCGTCGCGCTGGGGCGGGGAAACTCGCCGATGTGGAGCCGATAGAGACAGCCGCCGTTGCCGGCGTAGGCACTCTCGCGGACCTGAATCACATACTGGCCATCCGCCGGCGCGACGACCGAGGCGAATCCGTCCTGCCAGGTCAAGGCGGCATCGTCGCTGGAGGCGAGCTCGAACCGCTTCGCGTCCATGATCGCGACGTAAGGATCGAACTGCGAGATGCCGACGCGAATCCCCTCGACCTCGGCCGAGATCCGCTGGCCCTTCTTGGCGTCGATCAGATAGAAATCGACGTCCTCGTTGTCGGCCACGCCGTGCACGGTCGTGCCGAACGGGACCGGCTGCGGCTTGAGGAAGTCGTTATTCGGCTCGACCTCGTTGACGATCGGATAAAGGCCGACGCTGAATGTCCTGTGCTCGCTCACGCCGGTGGCCGTGCGGACGCGAAGGTCATGGATCCCGAGGGCGCACTCCGGCGCGATCTTGATCTTCGCCTTGACGTTGTTGTCATCCACCTTGGTGAGGCTGATCGTGCTGATTCCCGGCTGGTAGTAGAGGATCTCCTGCGCATCGCCCAGGCGGGCGCCGCTCAGGGCGATCTCCATCTCCGTCCCGCGCTGACCGCCCACCGGGCGGATCGCGCCCAGGCTGGGGGAGGCGGCGTGGGCGGCCGAGCTTGCGGCCAGGATCAGGAATGACGCGATGAGGGTGGGTCGCATGAGGGAGGTCCGATCTCGGGGCGGGGCGGATGGATCAATCAAGCGAGCCAGCGCGTTTGGCCGTCGGCTCGCCTGACCTCGATCTGGGGGCGTTTCGGTCCAGGGAGCAGGCGGAAGGAGAGTCCGAGGGATGCGCTGGGGAGGGCGGGGCTTTCCTCAAGGCCGACGGTCGCGACAAGGGGCCAGTCTTTGCCGTCGCAACGGTACAATTCCAGCCGCCATTTACGGCGATTCACGAGCAGGAGTTCGCGAACATGGACGGCTGTGTAAAAATCAAACTTCTTTCGTGAGCGATCGCCACGGCTCATCACTTCGACGGCGAAATCGGGACCGCCAAACCAATGCGTCCCTCGGTCCTCGGCTCGATTCTCGGGCAAGAAAACCGCGACGTCGGGAATGCGAAAGTTTTTCCGCCAATCGTCGGATCGATCCGAGACGTTGGCACCGTGGAAGACCTGAGTCCTTTCCTCGTCGCCGAGTGCCGACTCGATCGCATTGGCCAGTTTTCGGCCGATCTGCTGATGCTCGTTATCGGCCTCGGGAGACACGACGTAGACCCCGTCCCATACCTCGTCACGGTGATCGATCCCGAGACGATGTCGACGACGGATGATTTGTCTCAGATGGTCGGCGGGGAGGATCATTACCGGCATGATCGTGGTCCTCTGAGAACGGCGGCGTGATCGGACAAAACGACCACGCCGCCCGAAGACCTATCTTACCCCAGCAGCTCGTTCCGGACCTTGCCGCCGTCGACGATCTCGATCGGGCGGTTGCCGGGAGCCATCAGCTCCTTGTCGGCGACGATGCCGAGCTGGTGGTAAACCGTCGTGGCCAGATCCTCGGGGCCGATCGGGTCACGATCCGGCTCGCTGGCCGTGGAGTTCGAGGCACCGTGGATGTAACCCTTCTTCACACCGCCACCGGCGAGCACGACGCTGAACACCTTCGGCCAGTGGTCGCGACCGGCATCTTTGTTGATCTTGGGTGTCCGACCGAACTCGGAGGAGACCATGACCAGCGTCCGCTCCAGCAGGCCGCGCTGGGCGAGGTCGGTGATAAGCATCGCGTAGGCCTGATCGAACGCCGGCATCGAGCCCCGCATCCCGGCGGCGATCCCGGTGTGCATGTCCCAGCCGCCGTACTGGAGGGCGACGAATCGCACGCCGGCCTCGACCAGGCGGCGAGCCATCAGCATCCGCTGACCGGCCTCGTTGCGGCCGTAAGCATCGCGAAGGGGGGCGGGCTCGGCGTTGATGTTGAACGCCTCGCGGGCCTTCGGGCTGGCGATCAGGCTGTAGGCCCGTTCGTAGAAGGTGTCCATCGCGGCCAGGCCGTCCGACTTCTCCTTCGTGGCGAAGTGCTCGTTCACGGCCTGGAGCACGTTCTTCCGGGTGGCGAACCGCGAGGCATCAATCCCGCCAGGCAGGTCGAGATCCTGCACCTTGAAGCCGGCGCCCGCAGGATCGCTGCCGAGCGAGAACGGCGAGAACGAGGACGAGAGGTAGCCGGTCCCGGCGTACACGTTCGGCATGGTCGGCACGCAGACATACGGCGGCAGGTTGTTCTTCGGCCCGTATTCGTGGGCGACCACCGACCCCATGCTCGGGAACTGGAGGGCCGGGCTGGGCCGGTAGCCGGTGAACATATTGTGCGTGCCACGCTCGTGGGCGGCCTCGCCGTGGGTCATCGAGCGGATGACCGTGATCTTGTCGGCGATCTGTGCCGTCTTGGGGAGCGTCTCGCAGAAGACCTCGCCGTCGAGCTTGGTCTTGATCGTATTCAGCTCGCCACGATACTCGATCGGGGCATAAGGCTTGGGATCGAACGTCTCCTGATGGGCGATGCCGCCGGGCAGGAAGATGTGGATCACCGAGTCAGCCTTGGCCGCGATCGGCCCGAAGTTCTTCTGGTCGGCCCTGGCCCGCATCCGGAAGAAGTCCGACAGGGTCAGGCCGAAGCCGAACGTGCCGACCGTCAGGAAGCCGCGGCGGCTGAACATGCTACCTGCCATCGAAGAGCTCCTTCGGAGGATCCGCCATCGATCGGCGGGTGTTGAGGTCGGGGAAAAATCCGGGCCGGGTGATTCGTGTTGTGGGCAATTTCGGGGCCGTCTTGACGCCCGGGTCGCTCGATCGTCGAGCCCCGCAACATCGGAGTCCAGTGGGGGATGACCGGCAGGGCGAGGCGGGGGACGGCGGGGTTTGACCTGGCGTGGATCGTGATAAACCCGGCGATCCTCAAACAGGAAGGATTTTAGCCGGGCTGCCCCCTCCATGCAACGGGGCGTGTCCGCATGAACGACTTCGGCGGAATCTCCGCGCATTGTTTAACAATCGTGGTGAGCTTATCGTCAATACGACCGACTGGCAACAGGTCGTTGGCGCGAACTGGACCGTTTTCGGAACATTTTCTCCCCGGATCGGCGAATGCGGACCGTCGAAGGCTGGGAATGCCGCCGCAGTCCGGTTAGATTGAGGCGAGTGGAGGCCGCGATCGACTCCCGGCGGCCCAACGAAACATCTGATCTTGCCTTGTGTTGCGTTCGGGGACACCTCATGTCAATGCATCCGCTCGCCCTCTGCGTCGGGATCGTTCTGCTGGGAGGCTCGGCCTCGATGAGCTACGCCGATGACCGCATTCCGGCCGAGGCGAAGGTGGCCGAGGGCGACCGGGTGGACCTCCACTCGTTCAGCAAGCCCAACCAGGTCCGAGTCGAGCACGTCCGTCTCTTCCTCACGGTCGATTTTGCCAAGAAAGAGCTGCGCGGTGAGGCCGCCCTCCGCTACAAGCGTGAGGCGACGGCTCCGCGAAACGCGCCGCTCGTCCTGGACACGCGCGACCTGACGATTGAGGCCGTCATGACCGATGGCGACCCCCATCTCGACAATCGCCTCTCCTACACGCTCGGCAAGGCCGACCCGATCCTGGGAGCGCCGCTGACGATCGCCATCGAGCGCGACTCGGGCGAGGTGATCATTCGCTACCGGACCTCGCCGAAGGCTTCCGCGCTCCAGTGGCTGGACGCGCCGCGTACCGCCGGACGGAAGCATCCCTTTCTTTTCAGCCAGTCGCAGGCGATCCACGCGCGCTCCTGGATTCCCTGCCAGGATTCGCCGGGCGTCCGCGTGACCTACGACGCGGAGATCCGCGTGCCCGACGGCCTTGGCGCCGTCATGGCGGCCGACCGGGTCCGGCAGCAAGGGAACGTGACGACGTTCAAGATGGACAAACCGATCCCGTCCTATCTGATCGCCCTGGCCGTCGGCGACCTCGTCTTCCGTCCCATCGGCAAGCGAACCGGCGTCTGGGCCGAGCCGTCGGTCGTGGACAAGGCCGCGTACGAGTTCGCCGACACCGAGAAGATGGTCGAGGCCGCCGAAAAGCGATTCGGACCTTATCGTTGGGGCCGATACGACATCCTGGTCCTGCCTCCCAGCTTCCCCTTCGGCGGCATGGAGAACCCGAAGCTCACGTTCGCCACCCCCACGGTCCTGGCCGGCGATCGCTCTCTGGTGGCCCTGATCGCCCACGAGCTGGCCCACTCCTGGTCGGGGAACCAGGTGACGGGGGCGACCTGGCGGGACTTCTGGCTCAATGAAGGTTTCACAACGTATCTGGAGAACCGCATCATCGAGGACCTGTACGGGAAGGATCGCGCGACGATGGAGGCCGTCCTGGGCAAGCAGGAGCTTCGCGAGGAGCTGGCCAAATTCGCGCCCCGCGACGAGATCCTCCACGTCGATCTCAAGGGTCGCGACCCCGACGAGGGGATGACGCGCGTCCCCTATGAAAAGGGGGCCTTGTTGCTCAAGAGGCTGGAAGACACCGTCGGGCGCGACAAGTTCGACGCCTTTCTCAAGGGTTACTTCGATCACTTCGCCTTCAAGAGCCTGACGACGGACGACTTCACGCGCTACCTCCGCGCCGAGCTTTTCCCCAAGGGGCCGGAACCGGTGGATCTCCACGCCTGGATCCACAATCCGGGGCTGCCGGACGATGCGCCGGAACCGAAGAGCGAGCGATTTGCGGCGATCGACAAGCTGGCCGCGACCTGGTCTGACGGCAAGGTGATGGCGCGAGACCTGAGGGCCGCCGATTGGTCCACGCTGGAATGGCTCCATTTCCTCCGCGCCCTGCCCGCGAAGGTCGCCCCCGAGAAGATGCGCGAGCTGGACAATGCCTACAACCTGACCGATCGCGGCAACTCCGAGATCGCCAGCCAGTGGCTACTGCTTGCGATCCGAAACGGCTACACCGGGTCCGATGCACGCCTCGACGATTTCCTGACCTCGATCGGCCGTCGTAAGTTCCTCATGCCGCTCTACACCGAGCTGTCCAGGACCCCCGCCGGCAAGGAGCGGGCCAGGGCGATTTACAAGAAAGCCCGCCCGTTCTATCACCCGATCGCGGTGGAGTCGGTGGATAAATTGCTGGGCGTGGGGGGATAACTCTTCAGAATTTCTTCCATTCCGGATGACAGCCCATGCCTTCTCCCCTCCTGCCCGTCACGGTGATCGGCTCCTGGTCGTTCCCCGGCTGGTATGAGCGCCTGATCTCGGAGATCTCCGCGTCTCCCTCGGAGTTCGGCCCCGCCGATCGCGAGGAAGCCCTGCGAGACGCCGTGCGCCTGGCCGTGGACGACCAGCTTCGCGCGGGGATCGATCGCATCACCGACGGCGAGATGCAGCGCGTCGATTTCAACCTGGGCTTCTACGACTATCTGAACGGGATCGTGCCGCTCCCCCAGGCCCGAAAGCTCGGCGTCCCCGCTCACGATCAACGGAGCAAGTTCCGCTGCGTTGGACCGTTGTCCGCCCCCGATGGCCTCGGCACGGTCGCCGAGTATCGGCGTTTCCAGGAGATCTCCTCCGCCCCCTCCAAGATGCCGGTCCCCGGCCCGTTCACGCTGGCCGGCTGCATCTCGGGCGGCGAGGTCTACCGCGACCGCCTCGCCGTGACCGAGGCGCTGATCCCCATCGTCAACGCCGAACTCAAGGCCGCCGTCGCCGCGGGCGTGGACTTCCTCCAGCTCGACGAGCCCAGCTTCGCCTGCCACCCCGATGATCCCGATTACTTCCTGGACGTGATCGCCCGCACCGTCGAGGGCGTCGACGCGTATATTTCCATGCACATGTGCTTCGGAAATTACCGCGGCCGGGCCGTCGGCTGGCGATCGTATCGCCCGTTGTTCCCTCACGTGGGACGAGCCAAGGTCCATCAACTCGCGCTCGAGTTCGCCAGTCGCGAGATGGCCGAAATCGACATCTTGCGCGAACTCCCCGACACGATGGACGTGGCCGTCGGCCTGGTGGACGTGAAGAACACCTGGGTCGAGCCGGCCTCGCTCGTCGCCGATCGATTGCGGATGGTGCTCAAACACGTCGATGCGACCCGCGTTTCCGTGACGCCCGATTGCGGGTTCTCGCAGACCGCGCGTTATATCGCGGTTGGCAAGGCCAAGGCGATGGCCGAGGGTGTTCGGATCGTTCGATCGGAACTGGGGAAATCATGAAAGCCGCAAGGCCGACGATCGGGCTGTCGCTCGCACTCATCGCATTCCTGGCGATCGGAATGGGGGCGCTGCGGTCGCCGACCGTCCTGTGGGCGCAGATCGTCACGACGGCCGCGCTCACCGCGCTCCTGATCGCAACCGTGGGCGCCATCGTGGGCTCTCCGCGAGCCTTCTGGGTCGGGTTCGCCGTCGTCGGCTGGTCCTATTTGTTCTTCAGCCTGGGTCCGTGGTGCTCCGAGCAGGTCGCCCCGTGGTTGCTCTCGACTCGGATGCTGGACGAGCTTTATCTCCGCACGATGGTCGAGAACAAGATCCTGAAGGGACCGGGAATACGGCAGACCCGCGTCTGGGACGGACCCGCGATGGTCTTCATGCATAATTTTGATTACCTCCGCTTCCACCAGATCGGCCATGCGATCGCTGCGATCGCTCACGGCGTTTTCGGCGGCATCGTGGCTGTCTGGCTTTCCGATCGTCGAGATCCGGCCCTTGCCGAGGCTCGGTCCTCATGATCGACCTCATCCGCCCTACCCTCTCCGGCCCTGACCTCCTCGCCGAGATCGCCTCCACCCGCCCCGATCCCGGCACTCTGGCCGTCTGGTGGCTCGGCCAGAGCGGTTACGCGATCAAGTCGAGGAATGGCCTGCTCATCATTGATCCTTATCTTTCCGAACACCTGACAACCAAGTACGCCGGTACGAACAAGCCGCACGTCCGCATGACCGAGGCGCCCTGCCGGGGACACGATCTCGCGGGGGTTGATCTCGTCCTGTCCAGCCACAAACATTCCGACCACATGGACCCGGGCACGCTGCCGGACTTGATGCGGGTCAATCCCTCGGCCACTCTGATCGTGCCGTGCTCGCTGTTCGATCACGCCCGGAGTCTCGGCATCGTCCACGATCAAATCATCGCGATGGAAGCGGGCGATCTTCACGCCCAATCCGGGTTCCTGGTCCGGGCGATCCCCTCGGCCCATGAAGAACTCGACGTGGACGACGACGGCCGGCACCTCTACTTCGGCTACGTGATCGAGGCCGACGGATTGCGGCTCTATCACAGCGGCGACACGATCGTGTACGACGACCTGCCCGGCTGGCTCGGCGCCGATCCGTTCGACGTGATGTTCCTGCCCATCAACGGTCGCGACCCCGCGCGGGGCGTTTCCGGCAACATGACGGCCGCCGAGGCGATGGATCTGGCCTCGCAGGTCCGTCCTCGATTCGTGGTTCCACATCACTACGATATGTTCACGTTCAACACCGTCCCGATTTCCGACTTCGAGGCGGAGACGGCCCGTCTTCCCGCCCGCGTCTCCGCGAAGGTCCTGCGATGCGGAGAGCGATGGATCGTCTCGAAAGTGGATTGACCGCCGGGTGCCGCTGGCAGGCAAGCTGTCAGCGGCACCCGAGACTGGCGAACTGATTGACCCGGCCAGAAGCGCGAAGGAAAGACGAGGGGAAATCTGATAAACTCCCTGTCTCTTCCGTCCCTGGCGCTCCTGGCGCCTCGGCGGTTCATCCCGACTCTTCGTGGAGGCTCCGATCGTGGGCGTGACTCTGGGGATCGACATCGGGACGTCCGGAACGAAGACGCTTGCGATCGACGGGCGGGGCAAGATCCTGGCCACGGCCTCCTCCGAATACCCGTGCGCCCATCCCAAACCGGGCTGGTCCGAGCAAGATCCCGACCTGTGGTGGGCCGCGACCGTCGCCACGATCCGGGACGTCCTGTCGAAGGCCGAGCTGAAGCCCGCCGAGGTCAGCGGCGTGGGCCTGTCGGGACAGATGCACGGCTCGGTGTTCCTGGATGCCGACGGTCACGTGATCCGGCCCGCGCTGCTGTGGAACGACCAGCGGACGGCCGCGGAGTGCGAGGAGATCGAAGAGAAAGCGGGCGGGAGAGAGGGCCTGATCCGGATGGTCGGGAACCCTGCCCTCACGGGCTTCACGGCCCCGAAAATCCTGTGGGTCCGCAAGCACGAGCCGAAGAACTGGGACAAGGTCAAGCACATCCTGTTGCCGAAGGACTACATCCGCTATCGCCTGAGCGGCACGTTCGCCACCGAGGTCAGCGACGCGTCCGGAACCCTGCTGCTCGACGTCGCGCATCGCCGCTGGAGCAAGGAGCTTCTTCGCAAGCTCGACCTCGACGCCAGCCTCATGCCCGACTGCTTCGAGAGCCCCGACGTCTCCGCCACGGTCTCGGCGATCGGCTCCGAGGCGAGCGGCCTGTCCATCGGCACGCCGATCGTCGGCGGGGCCGGCGATCAGCCCGCCGGGGCCGTGGGCAACGGGATCGTGCGGCCGGGCGTGGTCTCGGCCACGATGGGGACCTCCGGCGTCGTGTTCGCCCACACCAGCGAGCCCGGTTTCGACCCGTTAGGACGTCTCCAGCGCGGCTGTCATGCCGTGCCGGGCGCCTGGCATGTGATGGGCGTGGTCCTCGCGGCCGGGGGCTCGTTCCAGTGGTTGCGGAACGAGCTCGGCGACATCGAGGTCGAGGCCGCCAAGGCCCGCCACACCGACCCGTACTTCCTCCTCACCGAAGAGGCGGCCCTCGCCGGCCCCGGTTGCGAGGGCCTGTTCTTCCTGCCGTACCTCACGGGCGAACGCACCCCGCATTTCGACCCACAGGCCCGTGGCGGCTGGATCGGCCTGACCGTTCGCCATGGCCGCGAGCACCTGATCCGTTCGGTCCTCGAAGGCGCGACCTACGCGATGCGCGATTGCCTGGAGCTGATCCGCGAGATGGGCGTCGATCTCGCCCAGATTCGCCTCTCCGGCGGCGGTGCCCGCAACCCGATGTGGAAGCAGATCCAGGCCGATGTCTACGGTCAGGACGTCTGCACCATCAACGCCGGTGAAGGCCCCGCGTTCGGGGTCGCGCTGCTCGCCCAGGTGGGAACGGGCGGTTTCTCGTCCGTGCCTGAAGCCTGTGACGCCACCATCGAGGTCGTCGAGACCACCAAAACCGAGCCGGCCGCCCGGGCGATTTACGACAGGTCGTACCCGATCTTTCGCAAGATCTACCGGGATCTCAAGGGCACCTTCCGGGAGATCGCGGAACTCGTAGGCGGGTGAACCCGGATCGGTCGGTCGATGTCGGATTCGAGACTCGAGAATCCGCAACTTCCCAGCAAGGCACCGCTCATGCCCCAGCCCATCAGCATCGTCGACGCTTTCACCGACCGCCCCTTCGGCGGCAATCCGGCCGCGGTCTGCATCCTGCCCGGACCGGCGGACGAGACCTGGATGAAGAATGTCGCCCGGGAGATGAACCTGGCGGAGACCGCGTTTCTTTATCGCCTTGAAGGCGACGCGAGCTACGCGCTTCGCTGGCTCACCCCCGCCGTCGAGGTGGATCTCTGCGGTCATGCGACCCTCGCCGCCGCCCACATCCTTTGGGATGAAGGACACATCCCGCCGGAGAGCCTCGCCCGATTCCAGACCCGGAGCGGCTGGCTCTCGGCGAAGAAACGCGGCGAGGAGATCGAGCTGGATTTCCCGGAGTTGATCACGACCCCCGCGCCCCTGCCGGATGGTCTTGAACGGGCGCTGGGAGCGGAAGTCCTTTCCTCCGGGACGACCGGCATGGATTTCCTCGTCGAGCTCGCGACCGAGGAAATCCTCCGCTCGCTCGGCCCCGACCTGGGCGTGCTGGCGACGATACCGGCGCGGGGGGTGATCGTGACGAGCCGGTCCACGTCGCCTGGCTACGATTTCGTCTCCCGCTTCTTCGCCCCGCAGTGCGGAATCCCCGAAGATCCGGTGACCGGCTCGGCGCATTGCGCCCTCGCGCCGTTCTGGGGCGAGCGGTTGGGCAAGACCGAGATGGTGGGATTCCAGGCGTCGCAACGCGGCGGAATCGTCCGCGTGAGGCGAGACTCCGGGCGTGTCAAGCTCGGCGGGAACGCGATGACGATCATGCGGGGCACGCTGATCGTGTAGGGCAACCGGGCATTCACCACCGACCCACGCTATCCTGGAGACATCCTCCTCGCCGTCCCGGAGTCGCCCCCTTGGCCCGTCGCCGCCCGCGTCCCACACCGCCGCCGAAACCCGCCCCCGAACTGCGGCCCGTGCCCCGAAGCCTGCCGGGCCGGACGCTCTGGCTGCTGGCCGCGGCGATCCTCTGCGCTCATTATGCCCTCGCGGTCCTGAGCCTCCGGCGCGAGAATCCGACGGTCGACGAGGTGAACCATCTCCCGGCCGGAATCTCGTACTGGCAGACCGGTACATTCAAGCTCTACCGGCACAATCCGCCCCTCGTGAAGCTGATCGCCGCCTGGCCCGTTCGTGGCGCGGTGATGAAGCCCTTGTTTGATCTGCCGGACTGGAGAACGGACTCGCCCCCGCAGGCGCTTTTCGGCAGCGAGTTCATGCGACTCAATGCTAAATACTATTTCGAATTGTTCACGGTTCCTCGCACCTTGATGCCGCTGTTTTCCGTGCTGGGCGGTCTCGTCGTCTTCGTCTGGTCCCGGCGCCTCTGGGGGGGTCTCGGCGGCTTGCTCAGCCTGATCCTGTGGTGTGCGTGCCCGAATATCCTGGCCCATGCTCGTCTCGTCACGTCCGACGCCGCCGCCGCATCTATCGGCGTAGCGGCAACGTTCCTGTTCTGGCGTTATCTTCACGATCCGAGATGGAGCCGGGCCGCCCTGGCCGGAATCGTCCTTGGACTGGCGCAATTGACGAAGTTCAGCCTGCTCCTGCTCTACGGCATCTGGCCCGTCCTCTGGCTGGTCCACGAAGCCGCCGGTTTCGTGAAGGCCGGCTTCGGGAACCGTCTCGCCCGATCCTCATTGCAAGGTCTGGTCCTCGTTGGTTTGAGCGTCCTGGTCATCGATCTCGGATATGGATTCGAAGGGGTGGGACGACCGCTCGGCTCGTTCAATTTCGCCAGCCGGTCGATCCTCACGCGGCCGAGACTCCGGTCCGACCTGCCGCCCCCGACGACCAAGAATTACCTGCTGCACGTCTCGTGGACACACCGGGTCAACCGTCTTCGGGGAACCGCGTTGGCCAGGCTACCTTCGCCGCTGCCCTCGAACTATCTCCTGGGTTTCGACGAGCAGAAGATCGAAGCGGACGCCCTGCCGCTCATCTGGTTCAACCCGGACGTGCGGGACCCCGACGCCGTGACCGGCTATCCGGTGTACCTCGACGACGTCCTTCGACGCCACGGCTGGCGCGAGTATTACGTCAAGGCGCTGCTTTACAAGGTCCCCGAAGGCACGCTCTGGCTGGTCGGCCTCTCGCTGGCGGTCCTGGCGGCCTCGAAGCGAGCGCGCGGCCGCGTTCTCGATGAATTCACGCTGCTGTTCGTACCCCTCGCGTTCCTCGGCGCGATGACGTTCCTGACCGACATCAATCTCGGGTTGCGTTATGTCCTGCCGATGTTCCCTTATGCCTTCATCTTCTGCGGGCGTCTCGCGCCCTGGGCCGAGGGCTGCGTCGGGGCGGCCCGAACCGCGGCCCGGGCCGCCGTGGCCGTGCCGGTGGGATTGACGATCCTGGCCACGGCCCTGATCCATCCCAGCTACCTCGCGTACTTCAATTTCGCCTCCGGCGGCCCCGACCGCGATCCTCCCCACCTGATCGACAGCAATCTCGATTGGGGCCAGGACCTGATCGGCCTGCGGGAATGGCTGCGAGCGAACAAGGTGGATGAGCCGATCGGCCTGGCCTATTTCGGGCAGATCCCGCCCACGCTCTTCGCGCTTCGGGGAGATCCCTTCCCCTGGTTCGTCCCCCCGTTCCAGCCGCGGAAACTCCGTGACCAGGCGGCCGCGAACACCGCGTTTCTGGACGGCCCGGCGCCGAAGCTCAGGGCCGGTCTCTACGCCGTGAGCGCGACGTTGGTCCAGGGTCTCCCCTGGCGCGTGTATGACCCCTCGCTCCGGGTCTGGGCCGGTTCGTGGGACATTGTCCACGATTATGCCTTCAGCTACTTCCGGTCGTTGAAGCCGATCACGCGTATCGGCCATTCCATCCTGATCTATCGCGTCACCGACGCTCAGGCCGCGGCAATCAACCGAGACAACGGTTTCCACTGACCCCGAGGCCCGTTCCATGCTGCTTCGTCGATTCTTGCGACTGCCGCCTGCCCTCGCGCTGGGCCTCCTGCTCTCGGGGCTTCCCTCGTTCGCCGCGCCGGACGAACCCACGAAGTCGGCCTTTCGCGTGGTCGGATATCTGCCCGATTACCGGATGGCGACCACCGAGGTCGACGCGGCGAAATCGCTGACGGATGTGGTCGTCTTCTCGGTCGAGCCGACCGCGAACGGCGGCCTGAAATGGGACCATCTCAAGCCCGAGTCTCTGACGCGGCCGAAGGAGATGAAGCGCCGTCACGGCGTTCGTTTGCTCCTCGGTGTCGGCGGCTGGGATCGGTCCTCGGGTTTCGCACCCATGTCCGCCTCGGCCGAGGCCCGGAAGACGTTCGGCGCGAATGTCGTCCGCGCCTGCCGCGAACATGGATTGGACGGCGTGGATATCGACTGGGAGCATCCCGCCAGCAAGGCCGAGGAGAGTCAGTATGCAACCCTCCTCACCGAACTCAAGGCCGCCCTTTCCCCCCACCATCTTTCCCTGACCCTGGTGATGGCCGGCTGGCAGTCGTTGCCCCCCGAAGCCTTCCGCGCGGTCGATCGCATCCATCTGATGGCCTACGACGCCAAGGGTCGCCACTCGACCTACGACTTCGCCGTGGCCGATGTCGCTCGCCTCACGTCACGTGGAGTTCCACCGGCCAAGATCGTCCTGGGCCTACCTTTTTACGGCCGAGGTGTGACCGACCGTTCCCGGACCTTGACCTACGCCGAGATCGTTCGCAAGGACGCGCCGCCCCCCGATCGCGACGAGGTGGACGGCGTTTATTTCAACGGACCCGCGACGATCGAACGGAAAGTCAAGTTCGCACGCGATCATCATCTCGCCGGGGTCATGATCTGGGAAATTGGCCAGGATGCGCCCGGGGACCCTTCGCTCCTCCGCGCGATCCATCGAGCCTCCCGATAGCGATCCTAGCGCGACGAGCCCAGGCCCTTCGGCTTCGCGGCGTGTGTCGGTTGCTCGATCGGGTGGTGCGGTGCAATCATCATCCCAATGAGGAATTTTGCACCGGCCAGGACGAAAAGCGGCGCAAGGACAGCGACGAACGACCAGAGGACAAAGTGGTGCATCGCCGGAATCCCAGGTGCGAGACATGAGGGGGGGACGGACAGGTATCAAACCCACAAAGCACACAAGGGGCCGGCGCAGGCTGTCCCCATCCCGCCACGATGAGGATGGAGGCAACTCATAAGTTGTTACTCGTTCCGAGCAATTGGGTTAAGTCGAACTAGGAAAAATCATGTGGACTCCACGTTTTCTTGATCCTCGTATGAATCCTGCTCATTGACCGGGCAGGTTTCGCCTCCCAATCCGGCAGGGGTCATGAGACTCAGAGGAGGGGCCGGGCCCTCGGTCCTCCCCCTCACAGCCCGAGGCGTGTCCCGTCATGCTCGAACTTCGACCCAACTGGGAATGCTGCGACCTTGACCCTCCGCCGGGTCTTGCGACGCGCGGATCTGCTCGTTCGAATGCACGTTTTGCCGAAACTGCGCGGAGGGCCGGCTCAACGGAGTCTGCCCGGATTGCGGAGGTGAACTCACGTAACGGCCGAGTCGATCGGCCGCGCTGGTCCGGCAATATCCGGCGTCAACGGCGAGGGTGAACAGGCCGGGTGAGCGGCTATCCGGGAAGCCGCGTTTGAGCCCCGTCGGGGCTCATCACGAGACACAGACGATTCGGTCCTGGAGAACGCTCTCCGGATCGGCTGTAAGCGGCACCTTGCTCCCCGAGCACATCATGCCGTCCGGGTCGTCGCCGCGTCGGAGAGCTTGAATTGTTCGATACCTTGCTCGCGGAGAAGGTGCTTGCGGATCTTGCCGGTGACCGTGCGGGGCAGATGGGGGACGATCTCGACATACTTCGGGATCTTGAAATGGGCGATTTGCCCCGTGCAGAAGGCGCGGATGTCCTCGGGCTTCAGAGAACATCCCGTCCTGGCGACGATCCAGGCGGAAACGGCCTCGCCGTAGACGGGGTCGGGCAGGCCGACGACCGCGACCTCGGCGACCGAGGGGTGATGGCAGAGATATTCCTCGATCTCGGGCGGATAGATATTCTCACCGCCGCGAATGATCAGCTCTTTCGACCGCCCCACGATCCGATAATTCCCGTCCTCGCGGCCTCGGGCCAGGTCGCCCGTCGCGAGCCATCCATCGGGGGAGATCACCTTGTCCGTCGCCTCGGGGGCCTTGTAATAACCCGCCATGACCCCGTGGCCGCGCACGCACAACTCGCCGGTCTCGCCCAGCGGCACCTCCTCGCGCGTGATCGGGTGGACGAGCTTGACCTCGACTCCGGGAATCGCCGAGCCGACGGTGCCGACCCGGACCTCGATCGGGTCGTCGGCCCAGGTCTGCGTGATGATCGGCGAGGCCTCGGTCAGCCCGTACCCGATCGTGATCTGGGACGCGCCCATGCGATGCACGACCGCGTTCATCAGCGGCAACGGGCACGGGCTGCCCGCCATGATGCCGGTCCGCAGGGACGACAGGTCGAACGTGTCGAAATCCGGGTGATCGAGCTGCGTCACGAACATCGTCGGCACGCCGTAAATCGCCGTGCATCGCTCCGATTCGATGGCGATCAACGTCGCTTTCGCGTCAAAGGTCGGGGCGGGGGCGACGATGGCCGACCCGTAGACCGAGCAGACCGTCGTGCCCAGAACGCAGCCGAAACAGTGGTAAAACGGGACGGGAACGCACACGCGATCGCGCTCGGTGTACCCCACACGCTGCCCGATGTAGTAGGCATTCATGAGGATGTTTCTGTGCGTGAGCATCGCGCCCTTCGGCATCCCGGTGGTGCCCGAAGTGAACTGGATGTTGAAGACGTCGGAGGCGCGGGTCGCCGATTCGCGATGGGCGAGCTCCGTTGAGATCTCCTCCGATTCCAGGTCGTGCCAACTGAGCCAGCCGCGCGCGGGGTGGTCGCCCACGGCGATCAGGCGATGCAGCTCCGGCAGTCTCGCCGATCGCCAGGCGCCGGCCTTCATCCCCACGACCTCGGGGATGATCGATTCGACCATGCCGACGTAGTCCGACGTCTTGAACGGCAACCCCACGATCAGCGTGGTGACGTCCGCCTGGAGCAGCGTCTCCTCCAGTTCGTGCAGCCGATAGGCGGGATTGATATTCACCAGCACGGCGCCGATGCGGCCGACGGCGAACTGGGTGACCACCCACTCCGGCGCATTCATCGACCAGATGCCGACGTGCTCCCCGGGCCGGACGCCGAGGTTGATGAGCGCCGATCCCACGCGATCGACGCGCCGATCCAGCTCCGCCCACGACCATCGCAGACCGAGGGCCGGGAACACGACGGCGTCGCGATCGGGATACACCCTGGCCGTTCGACGGAGGACGTCGCCCACGGTCAACCCATCGACCCACGGAATCACGTCATCGTGTTCGACCATCGTTGCAACTCCGATTCGGGAGAGAAATCGGCTCGATCGCCGGGGACGAAATTCGCCGCCGGCTTCAATGATCCCAGGCGGCGGCACGCTTCTCGAAGAAGGCGGCCATCCCCTCGCCGGCCTCGTCACCGACGCGAGCCGCCGCGCTGATGGCGGCCGCGCCGCGGAGGTTGGAGGGGAGGGACGAGGCCTCGTCCAGCAGGCGTTTCGTCGTCGTCGTCGCGATCGGGGCCGAGGCCAACAGCGAGCGCGCCAGGGCCATCGCCTCGTCCCGACACGACGCGGCCGGGACGACGGTATTGATCAGCCCCCAGCGCTCGGCCTCGACGGCAGGGATCGACCGGCCGGTCAGGAGAAGGTCGCGGGCGCGGCGGTCACCGACGTGTCGGACGAGGTCGTGAAGAACGATCGCGGCCACCAGCCCACGCCTCACCTCGGGGAACCCGAGCGACGCGCCGTCGGCCATCAGCACGAAATCGCAGGCCAGGGCCAGCCCCGCGCCTCCCGCGAGCGCGTCGCCCTGGGCCGCGGCGATGGTGGGCCGGGGAAAGGTGTGGACACGATGCATTAGATCGGCGATGGCTTGCGTGTCGCCAACCGCCTGCGTTTCGGACGGCTCGGAGGCCTCTTTCAGATCCATGCCCGCGCAGAACGTCGGGCCATTGCCGGTCAGGACCAGCGCGCGAAGAGTCGGGTCGGCGGCCAGCTTGTCGATGGAATCGCTCAACTCATTGACCAGGGCCCGCGACAGGGCGTTGCGACGCTCGGGCCGGTTCAGCGTCAAGACGGCGATGGGGCCGTGCTCTTCGATCAGGACGAGTGGCTGGCTCATGGGCTCGTCTCCACCGGGTCCGGCGCGGGCAGGGGAAGCTCCAGCAGGATCGTGCCCAGGGCCTTGCCTTGGGTGTCAAGACGCAACGACCGGCTCGCGCCGCCGGCCAGGGCTTGCTCGATCACGAAATTGAAGGCGTGAATCCTCGGTAGCTCATAGCGTACCACCTGGCCGATCCCCATCGGTGCGAAAAATGCGGCGACGGCCTCGGCGGTCAGGCACGCCCTGAGGTGATCGTAATGTCGCGCATCGGTCGCCACGACGCCGATGTTCGAGCGATTCCCCTTGTCGCCGCTGCGCGTGTGGGCGAGGTCGCCGAGGGGGACGATGGGCCGATCTTCCGGGATCATGGTCTCGCCTCCACGTTCGCCCACTCGGCCGCGGTTCGAACATCCAGTCTCGGCGAAACCAGGCTCGCGTCGATCAGCGCCGCCCAGTACGCGAACGCGGGCCGGGCCGAGGGACGCCCGCTCGCATAGCCCGCGATCCCCGGTGGTCCGGCCGTGATCAGTGGCGCGATCTCCCGGCAGAATCGCTCGACGGCCACGCGCCGAGGATCGCGGACCGAGATCCGCAAGACCACCTCATAGGGCGCATGAAGCAGGGGCACGACGCCCGGCGCGACGTCGTTCGCGCCCAGGCATTCGACGAGCGAGTCCGCCAGATCAAAGCCGGCCCGCTTGACCCTCTCCAGGACGAGCCGGCCCGCCGCCCGCGCCTTGTCCTCGGCGTTCCGGCCGACCACGGCCACCATGCCGCTGGCGGTCCACCCGTCGCGATACACGGCGGCCACCTTGAGCTTGCCCGACGGGCCGCGGCCCGTCGCACCTCGCACGCGAACGCGGTCTTCCCCGTCCTGAATCAATTCAACCGTCGTGAGGTCCACGTCCACATCCGGCGTCCGGTAACACGACGGGTCGTCGATCTCGTAAACCAGTTGCTCCGCGACGTTGGCGACGGTGACGAGGCCGCCGGAACCCTCGGGCTTCTTGATCGTCGACGACCCGTCGGCCGCGACGGTCGCGATCGGATAGCCGATCCCGGCCGGATCGGCCACGTCGTCCCATCCGGACCAGAGTCCGCCCGTGACCTGCGCCCCACACTCGATCAGATGGCCCGCGACCGACGCTCCCGCCAGCCTGGGAAGGTCGTCCCAATCCCACCCGAAATGCGCGGCCGCCGGGCCAAGAGTGAGCGAGGCGTCCGCCACCCGGCCGGTAATCACTACCTTACCCCCCTGCCCCATCGCCTCCGCGATCGGTCTCGCCCCGAGATAGGCGTTCGCCGAGACGAACCTGTCCAGAACGCTCGCAATCGGCTGGCCCGTCTCCATGTGCGAGAGATCCACGCCCTCGGCCGACCACGTTGCAAGCCTCGGCAGCACGTCGTCCCCATCCATCATGGCGACCGGGATATGCCCGAGGTTCGCATGATCGAGGATCGCCCCGCACCGCCGTGCGCACGCCCGAGGATTCAAGCCCCCCGCGTTCGTGACGATTCGCAAATCGCCCTGCGAAATCATCTCCTGAGCGATCCGTTCGAGAAGCTCCGGAAAGTCGTTCACATAGCCCGCGCCCGGGTCTTTCGATCGCTGATGCGCCAGGATCGCGAGCGTCAACTCGGCGAGATATTCGAGCGTGAGTACGTCAATCTCGCCCGATTTCACGAGCGCAACCGGAGCATCGAGGTTATCGCCCCAGAAGCCGGCGCCGTTGCCGATGCGGATCGTTGGCTGGCTCGTATCGCTCATCATGGCCCTATCACCGGGATCAGGTCAAACATGATGGAAATCAAGGGGATCACTACCATAAGGAGGCGTCCCAGCCACTCAAGGGCGTCCGGCTGCGTGGCCTTCGGCCAGCGCGCGAGCAAGGCCGAGACCCCGAAGCCGAATAGGGCGATCGCAAGATAATCATTCCAGAACCTGAACAGCAGAAAATTGGTGTGCGGCCAGAATCTGGGCTCCATCGGGCCGCCAGCGAAACGGTAACGATTGATGGCGCTGATCAGATCCGCACGGCCGAGGTAGACCAGCGCGCAGATCCCCGACGACGACGCGGCCCAGCGACCGACTCCCCAGGTTCGCGGCCCCCGGCCCGTCATGGCGTTCACCCATATCGCCACGCCTGCGGCGATCTCAAGTCCAAACAAGACGGGTTGCATCCGAGTATTGATCCGGAAGAGCGCAACTTGCACCGGACCGGTGTACCTGAACCTCCCCGGGGACGTAAACGGGCCGTCGAAGCCCCGATAGACGAGTTCGCCGATCCCCAGCCCCAGGCCGACGACAGCCGTCACCAGCATGCATTCGAACACATGGATGCGCACTCTCTCCCTCCGTGCCAGACGTCAGACCTGAAACACCCCGAGCGGAATTCCCGAAACCTCTCGCGTGCGAGTGACGATGTCGAACGCCGCGATCAGCACGTCTCGCGTTTCGGCGGGGTCGAGGATCGCGTCGACCCAGCCGCGAGCCGCGGCGTAGCGGATATCGGTCTCGCGATCGTAGCGGGCGCGAAGCTCGGACGCCATCGCGTCCATCTCGGCGGGGTCGATCGTCTTGCCCTGGCGAGTGAGGGTGGCGAGATTGACGTCGAGCATCGTCTTGGCGGCTTGGTTGCCGCCCATCACGGCGTAGCGGGCGCCGGGCCAGGCGAAGAGGAAACGGGGGTCGAAGGCGCGGCCGCACAGGGCGTAGTGGCCGGCGCCGAAGGAATGGCCGAGGAGGAGCGTGATCTTCGGCACGACGCTGTTGCTCACCGCATTCACCAGCTTCGCACCGCTGCGGATGATGCCCGACCGCTCGGCATCGCGGCCGACGTCGAAACCGTTCACGTCCTGCAGGAACAGGAGCGGGACGCGGGTCTGGTTGCACTCCAGGACGAACCGCGCGGCCTTGTCGGCGGAGTCGGAATAGATCACCCCGCCGAACTGGAACGGGCCGCCCCTGGCGGGCTTCATGCGGAGCCGTTGGTTGGCAACAATTCCGATCGCGATGCCTCCGAGATGGCCGAATCCGCAGCCAATCGCCTGGCCAAACTCCGCGCGATATTCATCGAACCGGCCGCCATCCAGCAAGGCCGCGAGCAGGTCGCGCACGTCGTACTGGGCCGACGGGTCGGTCTTGACGATCTCGTAGAGGTCGTCGGCCGGTCGTGCGGGCGGATCGATCTCCGACGACGATCGCGGCGGGTCGGGCGGCAGCAGGGCGACGAGGCGGCGGATGCGTTCCAGGCAAGACTCGTCGTCGGGCTCGCGATAGTCGATCGTGCCGCTGATCGCCGCGTGCATGTGAGCGCCGCCGAGGTCTTCGTGCGAGACGTCCTGGCCGATCGCGGCCTTGACCAGGGCCGGGCCGGCGAGATAGAGGCCGGAGCCTTCGGTCATCAGCACGGTGTCGCACAGCACCGGCAAATAGGCCCCGCCCGCGACGCAATTGCCCATGATCGCGGCGATCTGTGGGATGCCCTGGGCCGACAGGACGGCGTTGTTGCGGAAGATCCGGCCGAAGTCGTCCACGTCCGGGAACACCTCGTCCTGCATGGGCAGAAACACGCCCGAGGAATCGACGAGATAGATCAAGGGAAGATGATTCTGTCCGGCGATCTCCTGGGCGCGGAGGACTTTCTTGATGGTCATCGGGAAGAATGCGCCGGCCTTCACGGTGGCGTCGTTGGCGACGATCATCACCCTCCGACCGGAGACGACGCCGAGCCCGGTGACGACCCCGGCCGAGGGTGCGCCGCCCCATTCGGTATACATCCCATGCGCGGCCCAGAGGCCGAGTTCCAGGAATGAGGCACCCGGGTCGAGCAGGGCGGCGATCCGCTCCCGGGCCGTCTTTCGGCCCTTCTCGTGCTGACGCTCGATGGCGACCCGGCCGCCCCCGAGCGCGATCACGCGCGCCTCGGCGGCGATCTCGGCGGATCGCTCGCGCAGGATCGGCTCGGCGGAACCTCGGGTATCCGGGCGGTGCTGGGCGGTCGTCACGACGGGGCCTCATTCGTACCGAAGCGGAGGGTCGTCAAGATCCGGGCGGCCTGAGCCTCGCGAGCACCTCGCGGCCGAAGGCGCGCAATCCCTCCAGGTCTTTGGGAGGGGCCGCGAAGGTCTCGGGAGCGGGGTCCTCGGACGTTGCGGGGCGAGAGCGAACGCGCCAATCCTCGGGATCGAAGACACCGTAGACCACGCCGACGCGGGATGCAATCTCGGGGCCTTCCCCATCGACCCACTCGCGGACCTCGCGGGCACCCCAGGCGGCGTTCAGGTAGACGATCATCTCGACCAGGCACGACAGGAATCGCGGGTCGCTCGATGACCCGGCCCCGTACGATTCGTCGAGCAGTTCGGACGCCAAGGCCAGCGCCGGGGCGGCGATCTTGGTCACGATCGAGCCGATCGGATCGCCGAAGATGGACGCCGCGGTCGGGCCGGACTGGAACGCCTTGACCGTGGCCTTCACCGCCCCGCAACCGCGGTGGCCGAGCACCGCCGCCAGCTTCAGGCTCCGGCCTCCCGGGTGGGCCGATTCGGGGACGAACGACCGGAGTGCGTACAGGAGACTCCCAACGCCCTCCTCGGCCAGCACGTTCCCGGCGACGCGGATATTGAAGATGTCGTTGAATTCCTGGCCGAATAACAGCTCCGTCGGCACCCTCGCGTCGGAGCAACCCAGCACGACCGCGAACGGCATCTGGACGGGCAACCCATCGTCGCCAACAGGGAGGCCGGTCGCTTCCGAGGCGCTGATCTCGACGATCGGAGGACGCGAGCCGGGCTTGTAGGCGCCCCGCCGGCACGCCTCGTAGAACCGGACGATCAGGTGATTGCCGCCCTGAAGGTAGACGGAGGCATCCTCCCAATCTCGGGGGATGAAGAACGGCTTCGGGTCATCGGGCTGGAAGCGATAGGTAAAGTCGATGGGAGCGCGACGGTCCGTCGTCTCGTCGGTCGTGCTCATCGGGTCGAGGCTCCGGGGGGGGAATCGTCTGAGGTGAGGAAGGATGCCCTACGCGAGGCGCTCCACGATCATCGCCACCGCATTTCCGCCGCCAAGACAGAGGGCCGCGACGCCATACCGACCGCCGCGACGTTCGAGGGCGTGCAGGAGCGTGACCAGCACCCGGGCACCGCTCGCGCCGATCGGGTGGCCCAGGGCGATCGCGCCGCCGTGGACGTTGACTCTGGCCAGGTCGATCTCCAGGCCGCGAACACATCCCAGCATCTGGGAGGCGAAGGCCTCGTTGATCTCGAACAGATCGATGTCGTCGACCGAGAGGCCGGCCCTGGAGAGTGCCGCGCGAATGGCCCCGATCGGGGCGAGGAACAGGTCCCGCGGATCGGTGCCCGAGATCGCCGTTTGCACGATCCGGGCGAGCGGAGCCTTCCCGAGCGACTTAGCCTGACTTTCCGAGGCGACCACGAGCATCGCCGCGCCATCGCTCAGCGTGGAGGCGTTGCCGGCCGTGACGATCCCCTCGGGCTTGAACGCGGGTGAGAGTTTGGCCAGGCCCTCGGCCGACGACTCCGCGCGAGGCCCTTCATCGGCCGTGATCCGGGTCTCGCCCCGCTTGCCGGGGAGGGACACCGGGACGATCTCGTCGGCAAACGCCCCATCGGCCTGGGCCGCGACGGCGCGGCGCTGGCTCTCCAGGGCGAAGGCGTCGAGATCCGCGCGGGTCAGGCCCACCATCTCGGCCGTGCGCTCGGCGGCCATGCCCATCGGCCAGCCCTCGATGGCGCAGGTCAGGCCGTCGTGGAGCAAGGAATCCACCAGCGAGCCGTCGCCCAGCTTCCAGCCCGAACGCCCTCCACGCAGGAGGTGCGGCGCGTTGCTCATGCTCTCCATCCCTCCGGCCAGGACGATGGAGGCGTCTCCGGCCCGGATCGCGGTCTCGGCCAGCATCACGGCGCGCAGGCCGGAGCCGCAGACCATGTTGATGGTCAGGGCGCTGGAGGACGCCAACACGCCTGATCCCAGCGCCACCTGGCGCGCGGGGGCCTGTCCCAGCCCGGCCGGGAGGACGTTGCCGACGATCGTCTCGTCCACGAGGCCGGGATCAACGCCAGAACGCCGGATGGCCTCTTTCGCGACGACGACACCCAACTCGACGGCCGATTGGCTCGCCAGGCCGCCGAGATACTTCCCGATGGGGGTCCGGCAGGCCGACAGGATGACCGCGGATTCGCGGGGCATGTTCAGGGTCTCCCGGGTGTCAGGGGACGACCCGCCCCCGACCGCATTCTATGCGGGCGCCCGGCGAGTAGAAACCCGTGCGGGGATGGATTCGGATGCAAAAGCTGCGGATCGCGCCCATCGGGCGGATTCCGAGATCGAACCTCGTCCCCGTCCCGATAATCCTCATTGCCGGGCGAGGTCTCGACCCCGGATCAGCGGCGAATCCCGACGCGAAAGGAATTTCGATTCCTCTCCAGAGATTTTAATTCTCGCCGCGGGGCAAACACGCCAGCTCACAGCGAACCACGCTAATTCGCCCGATGCGCGGGGATCATCCCGACGGAAACCAGCGCCTGGACATGCTTGCAACCGTCGGGATCGAGGCCGTCGCGGCGAAAGATGAAGTCGGGACAGTCGCATTCGGCCCCGTACGGGGTCTGGACGACGTCGTAAACCGTCCCGTCATCCTTCAGCAGGCGAAAGGCACGCTTGCCGATCTGGGCATGGCAGGCCACCGGGCGCAGGCTATAGCGGGTCCCGCCGATCTCCAGCAGGAGGCGACCGGCCTGAGGCTTGCGAGAACGCAGGTTGCGAGGGAGTGTAAACGTCATGATGAGGTCTCGGCCAAGAGGCCCCGAGCGGCGTTCGGGCCAGTGATAAAATCCTTCCGATCAGGGAATTTTAGGGTCCGCACCCGGCCCGATCAAGGATCACAAGACCCTGATTTTGCGGGGGGTTCCGCCGCTGCGGCCGGTCCGGCCCGCACGGTCGAAATCGCAACATGCCTGGTGCATTTCGGAGAGACATTGTTACAGTTTGTGGAATCAGAGCCCATCTCCCTTCCGACCTCGCGGCGTCTCGCCCGGGAAGGGCCGGCATGTGGTCGCGGGGGACAGATATCTTGGCCGATTTCGATGCCCGGAGGGCACTCGACGCCCTGTCCGACGCCGTGGTGGCCGCCGACGCCAACCAGCGGATCCTTTTCGCCAACCGGCACGTCAAGAAGCTCCTCGGCTGGAAGCCCGAGGAGCTTATCGGACGCGTGCTTGCCGAATTGATCCCGCCACCCCATCAAGTCATGGACCTCGGCCAGCCGATCCTGGTCCGGGCCATGCGCTCCGATGGCATGCTCCGCGAGGTCGAGCTGACGCTGAACTCCTCGGAGGGCGACGAGACGGAGCTCCTCGTCGCCACCCTGCGAGAGTCCCGCGCCTACATCGAGCCCGAGAACTCGGCCACGAAGCTCCGGGCAATCCTCGAAACCATCTCCATCGGCGTGCTGCTGGCCGAGGGACCGGAGGGCCGGCTGACGATCTCGAACCCGGCCGCGACCCGGATCGCGGGAGAGCCGATCACGGCGTCGTCCTACGAGGAATTCGTGCGGAAATTCCCCCTCGAGAAGCTCGACGGCCCCGCGATGGAGTTCGGGGAGCGACCGCTCGCGCGAACGATGGAACTGGGCGAGCCGGTGAGCGAGACGCTCCGCTTCCGCCGCCGCGACGGTCGGGAGTTCATCCTGGAGGTCACCACCGCGCCCTTTCCGGGGCCGGAAGGCGGCGCGGTCACCACGTTCGCCGACGTGACGGCGAGATACCAGCTTGAGCAGGACTCCGCGGATCGGGCCACCCAGTTCCGGGCGCTGATCGACCACCTCCCCGTCGGCGTGGCGTACTTCGACAAGATGGGGGTCTGCCGCGCCGGCAACGCCCCGGCGCGGCGATTCCTCGGGCGAACTCGCAGCGAAATCGCCGGTGCCCCGGCCGACGAACTCTTCGTCCATACCCCCGAGCTGCTCCAGGCGATCCGCGAGTGCGTGAGCGAACAGACGTCCCACTCGATCGAGCGTGTGCCCTGGCCCGATGCCTCGCGGCCCGGCTCGATCCGCTACCTGGACTGGCAATTCGAGCCGCTCAGCCCCGATCCCGCCAAGCCGCGAGGGGCGCTCTCGCTGATCGTGGACGTCACCGATCGAGCCCACGCCGAGGCCGAGCGCCTGCGAGCGATGGAAGCCTCCGAGAGTGCGTCGAGGCGCAAGACGCAATTCCTCTCCGCCGTGAGCCACGACCTGCGGACGCCCGTCAATGCCCTCAGCCTCCAGGCGGAACTGCTGTCCCGCATCGTCGAGATGCGCGACGACCCGGGGGAAGAATTGCAGCTCCTGGCCGGCGACATCCGATCCGTGGCCGGCAACCTGATCGAATTGATCAACGATCTGCTCGATCTGACCCGGTTCGACTCCGGGGTGGTTGACCATCATCCCACCACCTTCCGCCTCGATGACTGGCTTGCGACCACGCTGGCCCCCCTGGAGCTGACGGCGCGGACCAAGAACCTGGAATTCTCCTGGTCCGTGGACCGGCCCGACCGGGTCGTCTGCGCCGACCGGGTGAAACTGGGCCGGGTGCTGGTGAACCTCGTGGGAAATGCCGTCAAGTTCACCGAGGAGGGGGGCGTGTCCATCTCGGCCGGGGCCGACGAGAACGGCGCGCTGCGGCTGGCCGTGACCGACACCGGGCCGGGCATCCCCGCCGATCAGCTCGAACGGATCTTCGACGAGTTCGCGCAGCTCCGCAACCCCGAGCGCGATCGCACCAAGGGCACGGGCCTGGGACTGGCCATCTGCCGGCGGTTGGTCGAGGGAGTGGGCGGACACCTGACGGTCAAGAGCCAGCAGGGCCGAGGCAGCACGTTCGCGGCCATCTATCCGGCCGACCATCTGATCACCATGCCGGACCTCGACCTGCCGGCGACGGAACCCGAGGGGCCGCCCACGCCCCGGCCCGCCACGCCCATCACGATCCTGATCATCGACGACGATACCGCCAGCGCCCACGTCATGACGCGGTTACTCCATCACGCCGGATACACGGTCTCCACCGCCGACACCGGGACGGCCGCGCTGGAGATCCTGTCGCGCATGACGCCGGATCTGATCCTGCTCGATCTGCTGCTGCCCGGGATGAGTGGAACCGAGGTCCTCCGCCGCATCCGCCAGAACCCGGAGCTGAAGTCGCTCAAGGTCGTCGTGGTGACCGGAGACATCGAGGCCGCCAGGCGTGGCGAGCTCGCCACGCTGAACGTCGACGGCCTCCTGGCCAAGCCGGTCGACTTCAACTCCGTCCTGGCCCTCCTGACCCGGATGGCCCCGCTCGGCCCGCCGGCCGAGGATTGAGGACGATCCCGCTACTTTCCCGGTCCACCGGCGTTTCATCTGGGGACGGCAGAGTCACCAGGCCCAAGGGTCAGCCCGGAAGCGGAGTCAACGCGATGCGATGGTCCCCCACCCTCGGCCCGGCACTGGGCCTGGTCGCCCTGTCATTCGTCGCCACCGCGGACGCCCAGCAAGCCAACCCGGCGCGGTTCCGGGAGATGTTCATCCAGCTCGACACCAACGGCGACACCGTGCTCGATCGCGACGAGATCCCCGAATCCGGCCGCGCCGCGTTCGATCGCCTGGTGAAGCGGGGCGACACCAACAAGAACGGAAAGCTCGAAGCCGACGAATTGCGAGCGCTGGGCCAGAAGCTCACCGCCCTCGCCGAGACCCCGGCAGCGGCCGTCGCCCGGTTCGAGGCCATGGACAAGGACAAGGACGGAAAGATCCTCCGTGCCGAATTCACCGGCCTGCCCGCGAACTTCGATCGGATCGATGCCGATAAGGACGGCGGCCTCACGAAGGAAGAAATCACGAACTTCGTCGCATCCCTGCCGCAAGCCGGAGCCGGCGCAACACCCAAGGGCGCGGGGAAACCCAAGACCGCCGAGGCGCCGAAGGCCGAAGAGACCGTGAAGCCCAAGGAGGAGGCCAAACCCAAGGCGAATCCCGCCGCCGGTCCGCTCCAGCGGTTCAAGGCCCTGGACAAGGATGGCGACGGCAAGCTCAGCAAGGCCGAATTCCCTCGTGAAAAGCTGTTCGACCGGCTCGACGCCGACAAGGACGGATTCCTGACCCGCGAGGAACTGGCGAAGTTCAAGAAGCCGGGTGAATAAGGCCTTCGCCCATGAGGCCGGTTTGGTGCTGGACTCGGGACTCGGGTGGCACTGGCAGCTTGCCTGCCAGTGTTCGGCCGAGCGAAGCCACTGGCAGGCAAGCTGCCGGTGCCACCCAGATTGGTAGACGCAAGCGAGAATCTCGGGAAAGGAATCCGGCCTGAGCCCCGAGGGAACCAAACTGGCCTCATGAGCCAGGGGCCTCCGTCCCACCTACAAATGCCCCTCGGGCCGCGATACAATGCGGCCACGGTCCGAACTCCCGGACCCTGGGGGATCTCTCGCGATGAAATGCGTCTCGGCCCTATCGACCGATCGAAACACCGAGGCGGCCCTCCACGACGTGACGGGTCGTGTCGCGGCCGGGCTGGGAGGCGAGCCCGCGACCCTGGCCGTGGCGTTCGTCTCGCCGCATCACGCCGAGTCACTCGGCAAGCTCATGAAGGAATGCCTGAGCCGCGGCATTTGCTCGCATTTCCTGGGCGTTACCGGCGAGACGATCGTGGGCGAGGGTCGCGAGATCGAGGCGGCGGCGGCCGTGAGCCTCTGGGCCATTCGCCTGCCCGAGGGCGTCTCGGCAATCCCGGTACGACTGACCTGGGACGAAAACGGATGCGCCGGCATGCCGCCCGAAGCCAGGGCCATGGGCGAGGCGGGGCGGACGCTCCTGCTCGCGGGCGATCCCTTCAGCTTCCCGCCCGATCGGCTGTTCAAGGATCTTGAGGTCGCGGCCCCGGGCCTGCGCGTCGTCGGCGGGATGGCCAGCGGCGCGAATGCGGCGGGAGGTAACCGGCTGGCGCTCGACGGCGAGATCTTCGAGTCCGGGGCCGTCGGCATGCTGCTCGATGGGCCGATCGCCGTCCGCACGGTGGTCAGCCAGGGATGCCGCCCTGTCGGGAGGCCGATGGTGATCACGAAGGCCGAGGGCAACATCATCAAGGAACTCGGCCGTCGCACCGCCGTCGAAGTCCTTCGCGAGACCTTCACGACGCTCGATGAGGCCGATCAGGCCCTGATCCGCGAGGGGCTCCACGTCGGCCGGGTCATCAATGAATACCAGGAGTCGTTCCATCAGGGCGACTTCCTGGTCCGCAACGTGATGGGAGCGGACACCGAGGGCGGGATCGCGATCACGGACCTGGTTCGCGTCGGCCAGACCGTGCAGTTCCACGTCCGCGACGCCGCCTCGGCCGATTCCGACCTCCACGAGCTCCTCGCCCTCGATCGCGCCAACCATCCCGGATCGAAGGTGGTCGGGGGCCTCCTGTTCAGTTGTAATGGACGCGGCAGCCGCCTCTTCAGCGAGCCCGATCACGACGTGAACGCCTTCCAGGAGGCGTTTGGCCCGATCCCCGTCGCCGGCTTCTTCGCGATGGGAGAGCTCGGGCCCGTCGGCGGTAAGAACTTCGTCCACGGCTTTACCGCCAGCCTCGCGCTGTTCGAGGAGACCGTTAATCCGAGCTGATTTCCGTCATCTCGGCCCGGCTCTTCCTCGCCGCTCGCCGCTTCAGCTCCATGCGCCTGGCCATCCACGAGACTCCCAGAGCCCCGGCTGCGACGGCGACGATCCAGGGGTCCTTCTTCGGTTCGTGATGGAGGATGCCCCAGGCCAGTGTGCCGAACGCGGCGATGGCCATCGCGACCTGCACGACTTTCAAGATCACGCCCGCCCCGGCAGTTCGCCCGATCACGGCGATCCAGACGGCCAGGCTGACCACGGCCATCGCGCCGGAGCCGGCCAGGAGCAGCGTGGCCTTGCCGTCTCCCGACGCGATCAACCTCAGGCCGCCGACGAACGCCAGGATCAAGGCCCAGGCCGTCATCAAGCCCGCCACCCCCAGTGCAGCGAGGCGACGACTCGCGGCCGGGGATCTCGGGCGCGCCAGCCATCGCCGTACCAGCCGTTGTGAGCGACGATATCGGCGAACAATCGGCTCCCGGCCCGAAATCGAGAGCGGCACGGCCTCGGTCTCGACCGGCTCGCAGCCTTCGGACTCGCGACAGGCCGGGCACCAACCGAGGACAAGTTGTCCGTCGGGCGCCCGTGCAAGCACCTCCTCGAAAAGGATCTGATCGCAGCGGGAGCATCGCATCCGGTCAACTCCCGGTCGACGAGGTCAACGAAGACGGAGACGATCGCGGCCCGTCATCTTCCAGCTTTCGATAGAGCGACGAGAGGCCCATGTTCAGCCTTCGCGCCGCCTCGCGTTTGTCGCCCGCACACTCGGCCAGCACGCGGCGGATGTGCTGGCGCTCGGCCACGGCCAGTGCAGTCCTCAGGTCGTCGCCCGGCTCCGCTTCGCCCATCAGCTCGGCCGGGAAGTCCTCCGGCGTCAAGACCGGCCCCTCGGCGAGGATCACCGCCCGCTCCAGGGCATTATCCAGCTCCCGCACGTTGCCCCGCCAGGGCGCGGCCATCAAACGTCGGATCGTCGCATTGTCCACGCTATCCACCCGCTTGCCCATCGTCCTGGCATGTTGCGCAAGCAAGACCGAGACCAGTTCCGGGATATCCTCCGGCCGATCCCGGAGCGGGGGCATGCGGATGTTCACGACGTCCAGCCGATAGAACAGGTCCGCCCGGAACCGCCCGGCGGCGACCTCGGCGGGGAGATCCTTGTTGGTCGCCGCCAGCACCCTCGCGGCCACGCTCGTCGATCGCGTCGCGCCCACGGCCAGGACTTCCTTGTTCTCGATCGCCCGCAGCAGCTTGGCCTGCGTCACCAGGGGCAATTCGCCGACTTCGTCCAGAAACACTGTCCCCCGCCCGGCCGCGAGGAACAGGCCCGCGTGATCGCGATCGGCGCCGGTGAACGCGCCGCGGACGTGGCCGAAGAGCTGATTTTCCAGCAGATCGTGAGGGATCGCGGCGCAGTTGATCGGCAAGAACGGCGCGTCCGGATCGTGGCTCATCGCGTGCAGGGCCCGCGCGACCAGTTCCTTACCGGTCCCGGATTCGCCCGTGATCAGGACGTTGCTCCGGGTCGGGCCGACCTTGCGAATGACAGTCTTGAGCGCCTGCATGGCCGCCCCGCGACCGACGAGGGTCTCGGGCGAGATCTCCGCGTGCAACTGCCGGCGCAGGGCCTGGTTCTCCCGCACCAATCGTCGGAACGACATGAGACGATTGATCTTCGCGAGCAGCTCCTCGAAGATCACCGGCTTCATGAGATAGTCGTGGGCGCCGCGTCGAAATGCGGCGACGGCGTTCTCGACGGTCGCATACGCCGTGATCATCATCACCAGGGTGTCGGGCCGGACCCGCAGCAGGAGGTCGAGCAGTTCCAGCCCGTCCGGACCCGGCAATTGCACGTCGCAAAGGGCCACGTCGGGCTCGAACGTCTCGACCAGCGCCAGGGCCGATCGGGCGTCACCGGCGACACCGACCTCGAAGCCTTCTCCCTCAAGGAACTCCTGCATGGTCGACGCGATGACCTCCTCGTCATCGACAACCAGGACACGCCCCCGCGCCTCGCCAGCTCGCGGCTTCATGACACGACCCCTTCAGCCACGAGGAGATGAGGCCGTGCCTCGCCGGCGGCCTCGGCCGGCATGACGACCCGGAATGTCGCGCCCCGACCCGGCTCCGACGCGTAGTCCATCGAGCCCCCCAGTTCCTCGACGATCTGCCGGCTGACGAACAGGCCCAGCCCGGTGCCTCTCGGCTTGGTGGTGAAATAGGGCTGGAACAGCCGCTCGCGGTCGGCCGGGGCGATGCCTCGGCCGTCGTCGCGGACCGTCAGCACAACCCGACCCGGTTCCTCGCGGACGATGAGCTGGATCTCGCCGCCCTTGACGGTGGCGTCGATCGCGTTGAAGACGAGATTCAGGATGATCTGCGTGAGGTGGTCTCGCGGCGCGGTCACGGCCGGGAGGTCGTCGGGCACGTCCGTGGTGATCGCGCGATCGCCCGTGCGATGGTAGTACTTGGCCACGCCGAGCACTTCCTCCACGACCTCCGCCAGGCGGACCCGGCCCATCGCGGGCGAGGCCGGTCGCGCGAAATCCACGAGTTCCCGGATCGTCCGCTGGATCCTTCCGAGCTGGCGATCGGCCAGCCCGAGCTTCTCGGCCGTGTAAGGGTCCGGCCCGCGGCGCTGGAGCATCTGGACGAGCGAGCTGAGCGCCGCCAGCGGGTTCCCCACCTCATGCGCGATCCCCGCCGCCAGCAGGCCGAACGCCGCCATCTTCTCCTGGTGGATCACCCTCGCCTGCGAGGCCCGCAGCGCCGCCGAGCGCTCGGCCACGCGACGTTCCAGGTCCGCCCCGTGAAGTTCCAGCTCCGAGTTGGCCTGTTCCAGGCTCGCGCCGGTGGCCTTCAAGAGGCTCGCCAGCGCGGAACTCGCCCACGTGACCCAGGCCAGGAGGGCGACCGTTAACGGCAGTGCCGACCAGGCCGATCGCCCCTGCCCCAGCGCCCACGCCAGCGCGACCAGGCTCAGGCAATGAAGCCCGAACGTCGTCCACGCGACCGCCGGGCGAGACCGGATCGCGCAACAGATCAAAGACAGTAGATAATACCACCGGAACGGGCTGTCCATGCCTGTATCGTGATAGCACAGCAGCGCGATGAAGATCGACTCCATCGACGAGACGAAGAGCGGCCAGCGGATCAGGAAGACTTCCCCCATGCGATGAAACGCGGTATCCAGCGCCGCGTATCCCGCACCGAGCGCCAGGAACGCGCAGACGGCCGAGGCGTTGTGCAGCCCCGTCCTGGTCAGGGCGAGGACGTATCCCATCGCGATCCCGAACCAGCGGATCCGGACCACGATCGACTCGGTGGCCAGCTCCCAGGACAGCCGATCGCTCGCCTTCAAGGACGTCGTCACCGAACCTCCCCCGCTCCGAGTCCCGGCCGTGTTTGCCACGGCACGCCCAGTCCCCGCCCGGATCTCGAAATCCCCGGATTTCGCTCCGCTCCCGACCTGATTATAGTCGGGATCGGTCCCGTTGGCCTCCTGCTGTCGGCGGCTGGGCACACAGTTTGCTTTCGTTCTTCCCTTGGCGGCTTCCGATCACAGTCGAGAGATGCAGAGAGGCACGAGCGACATGGAGATCCCGATCCCACGCCGAAGGTTCATCGGACGGCTCGCCGCAGTCCTTGGCGGCCTGGCCGTCGCCCCGCTGCTTTCGAGTTCCGCTCACGCCCGATCCCGCCGCCGAGTCTACGGCGGTTTCTATGGATATGGCGGCTACCCGGCCTATCGACGCTCGAGTCGCCGTCGATACTGGGGCCCCGGATACGGCGGATATTACGGGGGTTATGCTCCGTCTCCGTACTATGTCCCCGCTCCCCGCTTCTACGCCCCGCCCCCTGTCTACGTCGCACCTCCTCGCATTTACTACGGGCCGGGCGGCGGATACTATCCACCCTTGATGCGTCTCGATACGCCAGGGCGAGATGCCCTCGCGCTGCTGGAGCTTTAAGACTACTCGCGAGGATTCATCGCCCTGACGGTACCGCAAAAACCGACCGCCCAGGCCACGGAAGGCCGGGCGGTGCGCTCGTTGAATCTGGAGCCGCCGCGTGGACCCCCAATCCTTCCTCTTCCGGGGCCGTCCTTTCCTGCGGTTCCCTCGGATCGATCCACATCAACCCGACTCCCCGTTCGTCGTCGCCAGGATCCTCTCGGGACGCTACTCCGTCTCTGAGCCCTTTGCCGTGGGCGAGACGAGCGTCGTGCTCGCCGCTCGCGACCTTCGCACCGATCGCGACGTTCTCATCAAGGCCGTCCGCACCGATGCGATCCTTCCGGCTCCCCCGGGCGTCGAGCCGAACGCATGGCGCATCGAAGAGTTGCGGCGAGCCCGTCATGGCTTGCAGACGGAACGTCGCCTCCTCGTCCGGCTCCGCAACGCGGACATCAACGCCGTCCCGCACCCGAATGATTTCGTTTACGACGTGAACGCCGATCTGGATGCGATCGAGCCCGCGATGGCCGATCGGGAGCCGTACCTGGTCTTGCAGAAGCTGTCCGGCGCGACGCTCGAAGCCGTGATCTCCCAGGAATTTCCTCGTGGGATGAACGCCCTCGACGCGGTCCGGTTGCTCCTGCCAATCGTCCAGGCTCTGGCCTTCCTGGAAGAACCCTGGCAGCACGACGCGGGGCCGACCTGGCACGTCGTGTACCAGGATCTGAAGCCCGCGAATCTCGTGATCGGCCCGGCCGGCCGCGCGACGCTCCTCGATTTCGGCGGCTGTCAGGTCGTGGTCAACGGCGTTCCCGTCCTGGCCGGCTCGCATACTTCGGGCTACAGCCCGCCCGAGTGTCACGGCCCGCCCCGCGTGCTCCTGCCCTGCGCCGACGTCTATACCATCGGCGCCACCTTCTTCCACGCCCTCAGCGGGCTCGATCCCATCGCGTTGTTCGCCGATCACGTCCAGAGCGGTCGTCCCCCGGGCGAATTCGTCCTGGACGCGTCCGCCCTGCCTCGCCGGACGCCCCCCCCGCTCCGCTCGATCCTCGCATCCTGCCTCGCCCCTCGCCCCTCGGACCGCCTCGCCGACGCCCGCCAGGTTGCAAACCAACTGGTCGCCTGGCGGAATTCGGCCACCAACGATCTCGCGGACACACCATGAACCTCGCGCCCGGAACCCGTCTGGACCTTGGGGACGGCTCGGCCTACCTGCTCGGCGAGCCCCTCCCCGGCGAATTCCGCCTGCCCTGGCGCCGCGCTCGCAAGCTCTTCCGCAACTATCGCCACGCCGACCGATCGCTCTTCGAAGCCAGCGCCGAGGAGGCCCTCGATGTCCTGATCCGAGGGCCGGGCCCGTCGCCCCAGGCGATCGAATTCGAGTTGAAACAGGTCTTCTCGATTCCGGGGACCGACAGCTTCCTCGAACCGATCGACGTGATCCACGACGACGCCGGCTCCTTCCTGGTCGTGGCCGATCCGCACGCCTCACCCCTGCGTGAGCAACCGCTGGCGGTGCGTGCCGACGTCCTGGGTGAACTGAATGCTCTGCTACGACTCCTCTCCGATTACCGATTGATACCCGACATTCTCGACCCGGCGGATATCCTCGTCGATCGCGAAAATCGCCCGTGGTTCCTGGGGACCGATCGCTTTCTCCGGGTCGAAGCCAACGCGTTTCAACGCGGCCTGACGCAATTGAGCGAGCGCTGGGACGACCTCGTTCAACCCGTGATGCCGGAAGGGTGGAAACTGTCCCGGGCGAGCCGCCGCATCCCTGGTTCGCAGACGCCGGCCCGGATGACCCTGCGCGACGTCCTTCGGAAACTTCGCCGGACCAAGCGTCAATGACAGTCTCGCTCGTGTGTCGGATTTCAGGATCGGAACCCGCGCTCATCGCGATGATGAACTCAGCACGAAGGACCCCTGTCGCGCCGAAGGACCGAATCCGATCGACGAAGGAATCCCGATTCCCGACAGGAAATTGGGTTTCGGCCGGGAGAACACCGGATCGTGCGAAATCTTCGGTCGACGCAACGCCGATCGGAGGCCTGGCGACTCGCCGTCCATTTTTTTGGGAATCGAGTTTGCCGGCCCCACCGAAAGAAGCGGCAGATGCGGGAATCGCCCGGGTGATCCGCGATGCGGCCTCTCGCCTGGATCAGGGTGATCTCGTATCATCGATCGTCCGGGCGCGACACCCTCGCTCGGCCAGGAAACGACCGGCGACGAGAGGGGGAAACGATGCATTCCAGGACGATACGGCTCGGGGGCCTCGCGGCCTTGATAACCGTCATGCTAGGCGCCCAATCGCCGCCCGTCGACTTACGCTCGGCGTTCGAAACGATCACCGCGAAGGAAATGCTCCGTCATATCCAGATCCTTGCCTCCGACGAGTTCGAGGGCCGCGCGCCCGGCTCGCGAGGCGAGGAGCTGACCGTCGGGTTCCTCCAGGAACAGTACCGGCGATTGAACATGAAGCCCGTGAATCCCAACGGCTCGTTCACCCAGGACGTGCCCCTGGTCGGCATCAAGACTACGGCCGAGGGCATCATCAAGGTCGGCGACAAGACCATCGACCTGAAGTCCACCGCCGACTGGACCGCGGTCTGCCGGCGTGAGGCCCCCGAGAGCAAGGTCGAGGACTCGGAGGTCGTCTTCGTCGGCTACGGCGTGGTCGCCCCGGAATTCGGCTGGGACGATTACAAGGGTGTTGATGTCAAGGGCAAGACGATCGTCATGCTCGTCAACGACCCCGCCGTCCCCGACCCGAACGACCCGGCGAAGCTCGACGACGCGATGTTCAAGGGCAAGGCGATGACGTATTACGGTCGTTGGACTTATAAATATGAGATCGCCAGCGAGAAGGGCGCGGCCGCGGCCATCCTCGTCCACGAGACCGGCCCGGCGGGCTATCCCTATCAGGTCGTGGTCGGGAGCTGGGGCCGCGAGAATTTCGACCTGCCCGCGCCGGATGGCAACAAGGCACGCGTGGCCGTGGAATCGTGGATGCCCCTGGACAAGGTGAAGGCCCTGTTCGCGGCCGCCGGCAAGGACTTCGACGCGATGAAGAAGGCCGCCGTCTCCAAGGAGTTCACGCCCGTTTCGCTCGGCGCCAGGGCGAGCTTCACGGCCCGGAACACCACCCGGCGGATCAACTCGAAAAACGTCGTGGGCAAGCTCGAAGGCACCGACCCCAAACTCAAGGACCAGTGCGTCGTGTACACAGCCCACTGGGACCATCTGGGCAAGGACGAGGCCCTCAAGGGCGATCAGATCTACAACGGCGCGGCCGATAACGCCTCGGGCGTGGCCATGATGCTGGAGATCGCCGAGGGCTTCTCCCGGATGAGCTACCGGCCGGCCCGATCCATCGTCTTCCTCGCCGTCACCGCCGAGGAGAAAGGTCTACTCGGCGCCCGCTACTACGCCGAGAACCCGCTGATCCCGCTGGAATCAACGCTCGCCGACATCAATATGGACGTCATCAACCTCTGGGGCCGGACCCGCGACGTGACGAGCGTGGGCAAGGGGAACTCGACGCTTGATGAACTGTTCGAGGAGATCGCCAGGGCCAACGGCCGCACCGTCGAGCCCGACCCCGAGCCCGAGAAAGGCTCGTTCTACCGCTCGGATCACTTCGAGTTCGCCAAGAAGGGCGTGCCGGCCCTGAACGCGAAGGGGGGCGTCCTCTACATCGGCAAGCCCGCCGATTACGGCCTGACGAAGCGCAACGAGTACACGAAGGACGACTATCACAAGCCGAGCGACGAGGTCAAATCGGAGTGGGACCTCTCCGGGGCCGTCGAGGACGCTCGCATGCTTCTCGAAGTCGGCGACCGCATCGCCCGAGGCGCCACCTTCCCCGAATGGAAGCCCGGCACCGAGTTCCGCAAGGTCCGCGAGGCGTCCCTGAAGAAGGCGGCGAAGTGAGCGACTCCCCGACGAATCGACGATCCCTGGCGGCGGGGCTCGCGCTCGGCGCGATCCTCGCCGCCGGTGCCTGGGCCGATTGGTCCCGTGGTTGGGTCGGGCCGGTCTTCCATGCGATCGGCCAGTTGTTCTACGAAAAATCGGCCCTCGCCGAGCTGCGAGAACCGTCGCAGATCGCCCTCTTTCGCGTGCATCTGCTCGTGCTGGGCGGAATCGTGATGCTGGGCCTGCTCGCGAGTCCCCGGCTCTCCCGGCACGGGCGGCTTTGGTGGGCGATTTTCGCGGTCGCCTACGCGATTCGCGCCGCCATCTGGATCGCCGGCTCGAACCTCCCGCTCGTCCCCGGCGATAGCTGCCACTATGTCGAGATCGCCACGTCGATCTACCACGGCGAAGGCCCGGTCAAACATTACGTCGAGAGCTTCTTCACCGACTATCGCAAGTGGATCTTGCAAGGCCGGGGCATCCTCGACGACTGGGCGACCCCGCTTTTCGGCTACCTGCTCGCCGCCGCCTACAGGCTGACGGGCGTGGTTCCGGGGGATTCTCTCGAAGCGACGTTCGCCGTCTCGAAGGGACTGAGCTTCGTCCTGAACCTGGTCACGCTCCCGGTCCTGTACCTCTTCGCGAGGCGGCGATTCGGCCCCGAGATCGCGCTCGCGGCGATGGCCTTCCTGGCCATCCTTCCCGTCCACGCGATCTACAGCGGATTCGAACTTCGCGAGAGCCTCGTGACGCTGATGTCCGTCCTCGCCGTCTGGACGATCACCGAGGTCTGGGCCGCCGACGGCAAGGCTCGATACGGCTGGGCCGTGGCGTCGGGCCTGTGTACGGGACTTGCGATCCTGTCCCGCAACACGGCCATGGCCCTCGCCGCGGCCGTCGGGCTCTATGGGTTGATCGCGGTGGGGAGGAAATCGCTCGTCCCGATGATGCTGTGGGGCGTCGTCACGGCCGCCGTCCTCGTCCCCTGGGGCGCGGCGACGTTCTGGGAATTCGGTCGGCCGTTCCACACCTATACCAATTACTTTCCCTACAACTTCTCGTGGGCTGTCCACCACTACGCCAAGGGCAACACGCTGGCCTCGCAGTTCTACACATGGCCCAACGCACCGGCCATCGTTCGCGTGAAAATCAAGGCATTTCTCATCATCCTCCTGTATTCCACGATGATCGTGAGCCTCCCGCTCATGCTGGCCTTCCTCCGTCGCGTGTTCCGCTCCAGGCAAGATGACCCGGGACGCCATGCCGATCGCGCGGTCGCGGCGATCGGGGTCGCCTTCGTGCTCGGGACGATCGCGAACGTGGCGGACGTGACACAGGTTGCTCAGCTCGGACGCTACTATGTGCCCCTGTTCGTCTTGATGATCCCCTCGGCCGTCGCCGGTCTTTCCGGGTGGATTGTGGATCGGGGCGTCGCGAAAATTCGACCGATCCTGATCGCCTCGCTCGTCGCCCTCTTGTGGGCCGATCCCTCCTGGGCCTTCGATTACTCGTGGCTCTCGCGATCCTACCAGCTCCACTGGCCCGCGCTCCGGGAGGCGGGCGATTGGGTCAGATCGCACCCGGAAGCCGTCCCCAAGAATGCACGGATCATGACCTGGTTCCCCTGGGAATTCCGGCTGGCGAGTCGTCGGACGACGATCCTGATGAACCGCAGCTATTACCCTCCTCACATCGAAGAGACCATGCGCCGATACGGCGTGTCGCACGTGCTCTGGGGCTCGTTCGAGCCGCCGCCCGATATCGACCCCGGACTCTGGGGAACGAACCTCACGCGACTGCGGGTCAACCTCGGTCTGGTCGGGAATCGCGAGCTGTACCGCTCTGCTGAGATGGGGCCGACGGGCACCTATCCGGTCACCCTGTACCGCGTGAGCGGAGGGCCATGATGACCGCGAAACGGCTCTCGATGGTCGCATTACTGGCCGTCTTGCTCTTCGATGTCTGGTGGCGCTCTCATACGATCGCGGGGACGGTTCGCGAGACGTTCGGCTTCGCTCCCTGGCCCGTCGTGGCGCAGGCCGAGCCCCTGGATTGCGACGAGGCGATCTATGCGTATATCGGAAAACGCCTCGTCGCGGGCGACGTGATGTACCGCGACCTGACCGAGAACAAGCCGCCGCTCGGATACTGGCTTTTCGCACTGGCCGTCCGCATCGGCGGCGCCAGCGAGACCTGCATCCGCCTCATGCCCGTGCCGATGGTCCTGGCGACGATCGCGCTGGTCTGGTGGATCGCCGGACGCCTCGCCGGTCCCCTCGGCGCGGCCATCGCGGCGTGGATCTATGCCTTGATGAGCACCGACCCCTACCTTTACGGGAACGGCGCGAACCTGGAGCACGCGATCAACCTTTTCGGTGCGGCGGCGCTCGCGCTGATGGTCCTCGCGTGGCCGGGGAAATCGCGATGGCCCCTGTTCGCGGCCGGGGTGTGCGTGGGCGCGGCGAGCCTGGTCAAGCAAGTCGCGATCGCGCCGCTGCTCGTCTTTGCATTCAGTCTGTTCTTGCGCCAATCCACGCCGCGATCGGCTCTGTCTCGGGTCCGCGATGTCGCCGCCTTGCTCGCCGGATTCTCGGCATCCTGGGCGATGGCTGTCTCCGTCCTCGTGCTTCAAGGGGCGGGGCGAGCCGCGTTCGAGGACATCGTGCGATACGGGGGGGCGCTGGCAACGGTGACCCCTCGCGACCCGAAGGAATACCCGTTCTTCGTCCGCTGGCTCGTCGGCAACACCGACCCCAACGGCCTGCTACCCTGGCCCTTCGGCGCGACTCGCGGCCGCGCCTGGTGGGCCGCCGGATCGTGGCCGATCTGGGCCGTCTCGGTCCCGTCGCTGATCTGGTCGGGTCTCGCGAACCGGGGCGAGAGGCGCCTCGTCGCCGCGTGGACCCTCGCCGCCTGGGTCGCGGTCGCGCTTCCCGGGCTGTTCTGGCAGCATTATTATCTCGTGCCGTTGCCCGGCGTGGCGGTGCTCGTGGCGGTCACGTTCGCAGACTCCCTCCGCGCGATCGTGTCCAGGCCCCGGCTGTCGCGAGCATGGATTCCCGGCGTGGCGTCCTTCCTGATCTTCGCGGCGGTTCTCGCCTCATTTCGCATTCAGATCCGCGATTATCTCCTCGTCGAGCCCATCAAGATCACCGAGCGCTACAAGGGCGGCGGCCAGTGGGTCGTGCTGCGAGAGATCGGCCTTGAGCTCGGCCGGAGGACGCGGTCCTGGACCTCGCCTCACCTCTTCGTCTGGGGCATTCAGAGCCCGTTATACCTTTACTCCGGGCTCGACGGCGTGACCCCCCAGGTCTTCGCCGACCCTTTGATCACCGCCTTCTCCGAGCGCGATGCCCCGCTGGTTCGGCCTCGCATCGATCGCACGATGCGCGACCTGCGAACCCGTCGCCCCGACCTGATCTTCGTCGGCCAGCGCCCGTTCCCCGCGCTCCTCGGTTTCCTCCGCGAGCACTACCTCCACACCGACCTCGTCGTCCGCGGAACCGCCCTCCCCCTCCCCCCCGATGGCTCCGGGCTCTGGGTGAGGCGAGATCGGTTCCGAGAGTACGAGAGGCCGGCCGATTGACTACCTCGTGGCCAGCACCGTCGGCGCCTCGCCGACGATGGCCTCGTAACGATCTCGCAAGGCCCGCATGATCGCCTCCCACGTCTGGCTGAGGGCATACGCGCGGGCGGAGGCGGACATTCTGGCGCGGGCGGTGGCATCGTCGACCAGGCCGATCAACGCGTCGGCGAAGACGGAGGCGGGGGCGTCGGGCGCGACGAGGAGGCCGGTCTCGCCGGGTTGGATGATCTCGCCGGGGCCGCCGGAGCGCACGGCCACGACGGGGAGACCGGAGGCCATCGCCTCGAGGATCACGTTGCCGAACGTCTCGGTCAGGCTCGCGAAGGCGAACAGATCGGCCGCGGCGTAGTGGTCCGCCAGGTCATCGCCGGTGCGATAGCCCACGAACCGGGCGACCCCGGCGAGCTTCGCCTCCAGGTCGGGCCGGGCCGGGCCGTCCCCGACGATCAGCACTCGGGCGTTCGGCCGCAAGCTCGCGACCCGTTCCAGCGACTCGCCGAGGTACGCGACATTCTTCTCGACGGCAATCCGGCTCACATGGCCGATCACGACGTCCTCGGGCGTGAATCCAAGCGACCGGCGGATGTCCTCGCGGCCGGAGCGATCCGGGCGGAACAGCGTCCCGTCCACGCCTCGGGGCCACAGGACCAGCCGCTTCAGCCCCTTGGCCTCAAGCTCGGAGATCGTGGCGAGGGACGGCACATAGGTCTGCCGCGTCTGGTTGTGGAACCAGCGGAAGTATTGCCAGAGGGCACCCCGGGTCCACCCGACGCCGTAATGGTTCGTGTACTGGTCGAAATTGGTGTGGAAGCTGGAGACGACCGGGATCTTCCTGGATAGCGCGTGTCGAAGCGCCGCGAGGCCGAGCGTGGCCTCCGTCGCGATGTGGAGGATGTCGGGCTCGAACTCGTCAATGGCCCGCAGCGCGGTGCGGAACGGCGGAAGGGGGAGCCGTAGCTCCTGGTAAAACGGCACCCGGATCGAGCGAACGAGCTGATCGTCGGGAGATTCCGCCGGAGCCCCGTAGTCGGGATGGACAAGCTGAACGTGGTCCCCGGCCGCTCTCAGGACGCGAACGAGTTGTCCCAGGGTCCGAGACACCCCGTTGACCTGCGGGAAGTAGGTCTCGGTCACCAGCGTCACTCGCATGAACGGCCCTCAAGGATGCCTTGTTGCAAGTTTCTCTTACTCGGACTTTACCGTAGCGGACGGCCAAGACCGTAGGGTCCGCAGCGCAACGCGGACCCTACGGGAAAACAACGTCGAACCACGCGAACGACGAACCCTCACCAGCCCCCGCCTTGCCCCTGGTCGGGCTCGGAGGTGTCGGCACCCCCGCCCGCATCCGGCTCGGGGCTCGACCAGTCGGCGGATGGAGGCTCCTCGGGCGCGGGCGAGGACCAGTCACCGCCTCCGCCTGCATCAGGCGCGGGGGAGCCCCAGTCTCCGCCTCCGCCTGCATCAGGCGCAGGTTCCGGTGAACCCCAGTCACCACCGCCGCCTGCGTCGGGAGCGGGCTCACCCCAGGAGCCCTCGGCTCCGGCGCTTGGGGGTTCGGCCTGGCCCCAGTCGGCGCCTCCACCGCTGTTGCCCTGGCCGACCCATTCGTCGGCCGGAGGCGAGGCGGGCGGGGGTGCATCCCAGCCTCCGCCGGCGCCCTCGTTCGCGTTGTAAGTCTCTTGGGGCGGAGGAGCCGGAGAGGACGGTGACTGAGGCGGAGGAACGTATCCGGCCGATCCGGCGAGGTGCCCTTCGGACTGTTGGTGGCCTCCCTGGTCGGGATGCGGGCGACCGAACTTGTCGTAAAGGATGTTCCCGGCGATCGCGCCGCCGATCCCGCCCAGGGCTCCGCTGATGAAGCCCCCGGCACCGGACCCGGGCTGGCCCTGGGGCGGATAGCCGCCGGGTCCGTAGCCGGGATTCGGGCCATAACCGGGCGGAGGAGGTCCATAACCGGGCTGGGGGGCGCCATAACCGGGCTGGGGGCCGTATCCGGGCTGCGGAGGGGGGGCCGGTCGCTGCGAAGGTGCATAACCGGCGGGGGCCGCCCCGGGCCGGGGCGCATAGCCCTGAGGGGGCGACGGCTGTTGCGGCGGCGTCGGCTGGTTTCCCGCGTAGGGTCCGGGATTCACGGCGACCGTCCTGGGCTGGCTGAAGGCCCGGCTCAGGATCCAGAGCAGGATGAGCGCGGCAACGCCGATCCCGAGATACATCGGCAACTTCGAACCGGCTTGCGTGAGCGGGTTGGACCGGACGGCTTGCGGAGCATCGTCCGTCGCGGGCTTCTCGGCGGCAACCTCCGGCTTTTGCGTCTGGGTTGAGGAGGGCGGCGACGTCTTGCTCGCGAGTGCCAACGACGGGGCGGCCGACGTCTCCTGGTCCTTGGGCGCGGGCGGCGCGGGTTTCGTGTCCGCTTTCGGGGCCTCTCCGCCAAAGCCGGGCATCGGCCTCATCACCAGCGGGACGGCCGGCTTGGCGATCTTCCGGATCTCGGCCACCACGTCCAGCAGGCCCTGATCGAACTTGCCGGCGCGGAAGTCGGTGTTGAGGGTGGTGACAAGCGACTTGATCTTATCCTTCGTGAACACGCGATCCGCCGAGTGGCTGGGCACGATGTAGAAATCGCGATCGTTCTTGGAGATCAGGACGAACAGCCCTTTGACCTTCGCGGCCTTTGCATCCGCCTCGGCTCGCGCCTGGATCTTCTGGCCACCCAGAGAATCAATGGTCTCGACGACGACCTGCCACATGGAGTCCCGGCTCAGCGTCAGCAGTTCCTCATCGGCCTTGAGGATCGCGTCGGGCGTGAACATCTTCGCCCGATCGTTCACGCCGATCGGGTTATTCGGGACGGGCACGGCGACGGCGAACCGGCGGATCTTGTCCACCGTATTCTCTAGCCCTTCATCGAACTTCCGTTGCTTGAACGCGGACAGGAGTTCGGCTTTGATGGCCTCAATCGCTTCGTCCGTGAAGGCATGCCGGGCACGCGCGGATGGGACGGCGTGGAATTTGCGGTCTCCCTTCGCGATCAACACGAACAGGCCATTCACGTTCGCCGCCCTGGCCCCGGCGAGGGCCTCGGCATCGATCGCCTTTCCGCCGAGCGAATCGACCGTCTTGATCGACACCTGCCAGCCACTTGCGCGAGCGATCGCCTGGAGCGACTCGTTCGCGCGGGTGACGGCTGAATCCGAGAACAGTTTCGCGCCATCCGTGACGCCGGTCGGTTTGGAGGACGGCCCTTGGAGCAGGACCAGGGCCAGTCCGATCGGTATCAAGGGTAACATGGTCGTTCCTCAATGAGGCGTTCGGGTCAAAGATCGCCGCATGCCCATCCTAACCGCGTCAGGCTGCCAGGGCGACAGATCGCACCGAAATCGGTCGCGAACCGTATTAAGCTTCAGAGCGCGAGTATCCGAGTGAAGACAGAGGAGATTCTGAGTGGCCGAGGGCGAGCCGGACCGGCCCGGACCGCTGGGCCACCTTGGACGAGGCGCCCGGGTCCGTCCCCGCGCGTCGCAACTTCGTGACGAGGCCGCATGGACGTGCTCGATCTTCGCGAGTCCGTCAGCGCCGCGACGCATGGCGCCGCCCTGATCGCCGCCATTCCCGCGATCGTGGTCCTGATCCGCCGCGGCCGTGCCGATCTGGCCCGGACGCTCGCCCTGTTCGCCTACGGCTTCGGCCTGGTCCTCTGCTTCGCGGCGAGCACCACCTGCCACGCCCTGGTGGTCGCCGGGATGGCGTCGAAGACCGCCCTGCTGATCGACCACATGGCGATCTATTTCCTGATCGCCGGCACCTATACGCCGATCGTCGCCTCCCTCCTGCCCCGCCATCACCGGCGACCGACCCTGATGGTCGTGTGGCTGGCAGCGGCCGCCGGAGTCGTGCTGAACATCCTCCTGGGTCCGCTGCCCGCCTGGCTGGCCACTAGCTTCTACCTGGCGATGGGCTGGGGCGGCCTCTGGTGTTACTTCGGCATGAGGCCCTCGCTGTCCCACGCGCAGCTTGCGCGCATCCCCCTGGGCGGTGTTCTCTACACGATCGGCGCGCTCTTTCACGTCCTGAAGCATCCCGTCCTCTGGCCCGGCGTCTTCGAGGCCCATGAGCTGTTCCACCTGTTCGTCATCGCCGGGGCCGTCGCCCATTTTACCTTCATTCTCACCCACGTCGCCGGTGTGGAACGTGTCATGACGGGGAAACGGCCTGGTAGGCGCGGTGTGGTGATCCCAGGTCCCCCGAAGCCCAGGTTTCTCGGCCAGGTGGTTGGAAATCGCCTGGTTGTCCGGGTGAAGCGAACCGGGGCGTGAGGATCACAGGTGGCGCCGGGATTCGTCACCTGGAGCCGGTCGGCAACTGCGGCGGCATCGGGCAGTCCAGGGAATCGGCGATGGCGCGGAGGAGTTCCCCTTCTTCGAGGGTCACACGGCCGTCGGCGGCGATGGTCGCGGCGGAGGCGTCGAGAATCCGCTTCTTCACGGGGGGCGTGGCCTCGGCCAGCGCGTTCAAGGCCTGATCCACCGAGGACAACGGGCAATTTTCGCGGGGAACCAGCCCCATCGACTTCGCTTCGGGGCCGAGCCTGGCCACACCGGTCTGGAAGGCGCGGAGCACGTCGGCCGGATCTTGCTGGCCAACCCAGGCGAGGGACGAGAGCAGCGTGGCCGCGTGAAGGCGAAGGGGGGCGATCGACGCGTACCGGACCGGGGTCGGCGGTGTGCGGAGGAACTGGCGATCGAGGTGGCGGAAGAGCATGTGCTGGAGGGCAAATTCGAACAGATCAACCCGCTTGTCGGCGCGGATCAAAGGTTCGATATTCGCCCGGAAACGAGAGTACTGGCTGTCGGAAAGCAGCCGTAGCGTTGGCAAGGCGAGATCCACCATCGGCACCCGGGCCTCCGCACCGAGGGCGTCGAGAAGCGGTTCGAGCCTGACGGCCTCCTCGGCCAATCCGGGCTCGGCGTTGCGGGATAGGGTGTCGAGCTGGACGGACCGGATTCCCGGATCGGCGTCGAGGAGCAACGCATAGATCACCGCCGAGGCACCGAACGGCTCGCGAAGGGCCTGGGCGATCGGCTGGGGGAGGTTCGCGATCAGCGACGAGGCATAGGCGACATGTTCGGGTCGGGGCGCACCGACCGACGCCGTGGCCGTCGCCGCGGGCATCAGGATCGCGCCGCCGAGACCGCCGGGGATGTTGACGCCCGGCAAGACCGCGCCCAGTCCACCGATCCCCTTCGGGTCGCGCGGCTTCGCCCTGGGAGCGTCCGCGACCTCGACCAGTTCATCCTCCTCGACGACCGGGAAGACGCCGTCGAACTGAGGATCGAGACGCTTGACGCGATCGGCCAGAGGAGGGTGCGTGGCCAGCATCGAGGTCATGCTCGGCACGGCCGCGCCGAAGAACATGTGGCACGCCTCCTCGGCGCCGGGGTTCTGGATCTTGCCGCCCTCGTGCAGCCCGCCGATCTTCTTCAGGGCACCGGCGATCCCCTCGGGATTGCGCGTGAATTGCACGGCCGACGCATCGGCCAGGAACTCGCGCTGGCGGGATACCGCGCTCTTGATCAGACGCCCGAAAAACACGCCCAGGTAGCCGATCACGTACAGGGCCAGGCCCGCCAGGAAGAAGGCCGCGCCGTTGTCCTTCTTGTCGCTGCTGCTATTCGATCGGGAACTGGACCCGCCGTAGCTGGCCATCCGCATGAGGATCTGGCCGAGGATGGCCAGCAGCAGGATGCCGTGGAGGATGCCGAGCAGCTTCAAGTCGAGCCGCATGTCGCCGTTGAGAATGTGGCTAAACTCGTGCGCGATCATGCCTTGAAGCTGGTCCCGATTCAAATGGTGAAGGCTGCCTCGGGTCACGCCGATCACCGCGTCTCCGGAGCTGAACCCGGCGGCAAACGCGTTGATCCCGCGCTCGTCGTCCATGATATAGACCGGCGGCACGGGCGTGCCCGAGGCGAGCGCCATTTCCTCGACGATGTTCAGCAGCCTCCGCTCGGCCGGGTCCGTCGTGTTCCCCTCGACGAGTCTGCCCCCCAGCGTCCTCGCCACGGCCGCGCCGCCCTCGCGAAGGCTGAGGATCTTGAACAGGCTGCCCAGCAGGATCACGGTCGTCGTCACCGTCGCGACCACCGCGAGCCTCACGGGGTCGAACGACGGGATCGGCCTGGCCGAGGGTGTGTTTTTTTGCGTCCCGATCAGGATCGCCGAGAACGCGACATAGACCGTCAGGTTAATCAGGATCACGGCGATGACGAAATAGAACACCAGCCACCCGGTCCGGCGGCGTGCTGCGTCCTGTCGATCGAAAAAGTCGGTGGCCATGCGAAGGCGGTCCAGGACGGGCCGGAAGGGAGGAATCGAGATGGACACACGCAGCGTAGCCGACAAATTCGAGATTCGAGATGCCGGATTCGAGAAACGGGAGAAGGCGGGCGTTCCATCTCGAATCCGCGAATCCCGAATCTCGAATCCTCATTTCACTCAACTGAACGACACCCTCGGCGCCTGTCTCTCCTTCTCGGAGTCGACCTCGAAGAGCTTCGCATCGGTGAAGTTCAGGAAGTTGGCGACGACGATCGTGGGGAAGGTCTCGCGCTGGGTGTTGTACTGCATGACCGAATCGTTGTACGCCTGCCGGGCGAACGAAACCTTGTTCTCGGTGGAGGTCAGTTCCTCCTGCAACGACAGCATATTTTGGTTCGCCTTGAGGTCGGGATACGCCTCGCTGAGGGCGAACAGGCGGCCGAGGGCGCCATTGAGCTGGCCTTCCGCCTGGTTCAGCTTCTGCATGGCCGAGGCTTCGCCCGGGTCGCTGGCCACGGCCTTGCTGGCGCTGAGGGCGGAATTGCGGGCCTCGATCACGGCTTCCAATGTGCCCTTTTCGTGGGCCATGTAGCCCTTGACCGCTTCCACAAGGTTCGGGATCAGGTCGTATCGCCGCTTGAGCTGCACGTCGATCTGCGAGTACGCATTCTTGAATCGATTGCGGAGCGCCACGAGCTTGTTGTAAACGCCGACGCCGAACATCGCCAGGAGGACGACCAACGCGACCAGCCCGCCCACGATGATGATCAAGACCGAGCTTGTGCTGGTCTCCGCCCAAAGAGCCGCCATGGAGTCTTCTCCCAGATTGGGATAGATGCGAGTTCGAACGTGGGCAACGCAACGTGACGATGTCGGGGCCGTGACACCGGGCAGGCTACCGCGTAAGTCCCGGTCCCGCAACGGTCCGCCCACCGATTCCCCCCGTCGGGTGTGACCTCGGATTGATGTGACATTCGCACAGGACGCCCGTCTCTTTATGACAACGGTAAAACATGTAAAGGGTGAACCCCCCGGACGGACCGGCGGTTTCGCGACCGTCGTATCACGACTTACGTCAAATGGCGGGTGTGAGGTCTCGATTAGAGATGGGACTTGCCAGTTCGCGGATGCGAGATGGACCGGCAAGAGTCGTCGATGTAGAATCAGCCGATGTCGATTCCAGTTCGGCCACGGAGGCCCGGCCATGATGCGGCCGAGAGTGAGGCTCACGGTGCGGGGGATGATGGCGGTCGTCGCTGTAGCGGCGGTCGTCACTTGGTCCGCGGGGGCCTCAAATCGATTTAGGCGCTGCGGTGAGAAGATTCGCGAATTCGCTGAGGCCGAGGCGATAGCCGTGCAGATCATCGCGCAGGCCGACGCCCAGCGGGCCTATTGCCGTGGACGGGTGGCGGCCGCTCACGCAAGCGGCGAGGCCACGGCGCTTGAGGAGTGGTCGAAGACCCTGGCGCAGAGCGAGGCGCAATTCGCCGAGACCAAGGAGGTGCTCGAATACGCGCATGTCACAAGGCTCTTGTACACCCGAGCCGCCTGGCGTCCGTGGGAGACGATACCGGAGGAACCGCCGTTACCGAAGCAGCTGGAGGAGGCGAAGCACATCTACGAAACGCGGTACGACCACGCGACCGGTCGTCCCCTCCCGTGAGTGTCAGCCGGCGGGCCACCTCACACGGACACTCGCGGATTTCGCGAAGTTTTGGGTTGCGTGGCGTTTGGGATAGGCTGCGAGCACGAGCAACGCAGCCTGCTATGAAAATGGGCCTGTTCGGGTTGCCGGGCCGCCGACATCCTGCCCATTTTCATGGTCTCAGGGTGCCGTTTACGGCATGACGACTAACATGAATTAGATGGACTAAACGGGCGTGATAGATCACGTATCTCGTCCGCATAGTTCCTCGGTCAAGGGC
>JAQGHR010000023.1 GCA_028291545.1 Planctomycetota bacterium | reverse complement strand
CCATCGCCTCCATCCTGCACGCGAAGCGTGATCGGATAGATGCCGCGATCCCCTGTACCGGGTGCAAAATGCAGCGTGGCAGTGCCGTCGCCGTGGTCGGTGAAGGTCGCGAAGGCGGGGATCGGGAGGGCGGGCAATCCATTCGCGGTCAGGGCGAGCGCCTCGCCGTCGGGGTCAGTGGCCTGAACCAGCAGGTCGAGACTTGCGCCGCGGGCGAGGGTCTGGTTTGCGATCGCGATCAGTTGCGGAGCGCGGTTCGCATTGATGACCGTGATCCTGGCAATACGGCCGCTCGTCTGCGGAACCCCGGTCCCGTCGCCTTCATCCGTGGCCACGAAAGTGACCTGATAGCTTCCGGCCGCGTCGTAGCCGGGCGTCCAGGAAAAGCGCGCAGTATCGCGGTCGAACGAGGCTCCGTTGGGGAGGCCGGTGACCGAATAGGTGACGCTGGACTTGGTCCCCAGGAGAGGCGTCAAGGTGCCATCCGAGTTGCGGCTCGGCGGGACATAGTTGGGATTGTCCGGATCGAAGGCGAAGGCCTGGAACGTGAGAGCCTGGTTCTCGACGATCTGGAATCGGTCGAGGTTGTCGAAGAGGGGCGCGGCGTTGACGTTCAGGACGGTCATCGTGATCGTCTGCGTGATCGAATTCACGCCGTTGCTCGCGACGAACGGGATGTTCCAGAGGCCATGCTGGACGTAAGACGGCGTCCACTGGAACGCGCCGGTCGTCGGGTTGAGCGTGGCGCCGGGCGGGAGACGGGGGCTGGAATAGGTGAGTCGCACGCCGTCGGGATCGGAGCCGATCAGAGTGAAGCGGACCTCGTCCCCTTCATTCACGACCCGGTCGGTCGGGCGAGCGAGAAGTGGAATCGATGCGGCGGGCGAGATCTCGAGCGTGACGGTGCGACTAACCGTGTGCAAGCCGTCGCTGACGCTGAAGCGAACGCCCGGATACGTGCCCGCGGAGTGGCCGCCAGGAGTCCAGAGGAGCGCGTGAGAGGCGGCATCGAAGTGCGCACCAGCCGGGAGAGAATCGGCCCAGTACATCAGCCGATCACCATCGGCGTCGGTCGCAATCACGTCGATGCGGAGCGGTTGGCCCTCGGTGCCCGCGAGGACGGCGGCAAGATCGGCGATCACGGGGGGCCGGTTCACCCCGCCAACCGTGATGATGAATTCCTGAACCGCACGCGACCCGTGCGTATCGTACGCCAGGACAACCACGTCGGCCTGACCGGGGCTCGCGGCGCCGGGAGTCCAGCGGATCAGGCCCGTGGCGGAATCCAGCGTCATCCCGAGGGGGGACTGATACAGCACAAACGTGACGGGCTCGCCGTTCGGATCGGTCGCCGCAGCCGCGTAGGTATACCAGGCTCCGGTGGTGGCCGACGTGATCGGCTGGGAGGAGATCGACGGCGCCGCATTCGCCTGCGGGAGGGCCGAGACGGTGGGATCGAACGCCACGCGCTGGCGGCTCGGATTGTAGACGGTGATCGTGCGGCCGACCGTCGAGGCGCCAGGATGCAGAACGCCGCCGGGGAGGCTGGCACTCAGGTCAATCAGCCAGGTCCCGTCCGAAGATTGGCCGGAGGTGCCCAGGGGTGCGCCGTCGTATTGCTGCATCGGGCTGAGGTTGAGGACCAAGGGCAGGAGCAGGTCAGAAGTAGACTTGCTCGTCACGATCACGTCGTAAGAGATGGTGTGGTCGCCGCGATCGGATCGGGCGTTGGTGAAGCGGATGGAGAGCAACGCACTGAGGTCGGTGACGGCGATGAACTGGCTCGCGAACCCCGCCGAGAGCGCCAGGCCGTCGAGCGATTGGACGGTGCGCTTGACCTCCAGGCGGTAATGATCGGCTTCCAGGCCCTCAACCCGAAGATACGCGGTTCGTGTGGTGCTGTCGTACGCGACGGCGGCGATCGGAGTGTCGCCGACGATTTCGCCCTTCACGGAGTAGTTGGCGGGATTGAGTACCGAGGCAAACTGGCTGGCCGTGCCGATGAACATGTCGCGATCGAACGTGATGCTGATCGTATCCTGCGGCAAGGCGATCAGTGAGCCGTCGGACGGATAAACGGACGCGACGTGGGGCGGATCGATGGGCGTCAAGACGTCGATTTCATGTGTTTGGCTAAGGAAGACGCGACCGTCGGCCGTCGCGCGAATGTTCGCGCCGCGGGATCCGGCGGTGGCGACGTCCAATCGTCGAAGCGTGGCCAGATCGACCATCGTCAGCGAGCCGCCGAGGCTCGGATCAGAGCCGGCATTGTTGGAGACGAACAACAGCCCGGCGAGCCTGGTTCCGGCCTGCCCGAACGTGATGCTGTCCGCGGGCGAGTCCAGATGGACGACGGCCTGCGCATGGCCCGTGTCGTCGAATCGCACGATATCCCCGCGGGTCGGCCAGCTCGTCGCCCAGAGCGCGCCGTCCGGACCGAACGCAAGGCTGTTGACCCGGGTCGTGCTGAAGTGCCGGAAGCCCTGCGTCGTGGGGTCGAAGACCTCGATGCCCTTGCCGGACGAGACATAAATGAGTCCCGAGCCGCGCTGGATGGCCAGTGTTTGCGTCAGGCCGTCTCCGAAGCGGCCGAGGATCGCGCCGGTGTTCGCGTCGAGCTCCAGGAGCGGGCCGCCTCCGGTAGTGGCCCAGAGGTTCCCGGTCGCGTCCATCCCGAGGTCATAGATCGGTTCGTCGAGCGTCGCGAGCGGAGAACCGACGGCCCCGCCCTCCTTAGGGATGTGGAAGACTTCATTTCGCCCTGCCCCGCCACTGGCCAGCAGGGAACCGTCCGCCAAGGGCAGGAGGGCCATCGGGCCGATATTGGCATAGCTTTGCGCGATTCCGGTCGCGAAAGAACCGGCGATGAATGGCTTGACGACGGTTCCGAACTCGGACGCCCCGCTCGCGGCAGCGGCCGATGGCAGCAAGCTCGTGGCGATATTGAAGAGAGGATTGGGGGACTTGTCGGTCGTCGGCGAGGGAGGTGTGCCAAGGTCGGACGTCGTCGTTCCGGACAGCTCCGGAAGGCTGCCCAGATTCGCGCCTGAGCCGTCGTCGGGAGCCTGGATGTTCATGGGCGGCGATTCGCGATTGCCGGCGTTGTCAGTCGCCAATGCAAGGAAGCGGTACGAGTGTCCGGCCTCGCCATAAAAGATGCCCGAGACATCGGTGCTTTGCGACAGCCAGATCGCGTAATCCCCACCGTCCTGGGAGACGTAGACCGTCACATGAGCGACACCCGAACCACCCGCCTCGTCGGTCGCCGTCCATCGGACATCAAGCTCGGCGCTTCCCGCCTCCACCGGGACGGCCGTCAAGCTCGTCGTGGGCGCCACACTGTCGATGGTATCGGCGAGAATCGCCGTATCCTGCGGGGCGGCCGTGTTGAACAGGACGCGGGCCTGGGCCTGGATCGTCGTTCCGGTGGGCAGACCGTCCTTCGGTTTGATCGTATAGCCGACGTATCCGCTGCCGTGCCCCTGCAAGTCGTTCGGTGCGAGAAGTCCTCGGGAGGTGTCGCGGAGAACCTCGCCGGTCTGTGGGTCGATGGCCTGAAGAAGCCAGCTCGCGGTCCGGGTCGAGAGATCCAGCCCGGCACTCACACGCAGGATGAATCCCCTGCTGGCGGTGAAGTCGAAATCGCCCTGGAACGAGCCGCGTCCGGAAGGGATATGGACCTGAAGATCGCCGAGCTTGATATCCCCGACACGGAAGCTCCGCAGATCGAGATTCGGGTCGAGCTTCTGGACAACCCGGACCTCCCCGACGCTGGTCACGGCGCGGGGGTCATTCTGGAACTGGACCGTGTACGGCAGGGCTTGACCCGTCGGCAAGAACTGGCGGAGACCGTAGCCGAGAGGACCGGTCAAGGTCGCGGCGGTTGCGCCGGAGGCCCCGTTGAGCAGGCCGGAGAAGTCGAGCGCGGGGACCGGGACGACGGGCGACGCGTCGGGCCTGGCGAACGAGTAGGGAACGTAGATATTGAACGATTCGGTGTGCGTCTTCGCAGAGAGGTTAAGGTTCAACGATTCCGCGGAGGGTGGGAATGCGGCGATCACGGCGTGGCTGTCGCCGAGTGTTGTGACCTGGGCGGGATCGTTGCCGTACCAGCGTCGGACGGACGTGAAGAAACCCGCGAGGTTCCCGCCCGTGATGATTTCCTTGCCCGCCGGGCCGGCCAGGAGACCGGCGCTGAGGGTGGCGATCAGGCTGACCAGTTGCGGATCGTCCCGCAGCCCCGGCGGCTGATCCTCGGGCCGGAGGAGACCGGCTTGCGTCAGCCCCGTCAGGTAGAGGTTGGACCAGGTTCCCGCGTTCGCGGCCAGGACCAGGAGCGTTTTCGAGGCGGTCGGATCCGCGAGGATTTTCGCCCGAAGATTCGCGGCCTCGGCGCGTTGGCTGGCCAGGAACTCGTCGCGAGTCATGGGGGTCGCCGACGCTTCGATGTGAAACTGGAAGGCGACGGAGTAGGGATCGAAGTCGGTCAGGCTCTGGTGGTGCTGATCCAGGGCGGCTTGCAGGCCGGGGTAGGTAAGCGCCGTGAAGCTCACCCCGGCGAACGAGCCGTCGGGCAGATCGACGGCATAACCGGGAGCGATATTCTCGCCCTTCACATCGACCGCGCTGACGACCTCGGCCCAGGCCACATTGGCGACGTTCGGAGCCGCGCCCGCGCTCGTGTTGAACACGACATAGGGAAGGTTGAAGAGAACCGGATTCTCTCCCATCTCCGGAACGCCAAATTGATAGAAGACGTAAGGCGTATCGACGTTCGTCGTGCTCTGGAGCGTGAATCCATAGAGGCCCGACTGCCCGGGTGAAAGCAATCGCGGCCCACCCAGTCCGATGGTCACGTCGGGCGGGAGCGCCGTTTCGACGAGATAGCGGTACGGGACGATCGCCCGCGCCCCATTTGGGTTGATCACCGTCAGGTCGTACAGTCCATGCGGCGCACCGCGGAGATCAAACACCGCGTCAATCCGGGTGCCATCCACGACGCGGTAATTGACGGGTTCGATCTCCGCGAAGCCCGGGCGAGTCAGCTTGACGGTCGCGTGGGGATCGAACAGAGCGCCAGAGATGGTTGTCGTGACGTAGCGTGCGTCACCGCCCGAATCGAGCTTCACGTCTGTGATCTGGAACGGCAGACTATCGGCCTGAATCAGGACGCGGGAGCCGCTGCCCGGCTCCGACTGGCCGCGAACCAGGACGTAGTAAACCCCGGCCTGCGTTGATCCGACCGTCGCGGTCTGGTTGCCCTGGAGCTGCCCCTGGTAGGCGGCGTCGTAATCGATCGACGTGGGCACGCGGCCGAAACGAAGGAAGACCTCGTTGGCGGCGTCGGCGTCGGCGGTGGAGACCGTGATACGGAGCGTCTGGTTCGCGGAGACGACGATCTGATAAAGCCGCTCGTCCCCGGTGCTGAGAGTCGTCGCGAGCGGCGTACCAAGCGTCAACGACCGGACCGCGACAGCGATCAGATCGACCGAGGCGGTGGTGTTGTTGGTCTCGTCTGGACCCTCGACGACCTCGTTGAAGACGTCCGTTCGGACGAGAACACGATACTGTCCGGCGGCGCTGGCCGGTAAGAGGGCGAGGATCGACGCGGTGTATGACTGGTTGGGCTGGAGGGTTCCGGTGAATGAGAACCGGCCCAGGGCGCGATCGCCCGCGTCCTGTGTGCCGTCCGCCGAGAGGTACGCCGTATCGCTCCACGCGCCGGTCGCGGGAGCCTGGCCGTGATTCGTGACCGTCCAGCTCAGTGGAACCAGGTCGCCGGACTTTGCGGACGGAGGAATCAGGATCGAATCGACCCGGAGGTCGGCCGGTGGCGGCAAGTCGATGATAACAGGCTGCGACGAGGCGTTGTTTGCCTCGTTGCTCTCCATGACCGTACCGCGCCGGTCATCGGCGAAGCGGAAGGGGTCCGTGACCGCGAAGAGGTAGTACGTGCCGCTCAGGCCGGCCGGCAAGCGGAGCGGAAGGGTGCCGGTGTACGAGGCCCCCGCGGCCAGACCGCCGTCGTGAGAAAGCGCCCCGAGATAGCGATCGCTCTGGACGTCCAGGAATGCATCTCGGGAAAGGTAGAACGTGTCATTCCAGCTTGCCGCCGCGCCCGCGCCGCGGTTCGAGGCATCGCCGTTCCCGGTGTTCCGCACGGCATAATTCAGGGTGAGCGTCTGTCCGACAATCGCATGCTGGGGCACGCTCAAGATCGTCACCTGCAGGTCCGGCAGCTCGCTTCGGAGGATCGTGAGCGGCGTAACAGTGACGTTGTTGCCTTCGTCGGCGAATTCGGGGACTCGCGTCGAGAACGGACCGCTTGCTGCGTCCACGCTGAGCTGTCCGACCGACGGAGAGATCGGGCCGTACAGGTTCGAGTCCGTGAAGACGAGCAGGTAATACGGTCCCTCGATCGCGATTGGCAGGGCCACGTTGAGCGTCTGCGAGTAAGAGCCCCCGACGGCCAGCGCCCCGAGCTGCTCGAATTCGCCGAGCGTCTGATCGCTGGGGTCGAGCGACATGTCCTTCGAGAGATAGACGCGATCGACCCAATCGTCCTGTCGGGTGGCGCGCGTCCCGCGATTGGTGACCGTGTAGGAAATCGGGATCGTGTCACCGGCATGAGACGGAGAGCTGGGAAGCACCACGCCCGAGACGACCAGATCCGGCTCGCGGTACGTAACGGCGATCACGGCCGTCCCGAGATTATTGTCCTCGGCGATCCCCTCGCCCTCGTAGACGCGAGAGGCGTAGATGTCGTGACTTCGGTCGTTGAACTCGTTTTCGAGGGTCGGATACGAGTGCGACTCCAGGTAGTCCGCCTGCATGAACAAGTAATACTTGCCGTCATAGCCAGCGGGGATACGGACGTTCTGGGTATTGCTGTAGCTCTGCCCGGTCCCGAGCGGAGTCTTATTCCCGTGGGTGAATGTGCCGATCTCCAGGGACCGGAACGGGTCGAATGTGTCGAAAGGGGAAATGTAAACGTGATCCGACCAGAGCCGGGTTCCGGACCAGACTGCGGCGCCGTAGTTCGTGACCGTCCAGGTGATGGACGTATCCTGATTTGAGAAGTTCTGGGAGGGGACGACGATCGACGAGACGCGAAGATCGGCGGGCGCGGGTGTCACGACGGCGGGAGTGGCCGTGAGGTCGTTCGACCTGTACGGTCCCTCATCCGTGGAAACGCGCATGGCTGTGCCGACGTTGGTCATCACGACGAGGTAGCGGCCGGAAATCGCGGGTGACAGGTCCACGTCGAGCGAAGCCGTGTACGAGCCCCCGGCGTCGAGGCGTCCGAGGTGGTCCGCGCGGCCGAGATACCAGGAGTGTGCGCCGTCGAGTACGGGCTGGTCGGAGAGGAAGACTTTGTCTCCGTTCTGATCCTGATCCGTCGCGCCGGTTCCTTGATTTTGAACGGTCCAGGAGACGGTGTAGTGCGTCCCGGCGGGGGCCTGCGCCGGGGCGAGGATCGAGGTCACGACGAGGTCGGGCGACGGGGGCGTCAGCAGCGAGATCGGCCGGGCCTTGTAGTTGCTGGAATCGATCTCGGTGAGTTCGTCGGGATTGAGGTTGGTCTCGAGGCTCTCCTCGGTGACGACGCCGTAGGTGTTGGACCAGGCCGTGATGTACCACTGACCGGCGATCGGGCGGGTCTCCCCCGTGAACTCGTCGTAGAGCTTTTTCGGGAGAGTGATCTGGACCTTCTGGTCGTAGCCCTGGCCGACGTCGAGCACTCCGCTGTGAAAGAAATCTCCGAGCTTGATATCGCCGTCGATGACCTTCGCGTAAAGGTCGCCGCGAATCGGAGTCGGCCTGGTGCGATCGTGGCTGAGCCAGACCGTGTCCGTCCACCCCGAGGCGTCGGTCTTGTTCAGACCGAGGTTCGCGACGTGGAAGTCCACCTCGATCGTCGTCCCGCCGATCGCCTGATCGGGCGCGGCCACGGCGCTGGTGACCAGATCAGCCAGCGGTGCCGGCTTGATCGTGATGGCGACGATCTGGTTATTGTTGGTTTCGTTCGGGAACTCGTTGACCAGGTCGGTCGCATCGGCGCTGACGATCAGGTACGCGGGGCCTCGGAAGCGATCGGGGATGACAAGTCCGCCGGCGTGGGTTCGATAGCTCCCGCCCGACCCGAGTGCGGCGCCGTTGTCGAAGCTGCCCAGAAGCACGGCATCGCCGCCCAGCGTAGTCGATGGGGACAGGAAGACCCGGTCGATCCAGTGTGGGGTCGTGGTGGCTCCGGGTCCCGCATTGATGACGTCGAAATCGAAGGTCAGCCCGGCCCCGGCCTGAATGATTGCCGGGGCTTCAACCTTGAGGATCTGGAGATCAGGCCTATCCGGCAGAACGAGGCTCAGGCTCTCGGTGGCGACACCGACGTTATTGTCCGTCCTCGCGCCTTCGTACAGCCGGGGCTGATTGAGGATGGCGAAGTTCGTTTCCACGACGACCTGAAAGAGGCCCCGGAGGTTGGCAGGAAGCGAGAATTGTTCCGACCTGGTGTAGGATCGTCCCGACTCAAGTCCCGCCGTGTACATGAACGCGCCGAGGACCACGGGGTTCGCGGTCGGGTTCGCGATATCTTTGAGTTCGACGACATCCGTCCAGTTGCTCGATGCACCGCCCTGTCCGTTGTTAAGAACCGTCCAGGCGACGTCAATCTTGCTCCCGGAGTTCGCCTGTAGCGGCGCGGTGATTTTGCCCACCACCAGGTCGGGCGGAGGGGTGAAATTCACCTGGATGGGGCCGGAGACGCGCAGGTTGTTGTCGGTGTGAATCGACTCGTACGCACTCGCGGTCAAAGCGGCGGTAGAATTCACGTGAAGCGCGAGGTAATAGGTTCCGCTCAGTCCATTCGGGATCGACAAATCGGCGGTGCGGGCGTAACTGCCTCCCACGGCCAGGGCGCCGACGTGGCCGAGCACGCCGAGGGTGGCGACCGCGTGAACGCCGTCCGGATCGGTGGTCAGGGTGACGATGTCATTCCACGCGCCCAGGTCCGTGGTCGCGATCCCCTGGTTCAGGACATTCCAGGAGACGTTGAGCGACTTGCCGCTACCGGCCGTCGTCGGGACGACGAAGGACGCCGGCACGAGATCGGCATAGGCCGTTGTCGCCACCCCGAGAAGCTGGCTCGACGATCCGGTGTTGTTGGCCGTGGACCCGTTCTCGAACACCACTCCGGTGGCGTCGGTGACGACCGAAATTCTGTAGTTGCCCGTGTAATCGCGAGGGAGTCGAATCGATTCGCTCCGGGTGTAATGCCCCGAAGCCGCAAGAAGCCCGGAATGGGTGAACTCCGCGATCAGTGACGGCGTCGCCGAGGGGAAGGCTGTGGGAGTCGCGTAGACACGATCGACCCAGTTTGCGACCGCCCCGGCACCGCTCCCCAGATTCACGACCGTCCAACCGATCGTGGCCGTCGCGGGATTGCCGATGGCCACGGCGGACTGGACATTGACGTTGGACACCGCCAGGTCGGGGTAGGGAGCCTGTTGTGCCAGGACCGGCGCGGCGACCAGGTTATTGTCTTCGGCGCCCGCCTCGTTGACTTGAAGTGTGGCGTCGGAATAGATCAGGATGAACCGTGGACCGGAGGCGTCGTTGGGGATCTTCACGTCCAGATGAAACTTGTACGAATCTCCCGAGGCGAGCGGACCCGCATGTGTCTGCTGGCCGAGCAGGAACCGTGCCCCCGAGTGGAGGTTGCTCTCGGTGGAAAGAATCACCTGGTCGATCCAGGAACCGTCGGCCGGGAGCATTCCGTTGTTCGCGACCGACCAATCGACGCCAATCGTCGAGCCGGCGGCCGCCGTCGCGGGGATCGTGAGGATACTGGGCACGAGGTCGGGGTGGCCGACGAGGAGGGGGGGATCCGCCGCTCCCTGGTTGTCATTTTCCTTGGACCCTTCCGCGACCACGCCGTCGGCGTCGGTTTGAATCACAATCTGGTAAGTGCCATCCGCCACGACCGGCAGCGTGACCTGGGTCGTGGCATCGTAATGGGCCCCCACCGCCAATCCGCCGTTGTGCGTCACGGAGGCCAGAACCGTGCCGAGCGGCGAGAGGACAATTCGGTCGGTCCAGGAACCGGCGGCATCGACGGCTCCGCTGTTTTTCACCGTCCAGCTCACCGCGATCGTCTGCCCTGGGCGTCCTGAAACGGGGGCGGATACCAGCGTGACTTGCAGGTTGGGGGCGGGCTGGAGCCCGATGGCGACCGTGGCGCCACTGACCAGGATATTATTCGTTTCGTCGTTTTCCGCGACATCCGCGCGGTCGTCGGCCCGCACGACGAGGTGCCGGTCGCCCGTCACGCCCTTGGGGAGCGTGATCGACGTCGTCACGGTCGTCGATTGGCCTGGGGCGAGGGTTGCCTGGACGACGACGGTCTTGAGCAAGGTATCGTTGCCCGCCGTGGCATCATCGGACAGCAGGAGGGTGTCGGTCCACGGCCCGGTTGCGAGGCCATCTCCGAGATTGGAGATGGTCCACGATACGTCGATCGTCGCCGCTTCCTGGGCCGTCGGCGGCAGTGAGATCGAGGCGACGACCAGGTCGGGCGCCTGGATCTGGATCGGTACGGCGAAGACGTTGTTCGTCTCGTCCGTCTCGGGCTGAAGGTTGGTGTTGTCCGCCGCGAACAGCAAATAGCGGGCGTCTGTCTTCGTGGATGGCGGAAGCGTGACGTTCGACGAAACCGAGTACGAACCACCGGCAACGAGGCGAGAAACGGGCAGTCCGCCCGTGTTGGTCAGCAGCGTCGCGCGGTAGTCCAGTGTCGGGAAATCGGAGACGTAAACTGCGTCGGACTGAATCCGGGGGGCGTCAACCGCGCCTTGATTCTTCACCGTGTAGGAGAAGGCGATCGATGTACCGATCGAGGCATTCACCGGGGCTGTCGCGGCGGAGACGATCAAATCGGGCGCGGCGAGAAGGACGGGGATGGCGACGAGATTGTTCGATTCGTTGATCTCGCTTACGCCGCTGCCGGCGTCGGTCACGAACAGCAACCAGCGATTCCCGGTTGCAGTCGCGGCGATCGTGATGTTGCGGGCGACGGTATACGATCCGTCGGCGGCGAGCGTCGTCGGATTGGTCGTCGGGATCGTGGCGACGACTTGATCGGTGTAGATGTCGAGCACCGGGTCATTGGACAGGTAGATCCGATCGAACCAGGACCCGGTCAGCGTGGAAACCCCAACGTTCTTCACCGTGAAGGAAATGGGGACCGAGTCGCCGAGGATCACCGCCGCGGGTGCTGTGGCGGAGGTGATCGTCAGATCCACCGTCTTCACGATCGCGATCGAGGCCGAGCGTGAGTTGTTCGTCTCATCGGTCTCGACAAGGCTGCTGTTCGCATCAGCGACGATGATCAGGAACCGGCTTCCCGTGGCCGACGATGCGGGAACGGTGAGCGTTTGGGTCTGTGCGTAGCTCGAGCCAGCGGCGAGTGGTGTATCGAAGTCAGGGCGATAGAAGGTGCTAACAAACGTCGCCGAACTATCGAAGGTCGGGCTGTCGGACACGTAGACGTTGTCCTGCCAGATGCCCGCCGAGTTTTGAGATCCTTGATTGGTCACGGTCCACGTCACGGTGACCTGTCCCCCGAGGACTCCGATCCCCGGCGTGCTCAGGCTGGAGACAACCAGGTCCCCGGCCGCCACGTGGATGGGGATCGCACGAACGTCATCCGTTTCATCGGTCTCCGTCTGGAGATGATCGGCGTCGGCAACGAACAGGAGGTAGGCATCTCCTGGGGCGGTCGTGCCCGGAATTGTGCCTTGAAGATTGACCTGCTCGCTGCCTCCGGCCGCCAGGGTCGACACCTGTCGGTTGCGAACGGCGACCTGCCGCGCTGATGCGTCGAATGTCGCCTTCGTCGAGACATAAACCGCGTCGTTCCAGGCGGCGATGGCCGGGAACGAGCCAGAATTCGTCAAGGTGTACGAGAGGCTGACCGTGCCCCCGGAGGCGGCTGTGGCCGGACCCTGGGCCGACGTGATGACGAGGTCCGGTGCGCCGAGCGTGATCGGGAAGGCCGAGACATTGTTGGCCGTATTCGTCTCGCTCTGGCCCCGGTTCGCATTCGCCACCACCAGCAGAAAGCGGGAGCCTGTCCCGAGGGTTCCGGGAATCACGCCCGTAAGGGTGGACCCGTACGATGCGTTGGGGTCGAGCGGCGGAAAGCTGGATGATTGGGCGATGAACAGGTCGCTCGCATCGAACGTCGAGTCCATCGACAGGAAAAGCTGATCGTTCCATCCGGAGAGCGCGGCGCTCGATCCCTGGTTCTTGACGATGGCCGTGACCGTGATCGCTTGATTCAGGCTGGCGGTCGCTGGAGATGTCACGCTGGGGACGATCAGGTCGACGCCAGGCCCGGCAATGCTGATCGGCACCGCGAGGACGTTGTTCGTCTCGTTCGACTCGGCCTGAGAGCCATCCGCGTCGGTGACGATCAGCAGGTAACGGTTGCCGGTCAAGGTGGCCGGGATCGTGACGTTCTCCGCATGGGTGTAGCTCGCCGATGTGGACAGAGGCGCATGTGAATCGACCGTGCGAGCAACGAGCCTGGTATCGCCGAAGTTCAGGAACGGGTCGTCGGAGAGGTAGATCGAATCGAACCATCTCGCCGTCGCTGCGTCGCTCCCCACGTTGGTCACGGTCCACTCGACCCGGACCGTCTGCCCGACCTGGGCGGTGGCGGGGGAGTCGGCATGACTGACCGTGAGCTCAACGTCCTTCGGCAGGAGCGTGATGGGGATCACGTAGAGATCGTTCGCAAGGTTCGATTCCCTCACTCCGGCGGGATCTCCCGCGCGAATAATCAGGTAGTAGGAACCGACTCGGTTGGAATCGGGGATCACCACGTTCTTTGTGACGTTGTAGTGACCGCCCGAGTCGAGAGAGAGATGAGCGTCGGTCGCGAGCGGAGTCTCGGAACCGTTGAGTGTCGGCATGTCGCTGAGGAAGACGGAATCTTTCCAGACGGCGGCGTAGTATTGGCTGTAGGTCGGGCTGTTGATGTTGGAATCAAACCCGAATCCCTGGGCGGCGAACGACGTCGGGTTCGAGACCGTCCACGAAACGGAGATCGTCTCACCCAGGGTCGCTGTCGCTGGGACCGTTGCGTCGGAGACCACAAGATCGGCCAGGCCCAAGGTGATGGGTACGGCCCGGACATTGTTCGTCTCGTCGGTTTCTCCCTGGCGGCCGGTCGCGTCGGTGACGAGGAGCAGATACGTGGCTCCGGCGGGAACACTGGGGGGGAACTTCACGCTGAGACTCGCGTCATATTTCCCTTCCGAGTCAAGCGGTGAGGCCGAGGAGTGTGGCAGCGATCCGAGCAAGGTCGCTGTTGCGTCGAACGTCGCCTTGTCGGAAACGTAGACCGAGTCGATCCAGTTCGCCCTCGCGGGAACGGAGCCGGTGTTGACGACGGACCACGATACGCCGATCGCGGCTCCTGGATTCAGGACTGCCGCGGCTGGAGCGGACAGCGCGGTGACCGAGAGATTCGGCGCACCCAGATCGATCGGAATCGAGCATACGTCGTTCACCGTGTTCGACTCGATCTGTTGCCGGTCGCGGTTCGTGACGAACAGCAGATGATGAAGACCACTGGCCGCGCGGTCGGGGATGCTGAAGAGGGGAGAGACCGAGTAGGAGCTTCCAGGGGCGATGGCAGGAGGGGAAGGGCCTCGATCGTACGAACCGAGGTAGAGGTCGGAGGAGTCGTAGATGTCGTCGGTCGAGAGGTAGATGAAGTCGCTCCAGCTCGCCGTCGTCGCCGAATCTCCCTGATTCGTCACGGTGAATCCGACCTGGATGGGATCGCCGACCACCGCCGAAATGGGGCCGTTCGCCGCGGAAATCGCCAGGTCCACCGAGCCGAGGGAGAGGGGTACGGCAAGCACGTTGTTCGACTCGTCCGTCTCGTCGAGCGAGTGATTCGAGTCTGTCACCACCAGCAGATACCGGCTCCCCGTGGCGGCGTCGGCGGGGATGAGGACGTTGCGATCCCGCGAATAGGTGCCGGAGGCGTTGAGGAACGTCTGCGGAGGAGGAACCTGCTGGCCGAGAAGTGTGTCACCGAGATCGAGCGTCGGGTCCGACGAGAGATAGAGGGAGTCGGACCATCCGACGATCGTCGAGGCGCTCCCGAGATTCTTGACGGTCCACGAAACTGGAATGGACGATCCGACGAGAGCGTTCGACGGCGCAGCGGCCTTCGAGACCGCCAGATCGTAGGAGTAGGTCAGGCGGACCGGAAACGCCCGGAAGTTGTCGTCCTCCGCGGATTCACTGGTCGAGTTGGATTGATCGGCCTGGACGAGCAGGAAGATGTCGCCGGTCGGCGGCAAGAGCGCGGCGGGGATCGTGACGGTCCGGGTGAGAGTGTACATGTCGCCAGCCGAGAGAGGCGCATTGGCACCGACGAAATAGCTCCCCAGGCCCAAGGCCGAACCGTCGAAGACGCTCCTGGTCGAGAGGTACACGGAGTCGAACCAGGACCCGCCGGTCGTGGGGATTGAGCCGACGTTCTTGACCGTCCACGAGAGCGGGAAGGACGCGGCGACGACGATCTGAGACGGGGCCGTGATCGACGTTACGGTGAGATTCGCGCCGGGGCCGACGATCGTGAACGGGACCGCCGTGACGTTGTTCGTCTCGTCCGTCTCGCCCTGGAGCCTCGTGCCGTCTGCCACGACGAGGAGGTAGCCGTTACGAATCTGGGTGCTGGCCGGCAGCGAGACGATCTGGCTGAGACTTGCGTCGGCGCCTGGTGGGAGCGGCGAGCCCGCGACGTGCTGCTGACTGCCCAGGAGTGTGTCGCGGCCGACGTCGAGGATCGGATCGGCGGAGAGATAGATCTGGTCCGTCCAGTTGGCGGGCGCCTCGAATGCGCCGGAGTTGTGATCATTCCAGGAGACCGTGATTTGACCGCCGAGCGAGGCAGACGCTGGGGCGTTCACCGAGGTGGTCGTCAGATCCGGTGCCCCGACCGTGATGGGTAAGGCATACGTGTTGTTCGATTCGTCGCTCTCGAAGACTTGATTGTTGCCGTCGGCCACGACGAGCAAGTAGCGGTTTCCGGTCTTCGCCGAGGTAGGTATCGTGACGAACTGGCTGAGCGAGTAGGAATCCCCGCTGGCGAGCGCAACCTGGTTGGGGCGGCTGAGGGTCGCGAGCGAGGTTGCCGTGAAGTCATAGAAGGGCTTGTCGGACAGGTAGATCGTGTCTGGCCAGTTCGCCGGACCCGCGGCGTCGCCCTGGTTGCCAACCGTCCAGGAGACCTGGACCTGCCCGTTCACGCTGACGGTCGAAGCCGCCGCGGAGGCTGTCGTCACGATCAGGTCGGGAGCGTGGACATTGACGGGAACCGCTTGGACGTTGTTCGTGCGGTTGATGTCCCCCGCCGCGCCGAAGGCATCCGTAACCAGAAGGAGAAAGTGCGAGCCCACGGCGGTTCTTGGCAGGGTGACATTCAACAGCGACAGGTACTTGCCGCCGGGGTCCAGCGGAGCATGGCCGGATTGAGATTGAGAGGCGAGCAGAACGGCGGAGGCATCGAAGGTCGGGACCGCGGAGAGGTAGACGCCGTCGTACCAGCTCTTCACGGCCGGCGACGCGCCGGCGTTCGTGACGAGGAATGAGACCGAGAACGGCACGCCGACCACTGCCGAGGCGGGCGCCGAGGGCGAGGAAGCGGCCAGGTCGGGCACCTTCAAGGTGAAGGGGATTGCCTTGACGTTGTGCTCGTCGGACTCGGCTTGTTGATCGTAGACGTCGGTGACGAAGAGAAGGTACTGCGTGGTAGGTCGGGCGGTGGCGGGGACGAGAAAAAACACGTTCGCCGTCGTGTAGCTCGCGCCTCCCGCAAGTGGAGCGGAGTCCGGGCGGGCCTGGGTTGTGATCAGCAGCGAGGACGCGTCGAGGTTCGGGGTGTCGGACAGGTAAACCGAGTCGTACCAGAGCGCCGAGGCCGGAGTCGTCCCGAGGTTCTTGACCGTGTAGGAAACTCCGATCGTATCACCGGCGGTCGCCGCCGCCGGCGCGGTTGCGCTGATCACGGAGAGGTTCGTATCGGTCGGGCTGACTGTGAGTGGAATTGCCCTGACGTTGTCCGTCTCATCGCTTTCGGGGATCTGGTTCGTGGCGTCGGTCATGACGAGCAGGTAGTGAGCACCCGTAGAAATCGTCGGGACCGCAACATTCCGATTGACGACGTAACTGTCACCCTTGGAGAGGATCGAACCGCGAGGGGCGGAGTCGAGAAACGTGTCGTTCACGTCGAGGAACGGATCGTCTGAAAGATAGAGTGAATCGGACCAGGAGATGAAACTCGTCCCGTCGAATCCCGCAAAAGCATCGGCCGAGCCTGTGTTCTTGACGGTGTACGAGACTGCGATCGTCCGGCCGACACCAGCGAGCGGGGGAGAGGAGATCGCCGTCACCGTCAACTCAGGTGCGGGAAGAACGTTGACGGCGACGGCCCTGAGGTTGTTGGTCTCGTCGGACTCTTTCAGGCCATTGCCGTCGTCGGCGACGAAGAGGAAGTAGGCGGCCCCGGGACTGGTCGCGGGGGGGATGCTGACCGTCTTTGCGACCGAATAGCTCTCGCCGATGGCCAGTGAGGGCTGGCCTGAGCGAGGCGACATGGAGAGGAGTAGTGCGGATGCATCAAGAAACGGCTTCGTCGAAAGGTAGACCGAGTCGGTCCAATTCCCGGCCGCGACGTCGCTCCCGGAGTTCATCACGAGGAACGACACCCCGGCCTGATCGCCGACACGGATCGATGCGGGGCTTGCGCTCCCGCCCACGATCAGGTCGGCACGACCCAGAATCGTGATCGGCAGGGCCATCGTGTTGTTGGTTTCGTTGCTTTCCGGCCGCGTACCGCCCGCATCGGCGACGAACACGAGGTAACGGCTTCCGAGGGCCAGTTGCCCCGGCAGATCGATCGTGCCGCTAACCGTATATTGATCTCCCGAGGTCAATGTGGGACCGCCGTATACGTAGAACCCGAGTGCGATTGAGGTATCGTTCAGCGTCGGCGAGTCCGACAGATACACGGCGTCGTACCGCGAGGGAGTCACGATGCCCGAGCCAACATTTGACACCTGGAACGAGATCGAGATCGAATCCCCCAGGCGGGCCGAAGCGGGAGCCGAAGGGGTGGAGACCGCCAGGTCGCCGATGGACAACGTGATCGGGACGGCGCGGACGTTATTCGTCTCGTCGGTCTCGGGTTGAGATCCGCCGGAATCCGTTACCACGAGCAGATACTGGGTTCCGAGCGCCGACGAGGCAGGGATGACCACGCCAAGGCTTGTCGCATAGCCCGCGCCCGATCCAAGCGGGATGTATGCATCTGCATAGAGGTCGCCCAGAGGGACGGCCGTGGTGGCGTCGAATGTCGGAGTCGGTGAGAGATACACGGAATCGAACCAGGCGTTCGAGGCCGATTCGACGTTCTGGTTTGTGATGGTCCAGTTCACCGCCAGGCTGTCGCCCGGCGAGGCCTGCGTCGGGGCGTCCACCGTCGAGACGACAAGGTCCACTTTGGGGACGACGAGTGTCACGGGGACATCCAGGACATTGTTCGTCGTGTCGGTCTCCGTGAGCTGGGAGAACGCATCGACCACGAACAAGAGGTGCCGCGAACCCGGGGTCGCATCGACGGGAATCGCAACGTCGAGAATCCGATCCGCACTCGCTCCGGCGACCAGGGGAACGAGGTCGCCCTCATATTGATAGCCGATGGCCTGATCGACCTTGGGATCAAACTCCGTGTCGTCGGACAGATAGACACCATCGTACCAGGCCGTGGACGCCGGTTCCGAACCGACGTTCATTACAGTGAACTGGACCGTCGCTGTTCCCCCGAGGATCTCGATCGGTGGTGCGGTGGCCGCGGAAATCTTCAGATCCAGGCCGGAGGCGAGCAAGAGCCGCGATTCGAGCGACTCAATCTGCATCGTCGATCGCTTCCGTCGAGATGCGAGACGCGAAAGCGACTTGCGGCGGAGAGACCCTAGTTCAGATCGAGGATCACGCGGGGAGATCATCTCGGGTGTTCCTTCGCTCGCGAGCAGGATTGTCGTGTCAGTCAGCGTTTCCGACCCGGCACGTTCGATCGAAATGGCGTACGGATGGACACTCGTCCGCCGGGGCCGAATTCGTGACCGCCCGTTCGTCTTGGAGCCGAAATGCTGGCGGACAGGGGGGAGACTGGGCCGGGGAAATGCCACCTCCGACGAGACGGACTCCCCTCCTAACCTCTCAGCACGAACTTTTCCGGAATGTGCCGCGCGATCCTCCGGAATTTCGATCCCTGCCCGAGGAAGAACTCACGGCGCGGCGAAAATCCCGGAATCAGCGCGAACTTCCCCGCGGGCTCGGGCGTCTACAGTGCGTACAGAGATGGGGCATACGGCCGACGTACATGAGTCCGAACGGAACGAACGAGGTCGCGATGCGCTTCCGATGTCTCAAAAATTGTCATGAATTCGAGGGCGGGGGCCGACCGGCGAGCCCGTCATCGTATCCAGGGCGGCCCTGACATCCGGAAGGCGTTGAACTCGTCAGTTCGACCGGGCCCGGTGTCGTGTGACAGCCGGGCTTTTTCGTTCCCGGGCGAACGCAGATCGTCCTCGGAGTGTGACGGACGGCATGCGACCCTCCGAAGGTCGCGGACCAGGTTCGACTCCTGGCGAGGGCACTCCCCGCGGGTGTGTCGGGAGCACGGCGGTGTTCGAAGCCGCAAGGCCGGGTCCGATTCCCGGGCGGGGGATGGCCCGTTCAGGATGTCCTCGGGGTGTGGCGGATGGCACGCGACTTTGCGAAGGTCGAGGGCCAGGTTCAACTCCTGGCGAGGGCATGACAACCACGACGCTGGAGCCAGATGGCCAGGCAACCGGCTGCAACCCGGTCGAAGTGGGTTCGACTCCCACCGGCGTCTCTCGCGAGGGCCTCGTCTGCCATCGCCCGAATTTCAAGCAAGCGGCTGATACCGCCCCGCCTGCGGCGCGCCGGCCTCGTCCCAGGACTGTTGGCCCGGAGTGTTCCGTACAAGGGATCGAAACCGGGGCGATATCACGCTGTGGTAGCTCATCTGGTAGAGCACCAGGTAATTAACCTGGCTGTAACGGGTTCGACCCCCGTCCACGCACCCCGCGAGGCGCGAAAGCGTCTCTCACCACGCCCGAGGGAGGCGGGCAACCGAATGATCTGCTCCCGCGCGGTCCCTCGGCAACGAGAGGACGGACCGGGGGCAGCACGAACGATTCCCTTGTAATGCGCTCGATTTGCCCTGGCTCGGCTTCGGATCAAGACCGTGGACTGGAGAGCGGAGTGGATGGCTTCGGCCGCCAGCACGCCTCTCTCGGAATCGGTCGCCGTCCGGCGGCTCCCTTGGCCAACGACGCATTCCGCGATCCGACGTGCGATCACCGGTTGCTCTCCTCCCGACGGCATTTCCTTTCAAGATTCTCCGAACTCTTGTTCGTGTTTCATCGGCCTTGTGCAGGCCGGAGGTTCCCATGTTCGGTATCAAGCGTTTCCGGGTCCGCAGCTACGAAATGGGCCTCCGTTTTCGCGATGGTGAGTTCCAGGGTCTCGTTGGCGAAGGGACCTACTGGATCTTCGACCCACTGGACCGGGCCCAGTTTGAAGTCGTCTCGCGGCGTGCCCCGCGGCTCGTCCACGAGAAGCTCGACCTGATCGTGGCCTCTGGCGAGCTCAAGGGTCACGCCCTCGTCGTGGACCTCAAGGACAACCAGCGCGGCCTGCTCTGGATCGACGGCCGGCTCGGCGGCGTGCTGCCTCAGGGGCTCTACGCCTACTGGACGGGCTTCCGTGACGTGCGCGTCGAGGTGATTGACGCGCGCAATCCGTGCTTCGAGCACGACGACCTGAAGCTGATCGCACAGTGGCCGTCCGTCGCTTCGATGCTCGACCTCTGCCGCGTGAACCGAGGCGCCGTCGGCGTCCTCTTCCTCGACGGCGCATACTCGGAGATCCTCCCACCCGGGCAGTATGCCTACTGGAAGGGCGTGGCGGATGCCCGTGTCGTGGAAGTCGACCAGCGCGAAGCGACGCTCGAAGTCAGCGGTCAGGAAATCATGACGGCGGACAAGGTGACCCTGCGGCTCAACGCGCTAGTAACCTATCGGATTGTTGATGCAAGGCGTGCCGTCTGTACCACGGACGACGCAAAGCAAGCTCTCTACCGTGAAGCCCAGCTCGCGCTCCGCGCTGTGGTTGGCGTCCGCGACCTCGATGCATTCCTGGCGGACAAGGACGTGGTTGCGCGTGAGACCGAGCAATTGCTCGGCCGTCGATCGGAGGAGCTAGGCATTCAGGTCCTCTCGACCGGTATCCGCGACCTCATTCTTCCGGGTGATATGAAGGAATTGATGAACAAGGTCACCGAGGCTCGCAAGGCAGCGGAAGCCAACCTTGTGACCCGCCGTGAAGAGACGGCGGCGTACCGGAGCCAGGCCAACACGGCCAGGCTGCTGGCGGATAACCCGGTCCTCATGCGGCTTCGGGAGCTTGAGGCCCTGGAGAAGATCGCGATGGCGGGCCATCTCAACGTCATTCTCGGCGAGAAGGGCCTGACCGATCGAGTTGTCAACCTGCTGTGATCCGGCCTTGAGGGCGGCGGTGAAGGGAAACCGACCCGCCGCCCTTATCCCCGGGCCTGCCGGGAGAGCAAATAGCTCATCAGCGCCTTGTCGAACGCAACGCCGGTATGCAGTGGAACGTAGTCGATTCGTGCCCCCTGGCATTCTTTCTTGTAGAGAGCCCGGAACGCGGCGACCTCTTCCAGGTAATCGGCCTTGATCCCCTCGGCATCGACGGTCAGGCGTTCGTTCGTCTCATTGTCTTCGAGTTCCAGCATCCCCTCGAACGGGAAGAGCGCTTCGGCCTCGTCCAGGATGTGGAACACGATGATGTCGTGGCCGGCGTGTCGTAGTCGATGGAACGCCTTCAGGATTGGCTCGGAATCGCCCAGGAGGTCACTGAACAGCATGACCAGGCTTCGATGGCGGACCATGCCGGCGACCTGGTGCAAACTCTTGGCGACATTTGTCTCACCCTTTGGCGACAGTTTCGCCAGCATCGACAAGATGTTCCCGAGCTGTGAGCGTTTGCTCCGGGGCGGGAGGCTCTGGGTGACCTGGCTATCGAAGGCGACCAGGCCGACCGGGTCTTGCTGATGAATCATCAGGTAGCCGAGAGCCGCGGCGAGACTGATACCGTACTCGAATTTCGTCAGCTCCTGCCGGTAGGTGTAGCCCATCGAGCCCGAGAGGTCCATCACGAGGTAGCCCGAAAGATTCGTCTCGGCCTGGAACTTCTTGATATAGAAGCGGTCCGTCTTTGCATAGACGTTCCAGTCGATGTCCGAGATATTATCCCCGGCGGTGTACTTCCTGTGTTCGGAAAACTCCACGCTGAACCCGTGGAACGGGCTCGCGTGCAGGCCCGAGATGAAGCCCTCGATGATGAACTTGGCGCGGAGGTCCAGCCTCGCCACCTGGCGGATAACCTCGGGTTTCAGATACCTTTCGGCGGGTCCAGCCAAGACGATCGCTCCATTCCGGCGAGGCGTTGGGAAGTTCGAGGAGGGGAATCGGGCCGGATGGCCGAAGGAATCAGGCGAGTCCCCCGCGACGGTCATACTTCGGCACGTCCGGCTCCTTGATCTCGGCGACGAGCTTCTTGATCAGGCTCTCCGTGGTCTGCCCCTCGGCCTGGGCCTGGAAGTTGGTGCTGATGCGGTGACGGAGCACGGGGACGGCGACCTTGCGGATGTCGTCCAGCGAGACGCTGAACCGCCCGTCCATCGCCGCCATCGCCTTGCCGCCGAGGATCAGATTCTGGCCGGCTCGGGGACCAGCCCCCCAGTCGACGAGATCCTTGATGAACTGCGGCGTCTGAGGGTCCGCCGGGCGCGTCGCCCGGACGAGCCGGGTGACGTACTCGACGACGTAATCGGAGATCGGCACGCTCGTCACCAGCTTCTGGAGATTCACGATCGCCTGTCCGGAGAGGACCTTCTTGAGGTCCGGCACGTCGCCCTTGGTGGTCGCGGACAGGATCTTCCGCTCCTCATCATAGGAGGGATAGCCGACCCGGATGTCAAACATGAACCGGTCGAGCTGGGCCTCGGGCAGGGGGTAAGTCCCCTCCTGCTCGATCGGGTTCTGAGTGGCGATAACGAAGAACGGATCGGGAAGGTTCAGCGTCTCCTGGCCCACGGTGACCTCGCGCTCTTGCATCGCTTGCAGGAGTGCGGCCTGAGTCTTGGGCGGGGTGCGGTTGATTTCGTCGGCGAGCAGGATATTGGCGAAGATCGGGCCGGGGACGAAGCGGAACGCCCGTCTACCGGCCTCGGGCTCTTCGAGCACGTTGGTACCCGTGATATCCGACGGCATCAGGTCGGGCGTGAATTGAATCCGCTTGAACCCGACGTCGAGGATCTTTGCCAGCGAGCTGACCATCAGGGTCTTGGCGAGGCCCGGGACGCCGACGAGCAGGACGTGGCCACGGGTGAATATGGCCGCGAGCATCTGCTCGATCACCTCGCGCTGGCCGATGACGACCTTCCCAAGCTCGACGGTCATCTGGTCACGCTTATGACGAAACTCGTCCAGTAGCTGCGTGATCCGGTCACCCGAGGTTGACATGAGGAAAGCATTCCATCCCCGAGGCGGTTCGGGGGACCGTCGTCCCAATCGGCGTCCGCCTCGATGGGGATCGTGTCAATTCCGTGATGCGGAGCGCGGGCTTCGGGTCAAATTTCAGAGTTCAATCGCGGATGTTCAACTGCGTTGGTGTCAATTCGTCGAGATCAGACGACGGAATTCTTGATCGTCGTCGCCTCCGAGCGATAGCGATCGGTGGCGATGAGGCACGCGTCGCGACGGTGGCGATGACGGCCATTGTATTGAGGCATCGAGTCCCGATGCAAGCTCGGGGAAATCGCCGTTCGTCGGTGAATTCCACGGTGAGCCGGTGAATGCATCCCCGCCCAGATATCGGGCGGGATCGCCCGATGATCGGACCCGAACCCTTTTTGTCGGTGAATTTCAGTAACTCCAGGTAGAGATGGCGAAGGTCTATTATGGTTGGAAGATAGGGCGATGGCAGGCACCGAAATGGGGTCCGGCCTCGCCGCCATCGTCATGATTGGCATCCCAGTTGCTTCCAGTCGTGAGGCCGACACGTGACTCGATGACCTCGTAAGTCGGAGCGTCTATCAGTAGTGCAATGTGATGGAACTCCCATTTGCTGTACCCACGGAGACGTGAGCATGGCCTTTAACACGCAGATCGAAGAGTCAAATTAGAGCAGGCTCCCATCCCTGTACCGGATTCCCTACGGGGCTTCCAGTACACCGTAACGGGATGCGGTTTGGACGCTCTCACCCTCGCCCCAACTCCGCCGATCTCTCGCAGTTCTCCCCCCGCCTGGTGCCGATCGTTCTCGGCGTTACGTCGAGCTCATCGAGCAAGATCTAAAGCCCTCCTGACTCGCCCCGAGCGCCGCAAGTTCCTTCAATCTCGCCCCGAGATCGCAAACCACGCGATCGTTTCGGGAGCCCGATTGGAGGGACCTAGGCGCGGCTCCAGTTGAGGACCCCAATGAGGTTTTCCGCTTCGTTTGCAGTACGATTCCTGGGATGCTTCGCTGCTGGAAGTTGCCTGTTCGCGATCGCCATCGGCAGGATGTGCGGACCGGTGCCGACCCTGCGGAGCATCGAGAAGCTCCGACTCATCCACATGCCCAACATTACACCGGCCAGGTCGGACGAAAAACTGAGTTTCCTGGACACGGAATCGGGCCGATCGATGCCGGTGAATCTTCCCCCGGGGGAGACCGTCGAATGGGCGAGCTGCTCGGCGTGGCAGGATGAGCAGGGACAGCGTCAAATTGTCGGCCGTTGGAAGAGTCGATCGGGGGATGGAGCGGAGAAGCTCGTCAACGAATTCGGCCTGGCCCGGTTCTCGTTTCCGGAGGGCAAGCCCCTGAACCGGATTCCCCTCGAGATTAATCCGAAAAGCACGCCCTGCTGGTATCCGGGAACGACCGCGAAAATCCTCTACTCGGCGAGCGATGGCGGCCTCTACCGGTTCTCTTTTGAAAGCTCACGGTCCGCCGATGCCGACGCGGAGGGTTGCGATACTCGACCTCAGCCGATCGTGTGGAAGGTTGCGCCTCCCGGCGAGGCCGAGCGCTCGGTCCGTATCTCCGACCCGGTCTGGCCCGAAAATCAAGCCTTCGGCGGCCTCTTGTTCGTCTCGCTGAGTATGCAGACCTATGAGGGTGACCACCTGGAATGGACCCTGCCCCGGATCTGGTGGCTCCGGCTCGATCGTGAGGGAGCTGCGATCGAGGCCGCCGGCCCACTCATGACTGATGATCCGGTGTCCGATGTGAACGTCAAGGACCGATTTCCCTGCCCGATCCGCATGCGGGATGGTCGCTGTCGCATCGCCTTCCTTTCTCATCATCCAGAACAGTCGAGCTGGGACCTTCGCATCGCTCCGATCGGCTTCGATGGCTCCGGGATACCTCGTGTCGATCGCGACGCGACCAGAGTCGTCGTTGAGCATTGCTCGCTCGTCCCACCCGTCTTCTCGGCCGATGCCAGGTGGCTGTATTTTCATTCTGCCAGCGCCGCGCCCGGCCAGACCCATCGCACTCCCGTTCCAGACGAACCGGCCAGGACGTCGGGGTCCTCGATCGCACCAACCATGAGCAGACTGTGAATTCGGATCCGTAACGGGAGCCGCTATTCCACGAGCCCGCCCTTGCCACGTTTCACTCCCGGGGTCATACTATGACAAAGGTCAGACACCTTTTCGGTTGACCCAGGGAGGCGGCGCGCATGTCACGATTCTTTGCGAGAGCGGCGATCGCAGGGGGCCTGGTCCTCTCGATGCTGGCCGCCTCGTGCCCATCTGCAAGGGCCCAGGTGACACGAGAGGAAGTCGAGCAGGCGATCCGGTACGGTGTCAAATACCTGATCGGGCGTCAGAACGATAACGGTTCGTGGAGCGACGTTGACGAACGCAATCGGACGGGGCCAACGAGCCTCGCGACGCTTGCGCTCCTGACGGCAGGCGAGAAGCCGGATTCGCCCGCGGTGTCCAAGGCTCTCAACTATTTGCAGCGATCGACGGCCATCGAGCTCAATTCCACCTACGCGGTCTCGCTTCAAACCCTGGTCTTCGCTGCCGCCGACCCGATTCGATTCCGGATCCCTCTGGCCGGAAATGTCTCATGGCTGGAGAAGGCCCAGATCAAGGTTGGCGACCGCCATAACGATTGGCCCGGCACATGGGCCTACGACATCCAGAAGTCGTCTGTCGGCGACAATTCGAATACCCAGTACGCCCTCCTCGCCCTGAATGCCGCGAGCGAGGCGGGCATCCCCGTTTCTAGCCAGGTCTGGACGCTCTCTCGCGAGTACTTCGAGATGGCCCAGCGCCCGGACGGCGGCTGGGGCTATCACCCGACCGCGCAGGATCAGACCTCGGGTAGCATGACCTGCGCCGGCATTTCCAGCCTGATCATCACCGGACTGAAACGCTTCGAAGGCCAGGAGAGCCTGAGGCCCGACGGCACGATCAAGAATTGCGGCAAGGGCGGGGTCAACATCCACCTCGCTCGCGGGATCGAGTGGCTGTCGGGTCACTTCCGCGTCAGCGACAATTTCCCCAAACAACAGTTGTGGAAATACTACTATCTTTACGGCCTGGAGCGTACTGGCCGCCTCACGGGACTGCGGTATTTTGGCGACCACGACTGGTATCGCGAGGGGGCGGAGCACCTGATCCGCACGCGACAGCGTGACGGAATCGATGGGCACTGGACCGGGAGCGATGCCACGGAGGCCAACCCGGTGGTCGCCACGAGCTTCGCGCTCCTCTTCCTGGCGAAAGGTCGCTCTCCGGTCGTCATCAACAAGCTACGACACGGTCCGGGCAATGACTGGAACAACGATCGGGACGACGTGCGAAACCTCGTCGGTGTCGTGTCACGCGACTGGAAGAACCTTCTTACCTGGCAGGTTGTCGATCCCGAGACGGCCTCGGTCGCCGACATGCTCCAGGCGCCGATCGTCTATTTCAACGGTCACGAGATGCCGGTCTTCGGGGCCCAGGCCAGGAAGAATTTGCGTGAATATGTCGAGCAAGGGGGCTTCATCTTCGCCGAGGCGTGCTGTGGCTCCGTCGCGTTCGACGACGGCTTCAAGGCGCTGATGGTTGAGCTCTTCCCGGAGAAGGACTATGAGCTGAAACCGCTTCCGGCGGAGCATCCCGTCTGGCGGTCGAAGCATATCCTCACACCCGATGTCCACCCGCTCTGGGGCATTGAGCACGGCTGTCGGACCGTGGTCATCTATTCACCCCAGGATCTATCCTGTTACTGGAATCAGGCGGAGGTTCAGCCGGACCACCCCTTCGTCGTGAAATCGCTCCGTGTCGGTCAGAACGTGGTGGATTACGCGACCGGGCGCGAGCTTCCTGCGGACAAGCTGGCCGTCCGCGAAACCACCAAGTTTGAGAAGGACACCCCCAAACGCGGGGCCTTGCACATCGCCAAGCTAAAGCACGCCGGGGATTGGAACGTGGCGCCATTGGCCGTCCCGAATTTGACGACGATCTTGAGGGACAAGTTCAAGCTCGACGTGGTGATCAATCACCGCGAAATCTTCCCGCGCGATCCAAACCTCAGATTGTACCCACTGATTTACATCCACGGTCGGGCGGGCCTTGCCTTTGACCCGGACGACCTCAAAGTGCTTCGCAAGCACCTGGAGCCGGGCGGGGGGACGCTCTTCGCCGATGCCGCGTGCGGCAGTGCTGCGTTTGACGCGGCATTTCGCAAGTTCGTTGCCGAGCTATTGCCCGACAATCCACTGGTGCCGATCCCACCTGAGGATGAACTTTACAACCTCAAGGGCGGATACGACCTGACCCGATGCCAGTACTCGAAGGCGGCCGGTGGCGGCGTCGATCGACCACAACTGGAGGGCGTGAAGCTCAATGGTCACTGGGCCGTGATCTATTCCAAATACGACATCGGCTGCTCGCTCGAGCGTCAGCAAGGTGCGCTCGACTGCAAGGGCTATGTCCACGAGTCTGCCATGAGGATCGCGGCAAACATCGTGATTTACTCGACTCTGCCCTGATCGCCGGATTCGAGGGTGTGAATCGATGATCAGCGGGACGAATCGGTCTCCTCGCGCCATTCATCGGCCGCGCGGAGGCCGGTCCTCGTCGATCGTATCATGCGTCTTCAGGAGCGTTCTCGGCCGAGGCCTGCTGTGGCAGTTTCTTGGTACGCGGCTTCCTCGGCTTCCTTGCCTTGGTCTCGACTGGCGGCGGTGGCGGCGTCGACTCGGCCTCCTCGACTCCCTCGGCCGACTGTTCAAGCTGCTGAATCAAGAGGCTCAGAAAGTGCAAACGCGTCCCCTGGGTCTCAAGGAACTCGTTGAACAGATAGCCCCCGTCGAGCAGGTCGTCGGCCTGGTCGATCACGTCGTCCGCGATGCCGTCCACCACGAGGTCACGGCCCTTTTGCAGCACCTCGACGGCGATTCGAAACTTATTGGATCTCGTGGCGAACATGGGCATTCTGCCCTCCTGGTCGGTTTCGTCTTGCCACTCCCCAACGGTCAGCCAGCCATGAGGCCAACCTGGCGTCGAGCCAGCGGCGATCTCCGTCCCAGCGGGACCGGCTGATGTAGCCGAGATGACCTCCCGAAGGGATCAATTCCAATGCCAACGACTTCGGAAACTCCAAACCCTGATACGTTTCGGCCGGAATGAATGGATCATCCTCGGCATGCACGACAAGACCCGGGATGCGGATCTTTGGCAGGAGCGGTCCTGCGCTCGATCGCGCGTAATACTCCTCCGCTCCAGAAAAACCATTCCGGGGCGCTGTGTAGCATTCATCAAATTCGTAAACCGACCGCATCTTCGTTATGGGAGGCGGACCCAGGTCCGGGAAGCGGGCATGGAGACGGCCGACCTCCTTTCGCAACAGCCGCAGAAAGTTCCCGTCGTAAAGCCTCCTCTCGGGCCGTTGCATATTCCGGCAGCATGCGAGAAGGTCGAGGGGCGGATTGGCGGCCAGCACACAGTCCAGGCCCTCAAGGGGGGACTCGGCCGCCTCGGCCGCCAGCTTCAGGACCAGGTTTCCTCCCAGAGAAAAGCCGATAATCGCGATCGGTGACCCCGGTGCTGCTGCGGCCAGCCACTCGGTGACCGCCCGAACATCACCCGACCTTCCCGCGTGATAGATTCCTCGAGCCAAGCCGAAACCCGCCCCGGCCCCTCGGAGGTTCATGCGAACCGCACGGACTCCCTGCTTCACCAGCTTTGCCGCGACACGTACCACATAAGGGGCGCGTGCGCAACCGGCCAATCCATGCACCAGCACGGCCGCCGGGTCACCCGGTTCCCATCCTTCGGGCGTGGAATCAAGAAGCCTGAGCCGGTCACCGTCGCTGAGTGCCAGGTCCACATCTCGCGACGAAGGCCAATCCACTCTTCCGGGCAGGTAGCGACCCACGATCGTCTGCCAGTGCCCATTCGGCAGGAGCGGATGAGGCTCGAAAGGTGGCACAACCGTACTCATCGTGGCACCGATACCCTCAGAACCCAGGACTTCATGACTACCTCACCGCCTGACCTAGCTTAGGCCCAGGGATTCCTGGAAGTCAAGACTGCCACGATGCTTGCACGCATGCATGTAGTATTGATCATGGTCTGAAGTTGGTAAAACATTTCTCTCAAAGCGATTGCGTCAATAATTGAATGCATCATTGTCACAAAAAAAATAATATCCGACCTGCCACGGGACCTCGCCAGTCTAGCCTGGGTGGGTGTCCGTCAATAGATTCACAACGAAAGGCGTGCCGTTGACGCGACCGGGGGGGTTTGGTACCTTTCCCCAGTCGGATCTCTTTCGACAGACCGACCCAGGAGAGGTGGCTGAGTGGTCGAAAGCGACGGTTTGCTAAACCGTTAACGGGTGAAAGCCTGTTCGGGGGTTCGAATCCCCCCCTCTCCGTTCTAGAGCCGTCTGTAGCCGACAGAACACGCCCAAACCCCTCTAAGACAGGGGTTTCGGGCGTTTCGATTTTGGTGGACAGGGCAAGGGTCGTTCCGCCATCACCCGACTCGGTCCGACCCGATCCGTCCCCTCCGTAGGGCAAGGGAAGGGCACGCTGGATTTGGATACGTCCATGTGTGCCCGTCGCGGCCAGCGCCTCGGGACGTGGTTCGACGGGTCCGGGGGAAGGTAAGGATTCGACCGCTCCTCTCAAATCGCGGACGGAAACCTTGGCATAATGGGCAAGGGTCGTTTGCGGTTTGGCATGGCGGGCCAGGGTTTGAACTTCCTTGATGGAAGCGCCAGCCCGGACGAGGGCGGAAACGAAATAGGCGCGGAGAGAATGGAAGTCGGCAACGCCGTCCTCGGTTGCGTAGGGGATGCCCGCGTCGGCAAGGTCAGCCCGGATGGCCTTGGCGGTGTCGTGATGGAGGGGCAGCACGTTTTCCCCGGCGGCCTTGTCTCGTAACCATGCGGATAGTTCAGGGGCCAGGGATAGCGGGATCGGCTGTTCAGCCGGTCGGCGGTTCTTCGTCGCGCTGGCGTGTAGGAAGATGGAGGGCTCGGGGCCGTCCAGACTGAACGACTCGGGCGTCAGGGTTCGCAACTCAGCAACGCGGAACCCCGTGACAGTCGCAAGCCGGTACGCGACCGCGCGCACCGTGCCGCTCATCCCGAATCGCTCGGGGCCACGTTCGGCAACGGCAATCAATCGGGACAGTTCATCATCGGACAGACTACGGCGCTCGTGGCGGGGGTCTTCCTCGGGGTTGAAACCCTTCACCCCCCGCATCGGGTTATCACGCAAGCGGCCGTTGTCGCCAGCCCAGCGGACGAAGGCGCGAAGGGCGGCCCGATAGTGGTTGATCGTCTGAAGGGCCTTCCCCGCGTCCCGTAGTCGGGCCAGGGCGGCTTGGATACGTTCGGGGCCAAGGTCGGACAGTCGAGCGCTCGAAAGGGTGGCGGCCAGGGCCACGGCGGCGCGTTCCAGAGCGGCGGATTTCCGACCGGGTTCCAGGTCGGCCAGCCGGGAACCCCGGACGAGGGCGGCCAGCTTTCCGGCCCGGTCGTGGAATTGGTCCGCGTGCTTCGGGGTCTTCCCGCGTGCGGCCATGTCCCTGCGCCAGTCGGCCAGATGATCGGCCAGAGACCGGAGTTCGTGGTTCCGATACTTGATATCCTTCGGATTGATCACCCCGGCCCGGACCTTGGACGATTCGAGTTCCAGGCCAGCGGCCATCGCCTCGGTTTCACGGCGATCGGGGCAACCCTTGCACTCGTGTTGAGCCCCATCGGCGTCAACGTATCGGTAGTACCAGATTCGGCCACGCTTACGAAACGATGCCATCGGTCGTGCCTTTCAGGTCAGGGTGTCCATCTTCGGTCGGGGCCAGCGCCAACCCGAGGGCGGCGGCCAGCTTGTCGAGAGTCGCGCCCCGTAGGTCACGCTCACCGTTCAGGAATCGTTGGATGACCGGTGGCGTCGTCCCGATCGTCTTCCCCACCCGGTAGGCGGTCAGGGATCGCGCCCGGATCGTCTCCCGGATCGTCTCGGTCAGGGTGGGCGGTGTCGTCGTCTTCGCCATCGACATAGTCTCCGAATGCGTCCAGCCGATCCGGCTTGAGCCGAGAGAGGATCTCGGCCAGCCGGTCAAGTTTCTCTTTGGTGGTCTCGGTCATGCCGTCTGCGCCAGGATTCGGCGGACCGTCGTCTCGTGCCATTTCCCGTTCCCCTTCGTCTTGAGGCCTCGGGCGTTCATCTCCCCCGCGATCGCTCGGCAAGATAAGCCGTCCGCCCGAAGTTCTTCCACCACCCCGATAGCCTCTTGCTCCGTGGCGTCCTCGGTCAAGTTCACCCCGTCATCGGTCTTGAACCCGAACGGGATTTGCCCGACCCGTTCCCCCTTCGATTTCTTGTGGGCCAGGGCATCGCGGGTCCGCTCACCGATCGCTTCCCGTTCCCATTGCGCCACGCTCATCAGTACGTTCAAGACGAGGCGCCCGGCGGCCGTCCGGGTGTCGATGGAATCGGCCACGCTCATCAGGGACTTCCCGGCCCGTTCCCCGAAATAGCCGTCGATCAGGTCGTTCCAGTCCCCGACCGACCGACTCAGGCGGTCCATCTTCGCCACCACGAGGCCAGCCACTTCGCCCCGCTTGAGCATGGCGAGCGCCCGTTGAAGGCCGGGCCGTTTCAGGCTCTTGGCCGATTCGCCCGCGTCAACGATGACTTCCACCATCTCCAAATCATGCAGTGAGGCGTAGGCGCGAACCTTGGATTCCTGCGCGGCCAGGGAGACGCCTCCGTCGGCTTGCTCTTGCGTGCTCACCCGAACGTACCCGATGACCTTCATCGTCGTTTCCCCGGTTGTGGTCTTCGTCGTCCTCATGGTGGAAGTATAATCCAATTGGATTAGATGTCAATCGGATCGTGGTCCAATCGGATCATTTTCCGCACGCACCGTCCGGTGTGTGTGCATGCGAGGCCTGAAATGGGGACAAATCGTGTCGGGATATCACAGACTCCAAGTCCGACGGGAGGTGAGATGGACAGGAACGATGACCTCGAATAGTCTCCCCACGTCTCGGGGATCGACCCGATTCGGGTTGCGGGGTACCGCTCGGACTTCCACGGAGGGCGATATGCGACGCAACCTTGATTCGGCGGCCAAGTGTCTCGGTCTCGGTCTTGTTATCGTCGTCGCCGGGGTTGACCTCGTGGCTGGAATTCATCTGGCAAGGACTGCAAGCGAACCGACTCGGCCGACTTTGGCATCTCCGAGTGAGGTATCGGACCAGAATGCACGAGGTATGGGGACAACCGCGTTCGGTGACTCGCAACGAGACGCGTCCGACGTTTCAAGCCATGAGTGGGTATGTCGAATGCCGATCCTCGATCCGATCCCGGGGGAATTTGCTCCCCCCACGACTGTCACGACTCCAAGGGTTGCGGGGACGACAACAGATCATTGATTCTCCCGCCCGTTACGAGCTTCAGTCACGACGAAGATTCCGGGGGATTCCTCATCCACGGACGGTCCCCAGCGCCATCCGGCGGCCTCGTCATCCGTGAACAGTTCGGGGCTCGGGTTGCCGTTCAGGATGTCGCGCCACCATCGGACGACGTTCACCCCGGCTTGTCGGGCCTCGGTCCAATCTTTGTAGGGGGCCGGGGGCCGGACACGTCGGGCTCGGGGGTAGGCGTCCCACTTGGCGGCGGCCTTATCCCCGGCCGGGTCGGCATCGGTGGCGACGAACCACGGGTTCGCGGCGAGGAACCGGCCGATAATGGCGGGGCTTGGCTCGGCCGACGCGCTCCCGAGGGTCACCACGGCGGCCAATTCCCCGAGAGCTTCTCCGAGGGCCAGGGCGTCAAATTCCCCTTCCGTCACCATGAGGGGGCGGCCGGGTCGGATCGTCGCCGGGTCGGGATAGCAGACGAGGCGGGCCGGGTCTCGGAACGCTTCCAGGTACTTCGGGGGTCGCCTCTCTTTGGGGAACCGCTCGCGCCACGCCTCGGGGGGCCGGACCTTGACCAGAGCCAGACGAGGGCCGACATACCACGGGATCACCACCCCCGGCGGCTTCCACGCCACCCCGTCCGCCCGAGGCGTCCATCCGAGGCGGGCGGCCTTGATGCTCGCAAGAGATAGGCAACGCTCGGGGCCGGTCAGATAGGCCAGGGCGTCCGCCCCCTCGGGCGTCCACAGTCGAGCGGCGGCGTCTTCCACGAGGGCCAGGGCGTCCGCCTCGGGCAAGCCCGACGGTTCGGGCGGAGGTTTAGGCGGGGTGTTTACGGGGGCCTTCCTCGGGCCTCGTGCTCGCGTGGCTTCGGGTCCGCCGGTCAGGTAGGCAACGGCCTCGGGGAACGTGATCGACTCCAGGCGCATCACGAGGCTTGCGGCATCCCCCGACTCCCCGCAACCGAAACACTTCCACCACGCCTTTCCGGGGTCGATACAGAACGACGGGTTCCGATCCTCGTGGAACGGACAACACCACCATAGCTTCCGGCCGGACTCCCCCCGTCGTCCCGAGGCGGGGCCGAGAAGGCGGGTTCCCACGGCGGCCAGGTCGATCCGCTCGCGCTCGGCTTGCCAGTCGATCCGGGGTCGTCCCGTGGCGCTGATTTTCATCGCTAGAAGGCCTCGGTTCGGGTCAAGAACCTAGTTCGCCATAGGGGCTCGGGGTTGTTGGCGCTCTCGACGCTGATTAGATCCGAGGTCAAGAACCGTCAAGAATCGGCTTGCTGACTGTTTTCGGGGTTCTTGACCAGTTGACAGACCTTCGGCTTCCTTGACGTATCCTCGATCATCAGTCCGCCGATTAACATCGTTCGGGACGCATTGAACAGGGTTCCCTTCGCTTCGTTGAGAGCTTCCCATTCGGTGACGAGTTCGCACCACTTGCGGTCCCCCCCGGTCAGCTTTTCCGTGAGGAAGGCAATCGCCTTGTCGAGTTTTTCCGGCGGTCGCCCCCCTCGATTCGCCTCGCGTTCGGCCGGGGGGGTGAAGTCGTAATCGTTCCCCGCGCCTCCCATCGTGATCCCGAGCGCCGGGGGCTTCACCACGGCGGTCTTATCGACCCACAACCGGCGGCGGTCTTTCTGTCCCTCGGGGTCGGGTTGCGTCATCTTGATGACCACCCGCGCCTTCTCGACGATCCGCCTCCCGAGGGCTTCCTTGTCCTTGGACAAGTGGGTCAGCCCGAGGAAGGCAACCCCGGTCTTTCCGGCCAGGTCGATCAGCGGGGCGAAGAATGCTCGGGCTTCCTCGGGTCGGCAGAGGTTGCGATCGGTCACCATCCCCACCGTGTCGATCACCACGAGGGCGGGGGCGGCGGCCTCGATTCGCTGGCCGATGGCGGCCAGCGTCTCGGGGTCGTCCAGGTCAAGCGCCCCGGTCGGATCGTCGGGCGACGAACCGAGGGCCACGGACTCCCCCGGCAAGCCGAAATCTTGGGAGGCTTGCAACATCTCCGCGAAATTGCGGTCGCCTTGAATCCAGAGCGTTTTCGTCCGCTCGGGTAAGTGGTTCGCTTGATTGTCCGGCCAGGCAAGGGCAAACCAGAGCCGACGGGCCAGGTCCAGGGCGAATCGCGTCTTCCCCGTTCCCGGTTCGGATGCCACCACGTTCAGGACACCGCCCGCGATCCAATCTCTCCAGAGCCAGGGTTGATTCGAGACGATGCGGGCGATGTCCTCCAAGGTGGCGAAGCTACGCGAGTCCATCGTCTCGGGGGGCGGTCCCTCGGGGTCGAGTCCGGCAAGGGCGATCCTCATCAGATCCGGGTCAATCCCGATCGAACAAAGGAACCCCCCGAGGGCCGTCTGACGTTCTTCGACGGGCAACCGAGCCAGATGCTCGGCCAGGGAACGGAAGGGCCGGGAAACCGCGTCCAGTTCGCCAAACAGAGTCAGGCCAATGAGAAGGCGGCCGAGAATCCAAGCGTCGTAGGGGCGGATCATGCTCGGCCCCCCCGTTCGATCCATTCGTGAATCGTCTCGCGTTTCCAAAGAGGCATCTTGCCGATGGTCAGGTCGGGCCGGGGGAATCGGCCGGCGGATCGCTCGCGTTCCAGGGTTCGGCGTGAGACCCCGAGGGCGATTGGCAAATCGTCCAGGCGATAGGTCAGAGGTTCGATCGTGACATGCGGGGCCTGACCCGTGTGAAGGATCTCCGAGGGTGGCCGGTCGATTGTGATGGGAGGAACGGAACGTCGGGCGGGGCGTGTCATCGTTCCACCCCTTCCGAGACGTTGGGCATCTCGGGGAGGGCCGCCTTACGTCGGCGCTCTTCGGAGGCGCGAAGCGAGAGACGATAGAGGGCGCGGAGCAACCGGCCTTCGCGGATATGGCGCGAGAGGCGATCTCTAACGACGGGCGGTGGCGGGATCAACGGCGGGTCGTCACTCATTGTCATCTCCCGAACGATGATTGATCGTTACGGGAGAACTATGGTCGGGGATGCTGACGTGCGCGTGACGCGCCAGTGACTTCCCCGTGACTTCTCAGTGACGGGGCGTCACTCGGGAAGTACTTCCTTGTGGACGTACCCTCCGCCAACGCCAAAGCGAAGCGGCATTTTGTATTCAATCATTGATTTGTTAATTCGAGTAATGTTTTGACGAATCGCGTCTTCGGAGGTGTTCGTGTCGCCATGAACCGTGAAACCAACATCGTCGATGGAGGCCGTTTTGCGATCCTGCATGTATTCGATGAGAGCGGCCTGTGTCGTAGCACGTTTTCGACGTAGGGCTTGAATCGCTTCATCGATTGTCTGGGGAAGGGAGCAAATTCCCGATGGGGCGGGTCTCATAGAAGAATCGGCCTCGCGAAGTTCCGCAACAGCATCGACCCCGGCCAAAGCCCGATTGATGGGCGCGGCCTCATCGTCCTCCGAGGGCGGCGAAGAGAATGGGGCGGCAAGTTGAACGGGGGCGGGCGAAGCCGATTCCTTGACCTCGCGTCTTTTCGCGTCCGTATCGGCGTCCTTCAAAGCCGATTCCAAGAGGTTGAAGGCTTCGATGATCGCCAGTCTCCGAGGTTCCGCAACTTCGGGGGCGCACTTGCCGAGAGGGGGGGTCTTGAGCCACTTCGCGCGAACATCGTCCCAACATGCCATGCCTTGCTCGGGGCTCATTGTCGGCCGATAGCCATGATTCCAACCATCTTCGGCCGCAGTATCCACCCATTTCGGTATGGGCAATTCTTCGGAACCAGCCTGCCACGAAACGGCGGCCTCATACATGGTTCGTTCGACCGTTTCCAGAAACCGATCCCGACATGCTTTTACATGGGCGGATCGGGACGGCTCCGGTTCGGCAATGGCCTCCCAACCCCAGTCCGAGGTGATGCCATCGAAGGCGCTCGCGACTCCGCGAATTGCGCGGCCCGTGCGTTGGGGCCAGCCGTCGAGTCGGGGCGGAAAGGATCGCAAAGGTCGGAGGGCATCGGCAACTCGCCCGAATAATGGGAGCCATTCGCTCTCATCAAGCCAGGCAATGTTGAATAACCCGTCTTTCTTCAGGAAATCAGATACCGCCCCGACGAGTTCCGCGATTTGCTCCCGAGTCGGGGGCGGGACGTTTTCGCCGTTCATCGGCAACCCCTATCGGCCTGAATGGACTTCAAACCCGGCCAATCCCTCAGTCGCGACGACCGGATTTCCGTCGCCATAGTGTTCGGCTTGATCGGGCCTGAAGACGCAAGGACTCTTGCGGTCGCGTCTTCAAGGGTCGTCCCCATCGGAATCCGCCTCGGAGTCGGCGGGGGCCGGGGGGGCTTCGCCGTTCGCCGATCGTTCTAGGTTCAATTCAAGCAGGGCCGCGAGGATCTCGTCATCTGTCATCGACGGGGACCAGCCGTAGGCGGCGAAGACGGCCTCGTCGAGTTCGCGATGGGCGAGGTCAAGCCAGCTCGGGCGGGCATTGTAGAGGTTCGTCAGCGTCCGCTTGGCGAGGTCGAGAGCATTGGCGTCTCTCGGAATTAGGCGGGGATAGCGGACGGTTCCCATGCCTCGGGAATCGGGATCTGTGACGTACCGCGCCCACGGGCCATCGACCGAACCGGGGAATTCGAGGATCTCGGTCTTGTTCCACTCGGGCGGGTTGAGCCAGTTCGATCGAAAGTTGTCGAGACGCTGCGCGGCCAGAGCGATCGCGTCGTATTCAGCGTGACCGGGGTCAGCGAAGGGAAAGGTTTCAAAACAAGACGTGGGGGTATAGCGAAAGCCGCTCTCGCGCTCGCGGACTTGCGTCCCGAGGGACCGCGCCCATAGCTCGTGCAAACGGGAGTGCAACATCCCGAAAAAGAAGTCGTCGGCACGGGCGAATGCAATTAGCTGATGATCGGGTAGCGTGGGAGCTTCAATCCAAACAAATAAACGATGCTTTGAAACCGTCGCGGTCACAATGAAGCGGTGTAAGGAATTTATTCCTCTTCTCATGTCTACACGTGGTCTCTCATGGAGCCACCACGCCTTAATCCTCGAACGGGAAGACTCGCGTGATTTCTGGTTTATTTTCCGCGCGTGCTCAAACGGACGCTCATAGAGGCTCGCTTGGTGAATATCGGTCCCAACCCCGAAGTCAATAATCCAGACGTTCCGGTTTCGCCTCGTCACGTCCATTCCGTTGATCCAGGGAATCAGTACGTCACTGTTCGGCCGTCCGTTCGGATTCGGATAATCCATGAAGCTCACCGCGATCCGCTCGATTATGTCAAACTTCCCACCCTTCGTATCGCCCATGAACGCGATGTTCAAATTATCCGCCAGTCGCCGCGCTTGCGTCACGTCCGTCAGCGCGGTCAGGTTGCTATGGATAGTCTCGACGGGTTGCCCATCAAGGGCCTTCACCGTCTCGGAGCCGTCATCAAACCCGATCATCGAGACGTGAACCGTCGCCCCGTCGAGAACCCAGTTCCGATCGCTCTCCGCGTAGTAAATATCGCCAGTCTGCTTGATCTTGCGCAGCGTTTCGCGACTTGCGCCGCCTCGGATGCCTTGCGTTGCGAGCAAACCCGCGCGTCGGCATCTCCCGTCCTCGATTTGACGGTGTGCTTTCACAAACCAGTAACAGCAAAGGTCCGCCTCGGACTTCACGCGATCCCGCCAGACGCCGAACAAGCGATCGACGTACTCATCCCCGAGTTCCGTCCGCATCTTCTTTCCACCGAGGAACGGCGGGTTCCCCACGATGAAATCCGCCTCGGGCCAGACGGGTTCGGCCGGGAATTCAGGCATCGTCAAATCGAGAATGGCGTCCTTGTTCTCGATCGTTCCAAGGGATTGCAAGATCGGAACACGCTCATAGTGAAAGCCGTTGGCGCGGTGCCATTGGAGGAACCCGATCCACACCGTCATCTGGGCGAGGTCGTGGGCGTATGGGTTCTTCTCGATCCCGAAAAGCTGATGCGGGCCGACTTCGAGCGAAATCAAGGGGAGGTCAAATCGTCGCGAGAAAACGAGGACTTCGTATTCCAGGTCTTTCAATATCCGTAATACGACATATAAGAAATTTCCCGATCCGCACGCGGGATCAAGCACGCGCACGCTCCGAAGCCTCACGAGGAAGGCGTCAATATGGCCCTTGGCCTCCACCCTTGCCGTCTCGCTTGAAGCCGGGAACACGGTCTCCGCGTCGGCCAGGTCCATCGGATCGGGCAAGAGGCTCTCGACCCGAGCGCGGCAAGCATCCCACTCCCGACGTAACGGGACCATCACCACGGGTTCGATCAGCGTCTTGATATCGGTATAGCCCGTGTAGTGCGCCCCGAGTTCCGCCCGTTGGGTCGGGTCCATGACGCGCTCGAATAACGTGCCGAAGATGGAAGGGTCCATCTCCGACCAATCGAGGGCGGCGGCCTTATGGATATGCTCTAGCTCGAAGGCGTTCAGCGTCAGCGGGGCGCTCGCATCGAACAGGTTGCCGTTGAAATGCGGGATCGTCTCCCCGTAGACATCCCCTCCGTGGGCCATCGCCTTGAACAATTGGCCGATGTCGTGGCTGATCTTTGCGGCGTCCCGAGTCGCGTACTTCTCAATGATCCGCGTAAAAAGTCTATTCGGGAGCAACCCCGCATCTTCCGCGAACAGACAGAAGACCATCCGATCGAGGAAGTGGGCCACCTTCGTCGGATCGTCGTGCCGTAGACGTATCGTCGGCGCGATCTCCGCCAGTTCCTTCGCGGCCTCTTCGGTGATCTTCTCAATCGTCTTCTCGGGCCGGAGCGCCTCGAAATTGTGGAAGACGTTGCGAAGCAGAGTCAGGTTCTTCGATTCGGTCAGGGTCGCCAGATCGAATTTATACGCCTTCGTCGGGAAGCCCGTGAAATGCGTCCTGATCTCGATCTTGTCCATGTCCGACACGACGAAGAGCGGCGGGTTCCCGAGGTCTCCGCTATATTGCAACAGTTGCGTGAACGCGGCCTCCAGGTCTTCCCCCCGCGTCTTGTATTCCCACACGAAGAATCCTGCTTTGAAGGCGTCCGCGTACCCCCTCTTGCCCCCCGGTTTCGTTACTTTCCGCTCAAGCGTGAAGTCAAGGCCCTGCGAATCTATGTCCCCCGGCTTCGAATGCGCCACGACTTCGCATAAATCAAGGAAGTGCTCTTGCGCAGCCGATTTCTCGGTCCGCCTCGACCTCTTCCACTTCTCGACGAAGCGGGGGCGTCCATGTCGTCTGGGGTCCGGTCGGGCGGAGGTGGTCGGAAGGGACCAACTATAACCTGGCGGGATTGTATCGGAAAGCGACCCGTCTTACCCAACGTAGCCATTTGAGAGGTGGTGTCTCACCGAAATTATCGGCGCAGAATGTGCGGATGAAACCCAACAAAATGTGTGAAAAACGACAAAATATTCAAAAAACGCAGTTAGCGTCTTGCCTTTTCGCAGATAATGACATAGTGTTTGTAGTCGGGTTGTTGATTTACAGGCGTACACTGCGAAATTCTCGGTTATTCGAATCGGCCATCGGGGGCAATCCATGATTCCCCAAGATATTACCGCTCGCCACGTAGCGCGGTATCTACTTGCGGTCGCACACGAACATGGTTCATTTCTCAGCAACCTGAAACTTCAAAAGCTCCTCTATTACTCGCAGGGCTGGCATCTTGGGATTTATCAAGCCCCATTGTTCCCAGACAAATTCGAGGCGTGGGTGCATGGGCCAGTGATCCCCGCCCTCTACCATGAATTCAAAAAATACTCATGGAGGAATATCGACGAGGAAGTCGATAAGCCCACATTCCCGGCGGAAATCGTCGAGTTCTTGGAAGAACTGACCGGAGAATATCTTCACCTGGATGCTTACCAACTAGAGCGAATGACTCACCGCGAAAGCCCTTGGCTGACCGCCCGTGGCGACCTCCCGATCGACGCTCTCTCATCTACCGTGATCGACGAAGGATTGATGCGAGAGCATTTCAGGGCTCGCGTCTCTCCAGGGGTCTAGCTGTGAGCAGACGTATCCAGGCAGGAAACTCGCCAACCGGAGGGAGTAGGATAAAGGCTGGCGACCTCGTGCCAACCGGCCTTGTCACATTCTCATTCAAATACCTTCAGCCTGACCACACGGATTATCATGCCAACGATTGTGAGGCGCAGTATTTTCGAGCAACTCTTGCCCGAATGAAGGATCTATGCGGGCTTACGATGGAATCCCTTCAGAAGAACAAACCAGACGCAGTTATTCGATTTCATCAAATTGATTTTGAAAGGAAAAGCGTTTCAACAAATGGCTTTGGTATTCCGCAATGCGAAATTTTTGATGGGTCAGCCTGGCAGTTTGCAATAACTCGTAACGAATACGGCCGCGTTCATGGATTCGTGATAGAAAACACATTTTTCGTAGTCTGGTTCGATCCGGGTCATCTGCTTTATCCAGGCAAGTAGCCCTTGCGAAAAGGCTCCCGGACCGGTTCCGGGAGCCACTCGCAAGTCAAAATGCACGGATACCACGTTCGGCCCGTTCCATCGCGGCCGAGTCCTCGGCCATGCGGTCGAAATGGCGATCCTCGGCGGTCGACACGACGGCGTAATCTCGGCACGCCTTGTTCAGCTCGTAAGCGGCCCATGCGGCGTCTTCGACGTTCGGGCCTTTGGGAAGCCGCTCGGCCTGATTGCGTCCAAGCCCATAACCGAAGGGCTTGCGGGCCGACTTGACGCGGGGCTTGCTGTCGAAGAGAGCGGTCATGGCGATGGCTCCCTGTTAGCCGTTGCCTTCGCGCGTCGAGAGGGCACTAGCCTCCCGGCCTGCTTTCGTTTCGCCACAGGCCCGTTGCCCTCGATATCTTGATTATGCAATAAACGTAACTTAGATCAGGATGCCGAATTTGATTTCTTGATTTTGGTTTCCGATGCCCGTAGACTTCCCTAGCTCGCGGCGTCTGCCGTGGCGGCCTCGGATGCGTCGTCTCGTGTCGTGGGGCCATCCCTTCCCTACGTCGTTGAGGATCGCATGGCGTCCAAGAAAGCGAGTCACGGGGGGCCACGTTCGGGGGCGGGGCGGCCCACCTCGGGGCGGGATGACGTGGCGGTCAAGATGGATCGCGCCATCGTCGCTCGCGGTCGCTATGTGGCCGAGATCCGGGGGCTCTCTCTGGCGGAGTATCTCTCGGAATCCGTCCGGGCGGTGGTCGATCGCGACTTTGAACGGACGGTCCGCGAAGGGGCCAAGGGGACCGCTCAGACCGAATGACGAGGGGTGTCAACTCAGGGGAATCCGCATGAATCCGCAACTCACCGCAACCTGGAACGCGAAACAAGAGCGGGTCGCTCTCTTGCTCGCGGCGGGCCGGTCGATCAAGGGCGCGGCCAAGGCGTCCGAAGTGGGTGAGCGGACGGCTCACGACTGGCTCGCGGACAAGGACTATCGGGCGTTCGTGGCGGAACTCCGAGGGCGTATCCTCAACCGGGCCGTCGGGCGGCTCTCTCAGGCCACCAACGCGGCGGTAGGCGAACTGGTCAAGCTCCTCAAGGATGAGTCCGCCACGGTCCGCCTACGAGCCGCCACGGCGATCCTCGACGGGGCCGTGAGGATGCGAGAGCACGTCGAGCTTGACGAGCGAATGCTGGCGATCGAGCAACAACAGAAATAGGCGGACAGATGACCGACTTCCGGGGGCGACTGAGAGCGGCCGAGGCGCACCAGGCGGGGCCGGTGGCCGATCCGCTCGACGCGGTGTTTCTTGTTGCCGAAGACGCTCGGCCGGGTCCGGTCCTCGGGTGGTGCGATCGGGCCGCCTTCTCACGGTGTTGATCCCGACCGCGTCCGTCGAGACGGAGGCGTCCGCGATGGCGGAGGGACTGGCGGCCGTCCCTTCCGGTCCGATCCTAACGGCGATGACGAGCACGACCAGGGCGGCGAAGGTCTACATCCGGCTCGACCCCGAATGACTCTGAAGGGCGGGCCTCCGTGGCAAATCTTCGATCGAGATTGAAGCAGGCCGAGGCGCTGGCCGTCCGGGAGATCAAGCCGGAACCGAAGCCGTCATGGATCGACTTCCTGACATTTTACGAGGGGCGGACGATTCATCCGCCAGACTTGGAGCGGGCGCTATTCGGGGTGGTCAAGCTCGCGGTGGATGCCGTGGGCGGCTGGCGAGACGACTATAGCGAATCATCGCCCGCGACGGTGGCCGTAACCGAGGCGTTGGCGAGGATTGACGAACTGCTACACCAGGGGGGCAACACGGAATTCGCCGTGAATCGATGGAAGTACGAGAATTTCGCGGCGAGCTACCAGGATGCGAGGGCGAGCGCCATCCGGTATGCCTTCGGCCCCAAGCCCCCACGGCTCGCGATCGTGCCCGCGTTGCCCAGCATGGCGGGCCGTGAGGTGGCGGAGGATCTTGCCGAGGAACTGGAGTCGGGCTTCCGCTCCGTCGCGATCCGGGCGGCCGAGATGGTCGATCCCGACTGGCAAGGAAAGGGTCTGAACGATCGGATCGTTTCCGCGATGGGCGATGCCTTGGCGATGGTCGATGACAAGATCCGCAATCTCAGGTGGTCACCGGGGGATGCCGTCCGACAGTGGCACAACACCGATGGTCGTCTCTCGCGGAGGGCGAGCTAGTGTCGATTTCCACCCGATTGAGGGCCATCGAACGGACGATCCGCCCCCCCAAACACGATGGGATCGGATTCCTGATCCTGACGCCAGACTCCAGCATCCGGCCGGGCGTGCCTCGATGCTCGATGGTCAACGCCGGGACGATGAATCTCTACTACCCCCTCGATGCCCTCGACGCCGATGGGAACCTTGTCGCGAGCCTCGAATCCCTCGTGCCTCCCGGTCCCGATCATGACCGATTGGTTGCCCTCGCCAGGTCTGCTCGACAGACGATCGAGATTCACTATCCGGCCGAGTGGAGGGCGTCATAAGATGGGCAATGTACTCGTTCGGCTCAAGATGATCGAGAAGGCATCACTGGCGAGAGTGCCGACCATCATTGACGTGACAGCGGACGACGTTCGCGACGTTGAAAGCCATGCGGGACGATCCGTCTCGGCCAAGCTGTGCGAATTGCTCGCGGCCACCACGAGCGACGGGCGGACCGTCGCTACGCTTGTGGCCGAAGTGATTCTCTCGAAAGCCCTCGGGGGTGACTTCCGGTTCATGACAGAGCTGCTCAACCGGACCGAAGGCAAGGTTACCGATCAGGTCAAGGAACCGGCCAGCCCGACGATTCTTCATTGGGAGGACGAGCACGCCATCACGCTTGTCTACGGTCATGAAACTGGACAACTCGGGGCGGTGACGACAGAAACGCCCACGGACCCACCCCCGAGACACCGACCATGAGCACTCTTGCCGTCAGACTCACCAGGCTCGAAAAGGCGATCTCCGTCCGGGGGATTGCCAAGGCGGAGGCCGACGCGCAGAACCTTGAGCGCGATATCCGATTCCATCGCAACCTTCTTATGAGCTACGGTCCAAGATTGGGCGAGCCCGGATACATTCCTCCCGAACTTGTCGGGCCGATCGACTGGAAAGCCTTGTACGAGAAAATCGATCGGGCTTATCGAGCAAAGGAAGCATGATCGCTCATCCTCGCCCCCTTACGACTCTCACCGGACTTTCCCTCCTTCACTCGCCCGCACCATCGCCATGATGCCCAGACGGATGGCCTCGGGCAGCGTCCGCCATGCGTCGATGACTTCGGCCAGGTCGGAAGGGGCTTCCGAAGCATCCGTAGGGCAAGGGAAGGGAAAAGACTTCACCGATGAATCGCTAACCACCTTTACTGGTATGGGGTTACGACTCGGCGCACAGCGGTTTGCTAAACCGTTAACGGGTGAAAGCCTGTTCGGGGGTTCGAATCCCCCCCTCTCCGTTGTTAGACGAAGCGCCGAGCCACGCGAATTAGCCGTACTCAATCGCCGTCCGATCGGGTCGTCGATTGCCGTAGGCCCCGAACGCGGCGCGATCGCTGGCCCATTGTCGGCCGTCCTGCTCGCTCGTGGCCACTATGCGGAAGAGCGGGCTTGAGATGCCACATTTCAGGCCCTAACATGAGTGAGAAGGATTCCGGGTCGTGCCGCGGAGTAACCGCGGGCCGGTCGAGTTGGCGGCTGGTGTATCTTCGCCAGACGAAGGGCGAGGAACACATAATTCCCACTTTTGTTGCGATGCGGCACCCGTGGATGGGAAACACTTCGGAACGATCCAGACGCCTGTGATCCGGCATGAACTCGTGGGCTCGATCTGCGGACGTTCGCCCCGGAGGCCACGCTGGGTACCTCGGTTGGCGCGAATCGGAGTGATTGCATCGAGCCGGACCGCGAGGTTAACGTGGGTGGGCGCGTGCAAGGGGTCGCGAAGCGGCTTCGTCGGGTTCAGAGAACGTGATCCCGGGCGATCTGGCGGAGCCGGGGCCGGCGGTCGGGCCAATTATCATCGCAGCAGGCAGGACCGATTATGGGATCGATCTTTCTGAACGTCGGGCTTGTTGCGGGCGTGTCTTTGGCCGCCCTGCCAGTGATTCTTCACCTGTTCATGAAGCAGACGCCCAAGCACATTATCTTCCCGGCACTGCGGCTCATCCGAGAGAGGCAGAAGCGGTCGAGAAAGAAACTGCGGGTCAAGAACTGGCTGTTGCTCCTGGCCAGGATGTGCCTGCTCGCGTTGATGGCCCTGGCGTTGGCGAGACCGCGCATCGATGTAAAGGCCAGCCTGGGTACAGGCGATGAGCCGACGGCGGTCGCGTTCGTCTTCGATACGAGCCTCTCCATGGGCTACAAGGAACGCGAACGAACGAGGCTGGACGAGGCGAAGGAACGCGCGAGCGATGCTCTGAAGAAGATGAATGATCAGAGCCGCGTCTTCATCATCGACAGTTCTGACCCGGCACAGCCGGTCGCGCAGACCCCGGCCGCGGCGAGGAAAAAGATTCAGGGACTCACCATCCACACGGCGAATCGCCTGCTCAATTCCGCCCTCGGAGCAGCCTATACCGCGGTAGCCACGGTGGACTTGCCGAGGCGCGAGGTCTATGTCTTGACGGACCTGGCCGCGTCTCAGTGGCAGACCGGTCAGGAGGTCGAAGGCCTGGCCGAGGCAACCAAGTCAATCAAGAAGGGTAAGATTGACACGTTCGTCCTCCGCGTCGGGGCCAAGGAGGTCCGCGACGTGGCTATCGTCTCGGCGGAGATGGCCTCACCGGTCGCGACGGAGGATGATCCGGTGATCTTGAAAGTCAAGCTTCGCAACGTCGGGCAGGAGGCTCGGCGGATCGTGGAGTACTACCTCGACGGTCAGGTCAGCCCCAGCGACAAGAAGCCCGTCAAAGTGCCCGCCGGTGGTGAGATCGACGTGCCCCCGTTGATCACGGCCAAGCTCAAGACGGGCCTTCACCGCATCGAGGTCCTTCTGGTGGGCGAGCGCGACCCGCTCGAGTTCGACGACCGTCGCTACGTCACATTCGAAGTCCAGCCAGCGATGAAAATTCTGGTCATCTCCGACAATGCGATTGACTCCGAATTCATCGCGGAATCCCTCGCCCCGTCCAATCCTCCGCCCGGCCTTCCCCGCCCTTTTCAAGTCGAACGAATCCGCACAGGCCAGCTATCGACGATTGACTCGAAGCCGTTGCGCCAGTATTCGGGAGTTTTTCTTTCCAACGTCAAGCAACTCGACGAGACGTGGTGGCGCCGCCTGAACAGCTATGTTCGCGACGGTGGAGGTCTGGTCGTGGCACCTGCCGGCAATGCGGACATCGCGAATTACAACTCGGGGATTGCGGCCCAGTTGCTACCGGCGACCCTCGAAACGATCCGTGTCCATCCCCCGGAAACGCCATTCGGGTTCGGCCAGCCCGACCTCGGCAGCCCCCTCTTCGCCAAGAACCAGAAGGAATTACTCGGGGAACTTGCGCGTGTGCCGATCTACAAAACGCGCTCGGTGAAATTCGATCGCGGATCGGCTCAGGTTGTCCTTCGTTACACCGACAATTCCCCGGCATTGCTCGAGCGTAACTTTCCTGGACCAAGACAGGGCAAGGTTCTGTTGTGGACGACAGCGCTCTCGCGGCGAACGTCGTCGGCAGATCCCCAGGCGTGGAATGAATTCCCGAGTACAGCGGCTGGGTGGGGCTTCCTGGCCGTGATTGACCAGACCGCCTACTATCTCGCCGGCGCGGTCGGCCAGCGCCTCGTTTTCGAAGCCGGTGAGGACGCGAGTCTGCCCCTCGATCCCGCACGACACTTCACGGCGTTCGCTGTCCGAGGCCCGAATGTCAAGCAGGGCGAACGAACTGCGGAGACGGTTCCGGGCGGCATCCTCGTGGCATCCCCGGGAGAGATCGGACAGTGGACCGTGGTGGCCAAGGAGAAGGACGGCCCGGAGCGCGAGCTTGGTTTCAGTATCAATCCTCCACGAGGGGAGATGCAGACAACCACGCTCGAAGTGGCTGATCTGAATACCTTGTTCGGTAAGGGTAAGTATCAGCTTGCCAACGACGCCGCGAGCCTCGTTCACGTTCAGGGCGTCGCGCGTCATGGATTTGAGATGTTCCCCTGGATCATGGCCCTGGTTCTCCTGGTCGTCACGCTCGAAAACTTGCTTGCCAACACGTTTTATCGTGAGAGGTCTGCCCCGGCATCTCCCCTCGTTCGCGCGACCGCATGATCGGCCGATAGATTTTTTCCGAATTCTTGTCAGAGATCTCGTACCGATGACGGCGCGGTGTCGTAGGGTCTCCCGAGGAGAGCGGCAAGAGAGAGTGCCGGAGACGGATGATCGCTCCGGGACCGCCGATTCGGAGCCACGGTCCTGGCTCTCTCCCGGCTTGAACGACCGGAAACCACGGCGACGCGCGGTGATCGCGTTGCTGCGGTGATCCCTCAATGAGGAGAGTGACACCATGAGCCCGACAACCACGAACGTCCCGACGACCGCCGCTACTGGGACGGAGCTTCACCCTCGCGAATGGTCCGACCGTCGCGCCTCGGCCCAGGCGCTCAAGGCCGCCCAGGCACGCCACGCCAGCGGCCGCCGCCGATTCGTCGACCCGGCCACATGCGAACGTGAATACTCCATTGCCGAGATGGAATTCATGCAGGCCATGCAGGATTATAAATACCACAGCGGCCGGATGTTCCCCACCTGGAGCGAGGTGCTGGAAGTCCTCCGTGCTCTCGGCTACGAGAAGCCCTGAGTGCCACGCTTTACCCGTGGCCTCGACGAACGCGACTGGAGAGACCAGCTCGCCTCAGCGATCAAGCGGCACGTCCTACAAGGGCGCCCTGGTCATCGACTTTGCCGTCGCTTCGAGAAGCATGATCATCTCGGCTCTCTGGATTCGACGGGCCAGACGCTCGGTTTCCGGGGACGAGTGATGCGCCGCCTCGCCGCAAAAGGCAATGAAGGCGAAGGGGTCCCAGGCACCGTTGGGGAGCAGGCGATCGGATAACGACGAGTCGCCGTGAGCGTCCAGGATCGGCCGGACAGCCTCGGCGATTTCCTCAACGACTGCGTGATGGCCGACTCGGCGGAACCAGTAGGCGGCATTCCCCGGGTCGGGCTCGCGACGGTGTGCGATCGCGTGCCAGAAGGGCGAGAACGTGTGCTCGCCGAGGTCGTCGGCCTGTTGCGCGGCTTCGTGGCTGGCGTCCCAGAAGTCGAGCATCTGGAGTAATCCGGCCGAGAGCGCGAGCCGCTTCGTGCGTGGGACGTGGGGAAACACCTCCGCCAACGTCGTCTCTCCGGCGGCCCACTCCAGCGCGGGACGCGATGGGGAGGAATGGACGAGGGTAGGCCCGATGCTCGGGGGAGAGCCCACGCCGGCCACGGCGATCGCCGCAAGGAAATCTGAAGCGCCCATCGTCGAGACCATGGCCAGACGCGCCGGACCGTGGCCTTTCTCCAGGCGAGACCCGAGCAGTTCCAGCTCTCCCCGATTGTCGCCGCTCTCGATTTGCTCGCGAATCCCTGGGCCGCTTCGATCTTTCATTGTGGCAGCTCCCTCGTTGCGAGGTGCGATCGAGGTCAGGAGGTGACGCAGACGCCTTTTCCGAAGATAATCGGAACCGTGGGGAGGAATCGAGATAAATCGACGAACTGCGATCTGGAGGGTACGAGCATGGCGAACGAGGCTCCGTGCCTGACGCTTCTCCAGCGACGGGAGATCGAGGCACGTATCGTGGCTCCGTTCGTTCGCGCCGTGATGAGCGAACTGGGAGACGTGAAGACTCTGGAACTGCTGCGCGGCGTGGTTGCCAGCCTGGCGAGAGAGTCGGGAGCGGCGATGGCACGCGAATTTGGCGAGGCTACTCTCACGGCCTTCGCACGCGGTCTCGATCGTTGGAAGGAGGGCGGGGCACTTGAGATCGAGATCGTCGAACAGAGCCGGGATCGCCTCGATTTCAACGTGACGCGGTGTCGATACGCAGAGCTTTATCGCGCCTTAGGGATGGCCGATCTCGGCTCGACGCTATCCTGCTGCCGCGACTTCGCCTTGATCGAGGGCTTCAATCCGGCCGTTTCGTTGACGAGAACCCAGACGATCATGGAAGGAGCCTCACATTGCGATTTCCGATTCCGGAACACGGAGGAACCCTCCGCGTCGGAATGCGATCGGGAGTCAAGCTCGCCGGGTGATTCGGCCGATCATAACGAAAGGACCGCGCGGACTGGGCCGGAGGATTCGGCCCGGATGTCTTGAATCATCGCGCGGCCCGAGAGACGCCCAGGAGGGGCATCCGGCATGACTCGCGCCGCTCATTTCACGAGTAGAGTAGCCTATCCCGGCACGCTGGCGATGCTGGGCCTGGCTCTCGCCTTCCCGATTGCCCTCATGATTTTCGATCCCACGCTCATGTTCGAGCGCGGCTGGGAACAGTACGTCGGCACTGCGATCTATGCCTGGGCTGTTCTCACGCTCGGAAATGAGCTGTTCCGACTCTGGGGCAACGAAAAGGGGTTCAACGAGGCACCCGCACAGCTCGCGGATCCGGCGACGATCGCCGAGGATGATCGCCGTATCCTTCCCTCGCGACTCCGGCAGATCGCGGCGGCACACGACTCGCCCTCGGGACGGATGGAACTGAATCGGGAGGCCTCCGGGCTCGATCAGGAAGCGGCGGGCGGACGATTCACTCTGACTCGATACATCCTCTATCTCCTGCCCGTGATTGGGTTTATCGGCACCGTCGAAGGCATTTCCAAGGCTCTGATGAACATCAGTCGCGTGCTGCCGATGGTCAAGAATCTCGATGGCTTCATGGGCAACCTCACGAGCGTCACGTCGGCCCTGCAGATCGCGTTCGACAGTACACTGCTGGCGTTATTCCTGAGCGCCGCGTTGATGCTGGCCCAGACTCTCGTGATTCGTCGCTCGGAGGATCTCCTGGCGCGGGTAGATCGGTGGGTCGTCGATCACGTGCTCTCGGCGCAGGTCCATGCCCCTGTCCCGGCCGAATCTCAGTTTGTCGCTCAACTGGAGCTGATCCATCGCGATCTTGCCGCACTTGCCGACAAGCTTGGAGACGGGTTGGGGCGAAACGTCGACCGCTTTTCCGTCGCCGTTGAAGGTCTCTCTCGCGGCGCGGAGACCATGGGCCGGATGGGAGACGACCTGAGCGGGCTTTCGGGTGCGGGCGATTCCCTGCGCAAGGGGCTGGCAACACTCTCGCGCATCGAGACGGCGCTCGCCGCAGACAGCGGCCCGGATGAGCAACTCGACGCGATTCGCCGCGGCGTCGATCGCCAGGTGGCCGCGCTCGATAACCTCGCCTCGCAGTGGTCGGCCGCCTTCGAACGATCGAGCAAGACGACCCAGGACCAGCTTGCCCGGACTCTAGGCAGCCTGAAGGATGCCCTCGATCTGCTGAACGTCAGCATGGAGCAGGGGAATTCGCTCTACCGGAACATCGTGAAGACGAAGTTTTCGGTCTACCGGGAAGAGGCGGTCTGATCGTCGGAGATCGCGATTCGAGAGGGGCTGAGATCAGGTTCTCATCCCCGGTATCGAGTGCTCTGAGCCGAAACCCGACTCCATTTCGAGGTTGACCCATGCGACGATCGCGACGCGGCCTTTCCGGGGGCCATGAGTTCGGCGGCTCGGGCGAGGATTCGTTCGTGGCCGTCGTTGTGACAAAGCTTACTGGTGCACTGCTGTTCATTCTGTTATTGACGATGGTCATCATGGCCCTCATCCCCAAGGCGGATGAGGAACAGGACAAACGATCGAACGGCAAGAAGGCAACACTGCCGGAACTGAGGATCGCCACGCCCGCGTCACTTCCCGAAGCCATCGCTGGACGGCCTTACACGATTGCGCTTGCCGCCGAGGGCGGTGTCGGTAAATTGCGTTGGGCAGTGGACGGACCGATGCCGAAGGGGCTGGCGTTTGATCGTGACGCGGGCCTCATCCAGGGCACACCCAAGACCGGAACGCCGAATCCGGTCGAGCTTGTTGTCCGGGTCCAGGATGATACACGGCAATCCGAATCGACAACCAGGCTGGTGGTCTATCAGTCCGATAGCACCCTGACCGTTCCTTCCCGATGGCGGCCTGGATTGCCTCCCGTACCGTGGAGGGCATGGATGGAACAGGGGTTCGGATTCCTCGTCCTGCTGATGACGCACCTCGTGGGGATGAACGTGGTTTCGGCCGTGGAGCGAGCTTCCCTGGCCACAGAAACGTCGATGTCTAAACGATTTCTGTTCTATCGCACTGGCTTGCGATTGGCCTCAGTCATGGCCGCGTCCGGGCTCGCGATCTGGCTCTGGTCCGTGCGGGCGGGCTGATCCATTGCGACGGGATGGACAGATCGATTACATACATCGGTCCGCACGGAAGGCGGCTCCTGCCCTCAAGCTCTTGCATCAATGCATTTTTCTCTTTCGAGGGATGTCGCTAGGAATCTACTACGACAAGAGTTAGGATTCGAGCAAGATGGTTGGGCCAGCCTTTGGGTCCTTGCCGCTGATACCTCTTTGAGGGCGGGTCGATGTCGGACCCCACCGGGTTTTGCGCCGTGAAATGACGCCATGCGCCCGGCCCATTCTCCCCCTGCTCCTACGGTTTGGCCGAAGAGAGGAAGCACCCATGTCCGGAAAACGCTTTTTGACTCTCGCGTTCGGGGCAGCCTTTGCCCTGACTGCATCCGCGACACATTCTTCGGCCCAGACGTCGAAGGCAGGCACCGCCAAGTCCGCCCGCGCGAAAGCGGCGGCCTCCGCTGACACTCAGAAAGACACGGCCAAAGCAGGCACGCCAGGGATCATGGACAATCCCTCGGCCCAACTCCGCATGTTGAGAATGATGATCGGTGCCGGTAATGCCGGTGGCGGTCGAGGCGGTCCTGGTGGCGGTGGTCCCGGCGGTGGTGGTGGTCCAGGAGGCGGTCGGGGAGGATTCGGAGGTTTTGGCGGTGGAGGGATGATCGGATTGCTGTCGCAGTCTCCCGCTCTCCAAGATGAAATCGAGATGACGGACGAGCAGAAGGCTGCACTGAAGGAAACGAACGACACGGCGAATACGAAGCGTCGCGAGTTGTTCGGCGCGATGCGCGGTCCCGGCGGCCAGCAAGGGGGAGGGCAGCCTGGAGGAGGTCAAGGTGGCGCGCAACCCGCCGGTGGCCAACAAGGTGGTGGCGGGCGTCGTGGTGGTCAGCAAGGCGGCGCCGGTCAGGCGGATCGCGCCGCGATGATGGAGCAGATGACTGCACTCGGCAAGGAGACCGATGCTTCGATCAACAAGATTCTGACGAAGGCGCAAAAAGCTCGCCTTGCTGAGATTGAGTTGCAAATCATCGGCGTGACGGCCGTCGTTCGACCGGATGTGTCCAAGAAAATTAACCTGAGTCCGTCGCAGATGGAACAACTCACGGCGATCATCGAAGCGATGCAGACCGCGCAACAAGAGATCATGTCTCAGGGCATGCAACAGATGCGTGGGATGTTCGGTGGTGGCCAAGGTGGTCAGGGCAACCAGGGGAATAATCGTCGCGGGCGTGTTGGAAATGCGGCTGGTGGGAACGCCCCGGCGGCGAACGGGGGTGCAACGCCAAAGAATGACACTGGCGATCCCGCCGCGCCCCCCGCCGGCAATGGAAATGGTGCTACCCCCGGCGGTGCCGCTCCGGGCGGCGGTGCCCCGGGCGATGCCGCCCCAGGTGGGGCTCCTCCGGGTGGCGGCCGAGGCAATCGGCCCGACTTCAACAGCCCCGAGATGCAAGCCGCCCGTGCCAAGGCGAACGAAGCGATGACAAAGATGAATGAAGAGTCTGAAGCGATCGAGAAGCAGGGCGAGGCCAAGATCGCCAAGGTTCTCACCAAGAACCAGAAGGCGAACTTCAACAAGATGCTTGGAGCGAAGGTCGAACTGGCGACTCTCGTTCCCCAGCGTGGACCTGGCGGCCCCGGTGGTCCTGGTGGCGGCCCCGGTGGCCCCGGTGGCGGTCCCGGTGGCCCCGGTGGCGGTCCCGGCCAAACGACAAAGGGTCAGCCCGTAGGAGCGGCGCCCAAGGCGAAGACGCCTGCTCCGGAAGAAGGCGATCGTTAAGATGGACCTGAAAGGATCAGGGTGAGCACAGTCACGTCAGTGCCAGGGCCTTCCGTGCTATCCCCAGCACTGACTTGATCTGACTCGCCAGCCGACGTGTTCACACAGCGACAGATGAGAGTGCGGCAACATAAATAATCCAACGGTCGTCCGCCGAGCATTTGCGCTCGGCGGACGACCGTTGGGTTTGTATTATAGTGGGATTCTTATT
>JAQGHR010000010.1 GCA_028291545.1 Planctomycetota bacterium | reverse complement strand
AGCTGACCCACGACCAAATGCGTCTGATCCCCGATTTCCGCTGGCCTGGTGCCGAGGCGTATGGCATTCGGTGGACCTCTGGACCTGCGGCCGGGTCGCTGGTGTGATCCAAGAGGAGTTCGGCATCACATACAGCGAGAGCCAGGTGTCGCGGCTGCTCAAGAATCCGGGATGGAGTCTGCAGGTCCCGATCACCCGGGCGATCCAGCGGGACGAGGAGGCGATCGCGCGGTGGCGGGTGAAGTCCTGGCCCGCGTTGAAGGAGAAGGCCCGCCGCGAGCGTCGGGGGCTTGTTTCCGTGGACGAATCGGGGTTCTACCTGCTGCCTGGCGTGGTCAAGACCTACAGCCCGCGAGGAAGGACGCCGATCGTCGACGAGTGGCAGACGCGGGACCATCTCTCGGTCATGGGCGGCGTCACGCCCGAGGGCAAGGTCTACACGCCGGTGCGGCCGCAGGCCTTGAACGGGCTGCATACGATCGCGTTCCTGGTCCATCCGGGCCGCCTGGCCGGGGATCGTTTGCCGGTGGTCTGGGACGGTTCGCCGATCCACCGGCGGGCCGAGGTCGGCGCGTTCATAGCCGAGGCGAGGGGGAAGATTCATGTCGAGCCGCTGCCGTCGTACGCCCCGGATCTCAACCCGGTGGAGTGGCTGTGGCGGCATCTGAAGGAGGTCGAGTTGGGAAATGTGTCGTGCTTGGACCTCGATCAGTTGCACCAGGAACTTCATCTGGCCCTCGGTCGATTGAGACAGAAGCCGAGCCTTGTGCCATCGTTCTTCGAGGGGGCTGAACTGCAAGTCTGAGACTACTTAAGTTATTTCTGCAAGGCGCAGTAATCAACCCAGAGCCGTACGCACCCGAGGGTCGCCTCCCGGCGTCCCAGCTGGGATGGAGTCTGAGTCCAGGGAATCAGTACCTCTGAGATATGGCGGTTCGCTGTACGGTTACGTCGGTCATCAGCGGAACTCCTCTGAGATCCTCAATCTTCGGGCCGGGAAGACTGACGGGCTTCTCGGCCCAGGGAAGCGGTCGCCGAGGGTGCGAGCGCTCGCACCCTCCCCTTGCCGAGATCGCCTCATGCCGCGTCGATCTCCCGCTCAAGCACCTCCGGCCGCCGGATCAACTCCTGGCGCCGCTCGGGGATCACCAGGTCGAACACGACGTCGGCGATCTTGCCCAGCAAACCCGCCAGCACCTGGTTCTCGGCCTTCGACTGCTTCTGCGCCGCGATTGCCCGCCTGGCCTCCAGGAGCTTCGGCGACTGGCTCAGGTAGACGTTGACGGCCGTCAGGCAGATCTCGGGGTTCGCGTGCTTACGGAGCGAGTAGGCCACCTCCAGGCAGTCCTCGGCCCGCGCCTTCTCGATGCAGACGAGCTGTTCGAGGATGGAGGCATCTTCCTGGAATCTCTTCCTCAGGGTGACGTACGACACGTCCTCGAGCTGGCAGGCCCGGTACCGCCCATGGCCCTCCCGCATGTGCCCGTAGATCCGATCTATCCGGGGCACGTCGAGTTTGCGATGCGGACCCCGCTTGCCTTTACCGGCCATGGTCGCCTCCGATCGAGGGGTGCCGGGTACTGCGGGCGCTCGCAGGCCCTGGGGACGGCGATGGCGCCTTCGGGTCCTCCGAGCACAATTCCATCGATATCGAAGCGAACGAGTTTCCGGAACAGGGAAATGCATTTCAACACTCTGGCAAGCCCGATTGGTCGGACTCTGGGGCATCAGCGCTCATGCTCGGTGCCTCATCGTTCGGGCCCTCCGTCGTCCCAGGGTCCATGCCGGACGCTCATCGTGGGAATCGAGTTGCAGTGTCACCCGGTTTTTCGGACGGAAGCGTGTGAACGTTGCCGTGGCTGCCCGTCAGGAAGGATGCGGAATTCGCTGACGGCGTGGTGTTCGTCGGCGAGCTACCGCGAGCGTCCGGTGGTGGCGCTGACGGTAGCGGCGAACCCCTTGGCCCCCCGATCTCCTGCATATGCTAGCGGCCGTAACGCTCGAACTTCGTCCGGCCGCCCTTGCTTCCTGCCGCGCCGCGATCCCTCGGGCGGGGGTAGAAGGAAACGAGGCGAGGCGCAACCCTCGGTAACGCTCAGGAGCCAGCCGCTCACCCCTTCCCGTGCTGGTGCAGCACCTCGATCAGGAAACCCCCGGGCGCTCTGAAGTAGAAAGTCCAGGCCCCATGGAATTCGCGGGGTGGCTGCGGGTCGAATCCGCCTGCTTTCAGTCGGGCGTGAATCTCGTCCACGCGGTCGCGACTGTCTTGCACGAATCCGATGTGGAATGCGGCGGGGTAGGCGACTTCGTCCGCCTTGTCGAAATTGTTCAGGCTCAGGACGAATCCGGTCTCGTCGACCATGACCACCAGGGCGTCGCGGCCCCTGTCGAGCAGGCACCGGAATCCGAAGTAGGTCTCGAAGAACTTCCGCGTCGCCGGAACGTCGGGGACGGTCAGGTTCAGGTGGTTCAGCGCCACGATCGGGCCTCCTTCAATGACCGGGGAATCGAGATTTCGGAAGTGAGACGCCCGGCCTGGTCACCCGTCTCCGGACGGCGTGGCCTTTCCACAGCCACAAGCCGGATACGATGACGGCCGGGACGAAGACGTACCGCGTCGCGAAGGCAGCCCTCGGTATTTCCGCCACCGGCCCGTAGATGAAGCCGAGGATGGGGACGCTCAGGACCAGGTGGACCCAGCGCACGACCCGGCGTTCAGTCTTCGCGTTCATGGACGGGCCTCGGGATCATCCTTGAGCGACGCGCGAGCTTGGCAGGAGGAATCCCGCGGCGATGAGCCAGAGAAAGCCCGGGAATCGAGTCAGGGGGATAAGAAACAACGCCCCGGGCAGAACCAGGCTCAGGCTGCTCAACTCGCCGACGATCCCGAGGAACACGCCTGCCAGGGCCAGCCAGCGAGGAAGGAGACGCGAGAGTCCCCCTGTGACGCCGAGCCCTGCCATCAGCAAGCCGACCGGGACGCTATAGCCCGGCCCGCCGGCTCCGAAGATCAGGAAGTACAGCGCCCGCGTGAGCCGCGGGTCCTCGGCGATGCCCGGCTGACCGAGCGACCACTGCACGAGCGCCGAGAACGCCATGAAGGCCGAGGCCGCCTGTCCGCCGAAGAGGGCGATGGAGACGCCGGCGGCCTCGACCCGATGGAACCGGAGGCGGCTCGCCATCGTCGCGGTGAAGATGCCCAGCGGCACCGCAGCCGCGAACTGCAGGAAGGCGCAGACGCGGACCTTGGCGGATTCGCCGCGGAAATAGGAAACTATCTCCTGCGGCGACTGGAGCGGCGAGGGGAAATGCGTCTCGCTGACGATCAGCGTGACGGGGATGAGGCTGGCGAGGAACAGCGCGCTGAAGACGACCGCCACCACGCCCGGGTTCGGGCCGGGATGCCGGACGGTTGCGAGCTGGCCGACGAATTCGCTGCTCATTGGGTTCTCCGATCCCGCGGCGTGCGATGCAGCCGCGATGAAGTGGTCACCTTCCGACTTGCCGCGACCGGTCCTGGCTGGAACAATGCTATGAAGAAGAACGATTACAGTCAATAACGGTTTCCCGGAGAAATCAATGGCCCGGCCCCGTCCCACATCCGGTCAGCCTCCCGACGCGGCCGGGCTCGCCTTCCTCTTGTCGCAGGTCGGAGCGCATTCCGCCGCCCGCTTCGCCGAGCGACTCGAACCGCTGGGGTTCAAGCCGTCCCACGCGGGCATCTTGCGGGTGATCCGGCAATCCGATGGTCTGAGTCAGCAGGCCCTGGGCGAACGGTTGGGCATGTTCCCAAGCCGATTGGTGGGGATGATCGACGAACTCGAGAAACGCGGACTGGTCGAACGGCGGAACAGTCCGGCGGACCGGCGGTCCTACGCGCTGCACCTGACCGCCGCCGGCCGGGATGCGCTGGAGCGGATTGGTAAGGTCTCGCGCGAGCATCAGGAAGCGGTCGGCGCCGCCCTGAGCGAATCCGAGCGTGGGCAGCTCGCCGGGTTCCTGCGAAGGATCGCGGCCGAACAAGGACTCACGCCAGGGGTCCATCCAGGTTTCAGAACGACCGGGGGCGGGGAGACGACGTAGAAGCCGATTGCGCTCGCCGATGGACGAGCTACCGTCGGGGGCATGCCGACGTTGGATACCCTCCCAAGTCAGCCCTTCTGCGTAGCAGGCGTCCGAGCGTCGGCAAAACCTCACGCCTGCTACGCCGAGAGGCTGGAAGAGAGGTGATATGGATATTCCGCAGAACGTCCTCGATGCGATTGGGCGGGAGCTCGATCATCAGGCCGCGAAATGGGGACGAAACAAGCCGCAGTCCCTCCCAGGCTTCTTGTTGATTCTAGAAAGTGAACTTGTCTCGCTCATTTCCATAAGGCCTGGGTTTGTCGGACCGAAGCTCGCCAGGTTTGCAAGACAGCAGGCTAATAAAGCTCGCGTGCTCAGGCTGCACCGCATGGAATCTCTTGCGGTGGCTGCTGCTGGTCAACGCTCATCGTCGCCTCAGTCAGTTTCATCCGGGATCGCTCTCGGATGACCTTTCCGTTGCTGCCGTGGGCACGTAGAATTCTCGATCGGGCTTGGCGACGGTTCAACGGACTGCTTGCGAAGATGAAGGCGAGTTATCGACTCCAGCCACGCAAACGAGACGTTTCGCCTCCGATACGGCCCGAATTCATGTGCGTCCGGCAGACCCCATCTTCCAACTCAATCGCCACGTCCCGATGATTGAGCCATCGCACCTCGTCCCCCACCGCGAGACCACGCGATCGCCGGGACTTCCGACAAGGCGGCTTACCGGGCCAGGATCATCCGCCGCTATGTGAGCGCCCGCTACAGCTATCCGCGGCTCACCGAGTTCTTCCGGGGCCATGCCGCGTGATAGGATCGAAGGGGAGGCAATCACCGCAGCCCGACCCTCCCGGCCACGGGACCTCGCGCCATGACCACGCACCTCCGCATCCCGTGCCCGGGGTGCGATCATGAGCTGAAAGTCCGCACGGAATACCTCGGCCGGAAGGTCACCTGCAAGCATTGCGGGGAGACCTTCACGGCCCAGGCTCCGCCCGGCGGAGGGGCGCCAGCGGAACTCGGCGACATCGAGGGGCTATTCCTCAAGGACGTCGAGGCTTCGGCATCTCGGGCGGCCGAAGAGATCGGCCTGCACGAGTGGCCGGCCGACCCCCCCGCTCTCCACGGGGACGAGGCCTGCGAGCTCGCCAGGTCGCGCGCGGCGGAACGGCTACGTTCCGACGACTTGGAGGGGGAGCTGGCGGAAGCCAAGGCCCGTCTGAGTGACCTCCGCCGGCAGCTGGACGAGGCCAAGGAGCGGGCCGAGGAGGCCTCCCGACTTCGGGCTGAGCTGGGCGACGTCCGCGAGCGGCTTCGAGCGCGAGAGGCGGAGGTCGGGGTGCTCACCCGGGAGGCCGAAGAGTGGGGCTCCGTCCGGGCCGACCGGGATCGCTTACAGGAGGAGCTGGCGGCATCGCGGGGGGAGGCCGGGGCGAGGGCGGCCGAGCTCGGCGTCGTGTCCGAGGTGCTCGCGGCGACCCGTGCCGAGCGGGATTGCCTCGCGGCCGAGGTGCAGGGGCACGGGGTCGAGCTGGAATCCCGCGCGGTCGAGGCGACGCGACTGAGCGAGGCCGAGGCGGAGCGCGAGCGGTTCGCTGAGGAGCTGCGGGCGGTGCGAACCGAGCTCGAAGCGGCCGACGAGCGGGGAGGAGCGGCGACCGAGCTGGCCGAGGAATTGCGGTCCCGGCTCGACGAGCGGGAACTGTCGGCCTCCGAAAGGTCCGCGCAGCTCGAGGCGGAGCGAGACGGCCTGGCGAAGGCCCTGGAGGCGAGTGAGGCCGCGCGACGGGATGATGGCGAGCAGCAGGCGCGGGCGGCGGCGGAAGTCCAGCGGCTCGCGGAGGAACGCGGCCGAATGGCCGGGCAACTCGCCGCGGTGGGAGAGGAGGCCGAAACGCTTCGACTCGCGCTCGCGTCGGCACGACAAGAGCGTGACGACGCCTCGGACAGGCTCGAGGCCCTCGAACGGGAGCGGGAGGCTCTGCGGGATCGCCTGGAGGCGGATCAGGGCGGCCACCGCCTGGAGGTCGAGCGACTCGCCCGCTCCTTGGAGGAATGGCGAAATCGGGCCGAGTCGGCGGGCCGCGGGGCCGACGAGTTGGAGGGGCGGCTGCGGTCCCTCCGCGACGAGCTCGAGGCCGCGAGGGGGGCGGCGGAGGCTGAGCGAACCCGCGCGGCCCGGGACGCGGAGGCGGCCCTCGCCATCTTCGAACGCGAGCTGGCCGGGGCCCGCGCCGAGTTGCGGGCTGCCACCGAACGCGGCGAGCACCTCGAGGGGGAGGCTCGATCCGGCTACGAGTCGGTGACGGGGTTGCAGGAGGCGCTCGCATCATCCCGGCGGCGGGTGACGGAGCTGGAGGCGAACCTCGCCGAGCGGCAACGGGCAATGGCGGGGGTCCGCAATCTCCTGGCGAGCCTGGGTATTCACATCCCCTGAGGTGCCCGCCCGTCGCGGTGAGATGTGGACCGGCGGAGGCCGCCTCGCGCGGGGAACTCCCCCGGGTTCGACTGCCGCCGGAGCATGGGCGATTCGGGGGCATGAACCGCGGGAATGGCGCGTCTTTCTGATCGCCCGCGGCGAGTGTCGGACCGAAGCGTCGAACGGCGCGCTGATTCCACGCCAGATTGTATCTCGCGGAGGCGGGTTTATTGAGGGTTGCGCAAGTCGCGTTACAATATAGTTCCAGATTTAGGCCGACTTCCGGTCGATAGTATAGCGCGGATTACCAACGTTTAAGAGAAGGCGACAGTCCAGATATCGAGCAGTGCGGCAAGTGGCATCGGTGACCCCATGTGGGTTCCCTCATCGACGCGACCCGTGCCTTCGGCGTTGTTCCTTCACCATCGGCTGAGAAGAGCCGGCTTCGCGCCGAGGCCACGGCCAGCGCGCATAACTGTGTGGCCCGGGTAGTCTGGCGCGACGGGCCTCGGTCCGATATCTTTGTTCCGGTCATCGTGCTCAGGTCGCCGCACGCCCCAGTTCGGCGCGACGGCCCACGCCGACCGATCCAAGGATCCCTCCCATGGCCAAGCTCGTCGACGTCGGCTCCATCGGCCCGTACTTCGAGTCGCTCTCCGACCCCGGCACACGCGTAACCGCAAACACATCCTGGCCGATATCGCCGTCATCGCCGTCTGCGGCATCATCTGCGGCTGCGACGGCCCCACCGCCATCCATCGCTGGGGCAAGCATCGCCAGTCGTGGCTGGCCCGGCACCTCGCCTTGCCCAGCGGCATCCCTTCGCGCGACTGCATCCGCCGCCTCCTCGTGGTGCTGAGACCCGAAGCCTTCCAACGCTGTTTCCATGCCCGGATCGCCGACGCGATCCCGATCGACGACGCGACGCCGAAACGCCTCGTCGCCATCGATGGCGAGACCTGTCGCAGGTCGCACGACACGGCGAAGGGTCTCGGGGCGTTGCACATCGTCAGTGCCTGGGCCGGCGAGGAGGGGATCGCGCTAGGTCAGGTCGCCACCGATGCCAAATCCGACCAGATCACGGCCATCCCGCAGCTCTTGGGGCAGATCGACCTGGCCGGCACGCTCATCACGATCGATGCGATGGGCTGCCGTAAGGAGATTGTCAGGCAGGTCGTCACCGGGTGGCGGCGACTGTGTGATCGCCGTCAAGGACAACCGGCCGAAGCTCCTGGAAGCGATCCGTATGTACTTCTTTGATCACCCGGAACGTGACCTGGAAGACCTCCGATACCGATGCCACGAGACGCTCGACGACGGGCACGGCCGGATCGACGAACGGTCGTATCTCCTCACGAAAGTGCCGCGCGACTTCGCCCCGGCGGAGGACTGGCCATGGATCAAGGCGATCGGCTACAGCGTCCGGGTCACGCGGCATGCCGACGGCACGGAGTCGGACGAGGTGCGGTATTACCTCAGCAGCCATTACCTCAGCGGCAAGCGATTCGGCGAAGCCGTCCGAGGCCACTGGGGGATCGAGTCGATGCACTGGGTGCTGGACGTGAACTTCCGCGAGGACGACAGCCGCACCCGCGAGCGGACCATGGGCAACAATCTGAGCTGGCTGCGACGCTTCGCCGTGACCCTGCTGAGACGCCATCCCAACAACGATAGCCTCCGTGGAAAGATGATCTCCTGCAGTCTCAACACCGACTACCTTACGGAAGTCCTGCCAGTACAGTGAGTTTGTTATGCGATGGCCGTGGCGCCGAGGCGGGACGATCGCCGACTAGGCATGAGCATTCTGCGCGATGGGCGGTCGGGCTCGGCCCAAGTTGGATCCGACGTAGATGCCGGCTGGTAGTACAACAAGATTGGCGATCCAGAACCAGGTCGGATATGGCAACATCATCATGTTCATAATTGCGGCTGCGAGGAGGGCGAAGCCGATTCCAATGCCGTGCGCTCCGTGTCGTCCCGAGCCCAGGCGTGTTGCCGCCCACGCGCTCGAAAATGTGGCAAGGCCCCAGCCCACGGACGCCACTAGGAACGCACTGGTCGGAAGTTGGGCGACGTGAGCCTTGCAAACCTCTATGTCTGAAGAGTCCACACCGGGAGGGAAGGGATAGAGAATCGATGTCAAGCCTTCCACCCCTACGATAAAGATCATCGCAAGAATGAAGGCAACGAAGATTGCAGCTACGCTACGACTAATTGCTCGGATCATCCTCAGCCTCGGTTTTGGTCCAGAGAAGTCGATCGAATCGATATGATCGAACACCTCGGCGACAAGTCACGGCAGACGATACTCACCGTTTGATTCGTCGACTTTCAGGGCTTTGCGACAATAGTGTCGCGTCACGCCTTCTGAGCAATTTGGATGAGGTTGCCACAAGTGTCATTGAAGACGGTCGCGACAACCGGCCCCATGGCGACAGGCGGTTGAGAGAAATAAACTCACAAGGATCGTAGTCACCCATATTCAGAGTGCACGATATTGTAGTACACCCTTCAATCTGGACCTACCCCTCCATTTTGCCTGGTGGCCTGACTCTATTGCACGCTCTCGCTCCGTCGGAGTATCCCAGGAGGATGGCGCAATCGCCATCCGGCCCTGAGGACTGCACCGGCGGAGCCGCACCATGGACGACCTGTCCCGCT
>JAQGHR010000131.1 GCA_028291545.1 Planctomycetota bacterium | reverse complement strand
GTGCAACGCGGCCGGGCCGGACACGATCATCGGGCCCAGCTCCTACCACCCCGGCGGCGTGAACCTGCTGCTGATGGACGGCTCGGTGAAGTTCGCCAAGAACAGCATCGCCTTCCGCACCTGGCAGGCCCTCGGCACCATCGACGGCGGCGAGGTCGTCCCCGGCGACGTCTTCAATTAAGTGACCGACGCGGTATCCTGGCTCGGCGACATCGCCCGGTCCGCCCATCGAGGGTTGGCCGGGCGATGCTCATTTAGGAAAATCTTGACGTGTCCCCTTGCCCGGCCCCGTCCGCCCTACCACGAATCCGCCGCCGCCTGACGCTTCGCCCTGACCGATCGCCGAATCAACGCGATCGGCACGCCACGGAAATGGGGACATCACTAAATCTTGAAAAGATTTAGGGTTCTGGGTAAAGGAGAGAAAAGGGGTGGGGAGCCGTTTATGGTGGATTTCTTTGGTCATCCGCGCGGTCGCTGGGTCGAGACGAATCCCAGCCGCAGTGGGGTCACATGCCTCCAGCTTAGTAATGCGGAGGCCAAACAACAATGGCTCCTGACCTCCCTTCTGACTGCCTTATCCATCCAGCTGACTGCCTTATCCATCCAGAAAGTCCCCCCTTTCAGCCGATGTGAATCGCGGGAATCGCCTGGGAGAACATCGAGGTGTCGCCCGACGGGCTGGTGGCCGTGGAGCTGAGGAAGTTCGCGGTGGTGGGGTCGGGGGCCGTCAATCCGGAGACGGTGAACCGGGCGGAGCCGGAGGCGTCGGTCGTCACGTTAGCGAATCCCAGGAAGGTCTGACCGTTGCCGGGGCCGCCGGTCGGGTTGGCGAAGATCTCGACCTGGTAGGTGGTGTTGCGACGGGCGGTCAGGGTGCCGGTCACCTGGGTGACGCCGCCGGGGCCAACCTGGGCCGAGGTGAGCACAGGCGCGGGCTGTTTTCGGTTGCCGCCGTGCTGCAGGGCAATGCCCGCTTCGCCGTTGCTGAAGCTGGGGTTGCCGAGGATGCTGTTACTCGTGCCCCCGTTCACCAGGACGCCCTGGAGGGCATTGAACGCGACGATGTTGCGTTGACGAGGGGTGACGGCGCCCAGGGCGGAACCGATTCGGAGGCCCGAGCCGCCACCGAGGTAGATTCCGTAACGGCCGTTGCCCGCGGCGGCCTGGCCGGTGATGTCGGTGCCGATGAAGCTGTTGACGATGCTGCCGCCGCGCGAGCCGCCGTCGAAGGCCACGCCGTCCCGGCGATTGCCGGAGATGATGTTCGACGCCTCAAGGAAGGACTGCTCCGCCGGCTGGCCCTCGACCGACGGCTCGAACCCGCCGATGGCCACCGCCTTCGCGTTGCCGTGGACCTCGATGCCGTCCCGCCCGTTCGGCGCCGCCGCCTTGCCGTCGGTCTGCAACCCGATGAGGGACTGAGTGACCTGCACGCCGCCGGCCTTGCCGAAGATCTCGACGCCGTCCCGGCGGTTGTTCGACGACTGGCAAGTCAGCACGATCGTGCTGAACCGAGACGAGCCGAAGACCTGGTGCCCGCCGGTGGTGGAGATCAGGATGCCGTCGTTGTGGTTGCCGACCTGCGCCGTGGGGTTGAAGGCCGCCACGCCGGCGAACGTGTTCCCCAGGAGCGTCCGCGAGGCGGAGCCCGCGACCTCCACGCCGTTCTTGCCGTTGGCGGCCGAGACGTTCCCGAGCGGGATATTGCCGCCGAAGTTGGTCCGGTCGGACTTGCCCGTGATGAGCACGCCGTCCAGCCGATTGCCCAGAGGCGTGGTGTTGTCCGAGGCCAGGCCGAAGAAGTTGGCGAACACCGTGGTGTTCGTCGCGCCGTCGATGACCAGGCCGTTCCCCTTGTTGCCGCTGATCACGTTGTAGAAAACGAACGGGTCGTTCTTGTCGGGGGGCGTGGTGCCGAGGATCTGGGTGCCGTCGGCGCTCAGGATCGCCACACCGTCGCCGCCGTTGCCGCGCGCCTTGGTCCCCGTCACGTCGGTGCCGATGTAGTTCCCCTCCAGGACGTTGGCGTTGGCGCCCTTCGTGATCCGCACACCGTCGCCGCCGTTGGCCGCGATGATATTTCCCTGCGGGGGCCGGACGAAGACCGGGGTGGTGGGCGGCTGCCCCAGCGGGAGGGTGGTGACGCGACCGGTCGGGCTGTTCGTCTGGCCGGCGGCGTTCTTGCCGATCTGATCGCCGCCGATGGTGTTGCCCGAGGAGGCCACGCGGATGCCGTCGCCGGGGAAGTTCACGATCTCCAGCGCCCTCACGGCGGCATTGCCGCCCTGGAGGGTCAGGCCATTGGCGCCGCCGCGGAGGGCGTGGCCGTCGAGCGTGAGCATCAGTCCGTTCAGGTTGTCGAAGCCTCCCGCCGTGGTCCCGTCGATGACGGCCGCGTCCCTCAGGGCCGGCAGGGCCTTGCGCCCGGCGGCCCCGGAGCCGACGCCGATCGTATGGGCGGCCCCGGTGAGGCTCACGCCGGTGAATTGGATCATGTCCGGCGCGGCGGGCGTCCCGGTGTTCAGGGCATTGGCGCGAGTGATCACGTAGCGCAGGTCGCCGGTGTTGCCGATGCCGACGTTGTTATCGGCCAGGCTGTTCACCGTGAACGTCGTGGGGACCGCGCGGACCTCCAACGCCTCCAGCGACGCGAGGAACCTGGTCGACCTCGGGGCCTGGCGGTCGCGACGGCCTGGACGTCCGATGACGGCCTGCTGTCGTCCGAGCGACCCGACGAAATCCCGATGCTTGCTCATGCTCGCCTCTCAACGCGATGGAGATCAAATCATGACGGCCCAGGCAGCCTACGCCGGCCGGTCCTGACAACGAGGACGGAGAGAGTAGGAGTCTCGACATCCCGAAACCCAATGTAACTGATCGCCCCCGATAATACTCTGGAGGATCTAGGGGAACTGGGGTAATGCGTTGGTTTTGTCAGGGGCTTGGTAAGCCAATCATGGTCATGGGCTCAGGACGCGCAGATGTACGGAGCGGCGGTCGAAGGGGTGGAAACCGGCGCGGCGGTACAGGCGGAAGGCGGGGGTGTTGCGGGCATCGACGGCGAGTTCGAGGCGAGGGGCGTGGGGTCGGGCGAGCTCAAGGGCGTAGGAGAGGGCGACACGGCCGAGGCCGCGACCGCGGGAGGCGGGGGAGAGGCCGAGGTAGGCGACCTCCCAGGAGCCACGCTCGGCCTGGGCGGTGAGCAGGACGATCGCGGTGGCGGCGGGGTCGTCCGGGAGGTGGCCGATGCGCCAGCGGGTGGGGTCGAACCGGCCGCCGGCGCGATGGGCGGCGATCACGTCGTCGAGGGAGCGGACACCCTCAAGCTCGGGCATGTCCAGGCTGCCATGATACGTGGTGTCCAGCACCCGTCGGAATTCGGCGTCGGTCTCCGGGCCGTAGCTCTGCCAGAGGAATCGGGGGACCGAAGCCGGGACGGGGAGCGATGGGGCGGTCGGTCGGGCCATGTAGATCAACTGCGTGACCCGAGGCAGGCCGCCCCCGGAGAGGTCTCCGCGCGCGGAGCGGGGTGAGGTCCGGTCCACAAGAGCCTGGGCGACACGGAACCCCTTCCGGGTCACGTCCGCCAGCGCCGCGCGGACCAGGGACACGGCCACGGTCCTCCGGCTCCAGGCCGGCACGACCTCGGGCGCCCAGACCGCCACCGCGCGGCCCGCCAGGGCATGAGTGAGGAGCGTGCCCACAATGCGGGCCTTCTTCACGGCCACCCACAAGCCCGACAGGTCAATCGCCCCCTGCTCGGCCTCCGCCATCGCGTCCGCGACCAGGCGAGGCCGAAGGACCTCGGGCATCCTGCGGTAGAGGACGGCCAGGGCTCGGGCGCGGTCGGAAACTGGACAAGGATGGCAATCTAGGGGGGAACCGGGCATATCGGGGATCTGTTCCGGAAAAACTCGCAAACGCTGCGGTACCGAAACCCCGTATGATACTACGCGGAGGGAGGCCCCGCGATGGCGAACGAAAAATCGACGGATCGCGAACGGAGAGTTGAGGGAACGATCCCGTTCCCCACGCCCGCCCGTTCCGAAGATGTCGGTGATGCCCGCCTCGTGGAGCTGGCCCGGGATGGTGACGATGACGCATTCGCCGTCCTGGTCACCCGATATGAGCGGAAGCTCATCCGCGTGCTGTATCGCCTGGTCCACGATGAAGAGCTGGCGCGGGACCTGGCGCAAGAAACATTCTGGAAGGTTTACCATCGCCTCGATCGGTTTGACACCTCCCGCCGCTTTGGCCCCTGGCTGTTCCGCGTTGGAGTGAATCTGGGCCTGGACCAACTCCGTCGCCATGATGGGCCGCCCACCTCGTCGATCGATCGACCAGGACGGGCCGCCAACAAGGCGATGGAGCTGCCCGACGCGGACCCTCGGCTCCGCGAAGAGGTGGTCCAGGAAGTCCGTTTCGTGCTCGAACGCCTCCCCCTGCCCTATCGAACGATTCTCGTCCTGCGTGATCTGGAAGGTTTTTCCTCGGCTGAGGTTGCGGCGATTGTGGGACGTCGGGAAGCGACGATCCGCTGGCGCCTGGCCAAGGCTCGCGACCTGTTCCGCCAGCAATGGGAGCGCCGCCAGGCGGTCCCGGCCGGCGGCGACGACGGTATCGATTCGGATGCTCCGATTCTTCCTGACGACGAACCCCAAGAGGAGGCCCGCCATGTGGGATGATACGTGTCGGTGGGCCCGACCCAGGCTCCCTCTGCTTGCCGGCGGCGAGCTGACCGGCTCGGACCGTCGCAAGGCCGAGCGGCATCTGATCGGCTGTCCCGAGTGCCGCGACCGTCTGGCCTCCTTCCATGTGTCGCTCGCTGCGATGCAAGGTCTTTCCGAAGAACCCCTTGCGTTGGTCAATACGGCCTCGCTCTGGCCCGCCCTGGCCCGCCAGATTCGCGAGCAGCGACGGTCCGCGCCCGCCTCCTGGTCGCGGCCGGGGTTCTGGGTCGCCGTCAGCCTGGCGGCCAGCGTCTTCCTCGCGGTTGGCGCGGCGGCCTCGTGGTCGGTGTCTCACCTTCAGCTCCATCCCTCGGCCCGGACCGCGGCCCTGCCCGTGCCCCGATCGTCGACCCCGGTCTCGCATGTGACCCAGGCGGTTTCCGAGGTCGGCAGCAGCACCACCGTGGCGGAGAACTCCACGAGCCATCGCCCCGAAGTCGATAACGCCTCGACCTCGACGGCCAATACGGCCCGCAACGGCGGTTCGCCGTCCATGGGCATCCGCACGCCCGATCCGACGCACTGAGCGAGGATCGTGACGATTCACGACACCCGGTCCGTGAATCCCTCCAGCAACTTCCTCGGCACCCCGATTTCCACCACGCTGACGCGACCGGTGTAGGCTTCGGCGCCCGGACGGGCGAAACCGAGCTTTGGCGCCACGAACGTCGCAGTTTGCGAGGCCCGCACGGCGATGCCCAGCGGCTCGCCGGAGTCGGCGTCCAGGCCCGAGGGCAGATCCAGGGCCAGGATCGGCTTGCCGGACCGATTCATGGCCTCGATCACGTCGCGCAAGACGCCCTCGACCGGCCGGGTCAATCCCGTGCCGAGCAGGCCGTCGACGATCCAATCGGCCTGGGAAAACAGCGCGTCCAGCCGTTCTTGATCGATCGGCCCGGTCCATTCTTGCTGGTCGATCCCCGAGGCGGCGAGGATCTTGTGTTGAACGGCCGCGTCGCCCGCGATCTTCTCCTTGTGGGCGAACCAGACAACGCGGACGGAGGGGCCGTGCGCATCGAGGTGCCGGGCCACGACGCCGCCATCGCCGCCGTTGTTGCCGGGTCCGCAGGCGATCACGACCGGGCCGACATGGGGGCGAGTGTTGAGGAGGAGATCGGCCGCGCCTCGGCCGGCGTTTTCCATCAGCACGAGCGTCGGCAGGCCGAATTCCTCGGCGGCGCGGCGGTCGATCGCGCGAACCTCATCGCGGGACAACGGGCGGACGGTCATGCGAACCTCCCGACGTTGACAGGGTGCGAGTCCCGGCCGCACAATAGGCGAAATCGACCCCTGGAGAGCTGCGATCATGCCGATCTATGAATACCGTTGCCAGCCGTGCGAGTCTACGTTCGAGACGCTCGTCCGCTCGTCATCGGACGTGCCCCATTGCCCGAAGTGCGGCAGCATCGACCTGGCCAAGCAGTTCAGCGTCCCGGCGTCCGCGAAGGTGAGCGGGACGGGGTCCTCATCGCTGCCGATCCGCGATTCCGGCCCGTGCGGCATGGGAGGGTGCGGCTCGGGGATGTGCGCGATGGATTGAAGGGAGTGGCTCATGGTGGTTGCGGGGTGGCGGCTACGCGGGGCGTCGGATGAGGAGCAGTAGGTCCGACTTCAGTCGGTCCTGAACCCGACAGGAATACGTGGACAGGACCGACTGAAGTCGGACCTACCGGAGGGGATCTCGAGGGCCGATCCACCACCACACCGCAACCCATGATGAGCCTGAAGGGATCAACCCCGCCCGAGAGCGACGCGCCAGTCGTTGAGCATGTCCGTCAAGGTTTGTTCGATCGTGAACTTCGGCTCCCAGCCGACGGCGTCGCGGAGCTTGGACGGATCGGCGACCAGGAGGGGCTGATCGACGGGTCGGACGCGGGCGGGATCGACGAAGACCTCGACGGGGACCGTGGCGAGCGATTGCAGGACGCCGAGGGCATCGGCCAGCTTCGTGCCTCGGCCGGTGCCGAGGTTGTAGATCTCGCCGGATCGGCCCGATTCGGCGAGTAAACGGTAGGCGCGGACGACGTCGCGGACGTCGGTGAAGTCGCGGACGATGTCCAGGTTGCCGACCTCGACGCGGGGCTGCTTGCCGGCCTCGACCTCGGCGACCTGGCGCGCCAGCCCGCCCAGGACATACGTGGGCGACTGCCTCGGCCCGGCATGATTGAAGGGGCGGACCATCACCACGTCGGTGCCGTGGGCGAGATAATGCTGGACTCCGAGCAGGTCGGCGGCGGCCTTGCTGGCGGAGTAGGGGTTGTTGGGGCGGAGGGGGCAGGACTCGTTGACCGGCAGGAACTCGGGCGCGGGGTTGCCGTAGCAGACGCCGGTGCCGACCAGCACGACGCGGGGCGTCTGGCCGGAGCGCCTGACGGCTTCGAGCAGGTTCAACGTGCCGCCCAGGTTCAAGGCCCAGGTGCCTCGGGGGTCGGAGACGCTGGCCTGGGGATTGGCCTGGGCGGCGAGGTGGTAGATCACCTCGGGCCGCTTGCGGGCGAGCAAGTCGGCGAGATCCGCCTCGTCGACGTCGATCAGGTCGCAGGCTTCGATCCTCGCCAGGCGATCGAGGTGCGCCAGGGCGTTCGGCCACCGGCCCGAGGCCGACAGGCCGACGATCATGTCGCCCGAGGCGGCCAGGTGTTCGACCAGGTGGCCGCCGACGAATCCGGAAGCCCCGGTGATCAAGGCGCGCATGAGGCGGTCTCTCGGATGGCGGGGGGACGTGCCTTCTCTCAATTCCTGGCCGGGTCGGCGGGCGGAATACGCCCCCCGGGGGAACGCCCGATCCTCTGCCGAATCGAAAATCCCGCCCTTCGTTCCGCGACCTAGGCTTTCCGCGTTGTCTGAGATGGTCCGTGGCCCCGATCGACCGTGGCCTGGCGACACCCTATCCGGCGTCGTCGATTCGGACAAGGTGAAGCCCTCGCCGACGATCTCATCGATCGATCGGCCGGGAAGAGATCGATCAAGGCGGTTCCTCCGTCCCGCGCCGTCGGGCTCGGGGCGAGCGATTGGGAGTCCACGCGCATGAACACGCTTTCTCGGGTTGCGGACACTAGGGACTCGAACTCCTCCGAATTCCGTGCCACAATGGACGCAACCGGCGCCGCCCTGAGGCGGGATCGTTCGTCGGCCCCATCGCCCGTCCGTGGCAAACCGTCCCGAGACCTATCGTCGCGGAGCTTCGCGGATCGCTCTCTTCGGAGTTTGTTCATGATTCCGATGTCCTGTCCGAGCTGCGGACGCAGGGGCAATGTCCCCCTGGACCGGCTCAATACCCGGATGCATTGCAAGAAGTGCGACGCCGTCTTCCACCTCGACGCCACCGGCAAGCCCGTCCTGGGCGAGCCTCCGACGGTGAAGGGGAGCAAATCCAAGACTAGCCGCCCGAAGGACGAGCCGCTGGACCCGATCGGGATCGTGGCGGCCAAGCTCGCCTACACCCCGAAGCCTGTCTGGATGACGTTGTTGGTGGCCCTTGGGCTCGGCGTATTGTACTACGGCTACACGCTTTTCGGCTCGGGCAGCTCGTTCACCAAGGAGCAGGAGATTTCCCTGAAGGTCGTGACGGCGGCCCGCGCGGTGCTCGACAAGGATCTGGCCACCCTCAAGGCGATGGCCACGAACGATAGCCAGGACGAAATCGTCAAGGCCGTCGAGGTTTTCCATTCCATGGCCGGCTCGCTCCCCGCGAAGACCGAGGATATCATGCTGACTCCCGGCCAACCCCCGGAAGGCGCGTCGGCCTGCGTCGTCGTCGACGTCATCCCGCCCGCCTCCGCCGACGGCACCCCCGCCACGATGCTCGGCATGGACCTCTGCTGGATCAAGGGCGGCACCAAATGGTTCATCGACGGCAAGTCCACCCTCGCCATGGTCACCTCTCGGGCCGACTATGCGAAGACGCTGAAGAAGTGAGGCGTGGCGGATTACGCTCCACCGATGTCAACGGGGGCAGTTCGCGTTCCGCGATCCTGCCTCCGGCTTTGCGGACCTTGTCGGCCGTGCGTGTAGGGAGTAGCGCCCTAGATTCCTGTCTCGACCTCCATAGGGAGCGACATCTAATAAAGTGCTCTCCCTACCTTATTGGGGATCGACCTTTGCTTCTAATCCTTCAGGGAAGGTGACCGCCTCGGCAGGAATTTCGGCTGTTTTTGGGTGCAATGCTCGCTGAGCGTCCCATGATGCCTTGGCGACGTCCCCCAACAATTCCAGATCAGCAAGAGTGTCGAGATTGATGCACGACCAACCGAGCTGAGGAACAGATACAGACAGTGAACGGACAAGCTGCTGAACCTGCTCCATGGGGAGCGGAACCCAGACGGATGGCTTCTTCCGATCAAAGTACAGTCGGCAAAAGACCCACGTATAACGTTCGACGAGATGGAGTTTAAAATAGGAAACCGTATCCTCATAGGCAATTGGGCGCTCCGGGCCGAGCAACCGTTGGATGGTCGCGAACCCATCCAGTTCTTCCTTCGTCGTAACTACCTTTGCAGCCGATGATTCGATTGATCCTGGACCAGTCTCGTTCGAGGGTGGGCTGCTGAGAACCATTGATAGCATACGCTGTTTGGCCCACTCCTCAATGGCGTTAGCGAGCACCGGCTTCCAAGAATCGACAACTGCGTCTGTGAGCCTGCGTGTCTCGATATTGGCGACTGCCAACCTCACGAACTCGGCGGATGGTTCAAGAAGCCGATTCAGTTCCGAAACGAGTAGATTCTGAGCGCGCTTCCGCTCCGCGAAGGTTCGAATCAACTGCGGGTTGTACTGCGACTCGTGAAGCAGAGTGAGGAAGTCAAAAGGCGGTTCTTCGTCGGCCAAGACGTCCCATTTGATGAATGGCTCCTTATCCATCACGTTCGAGTGAACGATATCAGTAAAGAACCTCCACTGAACCCCGTTGGTCAGGATGCCGAGCTTGGCCTCCGGTGATTTCGCGAAATAATCCCCGAGCTGTTCATCATAGTTCGAAAGTTTCTTGCCGACTTCCTTAGCCTCGACGAAGAAGATGGGACGCCCGTTCTGGAGGAACGCCCAGTCGATCGGCTTGACCGATCGATCCTTGCCGAAATCGGCGCGATATTCCGGCACACACTCGCGAGGATCGGTTAGGTCGTACCCCAGCGTCGTGAAGAGCGGGCCGATTAGGCTTTGTTTCGTCGCCTGCTCGTTACCCCTGACGTGCTCGGCAAGTTCCTTGACTCGCTTGATGAACGCTGTGATCGCCTCGCTCATAGACAACTCCCGAAGACGCCTTCGTCTCTGAGGCTTGGGTCGTTGATGACTTGGGACGACTTGGCCAGCGTCGAAATTGTGGCATAGAAAAATGCCAAATCAAGATGCGGGTCTCCCATCCACGACCGCGGGAGGGGTGCTGGCGGTCGTGGATGGAAGATCGCGGAGGATTCACACGTCCATCTTCCCGTCGCTGTCCAGGTCGTCGAGATGATCCGAGGCCTCGGCCTCGGCGACGCCGTCGTCGAGGATGTGGCCGTCGAGGGGGGTTGCCAGACCATCCACGGCGGGGGCGTCTTCCAGGGCTTCGGCGGTGAGCTCCTCTTCGGGGAGCTTGGCGAGGGAGCCGACGGAATCGCCCTCTTCGACGCGGATCAGGCGGACGCCCTGGGTGTTGCGGCCGATCAGGTTGATGTCGGCCACGCGGGTGCGGATCACCATGCCGCTGGTGGTGGTGAGCATCACCTCGTCGGCCTCAGTCACCTTGGCGATCGCCACGACCGGGCCGTTGCGGTCGGTGGTCTTGATGTCGATCAGGCCCTTGCCGCCGCGCGATTGCGAGCGGTACTCGGTCAGGGCCGTGCGCTTGCCGTAGCCGTTGGCGCAGACGGTGAGGATGCTCGCCGGATCGTCCTGGCCGTTCACGACGATCATACCGATGACCTCGTCGTTGTCTTCGAGCCGGATCCCGCGCACCCCGTAGGCCGGGCGGCCCATCGAGCGGACGTCGGACTCGTCAAACCGGATGGCCATGCCGTCCTTGGTCGAGAGCACGACCTGATCGCCGGCCTTGGTCCGGGCCACGCCGATGAGCTGATCGCCTTCCTCCAGGCCCAGCGCGATGATACCGCGGCCGAGGGGCCGCTTGAACGCCGTGAGGTCGGTCTTCTTGACCGTGCCCTGGCGGGTGACCATGAGCAGGCTCTCGCCCTCGGTGAACTGGCGGACCGGGATCAGCCCGGTGATCTTCTCGCCCTCGGAAAGCTGCAGGAGGTTGACGATTGCCCGGCCGCCGGCGGTGCGGGAGGCCATGGGGAGGTCGTAGACCTTGATCCAGTAGACCTTGCCGTGGTCGGTGAAGAACAGGATGTAATCGTGCGTGAGGGCCACGAACATATGTTCGAGGAAGTCGCCTTCCCGGGTGTTCGTGGCCGCGATCCCCCGGCCGCCGCGACCCTGGGCGCGATAGGTGGAGGGCGGGAGCCGCTTGATGTAGCCGTCGTTGGTGACGGTCACGATCATGTACTCCTCGCGGATCAAAAGTTCCTTGTCGTAGTCGCCCAGCTCCTCGTCGGACACCATGCTGCGGCGCGGGTTGGCGTACTTCTGCTTGAGTTCCCGCATGTCCGCGCGGATCAGGTCGAGCACGAGCTGCTCGTCGGCCAGGATGGCCTCGTAGCCGGTGATATCGGCCTTCAGGGCCTTGTACTCCGCGATCAGTTTATCCGCCTCCAGGCCGGTTAGCTGCTGGAGCCGCATGGCGAGGATGGCCTCGGCCTGGAACTTCGTGAGGCTGCCGGTCGCCTTGGCCTCGGCATCGTCCAGGGCGCGCTGGAGGACCTGGGCGGAGACCTCCATGCCCATCAACCGGGCGCGGGCCTCGACCGGGTTGGCCGAGGAGCGGATCACGCGGATGATCTCGTCGATGTAGTGCAGGGCGATCAGGAGCCCTTCGACGATGTGGGCCCTCGCGCGCTCGCGACGCAGCAGGAACTGGGTCCGGCGACGGATGACGGTGACCCGGTGCTCGACGAACAGCCGGAGCATCTCCTTGAGCGGGAGCGTCTTGGGCCGGCCGTCGACCAGGGCCAGCATGATGATCCCGAACGAGTCCTGGAGCGGCGAGAACTGGAAGAGCTGATTGAGGACGACGTTGGCGTCCTCGCCCTTCTTGACCTTCACGACGATCCGCACCGGCTCCTTGCGGCCGGACTCGTCGCGGACGTCGGCCACGCCCGTGATGCGGCTGTCGTTGACCAGCTCGGCCAGCTTCTTGAGGAGGTTCTCCTTGGTGAGCTGGTACGGGATCTCGGTGAAGACGATCGTGGAGCGGCCGTCGGACGTCTCCTCGATCTCGTACTTGGCCCGGACGACGACCTTGCCGCGACCGGTCTCGTAGGCCCGCCGCGCGCCCCATCGGCCGCAGATGGTGCCGCCGGTGGGGAAGTCGGGCGCGGGGATGTGTTCGATCAGCTCATCGACGGTGATCGCCGGGTTGTCGATGAGCGCAACGACGGCGTCGCAGACCTCGCCCAGGTTGTGGGGAGGGATGCTCGTGGCCATGCCCACCGCGATCCCGCCCGAGCCGTTGACGAGCAGGTTCGGCAGCTTGGAGGGCAGGACGCGGGGCTCGGAATGCTTCTCGTCGTAGCTGGGCTGGAAGTCGACGGTATCGAGCTTGATGTCTTCGAGCATCTCGGCGGCGACGGGGCTCAATTTGGCCTCGGTGTACCGCATGGCGGCCGGGGGCAGGCCGTGGATCGAGCCGAAGTTGCCCTGGCCGGTGATCAGGGGGTGGCGCATGTTCCACCACTGGGCCATGCGGGCGAGGGTCGGATAGATCGAGTTGTCGCCGTGCGGGTGATACCGCTTCATGGTCTCGCCCACGATCCCCGCGCACTTGGTGGTCGAGCCACCCGGGCTGAGGTTCAGGTCGAGCATGGCGGTGAGGATGCGCCTCTGCGACGGCTTCAGGCCGTCGCGGACGTCGGGCAGGGCGCGGCTGATGATGACCGACATCGCATAGTTGAGATAGCTCTCCTTCAACTCCTCTTCGATGTTGAGCGGAGGCGTCGGGAGATGGTCGGTCTGCGGCGGCAAAGCGTTGCTCACGATCGTCGATCCTTCGTCAGGCGCGAAGGCGTCCGGAACGTCGGTCCTGGTCCGGGCGCGGGGGTCGGAGAATGATGAAGTATTGTATCCAAACCGGCCCCGCGAAGCAACGCCGAACGGGCCGATCCGACCGCGTGTAAGTCAAAAAATAGCGATGAGTTGCGGCGAGGCGAGCGGGGCCTCTTTAGGGATCTGGCGGAACGGGCCGCAGCTTGCCGGATGGGGAGGAATCTGGGACAATCTTCCCGGCACCGTAAGGGGTTCCGATATGGCCACCGTCACGTCTGTCGCCGAGGTTGAAACCGTCGAGGAGCTGCTCCATCGGCTGGGAGATATCCCACCCGCTCGCGTGCGGATGAAGCCGACGCCCGGGACGGCGATCGAGCAGGACGTCCTCGATGCCTGGCATCGCGATAGGCGTCGGTGTGAATTGGTCGACGGGACTCTTGTGGAGAAGGCCGTGGGCCATCAAGAAGGCTATCTTGCGATGTGGCTCGGTCATTTCATCAACAGTTACCTGGATCGACACAACATCGGCTATTGCGCCGGAGCCGAGGCGATGATGCGCATCGCCCCGCATCTGGTTCGCTTGCCCGACGTCTCGTTCATCTCCTGGGAACGCCTCGGTTCCCGCCTCATCCCAAAAACCCCTGTGCCAAATCTCTTCCCCGACCTCGCCGTCGAGGTCATCAGCGAGGGAAACACTGCCGCCGAGATGGAGCGCAAGCTCCATGAATACTTCGACGCCGGCATCCCCTTGGAGTGGTACATCTATCCCGCGACCCGCACCGTCCGCGTCTTCACCTCGCCCGAGCACGCAACGACAATCGGTGCCGGTGGCGTTCTTGAAGGCGGCGACATCCTACCGGGGTTCCACCTGCCGCTGGTCACGTTGTTCGGATCGCTGGAGGGCTGACCGTCCGACCGAAGGGGGGCAATCCCGGCTCGGCGTGTCTTGCGTCCTCGTGGCTGACTCCCGGAGGAGGCGTCCCCGGCATGAGAATTTTGACTCGGCCCCGCGTCCCGGTCTGTGCGGCGATGGGCGGGCGTCGTGATCGTCACGCCATGCTGAGGGCCGGATGTCGTTGAGAGATCGGGATTTATTCAATAGTGTGTAAGATATGACCGGGGACGCAGCGCGAACCACGGGCCCCGCGCAAGCGAATCCCTCCGTGCGGCCCGAACCGGCTGACGTTGGGGCAGCCGGCGGGCCGCACGGTACCGGATTGCGGGCGTGAGGGGCAGACGGGTAAAGTGATGCTAATGTGCCCGAAGCCTGGAGGTTGCCGATGCGACATTCCCTTTCGCTGGCGGTCGTCCTGGTCGCCTTGGTCCTGCCGACGGCCCGCGCGCGGTCGGACACGGACTATTCCCGATACCTCCTGAAGCCCCCCGACCCCGCGCAGGTCGAGCGGGAGCGCGAGCAGGCGGCGGCGCGAGAGTCCCGCTCGAAGGCGGCCTGCTACTGGCTCGAAGGGGCGGCGAAAGTCCTGTTCTTCCTCTCGTTCTGGTACGTCTCGAAGGAGATCATCGAGCTGGAGCGGTGGCGCAGGTTCCAGGAACTCGGGTCGAAAGTCTTGGGGGGGGCGATCGGTATCCTCATTTTCCTCGTGATCGTCCGATCCGGCATCCAGACGGCGCATGAGGTGAGCGCGAAGCTGGACCAAATTCGGGCGACGACCTCGGGGATCTCCCCCTCGGGATTACTGCCCCCGCCCGCGCCCAAGAACCCCGTCGAGCAGGTCGTCTCGGCGGTCATGAGCCTCGTCTTCTCGCTTCTCCCCATCGGGATAATGGTCTTCATGGGATACGTCTGCGGCTTCCTGGGAGGCGTGGCGGGCTATGCCCTGACCATGTTGTTGCTCGGAGGATGGAACGACTTCCCCAGGAAGGAGATACGGCTGGCCATCGGCGCGAGTGCCTTCATGCTCGGCGCCATCCTCGATATCGCCGCGTGGTTCTTCAGGCCGGGCTGACGAAGAAACGCCCCCGCCTACCAGTCCTGGTTGGAGCGGGACTCGGCGGGAAGCAGCTCGTCGAGGATCGCGAGAGCCTTGAGAAGGCGACGGATTCCCTTCTCAGGGTCGAGAAGCGGGCTTGAGCAGGATGCCCGCGAACGGACGGCAAGAACGGAATACGATCAAATATTAAATAAAGTGAATTCATTGAGATCAGCCCACGCAACTCTCGAATCGCGATCGCCGGGATCAGTGCCCCGCATGAACCGCGAGCGCACCTGCCACTCTCCCGAGAGGCCATCGGATCGTTGCGCGAAAATGACAACGATTGTGATCTTTTTTCAATCGGCCTGTTCGGGGAACGCGAGGCCTCATTCCCGATTTTGCGCGAAATCGCCGGAGAATTCGCGGTTATTCGTCTCGGAGACCGATTCGCGCGGCGTCGCGGCACGGAGAATGCTATAGTTCGCTTGACGCCATTTCTTGGCACGCACATCTCGTCACGTTTCCCCATCGTTTGATCACCGAACCCAACCGGAGAGGAGAGGCCATGCGTGAGACCTCCTCGTCCACGATCCGTACCGACCTGGCGCATCCGGCGCCCGATCCGATCAGCCAGCGCAAGGCTGTCCTTGCCACCGAGGCGAGGCGCCTGGTCCGCAGGCGCGCGGTCGCCCTGGCCGTGGCCGCGCGGTGTCGGCGGATCGCGACACAGGCCATCCAGCCTGAAATCGCGGAGACCGTCGCCGGCCGGGCCATGAGGCGGGCGACGGTCCTGCACGTCCGGTTTCACCGCACGCTCGACGCCCTCGTCGCGGCCGGCGGATTCGACGACGCCCTGAAGATCGTCCGCGACCGCAAGTAGGCCGCTCCTGGTTTCACCCGCTTCGTGTCGCGCCCGGCCGTTCGATGGCGGCGATCTCGGCGGCGAGCGCCGGATCGGCCGCCAGGCGTTCCGCGGCGACGCGGCAGGCGTGGCGGATCGTGGCGGCGTCGCGCTTGCCGAAGAACGCGCCGATCGCGGCGAAGCTCAACGTCGTGCCGCGACGCACCAGATGCATCGCCAGGTGACGAGGCACCACCAGGGCCTGCCGCCGCGAGGCCGATCGCAAATCCCGGAGATTGACGCCGAATTTCTCGGCCACCGCCCGCGCGATCCGCTCGGCCGATCGGGCGGAATTTCCGCTCGCACCGTCGCCGCCCTCGGCCAGCACGTCCTCGGCCAGGGAGCCGTCGAGTGCGCGGTGCTCGACCTTGCCCGCCAGCCCGATCCGGGCGAGCAGGCCATCGAGGGTTCGAAAATCTTCACCCTGCGCCGCCAGCGTCTCGACGGCTTCGGCCGAGAGCCGCAGCCCTCGCGATCGCGACCGCTCCAGCACGTACCTCCGCCGCGAAGCCGGGCCCGGCGTATCGACCCGCGCCGACAGGCCGCCGACCAGACGACTGACCAGCCTCGCCGGCCAGCCCGACCACCGCGCCGGCCCCATCCTGGCCGAGGCCGCCACCGCCGCGCCGGCCTGGTCGAGCGCATCGAGCGTGTGGGCCAGCTCGCTCAGGGCGAGCGGGGCGTTTTCCAGGGCATGCAGGTCATCCAGCACGAACAGCTCGAGCGCCCGGAACCGCTCCCTGAGGTCGCCGAACCCGGCTCGCGTTCCGGCCGCCTCCGCGCACAGAGCCGCGAACCGTTCCGCCGTCAGATGCGCCACCGCCGCGCCCGGTTTCCTGGCGATCCTCTCGGCCACCAGCCCCTCCAGCAGCCTCGTCTTGCCCGACCCCGACGGCCCATGCACGATCAACGGCGACACCCCCGCCGCGTCCCCCCTCGCCAGCGCGATCACCCCCGCATGCGCCAGCGCATTCTCCTCCCCCACGAGGAATCCATCCCACGGGTGCGGAGGCCGATCCGGCTTCTGGTCGCGAGCGTCGGGCATGGGCGTTCCCATCCGGAATCGGCTATCCCATCGCGTTCCCTATCACGTCTTGCCCCGTGCGCGAAGGGCGGAATCGGTCAGAGTGGACCGGCCGGAGGCCATCGGTGATAATCGGGATCGCTCGATCCGACCCGAACGAACCGGGGAGAATCCTCTCATGGCGACCGCCGAAGCCCTCGCGCTGATGACGGCCGAAGAATTCGGGAACCGGCCCGATCCGGGGTATCCCGAAGAACTCGTCCAGGGAAGGATCGTGCGCCTGGCGATGCCGGATCGGAGACACGGGTGCGTCTGCCTCAAGGCCGGCCGAATCCTCGGCGACTTCACCGACGAGCACGGCCTCGGCCTCGTGATGAGCAACGATTCCGCCGTCATCACCGAGCGCGATCCCGACACGGTTCGTGGGGGCGACGTCGCCTATTACAGCTATGCCCGGCTTCCCCGGGGCCTCTGTCCAAGGGCTACGGGCCGGAAGTGCCCGAACTGGTCATTGAGGTCCGCTCGACAAGCGACCGCTGGCGCGACATCCACGAGAAGGTCACCGAGTCTCTCAAGGCCGGAGTCACGGTCGTGATTGTGCTCGACCCCGAGCCCCAGACCGCCCACGTCTTCGGCCCCGACGAACCGCCCCGCACCCTGAAGGCCGACGAGGAGTTGACGGCCCCCGGCGTGCTGGAAGGGTTTGGAGTGAGGGTGGGGAGGTTCTTCAAGTAGGAGCAGGTGCGGCTTGAAGGAAAGACCTCGACCCTGGGTCAGAGATACGTCAAGATAGGAGCGGGCTGAGGATTTGGCCCTTTCCTATCTTAACTTTGGTCAGCTCGCAAGATTCGTCCGAGGATGTCGTGGCCGACGAGATCGATTCCCTCCTTCGCAAACTGGAACGGCTCGTCCGTGAGGGCGGCGAAGAACCGATCGAGGGGGATATCTACGAACTCAAATCCGTCCCGTCAGACGGTGGTTCGTGGCATCAAATCGCGGTAAGCGCGAACGCCTTTCTGAACACGAGAGGAGGCATACTGATCCTCGGTGTCAAGGAACACAGCCATTCGAAAGGAACGGGGCCGTGGAAGCGCTACAGCTTCACGGGATGGCGCGAAGACAATGAGAACAATCTCAGGGATTTACCCAAAAAATTTGCCGATATGGACGATCGATCTCTAGAGTTGGACGATCAATTTCGTCCGTTGGTTATCCGCCCCTTCCTTGATGGACAGATCGCCCTGCAATTTGTCGACGAACTCTCCGCGGAGAGCAAATACGTGTTCCTTCGCAAGGATGGCAAGTTCGTTCGATCGGGAGGGGTGGGATATAAACGGAGCGGCACGGGTGATGTCGAGCTGACACGCGCCGAGGTCGAGATCCAGAGGGAGTATCGGGACGAGGCCCTTACCTCGCGGGAGATGCGTCCGGTCGAGGGGACGACCCTGGAATCGATCGACCTGGACAAGCTGAATGATTTCATTACGCGGCTCAATAATTCGTCCGGGACCAAGCTGGAGACATTGAAGGCGACACATGAAGCGGCCCTGTCGTTTCTGGAAAGGAAATCCTTCGTCAAGGACGGCCGGGTCACCCTGCTCGGGATGCTCGTATGCGGAGCCCATGTGTCCGATCGTTTGGAATACCGGTGCCAAGTCCATGGTTATGTAGACGGCCCCGATGGAACGATCCTCGATAAGCAAGACTTAGCCGACAACGTATTTCCCCTGATTGAGGCGAGCAACGCCTACGTGCTACGTAACATTCAAGTGGGCGTCGGAATGGAACGCGGGGGGGCCGCCAAGCCGCAGTACCCCGACAAGCTGATCCGCGAGACGGTTAACAACGCACTCGCGCATCGGGATTACTCGATCAATAAGCAAGACCTGATCGTCGTGAAGCCGGGTGAGTCGTTGTCCATGAAGAACCCTGGCGCGTTCCGTCGCCACCTTCTCATCGAGACCGACGACGGCCCTCGCCCCATCCGGAGGATCATCCCTGAGGCAAAGCCGCGCAACCCGAAGCTCGCCCATGCGCTTCGCGCCTTTGATAAGTGGGAGGGGCGGGGCATCGGCATGTCCACGATGGTGAACTATTGCTTGGAGAATCTGATCGATCTCCCATACTACAAGCTAGGCACCGAAGAGGTCGAATTAGTCCTGCGCCCCGGCCTACTTGTGGGTGATCGCATGGAGCGATACTTTCGCTCCTTTGGTGGCTATTTGAGGGAGAAGCTGGGGGGCATCCCACCGAACGAAGCCCAAAAACGAGTGTTGGCCTATCTGATCAAGTCGCAATGGGACAACGAACGCTACCGGTACACGATCCTTCTCTCGCCCGATAATAACCACTCCGAGGAATTGCGCCGGCTGAGCCTTGCGGGATTGATCCGCGAACTCCAGTGCGAGGCATTGTCCCCGGTGTTTGTCGTTGATGCGACCCTCACCGAAGTCGATCATACCCCATCACTAAGGCAAGTATTCGGCAGAGGATTCGACGACCTCGGTGAGGACGCCAGGAAGAGCCTCGCTGTTGTGTACAGGCACAATCAGTATGGGGAGAATCGAGATCGCTACCCGAGCGCCAAGGACGTTAGCTTCGCCTTGTGGTACGAGCAAGAACGCAGTTCCCACGACGACATCCGTAAATTTGATGCTTTCTATCGACAAGTCCGCAAGTTGTTCGAGAAACTCCGCAAGGACGGATTTGTCGAGAATCGTGGCTCTGATAAGTTCCCGAAATATGAATTGAATGAGCGTTATCTTGAGTCACACTTCTCTTATTGATACGCAGCTTTCGCGATGAGCAGAGCGCTCGAATCGCTTAACCTGCGCGACCTCAGATCGGCCGACGGAGATCAGGGCCGGCTTATCGTAGAGGGGAAGGCGGTCAAGAATTCGCATGTATCGGTCGGGTGTCCTGGAAGACGTCCAACTCCCGCTCGGAGCTTTCGAGGATGACGATCTCCTGCATCTGCCGGTACACATCCTCGCGGATCAGGACATAAGATGTTCCACTGCTTGGATCTTCGATCCGGATGGGCTCGATTCCCGCCTGTTCCACCGCTTGCCGCATCTCGGTCGTGATGGTCATGAGAGTCTCCATATCCCGATTGTATCACGTCACTTGCGGTAGGACGGGTGCCAGACGGAACGCGGGATCATCGTTGGTGATTAATGTTCGATTCAAGGCACGTATCGTTGACGTCCCTCAAATCCCCTCCCTCGGCGTGACCACGATCGTCATTTCCTTCCCATCGCGGAGGATGACAACCGGGACCGTCTTCCCCAGCTCAACCTTCTCGGCGGCGGAGTAGGTGTCGGGGATGGAGGTGGTCCAGCGGCCGTCGAGGCTGGTCAAAATATCGCCGGGTTTTAATCCGGCAATCTCGGAAGGAGAGCCAGCCAACACGGTCTTGATGGGGATGCCGGGGGAGGAGACGCCGCCTTCGGGCTCGGAGAGGATCAGGCCCCAGAGGGCGCGGGGGGCGAGGACGATCGTCTTGGCGACCTTGGGGCCGGAGAGCTGGGTGGGGAGGCTCTTCATGAGGTCCGTGACCTCGAAATCGACGGGGGAGAACGTCATTTTCAGGTCTTTGTAGTCAATCGTGGTCCTGTAGTGCGCCCAGAACGTGTAGCCGATGATGCCGTCCAGGGGCTTCGACAGGAACCCGGAGAGGGCCTTGATGGCGGGGTGGTCCATCACGATCACGGGCAGGTCGGTGGCGACGAGGTCGCCCATCTCGACCTTCGCGACCTTGCCCTCGCCGCGAGTGCCCATCAGGAACGATTTCGGGGCCTTCTTGTCGATCGCGCCCGAGGCGTCGGCGGCGCGGTTCGAGAGCAGGGTGACGGGGGCGCCGAGGTCGAAGATGAACCGGTAGGGGCCTTTGCCGTTGAGCTTGGCCTCGACGACCATGTGGTTCGACGGCAGCAGCGTGAACGGGACGACGGCGGTCTCGCCCTGTTTGGTGGCGGGCTTGTCACGGTTCGCGCCCAGGGACAGGAGGGCGGCACAGACCGCGAAGGGCGTCAGCAGGAGCATCAGGCGAGGTTTCATCGGATCACAGCCCCTCCGCGGCGGTAAGAGTCATCTCGACGGCCTTGCCGTCGCGGGTGAGGGTCAGGGCGACGCGGTCGCCGGGGCGGATCTTCGCGATGGCGTCGTGGGCACCCTTGCGGGCCGCGATGGACTTGTCCTTGATCTTCGTCACACGGTCGCCGGGCTGGACGCCGGCCGTGGCGGCGGGGGAGTCGGGCAGGACGGCGACGACCTTCATGGTGTCGTCAAGCTCGATGCCGAGCAGGCCCTGGGTGTGGAGCACGTCCTCGGGTTGCTTGCCGATGAAGACGGAGGCGAACTTCATGATCGGCCCGAGCGCGCTCATGGCCTGGACGCCGGGGTCCTGGCGGGCCTCGGCGTTCCTGGGGATGAATGGGTCTTCGGGCTCGAAGTCGAGCCGGGTCCAGGTCATGCGGTCCTTGGTCGGGTCGAATTCCATCTTGAACCGGGCGAGGATGGTGAAGCCGAGGATGCCGTCGATCGAGGCCCCGGGCAGGCCCAGGGCGTTCATGCCGACGAGCTGGAACGGGTCCTCGACGCGCCCGTTGAGCCCCTTCAAGGTCGCGCCGCCTTCGAGGTCCAGGCGGTCGATTTTCGACCAGTATTCCCCCTTCGGCGCCGGCTCCAGCCCGATCTTCTTGGCGGCCTCGGTGGCGACGAACAGGTAGGGCGCGCCGGTGTCCACCAGGAAGTTGAACGGGCCTTTGCCGTTGATCTTCACGCGGACCAGATAGTGATTCGTGAGCGTGAGCCGGTAGGGGACCTGATACGCGGTGCCGACGTCGGGCGCCTTGGCCTTCTTGGGATCGTCGGGTGCGAGGGCGGCCAGGCAGAGGGCCAGGCCGATGGGGACAATGCCGCGGGTCGTCACGAGGGGGTCTCCAGCCATCGTACCGGGAGCGCGCCGAACGATTTCAGTCTACGCGATCCCTGGGCCCTCGGGAAGAGATTGGCCTTTAGGGACATGGGGCGGAGCGGCTACGATACCGACCTTACGAAAGGACGGAGCCGTGCCCACCTTGACCGAAACCTCGCCCGAAGCCGAGCGTCAGCTGCCCCCGGTCATTTCTCGACTCCTGCGGGGGACGTTCTGGCTCGCGCTGCGGACGCCGTTGCAGGCGGTGTTCGTGCTCTGGAGCGTCCCCCTGATCGTGAACTCGGTGGGGCAGGATGTTTTTGGGGCGTTCGGCTTTGCCTGGGGGTTCGGGTTCCTCCAGTTCCTGCTCGAATTCGGGATGAGTTCGGCGCTTCAAAAAGAAGTTTCGGCGTGCTGGACGCGAGGCGACCGGCAGGGCGTGGACCGTGCCGTGGCCTGCGGCATGAACTTTTACGCGGCGATGGCCCTGGTGCAGGCCGCGGCCTTGCTCGGCATCGCGTACTTCGGCATCCCCAGCACGTTCGGCGCGGACTCGTCGTTGATCGTCAAGCTCTTATGGCTGCAAGCCTTGACCGCGCCCTGTTACGGGATCTCGACGGTCCTCTCCTCGGTGCTACAGGCCGCCAGGCGATACGATTTCTTGCCTCGGTTCGAGCTGGTGATCGTGATCCTGCGGTTCCTGGTGCTGGTCGTCGGTTTGAAGGCCCATGTGGATTTTTTCTGGATCGTGGCCGCGCAAACGGTCGTGAGCGTGGGATTTTCGCTGGGTCCGATGTGGTGGGTCATCCGGCGAGAGCTGCACTACAGGTTGCCGTGGCGGGGGGCGAAACTCTCCGACTACAGGACGCTCATCCATGTCAGCACGTTCATGTTTGTCTTGCAGTTGAGCGTGGTGATGGCCGACAGGATCGACATCGCGATCCTCGGCTACGCCCTGCCGGCGCCCAAGCCGGCGATCGCCGTGTATCAGGGGATCAGCAAGCCGTTCCTGCAACTGCGGCAGACCGGCTGGATGCTCGCGTACCTGGTCATGCCGGCCGTGGCGAGCCTGGCCGCGGCGAAGGATCAATCGAGCCTGGAGCGGATCAAGTACGACGGCACCCGGCTGCTGATGGCGCTGATCTTGCCGGTGGGCCTGCTGGCCGGCCTCTACGCGCATCCGTTCCTGGAACTGTGGGTGCCGAAGTTCGCGCACGAATACAGGCTCATGCAATTGTTCCTGGTGGCCGCGCTGCCGCTGGTGTTGTCGGTGCTGGTGCAGATGGCGATCGGGATGAACGCGATCAAGCTCGTGGCGATCTCGGCCCTGGTGGGGGCGGCGGTGAACCTGCCGGTGAGCTACGTCTTGACGGTCAAGTTCGGCGTGGCCGGGGTGATCTGGGGGACGGTCCTGACGACGTTGTTCTCGAACCTGATCGTGCCGGGCATCCATGTCTTCCGCGTCCTGGGCGTCCGGCCGAGGACGTTCCTGCGGCGGTCCCTGGGCGCGCCTTTGATCGGCGCCGCGGCGATGGTCGCGGCGACGCTGGCCCTGCAATCCGTCTGGTCGGCCGAGCCGGGCACGGGCAGCATGCCGGCGAGGGCGATGCCGCTGCTGGCCCATCTGGTCGTGGGCGTGATTGCCTACGTGATCGGATATCTATCCGTTCCCGAAGGACGTGGGGACCTGGCTGTCGCGTGGGGACGATTGCTTCGATCGAAGACGGCGGCGGTCGCGTCGCCGTAGGGCGAGGCCATGCCTTACCCACATCCCATCTGATGCAACGCGACCTCGTTCCCACGGTCTCCCGTGGGAATGCCGTCCCGGTTTCGGGTGCCACTGGCAGCTCGCCTGCCAGTGTCTTCGACCCCCGGCCAGGACACTGGCAGGCGAGCTGCCAGTGGCACCCGGGACGACGGGGAGATGGCTTCAACTCACACTCGACACGTGCGAGGCCCGCCCTACGTCGGGCACACCGGCGGATCGGCGTCGCGGATGAGCAGGAGCCGGGCGGCGATGGGGCGGCGGGTGGTGAGGTGGCGGGCGGTGTCGGGGAGGCGGCGGTCGCGGACGACGGTCATGGCGTCATCGTGGACGGCGAGGTTGGGCGAGGCGAGAAGTCCGGTCACGGTCGGGGTTGCGCCGCGGAGCAGGACGAGGCCGCCGTCGAGGCCGGCCTCGGCGGTGGCCAGATCCAGGCCGGAGGCCAGCATCGCCTCGCGATCGGCGTCGCCCACGCGGGCCGAGGGGCCGCCGATCAAGAGCCAATCGGCCGAGACCTTGCCGGGCCGGGCGGCGACGATCGCGCCCACGAGGTCGCGGACGACGGACGGACCTCGGCCGGGGATCGGAAGGACCCGGATCGTGGCGAGGCCGCGTCTCGGGTCGCGAATCCGGACCCGGACCGATTCCAGCCCCGTCTCCTCGATGCGCTCGGCGGAGATGAACCGCGACTTGCGGACGAGCACGGCCAGCGACGCGAACGGGGGCAGGAGGCGGTATTCGAGGCGGAAATTCGTGTCGAGATGCTCGACCAGCGCGCGAGCCCGGGCCGGGGAAAGGTGCGAGAGGCACCAGAGATCCATCCCCATCGCGGCCATCGCCCAGCCCAGGTCGTCGATCCGGTTCAGGAGTCGGGGGGCGGCGGTGCGGAGGTCCCAGAATCCGACGTCCAGGGTCTCGCCGCCGCGCTTGTCGACCTCCGCCCCGACCTCGGCCGCCGAGCGCCCGCGAAGCGATCGACCGAGCGCCCCGAAGAAGCCGGCCCGAGGGTCGAGGTCGCGAAACAGGCCGCGGAGGCGGTCCAGCGCCTCGCGACCGGCCCCGGTCGCGGCGTCGGACGCCTCCAGCGAGAGCGCGATGGCCGAGAGCCGGACCCCCTCGTTAAGGAACCGGAGCTGCCGGTCCATCCCCCGCGCGTGGCGGCCTCCGGCGGGGGCGTCGGCGACGATCGAGGCGTGGTGTAGAGCGACCAGTCGCCAGCGATTGTCGAACACGGGGCTGCCCGACGAGCCCGGCTCGGTGTCGCAGATGTAGTGCAGGACCACATGATCGGCCTTGACGATGTGGTTATCCTGGATCGCGACTTCCTTGGGCCGGCCGCGCGGGTGCTGGATGATGTTCACGACGTCCGACGTGCCGATCGTCTGACTATCGCGAGTCATCGGGATCACGCCCAGGCCCTCCAGGCCCAGGACGCCGCAAAACGTGAAGTCCAGCTCTTCCTGGGTCACGAACAGCCGCTTCGGGGCAAGCTGGACCTTGATGGCGACGGCCGCCACCACGCCGTCGGGCGGATCGGCCTCGTGATTCGCCACGGCCACCGCGCCGGAGGCGGTGGCGATGTCGGGCAGGACGTGGTGGTTCGTCAACAGCACATCGGGCGCGACCAGGAACCCGGTGCCGCACGCGCCGTCGCTCCGGCAAATCTTCACCACGGCCCGGCCTCGGCGATCGCCGGTGCGGAGGAAATGGAACGGGAGCAGGCGTCCCGCGCCCAGGATCAGCTCGGGGAGGACGTGCGTGGGAGCCGTCGCCTGCAGGTTCAGCCGGCTTCGCGGCCGGCGGGCGCGGGCCAGCCTCGGGTCGTCGTAGCCGGAGAGGAAGTGGCCGTTCAGGGGCGGGATGTCGGGGGTGGGCATAAACGGACTCTCGCGGAGCGGTCGAGGGACATGGCCGGCTCCGCGATCCTCGGGGTACATTCCGAGGACAGATTCCAGACGATCGATTTCCACGGCGAGTCGCAATCCGGGCGCCTTCCTTCCGAATACCATCGTGGCGAGCGGCATGCGATTCACATCAAATGCATAAAGACCGTGGAACTTTCCCCCCGGCTCGCGGTTTTTTGGGTGGGATCTTACGTCCTCGTAAGCATGGGATCGGGCTGCGGGCCTGGCCCGAAGGCATTCTTTACGAAGACGAAGATATGCTTACGAGCAGGTAAGCATGCCGCCCAGATCGCGAGGTCGGAGGCTCTCTGGTTCGCCGATTATTGCGGTTCTCGCGTGTGTCCTAGAGATTTCGTTGTGGTGGACGGGTTGCGCGGGTAGGGTAGAGGGCGATGCCGGAGTCGGCGCAACCCACCGTGCGGGGAACGTCGGAGAGGAGCCCGTCATGATCGCCGTGCTGATGCTGGTTGCCCTGGGGATGCCGCCCGAGCCGGTCGCCGACGACCTGCCCTCGCCGACCGAGCTTTTCAAGCTGTATCGCAAGAACTTCGACGGTATGCACACGCTCAAGCTTCAGTGGAAGCGCGACCACAAGTACACCGAGGCGTGGAGCCAGATCCAGGCGAAGACCCTGGAGAGTCTGGCGTCGGAGATCGCCCGGCTGCCGGCCGACGGGTCGGACGACTCGCACGCGAAGCGGCAGGAGATGGTCCGGCAGCGGCAGATGATGGCGGTCAATCTCGTCACGAAGACGTTGTTCCAGACGTACCTCACGGACCGGACGCGGTTCATGATGCGGAATGCCCCGCCCAACTGGGCCGTGACTCATACCGATGACGACTGGCTCATGCCCGACGTGCCGGTCACGCCGGAAACGATGACGTCGCGATACGCCGGATATACGCTCCTGTCGTATTCGGGCGACCCGGCCCGAGGCCTTCGCTCCTGGACGCCGCAGGCGTATACCGGGGGAGCCGGCCAGATCCAGGCGGTCAACGTGCCGGGATTGACGAACCACCTCTTCCCGCCCCTGGGCGCCGATCGGAAGGAGTGGGGCGGGACCCTGCACGCGATCGACCAGTTCTTCCAGGACGATTCCAAGACCTACCGGACGATCGGCCGCGCGACGATCGACGGTCACGAGACGGTGATCGTCGAGAGCCGGACCGAGAACATGAGTCTCCGCTCGTTCCTGACCGAGGCCGACGCGAAGGTCAACGGCCCTCACGTCAGCCAGTTCGAGGTCGTTCGCGCATATCTCGACCCCAAGCGGGGCGGGCTGCCGGTGAAGATCGAGTGGGACGGCGAGAGCTTCTACGACGGCAAGCCGCTGCCCCGGCCCAAGTCGTCGCGGCCGCAACGGGTGCTGGAGGTCTCGGAGATCCTCGAGCTCAAGGGCGGGGGATTCTACCCGGCCCGGGGGGTGGATCGGACCTACGGGCCGGACCCGAACTGGACCGGGCCGGCCAATACGTTCCCGGGATTGCTCGCGGGGAAGGTCCTGGAATTCCCCACCGTCCCCTACGAGGAGACGTCGTGGAAGGCGGCCAGCGTCGTGGCGAACGAACCGCTGACCGAATCGTTCGCGATGAAATTTCCCGACGGGACGTATTACTACAACGGGATGACCAACACGAACGAGCAATCGGGCTGGGAGGATCGCAGCCCGATCCGACTGCCATGGGCGCTCAGCGGCGTGATCGTGGCCGGCTGGCTCGTGTATGGGCTGGTGGCGCTGGCCAGGACGCTGCATCGGCGGTCGCGGGGGCATCGCCTTGAGCCCGGGGGCACCATCCCATAGAATAGGGCGGTTCGACCCCGCCGACGGAATCGAGGTGCGCCTTGGACAACTGGACTGACGCCGGACTCGTGGCGCACCGAGATCGCCTGCTCCAGGCCCTTCGGGGCTACGGCCGCGTGGCGGTGGCGTTCTCGGGAGGGATCGACAGCACGGTCGTCGCGCAGGCGGCGCAACTGGCGCTGGGCTCGGAGGCCGTGGCCGTGACGGCGGTGTCCGACAGCCTCGCCTCGGGCGAGCTGGAAGAGGCCGAGGCCCTGGCCAAACAGATCGGCATCCGTCACCGGATCATCCGCACCGAGGAGTTTGCCGACCCGAACTACCTGCGGAACAATTCCGACCGCTGCTACTTCTGCAAGAGCGAGCTTTACGGCCGGCTCTCCACGCTCCTGGGCGAGCTTGGCGTGGACACGATCGCCTCGGGCGCGAATACCGACGACGCGGGCGACCACCGCCCCGGCATGCGCGCGGCCAGCGAGAACGGCGTCCGCCACCCGTTGCAGGAATGCGGCCTGGGCAAGGCCGAGGTTCGCGCGTTGGCCAAGGCCTGGGGCCTGCCCACCTGGGACAAGCCCGCCACGCCCTGCCTCTCCAGCCGGATCGCCTATGGCGAAGACGTCACTCCCGAGCGCGTCAAGATGATCGACGCCGCCGAATCCTGGCTCCGCCGCCGAGGGCTGGTTCTCCTGCGAGTCCGTTATCATAAGGGCGACCTCGCCCGCATCGAGGTGCCCGTCGAGTCGCTCTCCGACCTCGCCGCCCCCGGCGTTCGCGAGGAGCTGACCCGCGCGTTCCGCGCCCTCGGCTTCAAGTACATCACCCTCGACCTCGACGGCTTCCGCTCCGGCAGCATGAACGCCGTGATCTCGATCGAGAGCCTCATGCCGGCCGGTCGGTGAACACCGATTCGTCGGTTTTTCCAGTGGGGGGGGCGTCCCTGCCCGCCTACAAATCATCTTTTCTTGTAGGCGGGCAGGGACGCCCGCCCCACTGGAAAATCAGCGATCTCATCGGCCAAGCGCATAACTCCTACCCGGCTCTCGAATCTCGAATCCGTCCTCTCGAATCCCCGTCTCAAGGACCCTTGCCCGATGCCTCGCGCGACCTGCCGATGCGGCCAAGCCCTCGCGGTTCCGGCCGATCCGTCCGAGCGGGTCGTGTGCCCGAAGTGCGGCGCGCGGGTACGCATTCGCCACAAGCCCGCGGCGGCGGCGGCCACCGAGGTCCCGAGCGACGGCTTCATCCGGTTCTTCTGCCCGTGCGGTCGTCGCCTGAAGGTGGACGCGACGGCCCCTCCGCCGAGCGGGAAGTGCCCCGATTGCGGCCGGATCGTCCCGGTCCCGGCCAGCTCGCTCGTCGCCGCCACGCGACCGGCCGGCCATCCCGAGTCCCCGACCGAGGAGCTCAGCGCCGTCGATCGCTCCACCCTGGAGCGCTGGTCCGGCGAGCACCTGGCCCGCCATCCCCGTCCCTCGACCAAGGCCCCTTCGCCATCGGCCCCTGCGCCGACCGATAAAGTGGAAGTCGGCCTCCGCGTCTGCCCCAAGTGCGGCCAGCCCGTCCACCTCGGCGCCCCCGCCTGCCGCAACTGCGGCACCCCGGTGCCCCGGCGATAGGCAGGCCGATCGGCCCGGCCACGCGGTTCGAAGGGCGTCCGCTTCGGCGGGCGGCCTCGATCACTGTCCCAGAAGTCCCCCGAACTTCCCCGCCGCGTCGTCCCATGCCTTCGTGCCGCGGGGCTCGTACGTGGTGACGGGGAACGATCGCGCGACGATGGCGCGGAGGTCGCGCAACGAGCCGATCCGGCCGCGGGCCATGGCCTGGATCAGGACGTTGCCCATGGCCGTGGCCTCGACGGGGCCGGCGAGAACGGGGCGGTTGCAGGCGTCGGCTGTGAACTGGCAGAGGAGGGCGTTCTTCGAGCCGCCGCCGACGACGTGGATCGTCCGGATCGTCGTGCCGAGGATCTCCTCCAGCTTCTCGATCACCCAGCGGTACTTCAGCGCCAGGCTCTCCAGGGCGCAGCGGACGACGGCGCCCTCGTCTCCGGGCGCAGCCTGCCCCGTCCGGGCGCAGAACGCGGCGATGCGGGCCGGCATGTCGCCTGGGGCGAGGAACGAGGCGTCGTCGGGATCGACCAGCGCGGCAAACGGCCGGGACGCCTCGGCGCGGGGGATCAGCTCCTCGTACGAGTAATCGCGGCCCGCCCGTGCCCAGGTCCGGCGGCTCTCCTGGACCAGCCACAGGCCCATCACGTTCTTCAACAGCCGCGTCGTGCCCGCGACGCCGCCTTCGTTGGTGAAATTATACTTGTACGTGGCCGAGTTGATGACCGGCCGAAGGGTCTCCGCGCCGATCAAAGACCACGTCCCGGAACTCAGGTAGCACCAGTCCGGCGGGTCGGACTTTCCCGAGGTAGGCACGGCGGCGACGGCGGCGGCCGTGTCGTGCCCGGCCGTGGCCAGGACCGACAGCGGCGCGATGCCCAGTTCCTCGGCGAGCGAGGACCGCAGCATGCCCAGCTCCGTGCCCGGCTCGATCGTGTCCGGCAGGATCTGGCGGGGCAGGCCCCAGGCGGTGCACAGCTCGTCGGACCATTTTCCCGATCGCGGATCGAGAAGCTGCGTGGTGGACGCATCGGTGCGCTCGACGGCCCGCACGCCGGTGAGCAGCCACGCGAACAGATCCGGGATCATCAGCAGCGTCTCGGCCACGTCCAGCAAGGGCGAGCCGGCCGTCTTCATCGCCAGGAGCTGATAGGCCGTGTTGATCGGCATGAACTGGAGCCCGGTGATCTCGTAAATCCGCTCGCGAGGGACCAGCCTCGCCCCCAGCTCGACCATGCCCTCGGTGCGGGCGTCGCGATAATGGACCGGGTTGCCCAGCAGCGTGTCGTTGCGGCCGACCAGGCCGAAGTCCACGCCCCAGGTATCCACCCCCACGCCGTCCAGCGACCGTCCAGAGGCCGCCTTGCGCAGGGCGGTCTTGCACTCGTCGAACAGTCGCGGGAGGTCCCAGTGCAGGGTGTCCAGCAGCCGCACCGGCCCGTTGGGGAACCGATGCACTTCCTCCAGCGCGAGCCTTTCGCCATCGAACCGCCCGAGCAGGCCTCGCCCGCTCTCGGCCCCCAGATCCAGGGCCAGATAATCGCTCGTATGGGACATTTCGGCCTCGAACCCCTTCGCCTCGCGTGATGGGACGAACTCGCCCTCGTCCCCGCCTCCCGGGCGATCATCATAAGACCCCCGGCGAATTGCGGCAATGAGCGCGGGGATCACGGCATCAGGATTGCAAAGTCTGCTCTTTCGCGATGAGGGCACAAGAGTTTCACACGTATTCGATCGGGCCTCGGCCATGTTGCCCCCTGAGTCATCCTGGCGACCCACGGTCCCCGAGGCTCGTCCCCTGCCCTGGACATCCGGCCCTTCGGGCCATAGAATCGGCTTAGACACTTGTCGTAGGATCACACAATGGAGAGTCGAATGAGTCGGCTATTCCTATTTCCTCGAAGGGTGACGGAGCCCCTCTCGCCGAGTCGCAAGGCCGTGCGATACGCGGCAATTGTGGGCCTGGCGGTGCTTGTCGGCCTCGGAGGTCGATCGCTGGCCTGGCGTACGATCGCGTTTCGGGGCGTGGAGCCCATCACAACGGTCCGGGCGGGTGGTTCGCTGCTGCTCTGCGGCGGCGGCAAGACGCCGGAGGAGGTCCGCAGCCGGTTCCTCGATCTGGCCGGCGGGACCCGGTCCCGAATCGTGGTCATCCCCACCGCCTCGGCCGCCGCCGACTTCCCCTCGGCCGACCGGCGCTTCCTGGCCCCCTGGCGAGACCGGGGCGCCGGCACCGTCACGCTGCTCCACACCCGGTCTCGCGACCGGTCCGGCCACCCCGACTTCCTGAAGCCGCTGACCGAGGCCACGGGCGTCTGGATCGATGGCGGCAGTCAGTCGGTCCTGGCCGAGACCTACGGCCAGACCGAAGTCGAGCGCCAGTTGAAGGCCCTGCTCGCTCGCGGCGGGGTGATCGGCGGCACCTCGGCCGGCGCCGCCATCATGACCCGCGTGATGATCCAGAACGGCCGCACCGAGGCCACCGTCGGCCGCGGCTTCGACCTCCTGCCCGACGCCGTGGTCGATCAACACTTCCTGCGACGCAAGCGCATGGATCGCCTCGTCGATCTCATGGCCAAGAACCCCGGCCTGCTCGGCTTCGGCATCGACGAGCAGACCGCCCTCTTGGTCCAGGGCAACCGCCTGAGCGTCCTCGGCAGCTCCTACGTCGTCGCCGTCCTGCCCGCCCTCAAGGACCGTCCCTCCCGGATCGAGTTCCTCCACCGCGGCGACGAGACCGACCTCGCCTCCCTCCGCAGCCCCTCGCCCCAGATCATCGAGACGCTCGATCTGGATGCGGTGCTGGCGTCGGATGATTGAGGGGGCCGGTTTCTCGTAATTCTTCGCGGAACCCGAACCGGCCGGGCTCAACGCCGAGCGGGCTCGATCGAGCGTGCGGTCATGGCGGGTCCGATATCTTTGAGGCGATACACCGCGTAGTTCGGGTGCGAGCCGACCTGGACCTGCCACTGCTTCAACTGGTCGCCCGGAAAAAGCGACTTGATGGTCGTGTCGACGGGGCCGCCGACGGCACAGATGGCGTATCCGCCGGCCCGCAATTGATGGCTCAGGGTGCGCTTCTTCTGCTCGGGGACGAGGTGCTCCAGGCTGGCGACCTTGATCTCGTTGCGGCGGATGAGATGGAGCTGGAGAGGCTTGTACGTCCACCAGTCCTCGGCAACAACCACGTCCGGACCCGGGTGCTTGCCCGACGCGGCGAGATCTTTGAGCACGATTGACGCCATCTTGTGCATCGGGTCGGGGTATTCGGTCTGCAACGTCCAGAACGACTCGTGGAACTTCGCGCCCTGAGTCTCGAAGACGGCGAAGTAGTTGTACCGGAAGTTCAGCATCAGCATCCAGGCGCAGAGGAACACGGCCGCGACCTGGAGGCGGCGGATTACGGCGATTTCGGCCGTGATCGGCCGCACGATCAGGCTCTGCACCAGGCAGGCGAACGCCAGCGCGTTCGGCACCACGAGGAAGAGCCCGTAGCGCGGCATCGCGGGGTGGAAGCCGTCGGGTCCGACCACCAGGTGATATCCGACGGCGCTGGCGATCGCGCCGGCGACCAGAGCCAGGCGGTCCCAGGCGCGCTCGCGGATCAGTTGCCAGGAGCCGAAGACGACGACCACGCCGACGAGGCCCCAGAAGCACCAGGCGAGCATCGGGTTCGTCTCGGTCCATACGCCCTGGCAGAACCCGAGATGGTGCCTCATGTACAGCGTGAGGAAGCGGGGCCAGTCGCACGGGCCGAACTTGTAGGTCTCGTAGATCCACTGCGTTGTATTGCTGTTGCGCGTCCTCAGCCCGACGCACACGGTGACCCCGGCCAGGCCCACCATCGTCGCCAGCAGCGACCGCTGCCCCAATCGTGACGATTTCGAGGCCGTCTTGAGCCACTGCACCAGCATCAGGCCCAGCGGGACGGGCGCGAGGAACAGAACCGTCGGGCTCACATGAATACACGCCGCGTAGGCGAGGAAGAGACCGATCTTGTTCACCCTCGACCGGTCTGCTCTGGCCGCGAAGGCGATGATCAACATGCAGAGCAGCGGGACCTCGCTGTATTCCCACCCCAGTCGCGAATAGATGATGGCGATCGGCATCGCCGCGACGAGCCCGGCGGCGATCAGCGCCGTGGGCCGGTCCAGGAACTTCGAGCCGAGAACGTAGGTCAGGATGACCGCCAGAATCCCGAAGATGACGGCCGGGATTCGCTGAACGGTATACGACGGCGGCAAGATCAGGTGCAGCGGGGCCTCGACCGCCGTGTAAAACACGTCGACAAGCTTCCCCGACCCCGTCTTGCCCGACAACCGTTCGCCCTGGACCAGGTGGTCTGCCTGGACACCGAAGAAGGCTTCATCGCCCGTCGGAGGCGGCGAGGTCTTCAGGCTCGTGACCCGGCACCAGACGGCGAACGCGAAGAGTAAGACGAGATTCGCCGTGAACAGGAATCGACGAAACTTTTCGCCCATGTTCGCTCCGTCCGTCTCAGGGAAAAAATTGCAGGAAGTGCTGCCCGTCGTCTCGATTCACGCCGATCGCGGACATCAATGCCTCGCGGGCTCGATCGAGCGTGCGGTCAGGGCGGGTCCGACATTTTCGAGGCGATACATGACGTAACGAGGATGCCAGCCGATCTGAAATTGCCACTGTTTCAGTTGCTCGGCGGGAAAGAGCGCCTTGATCGTCGTGTCGACCGTGCCCCCGACGGCACCGATGGCGTATCCGCCGGCCCGCAACTGATGGCCCAGGGTGCGCTTCTTCTGCTCGGGGACGAGGTGCTCCAGGCTGGCGACCTTGATGTCCTTGCGTCGCATCAGATGGAGCTGGAGAGGCTTATACGTCCACCAATCCTCGGCGATGACGACAGCGGGATCGGGCCGCTTGGCCGAGGCGGCGAGGTCCTTGACCACGAGGGACGCCATCCTCTGCATCGGATCGGGAGATTCGGTTTTCAGGGTCCAGAACGACTCGTGGAACTCGGCGGCCTGAGCCTCGAATGTGGCGAAGTAGTTGTATCGGAAGTTCAGCATCAGCATCCAGGCGCACAGGAACACCGTCGCGACCTGCAGGCGGCGGATCACCGCGGCTTCGGCCGAGATCGGCCGCACGATCAAGCTCTGAACCAGGCAGGCGAAGGCCAGAGCGTTCGGCACCACGAGGAAGAGCCCGTAGCGCGGCATGTCGGGATGGAAGCCGCCCGGCCCTACCACCAGGTGGTATCCGGCGGCGCTGGCGATGGCGCCGGCGACCAGGGCCAGGCGGTCCCAGGCGCGCTGGCGGATCAGTTGCCAGGAGCCGAAGACGACGACCACGCCGACGAGGCCCCAGAAGCACCAGGCGAGCATCGGGTTCGTCTCGGTCAACACCCCCTGGCCGAACCCCAGGTGATGTCTCATATAGAGCGTGAGGAAGCGGGGCCAGTCGCACGGCCCGAACTTGAAGCTCTCGTACATGCCTTGCGTGGTCTCGCTGTTCCGCGTCCACAGCCCGGCGACCACGGTGAGCCCCGCCAGGCCCGCCATCGTCGCCAGCAGCGAGCGTTGCCCCCACGGCGACGATTTCGAGGCCGTCTTGAGCCACTGGACCAGCATCAGGCCCAGCGGGACCGGAGCCAGGAACAGAACCGTCGGATTGATGTGAAAACAGGCCAGGTACGCGACAAACATACCGATCCGGTTCGCCCGCGACCGGTCGGCCCTGGCCGCGAAGGTGATGATGAGCATGCAGAGCGGCGGGACTTCGCTGTATTCCCACCCGATCCGCGAATAGATGATGGCGATCGGGAGCGTCGCGACGAGCCCGGCGGCGATCAGCGCCGTGGGGCGGTCCAGGAACCTCGCGCCCAGGACATAGGTCAGGACGATCCCCAGGATTCCGAAGATCACAGCCGGGGCTCGCTGGACGGCATACGACGGCGGCCAGATTTCGAGCAGCAGGGCTTCCACCGCCGTATACAGCACCTCGACGGGCTTTCTCGACGGCGTCTTGCTCGTCAACCGCTCGCCCTGGACCAGGCGCTCCGCCTGGACGCCGTAGAAGGCATCATCGCCATTCGCGGTCGGCGCGGTCTTCAGGCTGGTGACCCGGCACCAGAGGGCGAACGCGAAGAGGGCGACGAGATTCGCCGCGAACACGCATCGACGAATCCTCCCGCCCATGGTCGCTCCATCCGGCTCCGGGAACCAGGAAATGCCGGACGCTCCGCCCCGCCCGATCGGCGGTGCGGCCCGTTTGCGTGCTATTCAGGCCGAGATGTGGATGGCGATGGGGCGGCGGAATGTAGGCTGGGAGTCGATTTGGGTCAATGCCAGAAGTTGGACGACTGGGCGGGCGGTTCTATGGGGTGGATAAGAATGGGTTGACGATCCGCACGCCCTCGACGTCGCGGCCGTGCTGGAAATCCTCGGTGTAAACGGTGGCAACGCCGTTTTCCTTGGCGGCGGCCCAGATCAGGGCATCCCAGAAGGAAAAGCCGTGGCGAGGCATGGCGTCGAGGGCGAGAAAGGTCATTGCTGGGGTGATTGATACGACCTCCGCGATCGCGGCGAGTTCGCGAAGGATCTCGACGACCTCCAAGGGCGAGAGCGGATGGGCTCGCCTGGGCTTCATCGTCAGCGACGAGAATTCGTTGAATACCTGGGCGCTGAAGATCAAACGCCCCCGCCCCGAGAGTGATGCCAGCAGGCTCTTGGCTGCTTGATGCTTCCTCGCGTCCTCGGGGTCGTACGCGTAGATGACGATGTTCGTGTCAACAATCGCCGTGCCTTCATCAATCGAATCGGTCATAAAGCTCGTCCCGTTTGGGATAGGGTGGACCGCCCAAAGGGATGCCCTTCTCCATTCGCTCGAAGGCCCGACGCCGAAGTTCCTCGCGAGATTCTCCCGATCCCAAGGCCGTTGGCGTCACCGTGTTCTCATCCGGGAGGAATCTCACCTCGGCCCGCGCCCCCTCGGTCACCCCCTCGGGACGCTCCGTCAACTCGACCCGCCCGTCCTTGTAGATTCCCTCGACGATCAAAGGCGCCATGAATAAGTCCCTCCCTTCGCGATGGTCCTTCCGTCATGGTACGCTAATCGGATCGACCTGAGAACCGCCGCCGACGTGGCTTCGGGAACGATCCGACCCGCGTTGACGCTCTTGAAGTAGACGATCGAATCCGCCCTGCTCGACTCCTCTCCGCAGAGCACACCTTGCATCATCATCCACTGAGGAGCTTCCATCCGTGATTCCCTATGTGCTCAGATCCCCGAAGGTGGGGTCGTTTCTCCTTGGTATGGCGGCCGTGATCGCCGCGCCGATCACCGCGTTCTCGTGGCAGGACACGCCCAAGGCCGAGGCCAAGAAGGAAGAACCCAGGAAGGACGAGGCGAAGAAAGAGGAGCCCAAGAAGGACGCGCCCAAGGACGAGCCCAAGAAGGAAGAGCCCAGGCCCGACGCGGCGCCCGCTCCCACGACCCTCTCCGCCGACTGGGTCAAGGGCCTGGCCTGGCGGCCGATCGGGCCGGCCAACATGGGGGGGCGGATCGTGGCGATGTCGGTCTTCGAGGCCGATCCCAGCACGTTCTGGGTCGCGACGGGCGGAGGGGGACTGCTCAAGACGGAGAATAACGGGACCACGTTTGAGCATCAGTTCGATAAGGAGAACACCGTTGCGATCGGCGACGTGTGCGTGGCGCCTTCGGACAAGAATATCGTCTGGGTCGGCACGGGAGAGAACAACCCGCGCAACTCGGTCTCGTTCGGAGACGGCGTCTACAAGTCCACCGATGGCGGCAAGACGTGGAAAAATATGGGCCTGGGGCAGACGTATCAGATCGGGAAAATCCTGATCCATCCCAGGGACCCGAACATCGTCTACGTCGGCGCGCTCGGGCGACTGTACGGGCCGAGCCTGGATCGCGGGCTGTACAAGACGACCGACGGGGGATTGACCTGGAACCGCGTCCTCTACGTCGATTTCCGGACCGGCGTGATCGACATGAGGATGCACCCGGCCGATCCCGAGACCCTGCTGATCGCCACCTATGAGCGGAAGCGCGACGAGTTCGATGTGAACGAGCCCGCCACGCGATGGGGGCCGGGCTCGGGCATCTACAAGACGAATAACGGCGGCAAGTCCTTCGCCCGGGTGAGCAAGGGCCTGCCCCCGTGCCAGCTCGGACGCATCGGCCTGGACTGGTACAAGAAGGACCCGAATACCGTCTTCGCGATCGTCGAATCCGAGAAGAACGGCATGGGGCCGCCCACCAAGACCAGCGGGGGCGGATTCATCGGCATCACGGGCGGTAACCGCGAGGACGCGACCCTGTCGGCCGTCGTCGACGAAGGCCCCGCGCACAGGGCCGGCATCCGTCGAGGCGATATGGTCGTGGCCATCGGCGATAAGGAGGTCAAGAAGTATGAAGATCTGACCGCGGCGATCCGCGACAAGAAGCCCGACGATAAGGTCAAGCTCAAGGTCAGGCGCGGCGAGGAAACCAGGGAGTTCGAGGTCACCCTGGGCAAGCGCCCGCTCGACCCCGAGGCCATGACCCTGGACGTCACCCGCCCGTTCGCCGGGCAGCTCAACAGCCAGCGCGAGAATGTCATGGCCAGCCAGGGGCCCGACGGCTGGCAGACCGGCGGCGTGTACAAGTCCACCGATGCCGGCGAGACCTGGACCCGCATCAACAGCGTCAACCCCCGCCCGATGTATTTCAGCCAGATCCGCGTCGACCCGAGCGACGATCAGCATCTCTATGTGCTGGGGATCTCCCAGTATCATTCGAAGGACGGCGGCAAGACGTTCCGGCCGGATATGGGCCGCGACGTCCACGCCGACGGGCATGCCCTCTGGATCGACCCTCGCGACGGCCGCCACCTGCTCATTGGCTGCGACGGCGGCACCTACGCCAGCTACGATCGCGGCGAGAAGTTCGACCACCTGAACCACGCGGCGATCGGCCAGTTCTACCACGTCGCGCTCGACACCCGCCGCGATTACAAGGCCTACGGCGGCCTCCAGGATAACGGCACCTGGGGCGGCCCCAGCTTCACGCGATCCCGCACCGGGCCGCTCAACGAGGACTGGGTCTCCGTCGGCGGCGGCGACGGGTTCGGCTGCTGCGTCGATCCCAACGACCCCGACCTCATCTATTTCACCAGCCAGGGCGGCGCGATGGGCCGCCGCAACTTCCGATCGGGCGAGACGGCCTCGATCCGGCCCCGGTCGCCGGGCCGCGACAAGCCGATGCGGTTCAACTGGAACACGCCGTTCATCCTGTCGCAGCACAACTCGAAGATCTTCTATTGCGGCGGAAATTACCTGTTTCGGTCGCTCGATCGCGGCAACGACCTCAAGGCGATCTCCCCCGAGCTGACCCGCACCGCGCGCGGCAGCGCCACGGCCATCAGCGAGTCCCCCCGCGACCCGAACGTGCTCTACGTCGGCACCGACGACGGCAACCTCTGGGTCACCAGGGACGGCGGCGCGAACTGGGCCGAGATCGCCAGGAACGTGAAGCTCCCCGGGCCTCGCTACGTCGACACGATCGAGGCCTCGCGGTTCGTCCCCGGCCGCGTCTACGTCGCCTTCGACGGCCACCGCGCGGACGACGACGACCCCCTGCCCTACGTCTCCGAAGACTTCGGCCAGACCTGGAAGCCGCTGGCCGCCAACCTGCCCCGAGGCTCGACCCGCTGCCTCCGCGAGGACCTGTTCAACCCCGACGTGCTCTACCTCGGTACCGAGTTCTCCTGCTGGGCGACCATCGATCGCGGCAAGACCTGGGCGAAGATCAACGCGAACCTGCCCACGGTGGCGATCCACGAGCTGGCCCAGCACCCCACGGCCGGGGAGATCGTCGCCGCCACCCACGGCCGCAGCTTGTGGGTGCTGGACGTCTCCCCGTTGCGTCAGACTACCCCCAAGGCCCTGGCCGAGGCCGCGCACCTGTACAAGCCGAACTCGGCCGTTCGCTGGAAGGTCTCGCCCACCCACGGCGGCACCAACCGCCGGTTCGCCGGCCAGAACCCCCTGCCCGGCGCCCGCATTGATTACGTCCTGGGCAAGAAGGCCGAGAAGGTCAATCTCAAGGTCCTGGACTTCGACGGCTCCACGATCCGCGAGCTTCGCTCCGGCCCCGAGCCCGGCCTCCACCGCGCCGTGTGGGACCTCACCACCCGCCGCTCCGCCCCCCCCTCCGACACCCCCGGCGAGACTGCCCGCGGCGCCCAGGAGTCCGAGTCCGGCGGCGGCATCTTCGGCGGATTCGGTGGCGGCGGTGGTCTGCGCCCCGTCCCTCCCGGCACGTACAAGATTGTGCTCACCGTTGATGGCAAGGAATTCGTCCAATCCGTCCGCGTCGACCCCGATCCCAACATCCCCCCCGGCGAGTTCGTCGCCGCCGAGGCGTTCCTCATGCAGGACGAGGCCAACGAGGAAGAGGAGGAGGAAGAGCGGGAGCGAGGGCGGAGCATCGATTAGAGCGAACCGTGATCCCTTATTGACGCCAGCCTCACCAACGAGACCGGAAGCGGGCTGCGAGTTCCGAGTGGGGCGGGCGTCCCTGCCCGCC
>JAQGHR010000128.1 GCA_028291545.1 Planctomycetota bacterium | reverse complement strand
GCACGCCTGGGGTGCCGACGCCAGAGGCCGGCGTGACGAGCCCCGAGGGGCTGATCACTCCGGCCGGTTCGCGGACTTCGCTCTGAATCGGCCCGGGTCGCACCCGGTACTCATCGCGTCGTGCCCGTCGCTGGCGTGACCTGCGTCTCAACCGGCGACGAGAGGTATCTTACCGCCTTACTCGTCAGTGTCAAACGTTTGCCCGGATATTTCTTTCGGGCTGGTTTCCTGATTCGCTTTAAGTCCGATCTGGCGTTCAGGTTACTCGGGTCTGCTTTCGGCGAAAATGCCCTCGCTTGCGCTTGGTTCACGACGCCTTCAGGTCCAGTTTTTTGAGTATATTGACCCTGGGACGAGACGCCTTGTACGATCGGCGGTCTACCCATGTGTTCAGGCTGATTCATGGAGTCTTTAACGTGCCTTACCGGAGCCGTGCGCTCGCCGTGGCTTGGTTCCTTGCTTTGGCCTTCTCAGCGGGTGGCTGCTTCAGAGCCAGCGAGCCATCCGGCGAAGCGATTCCTAGCCGAACCGTCAAATTTCTGGGGTTCGATGCGAGTGCCCCACTTGTTGAGGCGATCGGCTCAGGTCAGTTGCAGGGCATTGTGGTGCAGAACCCGTTTCGCATGGGACAGATGGGCGTCAAGACGATCGTCGATGCGCTCGAGAAGAAACCGGTCCAGGCCAAGGTATCGACGGGAGAGACGTTGGTAACGCGGGAGAACATGAAGACGGCTGAAGTCATGCCGCTCTTGAATCCTCCGAAGGTTGCACATACGGCTGACAGCTCGTTGACCGGCGGTAAGGCGAAGAAGTGGCGCATCCTGGTCATCCCGAAGGGTACGAGTCACGAATTCTGGAAGACGATCCACGCCGGGGCGTCAAAAGCGGCCGTGGAGCTGGGGAACGTCGAGATCGTCTGGCAGGGGCCTCAACGGGAGGATGATCGGACGGAGCAGATCAAGCTTGTTCAGAATGCGGTAGCCGCGAAGGTGGATGGCCTGGTGCTGGCTCCGCTGGACAAGAAGGCGCTCGTGGCCCCGGTCGAAAAGGCGATCGCGGCGGGGATTCCCGTCGTGATCATCGATTCCGGCCTGGATTCCTCGAAGATCGTCAGCTATGTGGCGACCGATAACTATCATGGCGGAGTTCTGGCTGCGGAACGGATGGCGGATTTGCTCAGGGGTGAAGGCAAGATCATTTTGATGCGATATGCGGTTGGCTCGGAGAGCACCGAACAGCGGGAATCGGGTTTCGTGGACACCATCGCCAGGTATCCGAAGATTACGTACTTGTCCAAGAACGAATATGCCGGCCCGACGTCGGACTCGGCGCAAAAGACGGCGCAAAGTTTAATCACACGATATCGTGGTCAGGTCGACGGGATCTTCTGTTCGAATGAGTCGTCGACAGCGGGGATGTTGCGGGTCCTGAAAGACGCGGGCCTGCTTGCGAGCCGGCCCAAACCATGAGTGAGCCGTTGCTGAGCATGCGGGGGCTCACCAAGGCGTTCGGCGCGAGTCGGGCGATTGACGGGGTCGATCTCGACCTGAGCCAGGGTGAGGTCCACGCGATAATCGGCGAAAACGGCGCGGGCAAGAGCACGCTGATGAAGATCCTGAGCGGAGCGTACCGCCAGGATTCGGGGACGATGACGCTGGACAGCCTGGCCTACGCGCCACGGGGTCCGGGAGAGGCGCGACGTCTCGGCGTGGCCATGATCTACCAGGAATTGACCATCGCGCGGCACCTGAGCGTCGAAGCCAACGTGATGCTCGGACAGGAGCGCTCACGGCTGGGGATGGTGAAGAAGAGCGAGCATCGGCGGCTCGTGACGGGCGCGCTGGCGCTGCTGGAGCATCCCGATATCCGGCCCGAGGCGAGGGCGGGTGACCTGAGCGTCGGAGCCCAGCAGCTGGTGGAAGTGGCCAGGGCGCTGGTCTCCGATGCAAGGGTGATTGTCTTCGATGAGCCGACCAGCTCGCTGGCGGATCGCGATGCGGCGAGACTGTTCGAGGTGATCGAGAGGCTGCGGCTGAAAGGGATTGCCGTCGTTTACATCAGTCATTTTCTGGAAGAAGTGCGTCGAATTTCGTACCGCTACACGGTGCTCCGAGACGGCCGGTCGGTCGGGACCGGCAGGACCTCGGAGACGGATCTCTCCGCGATCGTCGCGATGATGGTGGGACGCGACCTTTCCGAGATGTTCCCCCGGGTTCCACATGAGGCAGGGGAGGCGATCCTCGATCTCAGCGGGTTGCGAGTGGCGACACTTCCTTGCCGGGCGGATCTAACGTTGAGACGAGGAGAAATCCTCGGCATTGCGGGACTGGTCGGCGCGGGGCGGACGGAGCTGCTTCGGGCCGTCTTCGGCCTCGATCCGGTTCGCGCGGGGGTCGTCAGGGTCGCACACATTGACCACGGTCGAGCGACACCCGGAGGCCGGATCTCGCAAGGCCTCGGGCTTGTGAGCGAGGATCGCAAGGGCGAAGGGCTGGCGCTGGGTCGTTCGATCGAGGACAACCTGACCTATTCGGCCTTGTCGGCGTATTGCCGGTGGGGATGGCTGAATCTCCGATCTCGACGAGCCGAGTCATCCCGATGGATGGCGTCCATGCGGGTCAAGGCGACGGGGCCGTCTCAGCCCGTCGGCGCCTTGTCGGGCGGCAATCAGCAGAAGGTTGCACTCGCGAGGCTGTTGCATCAGCGGGCGGACATCTTGCTGCTGGACGAGCCGACACGGGGGATTGACGTCGGGTCGAAGGCCGAAATTTACCGGCGGCTCGGCGAGCTGGCGGCCGAGGGAAAGGCGATCTTGATGGTCAGCTCGTACCTGCCGGAACTGCTGGGCATTTGCGACCGGATCGCGGTCATGAGCCGGGGGGTGCTGAGCCCGGCCAGACCGGTCGGGGACTGGACGGCGGAGTCGATCATGGAGATCGCGACGGGGGGAGTCGACGTTTAGAGCTTCCGCAGGACGTGGGCGGAGGTGGGCTCGGGAACGGCTGGCAATCGCGGATCAGCGCGGCTTGGCGCGTTCAAACGCAGATGGGTCGTCATTCGCCCGAGAAACCGGTCGAAGGATGCGATGGACGCGAGCATGAGCCACGCGGAGAACGCGACATAGACGCCGATCCAGACGGGTGTCCAGCCGTAGGCGGTATTCGTACCGAAGACGTAGAGAGGTAGGTCGGAGGTTTGCCACCATGCGGGGACGTGTCCCGCCCAGCGCGTCGTCTCGTAGATGCCGAGAAGGGGAATGCCGAGATTGAGCCAGTCCCAGGCGTGTTCCGATCCCGGGTAGTTATTGAAGTAGACCGTTACCCCAGTGGGCCCGGTCACCGTCATTGCACCCCCCGGGCTGGAAATGTCCGAACGCACGAAGACATGCCGCGCAAAATAGAGACAGATCGAGAGCATCAGATAGAGAAAGATTCCCGTGCCGATGGCCCGGCCGAGCCGGGGTATCCAGATCGCCAGGCCGAGGCCCAGACTCGTGATGAAGGCGGAATAGGCGAGGATGAGCCCGAGCATCGCGAACGGCGCGAGCCAGTTACCGCTCACGAGGGCGATGCCGGCACTGACCCAGACAGGGAGGATCGCGAGGCGAGGGACCATCGCGTAGGTGCCCCACCACTTGCCCCAGAGGATGGTCGCAGTCGGCAAAGGCGTGGTCATGATCACGTCCAGGCTGCCCCGATCACGCTCCTCGGCGAGGGACGTGGTCGCCGAGATCGTGAGCAGGAGGAGACCGATCGAGACGCCGCATCCGTTTACGACCCCGGCAAGCTCATCGGGGCCGATGCCGCCGGGGTTCGCGAAATAGGCGAAGATTGCGAACAGGCTGGCGGCCGTGGAGGCGACGGCGTAGAGCGTCCAGAATCGCCCGGTCCACCTGGTCGGGCGCTTCCGGTGCCATTCGCGCCAGAGCACCGGATTTCCGTCGAGAGGCGGCCCCGGCAAGTAATCGAGGATGCGGAGCGGAGCGTCGGCGCGCTGCCGTGAGGCCTTGCGGTCGGCCTGGCCGATCACCACGGCGCGGAGACGTCGGATCGTCCTGACCACGATGAGAGTCGAGAATCCGAGGCTCACCCCCAAGTAAGCCAACGCGTGATTCCAACTCGCTCCCTGGGGAGCGGAAAGCGGTGCCAGCGCAAGGGCGAAGGGGTCGGCCATCTGCAGATACCAGACGAACTCGGAACTCGGGGACATGCCCACACCACCGACGGCGAATTCGGCGAGTATTCGGGAAAGGCCCGTCCAGAGACCCAGAAGGGCATAGGTGGACAACAGAGCCTGGCTTGCCCGGCGAACCCAGACAGAGAAAAACATCGCGATCGCACAGGACGTGATGGCGACGCCAATCGTGACGAGGTACGCCCCGGCAACAGCGCCATAGTCCACGCCGCCGAGCAAGCCACTCAGCGCGACCACGGGGATTCCGCAGGCCATGAGCGAAAAGACCGAGAGCAGACGCGCCGAGAGCTTGCCCAGGATGATCTCGCGGTCCGTGAGGTCGGTGACGAACACGTGATGCAGCGTCCCGCGGCTTTTCTCGACGCAGATCGATCCGGCGGTCGCGGCCGGGGCAAGGAGCATGACGACGATGAGCTGCGTGATCACCAGGATCACGAAGAATTTCTCGCCGATCTGCGCGAGATCCCGATGACTCGTGAAGATCCGGTCGGCCGGTGCCCAGATCATCCACAGCCCGGCCAGCAAGAGGGCGACGAAGAAAACCCGGCCCGCGAAGACCTGCCATCGCCGAGGAACCGAGAGGCATTCCAGGCTGAAGACGGGGCCGAGGTGCAAGCGCAAAGCCATTCTCGATCCCCCTGTTTTCTTACCTCACAGCTCGCTCGCGGCCTTGGCCCAGCCCTCGGCATCGCGTTTCCAGCCCATGCGATCGCACGCGGAGGAGAGGCGGAGCATGGCGCGTTTCACGTCTTCGGGCCGGGGTGAGGGGAGGTCGGTGACGTCTTTGTAGCCGTTCACGGCCTCGGGAACTTCCTTCGAGACAGCCTCCAGTTCGATATGACGCTTGCGGTGGAACTCCGCCTCCGTGGCACGGCCGAGCATCTGGAGGGCGAAGGCGAGCGAATAGTGGGCGTCCAGGTCGTACGGGAGAAGTTCCACGGCCTTTGAGAGAGAGCGGACGACGCCCTCGTAATCCTTCGCCTGGCGATAGACACGGCCCCGGATTTTCCAGATGCGGCCCTCGACATCGGCCTCGGGCGGGACCTTTGCCACGGCGGCGGCCAACCCGGTGAAGTCGTTCCGGGCATCGAGAATCTCCAGCCAGTCCGCCCACGCTCTCGGGTCCTTGGGTCGTTCGGCCAGGCATCGCGCGATGGCACGATCGGCCTCGTCGAAAAGTTTCTCCGCGTTGGCGGCGCGGGCCAAGGCTCGACGTGCCTCCCAGTCGTCCGGGTCGGCGGCCAGGATCTCACGAAGGTTTTTCAGCGCAATGGCCGGGTCCGCGCGTTCGAGACGGGACCGCAAGCTCATCTCCATGAGTTTACGGCGACCCATCGGGAGACCTTCGGCATCGCGGTGGGCTCGCCAGATGATCTCCTGGGCCTCGTCCCAGCGGTCCTCGTCGGCGTAGAGATTGAGGAGGTTATTCTCCACCACCAGCCGCTTCGGGCGAGGCGTCGGATGATTGGGGTCGATGGCCAGATAGCCGAGAAACGCCCGTTCCGCGTCGCGAGCGCGCTTGATCTGGAGCCACGCCATGCCCTCGCCGAATTGGGCTTCGGGCTTCCCAGGATGCCAGAACGGGACGAGCCGCAGTTGTTCGGCGCACTCGCGATATTCCTTGGCGGCTCCGAGCGCTCGTCCGAGGAGGATTCGGGCATCGCCGTCGTGTGGCGACCGCCGGACCGCACGCCTCAGGACCGCGATCGCGCCGCGAGTGTCGCGAGAAACATCCGAGATGTCCCACCAGGCGACCGAGCGCGTGCCGGTCTCGCGCTCGACCCCGATCCACTGCTCAACCTGCTTGAGATTCGGGATCGGCCGCGCGTCCCACCACCACCACGCATTCAGCCCCACCAATATCAACGAAATCGGTAAGTCGACCCGGCGGAAGAGCCCAAGCCATTTGACCCGGGATGCGCTCCGGTGCGACGCGGGTGCGGCGGTTGTCTGAGGGCTGATCGACATGGGCTCATTGTATGACGACGAGGTGCCGCGAGGCGAGACGGGTCTGCGTCCCGTGGGGGTGTCTGTCGCGTTGGAGCTGATCCGAGGGGCTCGAAATTACGGCGACGAAGTCTCTCCCAATCTCGCCACCGCGGCCAGGCTTTCCTCGTCGTCGGGTAGGTCGCGGAGGACGAGTTTGTGCCAGGCCCTGGCCTCGTCGGGATGGCGCATCCGCTCGCGCAAGGAGGCGAGTTTTTTGTACAGGACCGGATCGAACCGAACGCCCAGGTCGGGGCGCTGCGAGGCGTCTTCGAACAGTCCGGGACGGCCCTCTTCTTCCTCGCGGCCCTTGATCCCGCGCAGCTCGACCCGAGCCGCCTCGATGTCGGCCTCTCGGGCCTTTGTCGCTTCGGCCTCGGCCGCCTTGCCGGCGAGCTTGTAGGCCTCGCTCAAACGATGGAACAACTCGCGATCCGAGTCGTTCTGCGACAGCGCGGCCTCGAATTCCGCGATAGCGCCGGCGTAATCTTTCCTGGCGAGCGCCAGGCGCCCACGAAATCGCGCGATTTGCGAGCCCGAAGCCAACGCCGTCGGCATGCTCGTCAGGACCTTCTCCATGCCGTCAAGGTCGCCCGTACGGTCCAGCGCGTCGAGAAGGCCAGCCCAGCAGGCGAGGTCGTCGGGATGACGTTGAACGAGCGCCCGGAGGGCGGTAACGGCCTCTTCGATCCCGGTGCCATCGCGCGCCTTGGCTCGATAGTACGCCAGTGCCGCCGGTCGATCGTCCGGGTCGTTCGCGACCGCTTCCTTGAACAAAGGGATGATTCCGGCGGCGGCGAGTGGCTGCGCATCAAAGCGAATCGGTTCGAGCAGGAGCCGAACGCGATCCCGCGCGTTGGGCTCATTCCGGGAGAGCCGGAGCGCAAGTTGGCGGGCCTCGCCAACGCGGTTCTCGGTGTAATAAAGCTCCAGCAGGAGCCATCCGGCCTCGCCGACGAGAGGATCGAGCCGAAGCGCCTCGGCCCAGTCGGCCTCGGCCTTGCCGGGATGATGAAGCTGTTTCTCCGCCTTTCCCCGCAGAACCAGAGCGTAGGCGGCCTGGGAAGGCATTGCGGGGCGGACACGAGCGAGGAGTTTGAGGGCTTCCTTGGGATCGGGCTCTTCTCGGCTCACGAGAACGTCCGCCATCGCCAGACGCGCGCGCGGGTTCGACGGCTCGTAGGCGAGAATCTCCGAGAGCTTCGCCTCGGCCTCCGCGTATTTTCCCTCCGCGAGCAGCCGAACGGCGGGCTCAAGGCGAGGCGCGGGGGTCAGGCTTCGCAAAATTGGACGCGCAATCACGACGGCCAGAACGAGGCCCGCCGCGATGAGTACCCAGGTGATGGGAGAGCGTCGCGCACCGGTCACGCGCGACTGAGCCGTCATGGGCAAACTCAGATCCGGTTGAACACTGGATGCCGGTTCATTCCGATCGGGCGTGCTCACCGCGCGTCGCCTCCCGATGGTTCGAGCACTCGATGTGTTTTCTTCAGGGCCGGTTCATTCAGCGTCGTCTTCCGCCCACCCGGCCAGAGGATCTCAACCCGATCGACTCGGTCGAGCGTTCCGATCCCGATCAGGGCGCGGCGGTCGTTGACCGAGAGATAACTGTCTCCGCCACGAACGAGCCTCTGGAAAACCTGGCCTCCCGCGTACACCTCCACGGTCGCCCCGATCGCGTCGCGGTTGCCTCGCGAGCCCTCCAGGGCGAATCGTATCCAGTTTCCCTGGTTGACCGATTCGTTCGAAAGCACCGCGGGCTTCCCATCCGTCAGGATCAACACGACGTCAAGGTCGCCATCGTCGTCGAGATCCCCGAACGCCGCGCCCCGGGCGTTATGGTCCTTGGCAAAGAACGGCCCCGGGTTCATCACACGAACGAATTTGCTCCGGCCCATATTACGCCAGACCACCGTGGGCTGGTCGAAATCGACTTCCTGCCCGAATTGGCGGAGGTTGTCGTCGATCTCGCCGTTGGCGACCAACATATCCGGCCTACCATCGTTGTCAAAGTCGGCCAGGCCGCAGCCCCAACCGACGAATGCGAGGCTGTCCTTGACGATCCCGGCCTGGGCGCTGACATCCTGGAAGTTTCCGCCCCCGAGGTTCTGGTAGAGCGTATTGTATTCGCCCCGGAAATTGGTCACGAAGAGTTCCGGCTGGCCGTCTCCGTCCACGTCCTGAATGTCGACCCCCATGCTGCCCTGAACTGCCCCGGCACCATTGGTCGCAGCCCCCGAGCTTTCCGTGGCATCCGTGAACGTGCCATCCCCATTGTTGATGAAGAGGAAGTTGGGGCAGCCGTCATTGGCCACGTAGAGATCGGTCTTTCCATCGTGGTTGATGTCGGCCGCGACGACCCCCAAACCGCGGCCGTCGCGGCGGACGACGCCGGCCTTCTCGGTCGTGTCCACGAACGTCCCGTCGCCGTTTCCACGGAACAGAAGGTGTCGCTCCGGAGTGAAGTCATAGGGTGAGCAGAAGACGCGAATGCCACGCTTCGCATCGCCGCAGTACTTATGAGGCCCGGCCTCCGTCCACCTGGCGTATCGGGTCACGTAGAGGTCGAGCTTGCCATCACCGTCGTAATCCAGGAACGCCGCGCCCGAGCTCCAGGGTTTCACATCAATCCCCGACCCGGCCGAGGCGTCGCGAAACGTGCCGTCGCCATTGTTGAGGTAGAGGACGTTCGAGCCGTAGGTCGTCAGATAAAGGTCGGGCTTGCCGTCTCCGTTGACGTCGGCCACGGCCGCACCGTGGCAAAAACCCCGAAAGCCGACCTTCGCCTTGTCGGTCACGTCCTCGAATTTCATCCCTCCGAGATTCCGGTAGAGCCGGTTTCCCATCGCCTTGTTCTCGGCGGAGAGCGGGAGCTTGCGGTTGGAACAGAAGTAGATGTCGAGTTTCCCGTCGCCATCATAATCGAACAGGGCCAGCCCGCAGCCGAGCGAGGCGGGATAGTACCTCCCGCCGTCGAGTCCACTCGCATGAACGAACCGGATGCCCGAGGAATCGCTGACGTCCCGAAAAACGAGGCTTGGAGGCTGGTCAGAGAGTGTGGGCGTCGTGGGTTTTGAAGGATTCGTTCCGCCCGACGGCGGCGTGGGACCGGCCCCGCCTCCCGATGGACTGCACGCGGTGATCGACAGGGAGACGGCGAAGACAAGCCATCGAGAGGCCGCGCGCGTGCTCATTTCGAAGGTCCCATTCCTCCGCTCCGGTCGGGCGAAGTATGACGGATCTCGTCCGCAATTTTTTGGTGACGCTGGGAATCGGCATTTCGACCGAGAAACTTGTAGGCGGTCGACAGAAGATGGTGGCAGTCCAGGTTGGCCGGATCGAGGGCCGTCGCCGGTTCGAGGACCGCGACGGCATCGGCGAACCGCTTCCTCCCAACGAAGAGGCGGCCGAGCTGGAGACGGGGATTGAGGCGGCCGGAGTCGCGGACGATCGACTCTCGCCAGGCGTTCTCGGCTCCCTTTTCATCTCCAAGCTCTTTCCGTGCCCAGGCCAGGATGTCGAGCAAACCGGGATCGGAGTAGAGAGGAGCGACCTTCTCGAGATACGTCCGAGCCTCCAGATTGCGATGAACTTTGACGAGATCGTCGGTGAACTCACGCCAGAAAATCGCGGGGCCGGGGCGATACGACTTCAATTCCGGGTCCAGGGAAAGCAAAGATTCGTACGCCGCGATCGCCTGCTCGGGATGTTTGGCCTCATGGTGGATCATGGCCAACAGGCCGAGGCCTTCCTTTCGGCCCTCCGGCGTGTCCGCAAGCCGTTCCGCGGCGGCCTGAGCCTCGACAAATTGGCTACGGAGCCACTGGACAAACGCCAGCCAGCGCAGGCTCAAGGGGTCGGAGGGACGAGTCGATAGAACCTCGTCGCAGACCGCGACGGCGCGGTCGAGCTGATTCGAAACGATCAGACCGTTCACCCGATCGTCGAGGGCCGATTGAGGCAGAGATGCGGCCGAGCCCACTCGCTCGTAATAGGGTTCGGCCTCGGCACCGTAGACGAGCTTGCTGAAGGATCGCGCGGCGATCAAGTTGGAGACCGGCGACGACGGATAGCTTGCAAGATCATCCAGAGCGAACCGCAAAGCGTTGCGAACGTCCTTGCGACTGAAGGCCCCCTCCGCGTCCCGAAGTGCCGGACGCTGGAGACCGACCCAGGCCGTTAGCCCGCACAGGGCGACGAGAAGCACCAGGCGCGCCAGATCGGAGAGACGGAAGGCCGCTCGAAAACCCACCGGGGTGACGAGAGTGCGACGCTGGACGTTCGTGGCCATCTATTCATTCGCGGGTAAAGTGGCCGATCAGGGAGCAGTCCGCTCAAGTTCATGGGAGCGCGCGGGACGCCTCTGCATGGAACTTCGGACCGAGGCAGTCGAAAGTTCACCAGTCATGCGTTTTTTTCCAAGGAAATCCGTCGTCGCCCGGTCGCACGTGAGATCAGAGCCCACCAAGATAGCACCGCGAACGGTCGGGACGGGCCATGGGAGACGTGCTTGATCGGACCTCGTCACGCGCCAATTGAAGAACGGATCGAGCATGCGACGTGAACATCGAGACCCGGTCCCCGGGACGAATCCCAGGGCCGGGCCTCAATTTCTCGACCTCTCCGATGGAAACGTCCCTGCGAACCGACCGAGATGGCCACCAGGTAGGAAACCTGAGGCCGACAGATGCCCCGGACTGGCAAGAATCCAGTCCGGGACTCTCAAGCTTCGATCAATTGAAGACGTCGCCCGGGAGGACTTCGCCGCCGTCGATCGTGCCGAGCGACTGCCAGGTGCGGAAGGCGATGCTGTTCTTGGCGAACTTCACCGAGCCGTCCATCAGCAGCAGGTTCACGCCGCCGGGGTGGTAGGAGCTGGGCCCGATGATCGTGTCCGGCCCGGCCGCGTTGCAC
>JAQGHR010000125.1 GCA_028291545.1 Planctomycetota bacterium | reverse complement strand
TCCCGACGCCGCTGTTGGCGGCGAGGTAGAACAGGCCGGTCAGGTCGGTGGGGGTGACGTGGGACTGGAACTTCACGTTGACGGCGGCATTGGCGCTGAGCGTGAGCTTCACCACGCGGATCTTCTTCGACGTGACCGCCGCGACGACGGTGGACGCGCCGGACGCGCTGGCGGTGATGACCGCGAACTTCGGCGTCAGCGCCGTGGTGCCGGAGTAGAGCGCCCCGGTCTGCTGGGGGCTGATCGTGACGCCCATCAGGTTGGTGCCGGCGGGCAGGGGGTTGGTGATCGTGCCCAGCGTCGTGACGGTCGAGACGGTCGTGATCGTGCCGGCGTCGACCCGCAGGGCGCCGCCCGTCGTCATGGAGAAGGGGCTGATCAGCCCGGTGGTGTAGCTCGGCGGGGCGGTGGTGACCGAGCCGCCCATGAGCGCCACCGTGTTCGATCCCAGCGCGGTGCCCTGGGTGATCGTGAGCTTGGCGAGCGTGGCGTCGAGTGCGAATCCCGTGATCGCGGCCGGGGGCGTCAGGGCGGCCTGCTGGATCGCCGTCAGGACGATCGGCACCGAGCCCGCCGCGAGCGCCTGGCCCAGCGCCGGCGTCTTGGTGTTGACCGCCGCCAGCGTCGTCTCGGTGGCCGCGCCGGCGGGCAGGGGCAGGGCCGCGGCCGAGACCGCCACGGTGCCGCTGACGGCGACGGTGCCGCTGACCGGCAGCGGATTGCCGGCGTCGTTGGTGATCTCGACCGACCCGCCGACCGAGGCGACGGCGACGGTGCCGGTGATCGCGACCGTGCCGGAGACCGCCTGGGTCGCGTTCGACTCCTGCAGGGAGACCTTGAGGTTCCCCCCGCCCGTGAGCGCGGCCGGCAGCAGGCCGATCAGGCTGGTGATCCGCTGGGCGATCCGCTGGAGCCGCCCGTTCAGGCCCGCGGCCGCCGTGTCGGTGACCGGTGCGGTCTCATTGACGGCCCCGGTCAACGCCTGCCCGGCCGCCTGGCCCGAGGCGGACGCCAGCGTGGCGAGGGTCGCTTCGGTCGCGAACCCGGCGATCGCCGCCGGTGGCGTGAGCGCGGCGAGCTGCGCGGCCGTCAGCGCGACCGGCAGCCCGTGGGTCGCGTCGACGACCTGCAGCACGTTGGCGCCCGCGGCGATCGTCACGGCGTAGGCGACGACGCCGGCCGGCCATTCGTTGCCGCTGACGTCGGCCAAAGACCGGATCGAGGTCCCGGTTCCCGCGGTGATCGGTACGTTGTCGGCCATGGAACCCTCGGGAGGTCAGGTGGAGTCGCGGCGCGAGGCCGACACGGTCCAGCGGTTGCCCAGTCCCCGGGCGGGCCGGGCCGCGCCCTCGGCCACGAGCACGATCGGGGCGGCGAAGGTGCCCGCGCTGTTGACCGTCCAGTCGATCCGCTGGTCGGCCTTCGTCACGCCGGGATCCGCGGAGAACAGCAGCTCGTACCGCGTCAGGCCGAACGGGGACTCGGACTCCTGGCGGGACGTGCCCTGGCTCGATCCGGTGGTCTCCTGGACGGAGCAGGCGACCGCCGAGCCGGCCGAGCCGGGCGTCGTGTCCGGGTTGACGTCGGCCGTGCGGCCCGAGGCCGGGGCGTGGATGACGACGCGGTCGAGCAGGAAGCGCGTCGAGGGGCCCCTCATGAGAGCACCGGCCAGTCCGCCGGATCGCCCGACTCCGCGAAGTTCAGGCCGATGACGCCCACGGTCGGGGCCGCGATGCCCACGCCGTACATGTCGCGGCAGCGCGTCTCCAGGGCCTCGATCACGGCCTGCAGGGCCACGGCGAACTTGCCGAAGTCCTTCCGGTCGGTGCCGGCCTGCTCGTCGACCTCGTCGATGTTGCCGAGGATCGACTTCAGGCACCGCAGCTCGGCGACGTCCAGGAGCTGGTCGACCTGGGCGTCGGCGACGGCGGACAGCTCGGCGCTGGTGGGATTGGTGATGTCGGCGACGGGCAGGCCCAGCGAGCGCAGGCCCGCGGCGATCGGGTCGGCCAGGTCGGCGTTGGTGCCGTCCCGGGTCGCCCCGTCGAGCCCCACGAACGTGAGGCGCTTGCCGCACCGTTTCGTCAGCAGGAACTCGACGGAGAGACGTGTGGTGGCCACGGGTTACTTGCCCCTGGGCGTGGCGGGATCCGGGACGGCCGCGGCGGCGGGCGGGGATGGGGCGGCGACGGCGGGAGTCGCCGCGGCCGGGGCGGGACCCGCGGGGGCGACCGGCCCGACGGCCTTGCCCCTGGCGACGAACGCGGCCAGGATCTCCTCCTTGGCGGCCTTCAGCTCCGTCACGATGTCGGGGCCCGCGTCGAGCGTGGCGAGGTGATCCGGTGACGCCAGGCCACCGTCCAGCTTGACCTCGATGCGGGCGAGCCGATCGTCCAGCGACCGGAGCGTCTCGTTGAGCGCCGTGGTGGCGGCTTCCTGCTTGATGGCGATGGCGACGGGATCGGCCATGGCGGACGGCTCCGGGGTGAGTGCGGGAGGGATGATGGACGGGGAGGAGGGGCGACGATCGTCGCATCGCCCCGAAGGTTCTCGATATCGACATCCGTCTAATCGACATCCGTCTATCAGGCGAACACGGTCGGGATCGTGTAGGTGGTGGAGGCCACCATCTGCATGATGTAGCCGTTCAATCTGTTCCTGACGGCCAGGCCGTAGCGGTGGCGCCAGTAGTGGCTCTCGAAGAAGGCGTCCAGGTCGCGGGCGATCAGCTGGAGGCCGACGCCCAGCCCGGTGTCCTCCGGGTCGACGCGCTCGATCAGCGGGGGCGTGGCGTCGAGGTGGACGCCGGCCGTGTACGTCGCCGGGATCTGGGCCCACTTGCACATGACCGCGCCGGAGCAGGTGCCGGTGACCTCCCACGAGCCCTGGAGCAGCTCGTCGGGGATGCCCGGGATCCGCACCGTCGCGGTGTTGTCGCCCGGCTGCACGTACTGGTACTGGACCGGCACGAAGCTGGTGAGCGCCGACAACTTGGCGTGCTCGGCGACGTTGTAGAAGAACGCGATGTTCGAGCCGCCGGTGGGGGTGCCGAAGCGGGCCTGCAGGCTGTCCACCGTGGTCTTCACGGGGTTGTTGGTGTCGGAGATCGACGCCGTCGCGTAGTTCGAGCCCACGAAATAGGTGGCCTCGGCCTCGGCCGTGGCGCCCAGCACGGGGGGATAGAGCGTGCCGTCGGTGTTGGCCAGGGGCACCACCGACAAGTCGCCGTAGAGCTCATCCTTGAAGGTGTAGCCCGTGTTGTTGAAGAGCGCCTTCAGGAGCTCGAACCGGTACGTGTTGGCGTCCCGGTTGAAGATGTTCTGGAGGCCCAGGGTGTACTCGGCGGCCGTCATGTAGGCCATCGAGATGTCGTCGAACGCCAGGGCGTCCCCGTAGTCGAGGAGCGGGTAGGCCACGTCCCACTGGCCGTTGTCCTTGACGGCCCCGGGCTTGCTCAGGCGGCCACGCTTCTGCATGAAGCCGCCGCCGGCGAGCTTGAACCGCTCCTTGTACTTGTCGGTGCGGCCCGCCACGAAGATGGCCGTGGCGGCGACGATGTCCCGGTTGTACAGGTCGATGTACTTCTGCGACTCATCGTAGATGACCCGCTGGCCGATCGTGCCGTTGAAGAGGCGATCCGAGTCCTGCAGACCCATCGCCCCGAAGAGATTTGCCATGGGATTGGTGCTCGCTGGTGAGTGGTCGGTGGTCGGAGGTCAATGGTCGGAAATGCGGGGTCGTCGCTGGCGTCTCGTCGTCGCTGGCCACTGGCCCCTGGCCACTGACCACCGCCCCCGGGTCACGTCAGCCAGGGGAAGTCGAAGTAGATGACCTTGGTCAGGTCGCTGTCCGACATCGGGACCACCTTGCCCACGATCTGGGTGCTGGTCCCGGTCGCGTCGGCGACGGCCCCGGGGGTGTCCGAGGAGTAGATCAGGGCCCCGTACGCGAGGGCGGAGACGGCGAAGCCCCCGACCTTGCCGCGCTTGAGGATCGAGACCCCCTGGCGGACCCCGGCGGTCTCCAGGGCGATCCCGCCGGTCTTGACGGTGCCGGCGGCCGTGGCGATGCCCAGGGCGGCCTTGCCGGCCGAGTTCAGGTAGACCGCCTGGCCCCGGTTGATGGCGACGGCGGGGACCATCGGATAGATCTGCGCCTGGTCCTGGTCGATCGGTGCGACCTTGGAGGCGGTGACGACGATGTCGGCCATATCGGTGCGTCCTCGGGGAAAGCAGAGTTCGGGATCGGAGTTTCAGCCGCGAATAGCCGGGGCGGGCGGATCAGATGCGGACCCGCTTCAGCCCCGTGTTCTCGGGCGGGTCGGCCGCGCCCTTGGCGGGCGGCGGCGGGGTGGCAGGGCGGCGCGGCGGGGTGGTGAGGGACGGCGCCTTGGCCGTCTCCCCCGCCCGCAGGGCCGGCAGGAAGTCGTCCCAGTGCTTGGCCGCGTAGGCGTCGAAGGCGACCGGCTCGGCGTCGCCGTCCTTGACGGCGAGCACCTCGGTCTCCTTGCCGGTCTTGGCGTCCTTCACCCTGACGGTGCCCGAGAAGTCGAGCGAGCCGGCCAGCGTCTTGAGGACGCCGAACTTCACGCCCGCCTTCTCGGCCACGGTGCGGAGCTCGGTGTCCCGCTTCAGGCCGGTGACCTCGCTCGAGAGCGTGCCGTGCTCCGTCTTGATCTTCTTCAGGTCCTCGGGCTTCCCGAGGGCCGAATAGGAGTCGAGGAGCTTGGCCTCATCCGCGGTCAGGACGCGGGTGCCGTCGGCCGGCAGCTTCGTCTTGAGCTCGCGGTTGCTGTCCCGGAGCTGGTAGTTCTCCGAGAGCAGCACGCGGAGGGCGCCGCCCGCGTCGCCGTGCTTGGTGAGCAGGCCCTCGACCGCCTTGGCCAGGTCCGGGGCCTTCTCGGGCTCCTTGGGCGGGGGTTCGTTGTTGCCGTTGCCCTCGGCACCGGTCGCGGTCAGCAGCATGCGATACAGTCGGAAATACATCGATCCCCCTGGGATCTTCGGGGCGGACGCGACCGGCCCCGGCACCTTGCCGGGCTGGGTTCGCGAGGGATGGGAAGCGGGAGATTCAGGTGCAGATGGACCTGCCGTGCTGGCGGCCGTCCGGGACGCAGTAGGCGACCGACCCGAACGGCGTCGGCACCCAGGGCGTGCCCGCCCAGCGGGCGTGGAACCACAACGCCTCGATCAGCGGGAAAGGCGGCAGGACGATGATCACGTCGGGCTCGCCGGTCATGGCGTGTTTCCCCCGTCCGGCGGCTTCGCCGTCGCGGCCTTCTGCCGATCGGCCGCGGCCTTCGCCTCGGAGTGCTTCACCGCCTCCTTGACGTCCTTGGGCGAATACCCCAGGTCGGCCATCACGATCGCAAGGGGCATGCCCGAGGCCACGCCCTCCTTGATCGCCGTGAACTTCGCCAGGGTCTCGGCGATCTTGTCCATCGGGTCGGTGCCGAAGACGGGCCGGCGGCCGATCCGGTGCGAGGGCTTGTTGGCCGAGTAGCTCGACAGATCGAAGCCCTCGTAACCGTCGTAGCCCTGGTGCCCGCCGATCGCGACGGCGGCCATCTGGGCACACATCAGGGCATAGTCATACGACGGACGCCGCTCCTGGATCCGGGTCGCCGCCGGCTGCTGGGCCACGCGGAGGGCCTCGCCGGAGACGGTGCCCCCCAGCCGCAATCGTTCGAACCGGAGCTCCGGGTAATCGTCCTCGAGGTTGTCGAGCGCCTGGCGGATCTCGGCCGAGGTCGCGGCGACGTCCAGGTCGCCCACCAGGCTCTGGGCCTTGGCGTCCGGCTTCGGCGAGTAGATGACCGTCATCTCCTCGCGTCCGGGGGCCGGCTTCTTGGTGGTGGCGGGGGTCCGCGGGGCCTCGGGCGTGGCGGCGGGGTCGGACATGCCCGAGATGAGCCACGCCCCCTGGACCATCTTGCGGATCTGGTCGTGCAACTTGGAGCCGAGGTCATTCAGCTCGTCGATCTTGGCACGCCCGCCCTCGAATTCCGAGCAGCCCCAGCCGACGCCCTCGTCGATGTGCTGGACGAGGTAGAACGGCACGAAGTCGCACGCCAGCTCCCAGGTCGGCGAGGAACCCGGGCCGTCGCCCAGCATCCGGCCGTCCGGGCCGATCCGCCAGTCGAAGGGCTTGCCGTCGCGATAGGTCGTGTACCTGACCCCGGAGGCGGTCAGTTCGACGTCCTCGACGTACTCCGTCTCGGCCTTGCCGATCTTCGCCGTGCCGGTCCGGGCGTCGGGCTTTCCCGAGAGGTTCGACCGCCATTCGCGGCGCTGGTAGGCCCGCGTGTCGCCGCGGTGGTCGCGCTCGAGGTAGGAGATCGTGCCGGGGTGGACCACGTCCAGGGCCATCGACCGCGAGCCCGGGTCGTCGACCACCGTCAGCCCCACGTCCCCGAGCACGGGCCCCCAGAGCGTGAACACGCCCTTCTTGACCTCCCAGTTGGAATCCCACCAGAGGCGGGCGAGGCACGCGTGCAGGGCCTCATCCGCCGCCTCGATCGGGATCGCCGTCTGGATCTCCTTGCCGTCGCCCGCCTCGTGATCGAGCGAGCCGCCGTAGATGTGGGTGCGGAAGAAATCCGCGATCCGCTTCGACGGGGAGTAGACGCCGCGGGTGTGGCGGTAGAGGCCGTACTGGGCCTTGTAGGGCTTCGCGAACCGCTTGATGTCGCGATACGTGTTGTTCTTGTACATCGACCAGTGGATCGCGTACCGCGAGCGCCGCGAGTCCCAGGCGCCGTAGTCCCGCTGGCCCTCGGCCTGGACCCCGGCCGGTCGCGCCGGGTCGGCGTCGAAGTAGGCCTCCAGGAAGCCGGTGTAGGCGCCGGAAAGTCCGCTCATGAGGTTCCCGAGTAGGCCCAAGGTGTCAGCCTCGCCAGTCGTCGTCGATCGGGCTCGAGCCCCAGCTGCCCGCGGGCTGGGCCACGTGCATGAGGCCGTAGCGGGCCCCGTCGTAATAGTCGTCGCCGCCGAAGCCGTCGTCGTCGCAATCGACCTTCTTCACGTCCTCGCCGCGGCGGGGGTCGTGCATCAGGCCGGGGATGCAATCGATCAGCCCGGAGCAGTGGTCGGAGATGTACAGGCTGGGCCGCAGCGGCGGGGTGCGGTCGACGTCGCCCAGGCGGCGGAGGAACTCGGCCGCCCCGTCGACCCGACTCATGTTGGCCCGCTCCAGGCGGAAGCCGTTCCGCTCGTAATCGTCAGCGACCCGCTCCCCGTCGCTCTCGCGCTTGAAGACGTCGCCGCCGGCGAGGATGGTCTCGACCCGATGACGAGCGATCCGGTTGCGCTCGAGCATGGCCGTGATCGCCTCGCAGTGGGCGTCCACCAGCCAGCCCCGCTGGGCATGCTCGTCGAGGATGTAAACGGTCCCGTCGCCATCGACGGTGAACAGGTACGCGGCCGTGTAGTGCGCGAACCCGTAATCGAGCGACAGCCAGACCCGCCAGTCGGGCTCGGCGAAGCCGTACCCGATGTCCGGTCGGACGTGGGTGCCGTGCCGCCAGGTCGTGTAGTACTGGCCCGCGGCGATGTCCCAGTCGCCCAGGAGCCACGCGCGGCGCTTCCAGCCGGTGAGGCCTTCGAGCCGGCCGCGGTACTCGCGGTTGACGAACCGGTTGTCGTTGACGGTGGCCTGGACGAACCGCGTGGCCGACTCGCCCCCGCGCCGCCAGGGCTCGATGAACCGGGCCTTGAACCAGGCGTGCCCGACGTTGCCGGGATTGGTCGTGAAGTAGGCCCGCGGCCGCCAGAGCGGCTTGCTCGTCCGCAGGCAGGAGAGGACGTCGTCCACCTTGCTCTTGGTGAGCGTGGTGGCCTCCTCGATCAGGATCACGTCGTATTCGAGGCCGAGGTAGGCGTCGATGTCGCGGTCGTTCTGGAAGTGGCCGGTCTTGATGACCGAGCCGTTGGCGAAGGTGAGCGTGCCCTCGGTCTTGTTGTAGTTGGTGCGGAGGCCGGGCAAGATCTTGGTGCGGAGGTCCTGGAAGTTCTCGCGGTTGGCCTTGCCGACCTTGCGCAGCAGCAGGCACTTGAGGCCCGGGTACCGCTGGCAGTCGTCGGTGAGCTGGGCGATGGCCCAGTGGCTCTTGCCGCCGCCCCGCGCGCCGCCGTAGGCCACCTCGGTCGGGCCGCCGTCCGCGTCGCAGAGCCGGGCCATCGCGCTGGCCACGAGCTGGCGGGGCTGGAGCACGATCCCGGCGCGGAGCATCCGCTCGACCTGGTCGCGGGGATTGCCCGCCTCCCGGACGGCGGACTCGAACTTCGCGGCGTTGCGCTCCATGGGGGTCATGAGCCACACCGCCAGGGCCAGGATTGCCACGAGGGCTCGTCGCATGGACGCGAGGCTCCGTCTCGATGCCGGGGTCAGACTTCGATGGCCGGTCGCGGCTCGGGTTCCGCCTCGTCGCCGTAGGCCCGAGCCAGGGCGGCTTCCAGGATCGAGGGCAGGGCGTTCGTCGTGTCGCCGGCCTTGGAGGGCTCGGCCGTGTGCGGCTTGCCGAGGATGCGGTCGATCAGGTATTGATTCGCGGCCCGGTCGGGCGCGGCGGTCTCGGCCGTGTGCGAGACGATCACGAGCTGATCGGGGGGGAGGTCCGGGAACAGGAGCTGCTCCGCGACGACCGGGCGGCCGTTGACGTCGAGCACCGGCGTGCCGTCGGGATTCCGCAGGACGACCTTGGCCGTCACCGTGCCGGAGGGCTCGCGGGTGATCTTCTCGCGGACGAACCCGCCGTCGGCCAGCTTGAACAGGTTCTTCAGGCAGCGGATCAGGCGGCGTTTCAGGAGCGGTTCGGCCCTCGCGATCGCATCCGGAGTCTCGACTCCCGTCGCGACGATCTCGGTTTGCAAGGCTTTGGCTTCACTCGGCTTGCGTCCCGCGTTGGCACGGGATCCGCCGCGCTTTGATTTCCGCTTTGATTTCGCGTTTGAATTCGACTTTTTCGCGGCCATTTCAAGGGGTCCGACTCGGCCGGAGGCGAGGCTGGAATAGAACTTCACACCCCGTCAGGTCGGCCGCCCTCGTGGTCGAGGATGCCGCTGGGGATACAGGTGTTGTCGCTGAAGAGCCGCTCCCACTTGGCGATTCGCCGCTCCCGCTCGACGTCAGGTCTGGCGATGAGCCGATGGAGCAGCTCGATGGGGATGCAGGCGTCGAAGCCGTCGCCATTGGGCCGGAGGCCGACCTTCGCCGTCCCCGCGATCGCTTTCCCATCGGCGTCCTTCGCGGAGAGGGCGTGGCCCAGCTCAATCACAAGATCGAGGGCCGCGTCGAGGGTCATGGGCGTGTTGCGGTACATGGTCGGAGGGTGTCCGGTGAATCGCTATCGACAGAAGAACGTCGCATCGGGGTGCCGGTTGACCTCGGGCACGAGATCCTTCCTCCGCGCCTCTCGCCTCGTCTCCGAGGCCTTGTGGTTGGCGAGGGCGCGAGCCTGCGCCTTGCCGGCTCGTCGGGCGTGACGGCTCGGCGGTGCCGGCAGAGTGGCCAGCGGCCCGACAGGACGGTATCGCCCCGTGATCGGGTCGTGGGCCAGCTCCGCCCGGACGGTGGCGACGACGGATTCGTCATTGATCTTGCCTACCACGATCCGGAGATCGGTGTAGGAGGGCGGGACACGCTTCATCAGGCCTGCTCGTACTGGAGGATGGTCTGGACGTACCAGGCACCCGCCGGCACGTTGGCAACCGCGATGGTGACGGCGGTGGACATGGCCGCGTCCACGATCGAGACGTCGCCGACGTAGCGGCCATCGGCGTTCAGGTAGCTCTGAGCGTCCTCGTCGGCCCTCGGGGCGGCCGGGGCATAGACCGCGAAGACCTTGGTCAGCTTCTCGCTGGAGGCTGGGTCGTGCGGGGGCACGGTGATGTGGACGTTCTCGGTCATGCCGTCGCGGCTGAACGAGTCGAGCGTGATCTGGGCCACGCCCGCGATGACGCGACCATCGTGACCGGGGCCGAAAGCATAACGCATATCGAAGTTCACCTATGGTTTTGGATCGGAGATCACACGCCAGCGACCGGCCCCCCACTTGGGGCTCACGCTTTTGGGACGGCAGGCCCCGGGTCCAGGGCGGTCTGCAACTTGGCGACCAGGGCGGCCGCATCCGCCGCGCGCTGGGCCGAGATCCCGTCGGCCTTGAGGCGATCGGCCAGCACCTGGGCCAGCTCGTGGGTGGCGAGGTCCTCGACGGCCGCGACTCCCCTGGCGACGATCGCGTCGGCCTTCGGGAACCGGGCGGCGATCCACGGCGAGAGGCGCGTGCGGTAGAGCCGCGCGACCAGGCAGGCGATCAGGAAGAGCACCGAGATGAGTTTCCAGGACACGGGCACGACCTCACGGTAAGAGGGCTAGCACCTCCATGCGGCGGTCGATCACGCGGCGAGCTTCACCGCCGTCGCGGGCTGCCTCTTCGGGAGCAGCAACGCCGCGGCCCCGCCCAACAGGGCGAGGTAGTGCGAGCCTTCGGGGAGTGCCGCGTCGGCCTTTTCGATCAGGTCGGACAGCGAGAGACTCGCGGTGGCCGGAGGCGGGGGCGGATTCGTCGGCGGCTTGTCGGGGGTGTTCTCGACCAGCTCGGGCGGGGGACTGGGTCGGCCGTGGAAGTGCGGCTCCGGACTAGCCGCGGTGCCGGGCCGTCGCTGCGGGCACGGGCCGGAGGGCGGACACTGTGTGATCTGGTCGAAGGTCTGGGTCAGGGCGTTCTTGGCGAGGATGGCGCGGATCGATTCCGGACTCGCATACAGGCCCCGATTGCTGTCGGACCGGGCGAAGTCGCAGACGCCGACGACCACGCCGTCGAGCGTGTAGAGCCCGCCGCCGGACCGGCCCTGCTTCGGGGTCCCGGTGCATTCGGTGAAGGCGGCACGATCGGGGCCGGCCACGCCGAGCTGCGTGACGCTGGTCGTCCACACGGTCGCGTCCTTGCCCCCGCCGCAGCCGACGGAGGTGAGCGACTGGCCGGGCTTGAGGCTCGCGTCGGCGGGGATGACCGGGCTGGCGTCGAGCGTCCTCCCGGGGCGGATCTCGACCAGGGCGACGTCGGCCACGACGTTGATGTCGAGCAAGCGGCCCGGGTGCGTCTCCTTGAATCGGAGCTTGCCGGCGGTGTTGAGCTTCCACTCCATGTCGGGATGGAACAGGTCGACCGTGAGCGTGCCCGTGCGATACTTGCCCTCGAACAGGTGCGCGCAGGTCAGCACGACCGATCGCTCGGCCGTCGAGTAGACCACCGTGCCGCTGCCGAGCACCTGGAGGTTGTCGTCGGGGCTCGCGACCCTCATGCGCGTCGCGGTCTTCCACGGCTCCGGGATGCGCACGCTGGCGGCCGCATTGGGCGACGCGGACTCGGCATGCGCGACGGTGCCGAGCAGGGGCACGAGGGCCAAGGCGGCAAGAGTGGCGAGCGCGGCCAGTGCGGACTTGAGGCGCTTCATGGGCTCATCTCACGGGCTTGAAGAACGACCAGTAACAGATGGCGATCACTGCCGTTGCCGACACCGCGCCGATCGCGATACCGACGGTGATGCCGAGGTTCGCGCCGGTGGTGAATCCCAGCATCCAGGCGGTCTCGTACAGATCCTTGCCCATCTCCTGGAGCTTCGGCATGAGCCGCGCCGCCACCGGCCAGCGGACCAGCGGCATGAGCGGGACGACGATGCCGAAGAGCTTCAGGAGGATCGCGGCCACGTGATCGCCTCAGAGGTGCGTGTAGACCGCGATGGCGAGGACGATCCAGCTCACATGGACCATGGGATCGAGGAGCAGCGAGCCGAAGGCACGGGCGAGGGCGCGAAGGCCCCCGGTCCCCCGGGAGAGGAGGGAAGGGCGCTCGGGGGCGACCGTGGGGATGCGGGGCTTGCTCCGGATTCGGTCGAGCATCGCATCGACCCCCGCCATGTAGGCCGGGTCGTTGGCCTTGGCGACCATCGCGGCCAGATCGGCCTCGGTGGTCTCGTCGAACTCGTGTCGCAGCCCGGGAGGCATCATCGTCGGACCTCCCGCGTCAGGCCGCGTTCTGTGCATCGAGATACTTCGTCGCCAATTCGATGGTGGGACGAAGACCTTTGTTGAAGCAGTGAGCGTGAAGTGCGATCCCTTCACGGGTCACGAGCGGATCGTGAAGGCGGAGGTTCCCATAAGCAAAGCTGATTGCCTGCTCCTCGCACTCTTCAGGGGTCATCACGTAACCCTTCCGCGATTCGAGCAAGGCTTTCAGTTCGTCGGTTATGTGAGTTGGTGCCGCGAGCCGGGCCGGGCAAAGCCTCATCAAGCGAATCGCTGGTGAGACGTGCCGGCCCTGCGCTGTGTCGAACTACCGGGATCACGTGACCCCGGCCCGGCAGGCGGTGCGTCGGAGCTGCCCACGGCGCGCACCGCGATCGGGTGACGCGAGGCCGCGGGCGGTTGACTTGCGTTGTGCTTGACGAGTGTCAACAAGGCCGAGGGGTGGCCAATTTGACTAACAGCACCCTATCAAGCCAGAACCCCAAGGCTTAGCCAACCTACGGATGGGAACACCAAGGGAACTTGATAGGACTGCGGTCGGTTCAGTCGAGTGTTTCGGGGTCGATCGGATCGGTGGGCAGGTTGTCCTTGCCGGCGGCGCGCTGTGCGGCGAGCCAGGCCAGGTCGGCGCTGATGGTCGATTCCGACCAGTTCAGAATGGCGCTGGTCTGGGCGATCGAGAGCCCCATGAGCTGATAGGCCGCGAAGGTTCGAGCCCTTGTCAGCCGCATGGCCGTCTTATCGAAATGGATCTTGGATCGGCGCGGTGTCAGCGTTGCATGGACGGCGGCTCCGGAAAGTGTGCGATCGGCGAACGTGGCCATGTCAGCGACTCTGCTGGGGCGGTGGGACCCGCGTCGTAGCGAGCCCCGGATACCCCTTATGTGTTTTGTTCCCCGATTTCGCCGCCCGGACCTTCGATCCCGCGAGACGCAAGCCGTTGTGGGGCCATGCCTGCGGGCAATCTTGCGGTGATTTTCCGACGCTCCGACGGTTTGTTCACAAATTTCTGTCGAAACTGTTGTAACTGTCCCAACACTCATGATAGCTTGTCTGCCATCCCGTAAGTAAGCCGACACCGGACCGGAGCCGACGCCATGCCCCTCGACAGCAACGGCAAGCCGATCGCCATCGGCGACGTGGTCGCCCTCTTTTTCCGGGTGGAGCAGGTCTCCGATCACGAGGTCGGCTGCAACCTTCACCTGCTCGCGGTGGACCCCCTCGGCACCGAGGAGGCCCGGCCGCAGTTTGCCTGCAACTCCCGGCTCGTCGTGCTGGCGAGCGAACTCGTCGCAATCAAGCCGTTCAAGCAGGCGGCCGAGCCGGTCGTGATCGACCCAACCGAGCCGGTTGCCGAAGTGGAGGCCGAGCTGGTCGTCGAAGAAGCGAAGGCCGAACCCGCCACCGTCGGCGGTTGATCGATAGTGCGTCCTGGTGTCCGTCCCATTTCTTTGATCGGGGAGATTGGTCCGATGGCAACGAAACCCACCAAGCCCAAGGCCGCGAAGCCGGCCACCAAGAAGACCACGACCACGCCCAAGGCCCCGACCAAGCTCAAGGGCGGCAAGGGCACGTGAGAGCAGCGTCAGTGTGGTTTGCGGCGAACGGGCAGCGTCGGCCGGTTCTTCCTCGGGGGAAGGGCCGGCCGGCGGTGTTTCCGGATTCGCGGAATATTCTTTGAAATAATCGGCGACGACCCGCGTATATGTGTGTGGCACTAGCCATCGCGGTAGCCGTACCCAGTCGGCTGAGTAACTATGAATCGACCGCGATGTGATAAGGTTCGGCTTCGGCCGAGCCGAGTGCCTCGCATACTTCAGGGCATCGGGGCATTAACTCGACCGTCCCCAGTGGCGGCGGGGTCCCGAACACCGACACGCCCGACCCACGACGCCTTGACCGGCCCGTCTCTCTCGCAAGGGGAGGCGGGCCGGCGGTGTTTTCGGGGCTTGCGGACCCATCGGCGAGAGTCGATGCTGCGTCGTTCTACGTGTCGTTCTACCCCTTGTTTAGGCCCCGTTTTCATGCTATTATGTCCGATTAGTCGATAACTGCAATCGTCGTAACTTGTTTTCCTGCAATGGGTTGCGAAACCATAATGATATCAGTCGAAGCAACATCGCCGGTCTTCGGAACTGAGGGTTACAGGTTCAAGTCCTGTCGGGTGTAGTTCGGAAAATCGACGTAACTCCCGCCGAATCCTGGGCCTCGGGTAGTCGTCCAGGTCTCACAGAACCATCCATGCGATGCTCGCCGATCCGGCGCTGGGTCGCTATGTCGCCAGGCTGGCTTCGCATATCCGCGAACCGACCGCGCCGCAATTGACATCGTTTTCGCAGGGCGTCGGCGTACTGGAGCCGAAGCCGTGCTGAGCCTCCTGGGTCGAGTCACGGCGACGATGCGCACCTGGCTGACGACGCTTCGGCGTCGGAGTCAGCTACACCGAATGACGAGGGAGCGGTCTGGACGGCCCGTCGATCGTTGGATTCCCAAGGTCCAGGTCTTGCTACCGTATTGGAACGTGCGCTTCCACGTGAAGCACCCGAGGTACGAGCGGTGTTTGGTGATCCCGCTCGCACGGATCTGCCGGGGGAGGTCCGAAGGGCCTTCCCTACTGCGATCCGATCCATCGCCCAGCTGCCGCTTGAATCACCGGCATGCGCAATCGGCACGCCCGTTGCGCGACACGGGGCGAGCAACGGGCGTGTCATTTCGATCTCGGAACGCTACGGACTCAGGAACTCGGGATCAGCTCACACCCCACTCCGCAAGCCGCCAGAGCGCCGTTCTTCCATTTGGCCCCGTCCCGGCCGTTGTCCGGCTCGGATGGGGTCGCCCTCGCCCCGGCCAGGGCCAGGGCGAAGGCTTCGTCGAGCGTGGAGACGCAGTGGAACTCCAGCTGCGAGCGGATCTCGTCGGGGATGTCATCGAGGTCGGCCTCGTTATCCCTCGGCAGGATAACGCGGGTGATACCGGCCCGATGCGCCCCCAGGACCTTCTCCTTCACGCCTCCGATCGGCAAGACGCGACCGCGGAGCGTGATCTCGCCGGTCATGGCGACATCACGCAGGACCCGGCGACCCGACATCGCCGACGCCATCGCGGTGGCCATCGCGACACCCGCGCTCGGGCCGTCCTTTGGGATAGCCCCCGCCGGGACGTGGATGTGCACCTCGACCGAGCCGAGCCGATCGCCGGGGATGGCCAGCTCGTTCGCATGCGCCGTGACATACGTTAGTGCGGCACGGGCGGATTCCTTCATGACATCGCCGAGCTGACCCGTGAGGATCAGGCCCACGTTCGCCAGGCCGGCACCGTCCCCGACTCTCGACCCGTCGGGTTGCGAAGACCCGCCGGGGAGCCTACGGATCGCGGCCTCGACGAACATGATGTCGCCGCCCGCCGGGGTGTAGTACATCCCGGTGGCCACGCCGACTTCGTCGGCCTCGCCGATTCGCTCGGGATGGACCCTGGGGCGCCCCAGGAGGTCGCGCACGGCTTCGGGTGTGATGGTCCCGGGGACGTCCTCGTCCGCGGCGAGTTTCCGCGCGAGCTTCCGCGTCACCGCCCCGACCTGTCGTTCGAGCTGCCGGACGCCGCTCTCCCGCGTGTAACGGCTCACGATGGACATCACCGCATCGTCTGAGAAAACGATCCCACGGTCCTTCAGGCCCGATTCCTCGACCTGCCGGGGGATCAGGTACTTCTTGGCGATCTCGGCCTTCTCGCGTTCGGTGTAACCCGAGAAGTCGACCACCTCCATCCGGTCGAGCAGCGGGCCGGGTATGTTTTGGATGAAGTTCGCCGTGGCGATGAACAGGACCTCGCTCAGGTCGAACGGCACGTTCAGGTAGTGGTCCGTGAACGAGTCGTTCTGGGCCGGGTCGAGGACTTCGAGCAGGGCGCTCGCAGGATCTCCCTGAAACGAGACGCCGAGCTTGTCCACCTCGTCGAGGAGGAAGACCGGGTTCTTGGTGCCGGCCTGCTTCAGCCCCTGGACGATCCGGCCGGGCATGGCGCCGACGTAAGTCCTTCGGTGGCCGCGGATATCCGCCTCATCACGCACCCCACCGAGCGCGGCCCGGACGTATTTCCTCCCCAGGGCGCGGGCGATACTCTTGGCGATCGAGGTCTTGCCGACGCCCGGCGGCCCGACGAACAGGAGGATCGGACCCTTCGCCATCGCGCGGGCCTTCGCCTCCTTGACGTCGGTGATCGGGCGGTCGCCGTCATCGCCGCTGGCGATGGACGGGGCAACCGTCTCCTTCGGCGCCTTCAGCGTCTCGGCCGGAACCCCTCCGTTCTCCTGGACCTGCTGCTCTAGCTCGCGGGCGCGGAGCTGCCGCACCGCGAGGAATTCGAGCACGCGGTCCTTCACGTCCTGCAGGCCAAAATGGTCCTCGTCGAGGACCCCGATCGCCTTCTTGAGGTCGAGGTCGTCGTCCGATCGCGTGCCCCATGGGAGTTCCGCGACCCATTCGAGATAGGTCCGGATCACCTGGGCCTCGACTGACTCTCGCCCCGAGCGCTCCAGCCGTCCAAGCTCGCGCTCGACCTCAGCGCGGGCGTCCTTCGGGAGTTCGAGCTTGTGGAGATTCTCGCGCAGCTCGGTCAGTTCGCGCGACGAATCGTCCTCGCCCAACTCCTTCTGGATCGCCTTGAGCTGCTCGCGGAGATACATCTCGCGCTGGCGCTCGCCCAGCTCCTCCTGGACCTGCGTCTTGATCTCGGTTTGCGCCTTGAGCACCCCGAGCTGTCGCTGGACGTGGATGAGCACGCGGCGGAGCCGTTCCTCGACCGCCAAGGTCTCCAGGAGTGCCTGGCTCTCGGCGATCGGCAGTTCCAGATGCCCCGCGACGAGGTCGGCAAAGCGCGCGGGGTCGGTCACGGCGTCGAGGACGTTCTGGAGGACCTCCTCCGGCATCCCGCGCCCCTCACCGAGTTCCCTGGCGCGTTCGCGGGTCTCGCGATAGAGCGCCGAGAAGGCAGCGTCGTGCTCGTCGATCGGCCCCATCTCGGCCATCGGCACGACGTCGGCCGTCAAATAGCCCTCGGACTGGTCAAAATGAAGCGCCTGGGCGCGGGTTTCGCCCTGGATCAGGAGCTGCACGCCGCCGAGGCCGCGCTGGATCTGCCCGATGCGTGCCACGACGCCTACCGTGTACAGTCCGCCGGGGGTCGGCTCGTCGTCATTCTCCTTCTGACTGACGGCGAAGACCAGGCTACCGGCCTTGGTCGCGGCCTCAATGGCGCGCAGCGTACCGGGTCGCCCGACGGCGATCGGCACAGTGATCTGTGGAAAGAGAACCGTCCCCCTCAAGGGAAGGACGGGTAGCTTCTTGCGTTCGGCCATGGTTGGGCCCCTTCTCTTGGATGCCGAATCCGAGGCACGCCCGAGTGGTTTGTCCTTCTCGTGCGTCCGGGCAAGTGATTTCCTGTCAACGTAGGGTTTCGGAAGTTTCTTGCTCATCCCATATAACGATACCGGCCCGTCAAGGGTTCGCGGGATTCTCGTGAAAGCTCAATATTAATTGCATGTACGCTCGCATGCATTTAACTGGCTGGGGCGACCGTCGGACCGGAACGTGGTGGGCCTGTGAGCCTATCGCTGTCCATGCCCAGAAAGGTTGCCTCCAACCTCATGCCCTCGGATGCCGATTCAGGCGGCTAACATGCGTCATGCAAAGGGGTGCAATGTGAATCCGACGTCCGGCAGCAATTCGTCGAGCTGCCCTGTGGGCTGGGAAGGCAGGCGAACGGGTCGAGGTTGAGTGGGGAAAATCGGAAGTCGTCCCGCGGGATCCATGACACTCACGCTTTCGACCGGATGCCCGAACTTGGGAACGAGCTAAATAATCTTAGTCGTCATGCCGCTTCGCGGCGTCCAGAGACCAGCAAATGTGCGAGTTATCGTCGACCCGGCGATCCACTTGAGCCCCTTTTCATAGTAGCCGATTGGAAGTAACGGACAACCGAGTTCACCGACGATCAGGAGACCCGAGTCAAATCCGCGAGTGCCCGGTCGATCGCAAGGAGGGCCTGAGCCGGATTCGATCGATTGTGGGCCGAGGTTGCATCGACAGCCGCACTTGCGACGTGCGCGAGCTTCCGCTTGTGGCGTTTTCTGTGGACCGTGGTAACGGCCTGGTTGCCGGTCGTGGTGGTCGTCGAGGCAGTGCTGCTCGTGGTGGATGCAACCGTGACACCCGAGCCACCCACGCCGAACGCAAGGTCGTTGACGAGGGAGGCCCCGTTGGGCGTCCCGAGTCCGGTCGTCGTGAGGCTGCCGGTCTTGTGGAAGTCGCTCGACGGCAGGGCGTAGAGCGCCGGCAGGGTCTGGGTGGCCCCATTCAGCGTCCCCAGGCCCGCGGTCGCGCGGCCCTGATTGACGATCGCCATGATCCCCGCCCAGGCCGGGGCACCCAGGCTGGTGCCGCCGTAGACCTGCCAAGAGCCCCGACCGGTCGAGGGGCTGGTCACATACACCGAGACGCCCGTGGACGGGTTCGCGTCGAAGGCCACGTCCGGACTGGTCCGGCGTCCGCTCGTCTGCACGCCTCGCTGGTACGCGGGCTCCGCCTCGTAGAGGCTGACTCCTCCGCCGCTGCCCGACCAGGCCGACTCGCCCGCGTAGGTGCTTCCGGCCCCGACGAACAGCGACGTTCCCCCGACCGAAAGGACGTTCGGCGACGACGACGGCCACTCGGCACCGGCTGCGGAGCCGGAGTCGCCGCTCGCAGCCACGAACGTGATGCCCGTGTGCCCGGCCGGGGTCGTGAAGATGCTGTCGTAGGACGTCTCGGCGCGAAACTCGCTCATGCCCCAGCTCATCGAGACGACCGAGACGCCGGGCAGATTCTTCGCGGTGTTGACCGCCGTCATCATGTCATTGAAGCTGTCGGTTCGCGCCTCGACAACGACGATATTGGCCCCGGGCGCGATCGCATGCGCCCACTCCACGTCCAGGGCCTCCTCGCCAGCCCAGCCATCGTTCGTCGCCGCGCCAGCCTGGTTCACCTGGGTCAATGTCGGGTCGGAGAGCCCGTAAGCTCGGTCGAACGTCATCAGGTCCGAGGCGAGGTTCGGGTCGTGGTATGCCACGACCACCGCGATCGTCTGGCCGCTCCCGTTCCCCTGGATGGTCTGACCGTTCGCGGTGAATTTGATTGAATCCAAATTATAGGCATGTTTGACAAGTTGGGGTGTCAACCCCGAGAGGAGGCACCGATTATCGAGGCGATCGAGGTGCGGACGGAGGGCGCGTCGGCTTGGTCGACTCATGGTGAACGTCCTGGTGTGGATTCGCGGTGTGGGACGAGATCGGACGGGACGGGAACGACCGACGATGGGTTGCCAGCGTGTCGCCGCTCCAGCAAATTCGGGCCGGCGGTTCCTCGAAGGGACACGACCGGCGCGGATCGACGCCAAACCTGGCCGCGTGCGGCGAACGCAGAGGTCACTCGATCGGATGATGACTCACGGAATTCCCGGACCGGTTCAGACCGGGAAGCGGCCGGCGGAACCGCTCACGCAACGACAAGCCGCAGTCAGTGAAAGCTCGGGGACAAGTGCCATAAAGCAATCAAGCAATCAGGCAACAAGCGCGCGCAAATATTTCGGAAAATGCCTCCGAGCGGTCGGCGAATCCTCCATGACTCGCCATGCCGCCTGTCGATCGTCCAGCCGGCAGCGCGAGGGAGGAGCCGATCCAGACTCGCCGGTCATGACGGCCGATGGGCGGGAATGGTGCCCTCAGGGGACCGTTCCCGCCCGTCGGCCGCGACCTGGCTTACCGTCGTGGTGCAGCGTTCAATTCAGCCGATCGGGAGGAGGAGGACCTTCTCCGTCCGCGCCCGTCCGGCTACGCGGAGGCCCGTCGCGGGGACGCGCGATCCCGCCGGGGCCTCGTTCGCGCTTATGCTTCAACTGCGCCCTCTGAGGGTCACCGAGGATCTTCGCGAGCCTGGAATCGACCTCCTTCTGGAGGACATCAAGCTCCTTCGGTGGATCGTCGGAGAGGCCCAGTCGCTGCCGGAACATCGGCGCGTGGACTCACCCGGTCGAGGGCCGCCGGTTCCTCTTGGACCTCCGGGGCCGCCTCTGGGCCCACCGCGATCCTCGACGTGCGCTTTCTCTGCCAACGCGGTCAGCTCGGCCTTCGTGATCGGGCCGTCCTTGTTGGCGTCGGCCCGGTCGAACAGGCGGTGCAGCCGCTCGTCGGTGATTTCGGCCCTGGTCAACGTCCCGCTCTGGTCTTGGTCGAACGCCATCATTCGCGAAACCAGATCGTCGACGTCGGCCGACTTCGATGGGGCGGCGCCCCCGCCGCATGGCCGTTTTGCATACTTGAAGTGGATGTGAGGCGCGGGTCGGCCGGGATAGGGGACCGGCTTGATCCTGCGGAAGTGGTACTCGCCGGTGGCCCCCGTCGTGAACCATCCGACGCCCTGGAAGTTCTTGTCCTGCTGGCCCTTCTGCTGGTTGCAGTCGCCGGTGTGGATGTAGACTTGGTTGGCGTCGCACCGCCAGATCTCGATGGTCGCGTCCTTGATCGGGTTGCCCTTGGTGTCGAGGATGCGACCTGTCAGATGAGTGATCTCACCGAATAACGTGCAGCGACCTCGCTCGGAGACACCTGGGGCGAAAAGAATTGTCCCGCCGCCAGCGAGAATGATCGCCTCCATGCGATCAACGCGGCGATCCGAGCCCGCGCACTTGCGGCCGCGGCATCGCTCGAATCTCCTCGGCGCGGCGGCTCAACTCGACGGCGTGTTCGTCCTTGCCAAGTCGTCGGAAGTCCTCGGCCAGAAGCAAGTAGCGGTCGGCGATGGAGAGATCGCTGGACATATCCTTCCCAAGGGATGTCAAGTCGCCCTCAGCCTCTTCGAGGAGCTGCTTCGCCTCGTCGCGTCGGCCGTGATCGAGCTGGAGCGCGGCGAGGTCCTCGCGAATGTCCGCCCGATCGGTCCGGGCACGATCGTCCGCGGGCGAACGTTCGAGGCGCGCCCCCGTGATGGCGATCGCCCGGCGATAGGACGCCTCGGCCTCGTCCGGCCGATTCCTCCGTTGAAAGACCACGCCGAGCTTCGCGTAAACGTGGATCTGCGCCTCGATGTACGCCGGGTTCTCGGGGGACTCCGCGACGAGGCCGTCGATGATCGCCCGCGCCCGCAGGAGGCGGTCCTCCAATCGTTGGAGCGCGGCGGGGTCGGCCGACCATGGCTCGACCATGATGATGATCTCGACGAGCTTGGATCGGTAGCCGGCGACGCTCGGAAAGCGTTTGATCAGATCTTCAAGCATGCCGCTGGCGTGCGAGATCGCCTCCTCCGCGTCCCGGGCGCGGCCGAGATGTTCGTAGAGTAGACCGACCTTGAAATAGGCCCAGGCCGCCTCGCCCTGGAGCCTCGGTTCGGCTTCGTTGCGCCGCGCGAAGCGATCGTAAAATGTCAGGATGCTCTGGAGCAACACGGCGTTATCCTGGGAGCCTCCACGTCGAGGCGGCCCGTCGGGCTCCCCCTGCGGAGCGGACGACTTCGCGAAGGGGTTCCTCACCCCCTGGCTCAGTGCGGGTAGTGGCCGCCGGCCGGTCGAACCATCCGGCAGTGGACCTGGACGGCGCCCCGACGCCGGGTCGCGTGGGGGTTGTGCGCGGCCGGTCGGAGGAGGGAACGGATCTCCTCTGGGGGAGAGCTTGTTGAACAGCTCTGCGAAGACTTCGAGCGAGAGCGCAACGTTTTCATCGGCCCTCTTCGTCGCGGCCTCGGCCTCGTGTCGCCGGATCGACTCGCCGCTGAGGGCCGTCTTGGTGCTAGCGTAACCGACCCAGCCGACGACCGCGGCGAACATCACCGATGCGGCGGCCGTCGCGAACAGGGCGGCGGTCAGGCGATTGCGGCGGCTCCAGCGCCAGGCTCGCTCGACGGCCGTCGCTCTCCGGGCCTGGATCGGGCGATCTTCGAGGAAGCATCGTAGGTCGTCCGCCAGGGCACCGGCCGTCGCGTAGCGATGATCGGGCTCCCGGGCGGTCGCCTTCAGGACGATCGTCTCCAGGTCGCCGGGGATGGTGGGATCGAGTCGTCGTGGGCGGGGGAGCTGCCCCTCACCAACCTGCCGTAACAGCTCGCTCGGCGTCAGATCGCCGAAAGGGGCACTGAGCGTGAGCAACTCGTACAGGGTGAGGCCCAGGCTGTAGACATCGCTGCGCGGACCGGTCTCGCCACGCAGGGCCTCTGGTGCGAGATAGCGCAACGTGCCGATGACGTCGCCCGACGCGGTCAGGTCTTCCAAACCGGCGAGCTTCGCCAGCCCGAAATCCGTGATCCAAACGGTCTGCTGCTCGTCCATGAGCAGATTCGCGGGTTTGATGTCCCGGTGAAGGACGCCCTGATCGTGGGCGTACTGGAGAGCCTCGGCGGCCTGCTTCCCGATCCTCGCGATGACCCTCGCCCGATCGTCCCGGCGCGCCGATTTCCCCTCTCGCCATCGGCCCAGCAGCACATCGAGGCCGTTGCCGCGGATGTACTGCATGGCGTAATACGGTAGGCCTTCGTGCTCGCCCACGGCGAAGATGGGCACGATGTTGGTGTGGTGCAACTGGGCGACGGCCTCCGCCTCGCGCTGGAATCGCTGGAGCTTCCGGGCGTCGAGATGAACGTAAGGGACGACCTTGAGGGCAACGTGCCGGCCGAGCGACTCCTGGACGGCCTCGTACACCACCCCCATGCCACCCCGCCCCAACTCGCGGAGGACGCGAAACTCGCCCAGGCGCTCGGGCATTGGCCGGATGGCGTGGAACTCCTGGGTGCTCTGCGTGCCACGCTTCAACTGCTCCATCATCGCGACCGTCGGCAGCAGCTTGCGAATCCTCTCCGCATGCTCGGGGTATCGGGTCTCGTACTCGGCGATCGAGGGGGCGTCGCCGCGGCGGCAACGATCGGCAAACTCCTCGGCCAGGCGATCGAACGGGTCGCTCGGGTCGATATCGACGCCAGCACGGTTGTCGGTCGTGTCGTCCAGGGATCGTGCCTCGCTCATCCCGTCTCCTCCCCGAACCCCGGCTGTCGTTCCAGGGATTCCTTGAGTCGCTCGATGGCGCGGACGTATCGCTTGCTGGCGGCCGCTGTCTGAATCCCGAGCGCCGCGGCGACCTCGCGATTGCTCAGTTCCTCGAAATGGCGGAGCGCGAGCACCTCGCGATCGGTCGGCTCCAGCCGATCGAGGGCTTCGCGTACCAGCGCGATGGTCTCGACCCGGCGAGCCGCCCCGCTCGGCGAGGTGAGGTCACCCATCAATTCGGCCATCTTCTCCGAGCTGGCGTCGATCCCGCCGTGTGCCAGCCGCCGCTCCCTCGCGGCGTCTCTCGCCCTGGCGCCCAGGTGCTGGCGATGGACGTCGATGAGCCGCTGGATCGTGACCGAGCGGAGCCAGATGAAGAACGGCACGTCCGGGTCGGCCTGGTAGTGAGGCAGGCGCTTGAGGGTGTCGATGTAAACCTCCTGCAGGATGTCCGACGTCGACACGCGCCCCTTCAGCCGAGCGTCGAGGCGGAACTCGACCATCCTTCGGAGTCGGTCGCGGTAGGACGTGAACACGGCCGCCAGGTCCCGAGGATCGCCCCTCCGAAGGGAGTCGCGCATCGCCTCGATGTCTTCGCCCTCACCCATGGTCGTGACCTCGAATCGAGTTTGACGAGCCGCCGGAGAACCGATTGTAAGGGCCTCCCATTGGGCCTGCCTAGACGGTCTCCCTGCTCCCCGATCCAGAGCGGCGACCTATCTCAGGACATACGCCGCGTCGGCGATCATCAGCTCATCGCCGGGCCGGAGACGACCCGAGCAGACCGCCTCACCGTTGATGCGGACCCCATTTGTGCTCCCCAGGTCGCGGATCACGATCCCGCAAGCCTCCGGCGACAGGCTGCAATGCCGGCGCGAGACCTTCATCGACTCGATCCGCGCGTCGCAGCGCGGATCTCGGCCGACGATCAACGCCCCGTCGTCCACGACGATGTCCGACCCTCCATAAAGTGAGACCAGTCGAAACTGCACACTACCCTCCCCTTCAATCCCTCAGCCGATGCCGATTCCCGGGCCGAGGCTTGCCGACCACCGGTCGGACTCCTCGCACCCACACGCGATCATCCTTCAATCCTCCTCGGAAAGGGAAAGCGCGCGCAGGAGCACAACCCCGGACGCGATTTTCTCTTGCCCTGTCGGGCGGATCGAGGACGAGCCATCCCGATGTGACGACGCCTCGCGAGCGCGTCAAACTCGCCAAACCTCCTGTTATCGGGCGGTCGACGAGACCCTTTTCGCACCGGATCCGGACGGCACGACCAACCCGTCGAGCCATCGTCCCGAATTCGATGCGCAAGTTGATGCGGCATTACGGACGCTCGCGGATCGTCTGGACGGGATTGTGGATCGTTTTCCCGGCTCGATGACGCTTGATGTTACGGCCTGCGAAGCGATTCTGGGCGATCTGCCGGCGGGCCTTCGAGGCCGCCTTGCGTCCCTGCCCACGCCAGCGAGTCTCGACGCGCCCCTCGTCCGTTCGATCGAGACAGCGTATTCGCGAGGCGTGCGTGTGTCCGTCTGGTCGAATGCTCCCAATCTGGATGGCTGGAGTCGAGCCGGCGCAGCCCGACACGTTCCCAGCCATCCAAACCGGCGGCGACCAGATTCGAGTACCGCGTCCCATTCGGGACGATCGTGACAATCTGGCGCGCGCATTCATGCGTACTACGAGATTATTCCTTGACAGGCGAGGGCATACGGCTGCAAGCGACATCAGGCCAGAACACCCCATGAGGTTGCCATGCTGGTACTTAGCAGGAAGCTCCGTGAGTCGATCGTGGTCGCCGGTGGTATCCGTATCACCGTCACCTCGATCACGGGCCAGAATGTGCGACTCGCGATCCAGGCCCCGCAAGAGGTTACGATCCTGCGAGAAGAGCTCCTGGGTCGGGCGAACGCCGCCGGTCGCGGTGTCGAAGCATCCGTCGAGCCGGCCGTTTCGGAACCGACGCCGTGACGATCCGCCGGGATGCACCCGCGATTCTCGGCGGCCCTGATCCGAAGGGCGGCCGTGCCCAGTTCCCCCGGGCTCGGCGTCGCTCATCGGAAGACGTCCAAAGAAAATTCGCCCCGTAGCGGGCGAGCCTCGTCCTCGCACCCACGCCGGAACTCTGATCGGCAGAGTCCGGATCGCCGCGTCCGACGCTTCATCGCAAGACACACACCTCGACCGTTCGGAGCGCACCATGAGGAACATCATGATCCGAAGGATTCTCGCGGCAATCCGCTTCCCTCGATTCCGCGCAGCCTCGCCGCAAGGGCCGTCGCAGCCGGACGGCATCCGGGGATCGTCGGAGCTTCCCACGGGCCTGGGGCGGAGGACATTCGTCGCGATCTGGCCCGATCCATCGCTTGACCGTCCCGATCGGACGATCCCCGACGGCCCGGTTAGGCCGCTCCGCAAATACGACGACGGCTCCTCCTCGCGAGAAATTCTGTCCGGACGGCGACCTGAAGCCAGCCCGCTCGTTGCCGCTCGCCCCGGACGAGACCGACGGCCGATCACTGCACCATTCGATCGTGAGAACATCTTGACGACATGGGCCGTCGACCTCGCAATCGAGACCTTGGTAAGGCCCAGCCTGAAGATGTGAACGACCTGTCGTAAAGTGCATTCGGCGGGTCGCGGGCCATCTCCTGGCTGGCCAATTCTGCCCGGATGCCCTGAACGAGGCGTTGACGAGGGGGCGACCGGAGATCTTCAATACCCACAAAGACTTGAATTGTAGGGTGATCACGAGACGAACATCGCATGCCGGCATGGCGATGGTCCGCCTCAGGGAGACGACCCTCTCACGATAATTTTCAAGCAACGCCTTTGAATTCATAGGAACGCCGCCGGTTCGATGATAACCTCGGGTGTCGCTCCCAGGCCCTCGCAAGGAGAATCATCCGTGCGGCGATCAGGTTTAAAGTCATGGATCGCGGCCCTTACCGCCACGATCCTTTCACCCGGCTTCCAATTCATGGACTCTCAAGCCCGCGCGACGGATTCGCCACAGGGATTGACCCGCGAACGAGCGTCGGGCTTCGCGCGACTGGCACTCAAGGGGCTTGGCAAGGAGTTCCCCAACAAGCTCGAACATGTCATGTCGGGATCGGACGACGTGAAGAGTCCCAAGGTGCTCCATCCGGCGTTCTTCGGTTCCTACGACTGGCATTCGTCGGTGCATGGACACTGGATGCTCGTCCGTCTCGTTCGCCGCTTCCCCGACCTGCCCGAGGCCCGCGAGATCCGTGAGACCCTCGGCGGCCATTTCACGGCCGAGAATCTCAACGCCGAGGCCGAATACTTCCGGCGCAAGGAGAGCAGGCCGTTCGAGCGTCCCTACGGTTGGGCCTGGTTGCTCAAGCTCGCCGAGGAACTCCACAATTGGGACGATCCGGACGCCCGCAAGTGGAGGGACAACCTCCGTCCCGTCGAGGAGGTCGTCGCGGCCCGATATCTCGAATTCTTCCCGAAGCAGACGTACCCGGTTCGCACGGGGGTCCATCCGAACACCGCGTTCGGCCTGCTTTTCGCCCACGACTATGCGAAAACGGTCGGGAATTCCCGGCTGAAGGAACTTGTCGAATCACGGGCAAAGTCCTACTTTGGCACGGACGACGATGCACCGGCCAAGTGGGAGCCCTCGGGCGCCGATTTCTTCTCGCCGTCCTTGCTCGAAGCCGACCTGATGCGTCGCGTCCTGCCCCCGGCCGAGTTTCGCGCCTGGTTCGCCCGCTTCCTGCCGGGGGCGTCGCGGGCCGAGCCGAAATCGCTGTTCGCGCCCGCGACGGTGACGGACCGCACCGACCCGCAACTCGTCCACCTTGACGGCCTGAACCTCAGCCGGGCCTGGTGCATGAGAGGGATTGCCGCATCACTGCCCGAAGGCGACCCGGTCCGACTCGCCCTGTCGAAATCGGCCGACTGTCACGCCGAGGCAGGGCTGGAGCACGTCGCCAGCGGCGACTACGCGGGCGAGCACTGGCTGGCCTCATTCGCCATTTATCTGCTCACGGCTCGTGCGGAATAGTCGGATTCCCGGCGAGCCGGCGCCGCCAATGTAGAGACACCGAGTACCTGGGATCGAACGAGAGACGCGCCATGCCCTACGCTCGCACCGCCGTGATTGGCCTGTTGCTGCTCGCCTCGGCCCCGCGGGCGATGGCGCAATCGCCCGACCCGTCCCTGTTGACCGTCGAGAGGATCATCACGGCCGACGAGTTTCGCACCGAGGGATTCGGTCCGGCTCGCTGGTTGGAGGACGGGGCGGGCTATACCACGGTCGAGCGGACCGCGTCCGAAAAGGGACAGGATCTCGTCCGATACGATCCGACCACGGGGGATCGCAAGGTCCTCGTCTCCGCCGAGACATTGACATGCGCAGGCTCGTCTCAACCTCTGGAAATCGCGGATTATTCCTGGTCGTCCGACGGCCGAAAACTGATGATCTTCACGAACACGCGACGAGTTTGGCGGCTGAATACACGGGGCGATTACTGGGTCCTCGACGTATCGAGTGGGACCCTGACCAAACTGGGAGGTGCCGGGCCCGAAGCGACGTTGATGTTCGCGAAGTTCTCGCCCGACGCCAGCCGGGTGGCGTATGTGCGGGCCAACGATCTGTACGTCGAGAATCTCGTCGACCGCAAGATCACCCGTCTGACGGGCGATGGCTCGCCCAGGCGCTCAAACGGCACGACGGACTGGGTGTACGAAGAGGAATTCTCCCTCCGTGATGGGTTCCGGTGGAGCCCGGACGGTAAATTCCTCGCATACTGGCAAATTGACGATGACGGGTTGAAGGATTATCTCCTCGTCAACTCCACGGATGCCTTGTATCCCAAATCCACATCGATCCCCTATCCGAAGGTTGGGCAACTCAACCCGTCATGCCGGGTCGGAGTCGTCACCGCTTCGGGCGGAACGACTCGCTGGGTCGAGCTACCGGGGGATTCTCGCGACTTCTACATCCCCCGGATGGACTGGGCCGCGAACTCCAGCGAGATTGTCTTCCAGCGACTCAATCGTCTCCAGAATACCAACGAGGTGACGCTGGCCGACGCGGCGACCGGGAAGGCTCGCACGGTCTTCACCGATCGCGATGACGCGTGGGTCGATGTCGTGGACGATCTCCACTGGCTCCAGAACGGTCGGCAGTTTACCTGGATCAGCGAACGTGACGGCTGGCGGCATCTCTACGCGGTCCCTCGCGAGGGGGGCGAGCCGCGAGTCGTCACGTGCGGCCCCTATGATGTGCTCGGTGTCCTTCGCGTGGATGACCGCCGGAACGAGGTTGACTTCCTGGCATCGCCCAGCAACCCGACCCAGCGCCATCTCTTCCGCGCCTCGCTCGACGGCTCGGGCACGACGCGCCGACTCACGCCCGGCGATCAGCCGGGCACCCACGAGTACCAGATTTCCGGCGATGGCCGCTGGGCAATCCACACCTATTCGACCTTTGACAAACCACCACGCATCGAACTGATCAGCCTGCCCGATCACAAGGTCTCGCGAACCTTCACCGAGAACGCTGGGGCAAGGTCGAAACTGGCCGCGCTGCGAGCTACACCGACGGAGTTCTTCCGCATCGATATCGGCGACGGTGTGGAGCTGGACGCCTGGGCGATCAGGCCGCCTGAGTTCGACCCCTCGAGGACGTATCCCCTGCTCGTCCACGTCTATGGCGAGCCCGCGGGTCAAACGGTTCTGGACCGCTGGGGCGGACGCAACGCGCTCTGGCACCGGATGATGGCCCAGCGCGGCTACGTCGTCGTGAGCATCGACAATCGCGGCACCCCCGCACCGCGAGGCCGTGCCTGGCGGAAAAGTATCTATCGGCAAATCGGCATGCTTGCCTCACAGGACCAGGCGGCCGCGTTGCGAGCGCTCGAACGAAAATGGTCGTTCATCGATTCCGATCGGGTCGGTATCTGGGGTTGGAGCGGCGGCGGTTCGATGAGCCTCAACGCCATATTCCGATATCCCGAACTCTACCGAACAGCCGTCGCAATCGCCTTCATCAGCGATCAAACCCTCTACGACACGATCTATCAAGAGCGTTACATGGGGCTCCCGGCCGACAACCCCGCGGGGTATCGCGACGGCTCGCCGATCACCTTTGCCGACCGCCTCCGGGGTAGGCTTTTGTTGATCCACGGTACGGGCGACGACAACTGCCACTATCAGAGTTGCGAACGCCTGGTCAATCGGCTGATTGCCACGAACAAAGACTTCCGCATGATGGCCTATCCGAACCGTTCCCACGGAATCTTCGAAGGCGAGAACACCTCGCGACATCTTTACGAACTGATGACGCGCTACCTGGAAGAAAACCTACCGGCCGTCGTTCCGGAACCAAGTCGACGTTGAAGGCGTCCTTTCACTGCGCGGACCGATTCTGGCGAAGCCGTCAAGGCAAGGCACAGGGATTGGATGCAACAAGGAGTGCCCGCCCGGACCGACGATCGGCCCGGGGAAAACCGTCGAAGATCGCGCCCTGGGTGAAGTCCGCCGAACCTATAGTCGCCCTCGATCCGGCTCGCGCCGCCGGCCGCATTCTCGCACCGTACGTCGGCGAAGGCATGACGACTCTTCTTTCAGCGATCGTGACGAATCCGACCGAAGGGATTACGCCGCCGCCCGCTGACCCACTGCTCCTTCATGCGTAACGACATCGCCTGCTTCCACGCCTCGGATTTCGGGCGTCGGGCCGCCTCCAGGGCAGCGGCGTAGATGGGGGCTGATTGGCTTCCCGACCCTCGCCGCACTCATCTTCGCCCGTGCCTCGGGCGTTCGCGAGGCGACGCGGCACTTGGCGATAGCACCGAAGATCAGCCGTGTGGTTCCCTCTGTCCACTTGTCCACGCCGAGCGCCACCCGCCATTTCCAGACGGTCGGTGCCGATAGCTTCCAGTGATACATGATGGCCTTGACCGACTCGACCTGGATGGCACGGAGCAGATCTCCACAGACGATCAGCGAATGCACCCCTTCTTTCGACGGTAGGGCCAGAGGATCGGTGCGTCATGGAGACCACCCACGCTCACTTCCTCACCGCGTGCTTCACACGCGAGAGCATCGCCGACCCGGCACCGAGGAGTCGTGTAGGGACCGTTCAGCAATTCGGTCGCACAGGGAGTGCTCATGTCGCTAACCTGCCACGCGGCAGGCTGTCCGAAACAATTAAAATTTCCACATGCCATCGCAAAAGCCCTCTGCCCTCGTAAGGGCGACGCCTCACGCCGTCTCCGAGTCGACTGCATGCTCCTCCTGTGCCGCCGACATCGGGCCGCGAGGAACGCGGAGTGGGTCGCTACGGTGCTCGGCCTGTCCACATGCGCCCTGGTGGCGTTCGGAGAAATCCCCTACCGGCTCCTGGCCTATTACCACTGTCATGCCAGCTTCTTGGCGCTGATGGTCGGTCCCGGGCCCTGTCCCGCCAGGTACCGAAGGAGTTAGTGCCGGAGGTGGACGGCCCCCTCGGGCGGTCCGAGGCAAGGGGACTCTGTCACGAGGCCAGGAGCAATCCCGGCCCTTTTTCGTGCGGACCTGTCCGATGCAATAATGAACGCGTGAACACTTTTGTGCTGAGATTCGGCGATCGGGAGCAACCAAGAATTGCTGCAACAGACGGCATCGAACGCACGAGATCCGGGAGAATCTCCCTACCCGAGTCAAATCGGCGTATGAGTTGCTTTGTCCTCATGAATCTCGGGAACGGCGAATTCCCCGGACGCACCCCGCCGAACAGGAGTTGAGGGAGGACGACGATGGGAAAGGAGAAAGCGAGGGCGCTGACACCCGAGGAGCAGACGAAGACCATCATCGTGGAGTTCGACGACGGCCCCGAGGACGGCACGGAATTCAGGAGTGATTCCGATGACTTGGAGGAGGCCGAGGAGGCCTTGAGGTTCTACCTCGTGCACTCCGACGGGGGGAGGATCGGAGAGAAGTATCGGACGACATCGACGGCGGACATCGAGACGACGAGGCATATCTATGAGGTCGTCGATCGGCAGGACGACGAGACGACCATCCGCGTCCGATTCCAGTATCTGGGCGCAGAGGAGTAGGACCTAGCGCGCGGGAAATGCCCCCTGTCGTCAGGGCGCGACCCCCTGACGCCGAGAGCGGCAACGAAAGGGAGGGAGAACGAACTACAAGAGGACCGATGCGAAGACAAAGCTGACGATCGGGCCGTTGGCATGAATTCGCTTCGGTTTTGACATGCAGGAAGGATGGGAATAGGGCCCCGAACCCTGTCACCGCCGACAGGGCCATGTAAGCAGCGCGACTTGTGCAGGACGCCAACCCCAATTGCTGTAGGCATCCGGGGCATCCCGTGAGGACCCCGTTCCCTCTCCACCCTCGGTGGACCGTCTCAAAGCTCCGGCGTCCCGCCTCCCTTCTTCTCCTCCCGACCTCCGAAGGCGCCGGAGACTTTCACCGTGCGATCTTCCTTGTCCACACTCTTGCCGCCGGAATTCTCGTCGCGGGTTTCGTCCGAAGGCTGCCCGCCCATGCCAAGCGCTCCGTGGCCGGAACTCGTGTTCTTCGTCTGCCTACCCCGATTGTTTTGCGACATAGCTCGCCTCCTAGTACAGGAACCAGGAAATCAGTACGCAAAGTCCATACCACCGGTGGGCATAAAAAAGCGTCCGTGGCCTCCGATCCGACAGCCTGTCGTCCTCCTCGCGACGCAGGACAACCTGTCTCGGTTCCGCAATCGCCGGAGAGTCGAATGTGGCTACGTTGTTCCAAGGGCGAAATGACGCAAGCCGCATTTTGAAAAAGCCTTGGAGCGGCCGAAAGGCCGGACATCGCCATTCGGGCACGGCACTTGATTAGACAAGGTACACCCACGGGAGACACGGCGCCGGGCGGCGCGCTTCGGCCATTCCGATGCCACCACCGACGGAGACCCGAACGGGGGGACTTTCATGAACTATCTCGACCTGACCGAGCATCGGACCGACGCCGCCCTGCGCGTTTTTCTAGATCACGTGATCTACATAGCGGATCTGGGCTCCGGCGTTACAAAGATCGTGCTCGACAATCGCGAGGATCTGGAGATCGCCGTCTCCTACCCGACGGTGATTCAACTGATGGCCGAGCAAATGGAGCAGGGCGGCATCCTCAGAACAGGCTGAGCTGGCGGTCGGCCTGACGCCGGCCCGGCCTTGCTCCCCACGCTAAAATATCCGCATGTCCTTCTTCTTTCCCGCAAAGGAGACTCTCGACGTCCGCGAGGGCGAAGACGGCTCGGCTACGCCACGCTGGCAGACTGCGAAGCGTCCGACCGGTGGAAGGCCCGGCGGGAACGCGATTACCGTGATAACCCGGCCCGCTACGAGGGCGCGGCCCGTTCAGAGCGGCACGCCCTCCAACTCAATTACCGAACGTACCAGCACATGGGCCGGGACGAGAGTCGATCTGCAGAGTCTGTCCTGTGGGCCACCGCCATGGACGGCTGGTTGAAACGCGACCTTGTAGCGAGCCGGTTCCCCGACCAGCGACTGAATACACGCCTCGGAACGCTCCTCGCCGACTTGTGTCGACGGATCGGCGAGACGGTACCGACGCGGTGCCAGGATTGGTTCGCCGGCAAGGCGGCTTGCGGATTCTTTAGAAACCGGCGAGTCGATGAAAGCCTCATCCTGGCAGGGCACTTCGCCGGTAGCGAGTCGCGGATCGTCGCGCCACGGGGCCTTGTCCGTAGCGTGCTGAAGCGTGCGGGTTTTTCGTAAATCTAATGGGCGGCGAAGGATTCGAACCTTCGACTTCCACCGTGTGAGGATGGCACTCTAACCACTGAGTTAGCCGCCCGTGGGGAGGGAGTAAGGAGAGATTCCCCTTCGGGAAAATGATCTTAGCGTCGGAGGCCACTCGATTCAAGGTGACTCAACGGCAGAAGGTCAAAGACGAGAGCTTCAACGCTCCAGAGTTTACTAGTCGTGCTGAATCTCGATTGACGATTCCGTATCAAGTTCGAGAGAGGCCCGCCTTGTGGCCGCCGGCGGTTACTGGCAGACAATCTGGCGGAGTTGGACGTCGTTGAGTTCATCTGATCGGGGCCCTTGCGGCGGATACACAAAAATTCGCGCGTCGATCCCCTTCACAACCGGGCCAAGCCATCGATCAGGGGACCTTAGGAACAGGCCGGGAATAACTTCCCGGTTTCACATGGGCTCGGGCAGCGCTCGGTAGTTCCACTTGGGGAGGAGCTTGTCGAAGACGATCTTCATCGTCTCCTTGAATCCTGCTGCACACTTGC
>JAQGHR010000085.1 GCA_028291545.1 Planctomycetota bacterium | reverse complement strand
GGGCCGGACGGTGCCGACGCCGTCAGCCACCTGCGCGCGCTCTTCAAGAGCGGGGATCGGCAGTGGGACGCCTACTGGCGGCCCACGCCGAACTGATCCGATTCACCTACTATTCTGACGCTTACCCTATCAGCGCGATATCGCCGAGGCCCTCGATGTCTCCGAGGAGGCCGTCTGCCGCTGGCTGGCCCGTGCCCGCGACGGCGGACCCGAGGCGCTCCGGGCGCGGTCCGCGCCGGGTCGATCGCCGAGGCTCTCTCCGGACCAGAGGCGATCGATCCCCGAACTCCTCTGGCACGGCCCGGAGGCGTATGGCTTCCGCGGCCGAGTCTGGACCTGCGGCCGCATCGCCAAGGTCATCGCGTGGGAGTTCGGCGTCCGCTACCACAAGGACCATGTCGGCCGGATACTCAAGGACCTGCGATGGACGCCGCAACAACCGATCAAGCGGGCCATCCAGCGGGACGACGAGGCGATTCAACGGTGGCGCGACGAGGCCTGGCCGGAACTGCTCCGGCGCTCCCGACGGGAGCGCCGGACCCTCGTTTTCGAGGACGAATCGGGCTCCTACCTCGTGCCGGGGGTGGTCAAGACCTACGCCCCCGAGGGGCTGGCCCCGGTCCTCCGCGAGGAGCAGACGCGCGACCACCTCTCGGTCATGGGGGGGCATGACGCCGGAGGGCCGGGTCTACACCCTCGTCCGGCCGGAGTCGCTCAACGGGCTGCATTCCATCGAGTCCCTCCTGCACCTGCTCCGATTGGCGGGCGAACGGCTGCTGGTGATCTGGGACGGCTCGCCGATCCATCGGCGGGTGGAGGTCAAGGAGTTCGTGGCGAGCACGCGGGGCCGGGTGTGGCTGGAGGCCCTGCCGGGCTATGCCCCCGACCTGAACCCCTGGGATGAGGGCGGGTGGCATCACTTGAAGGACGTGGAGATGCGCAACCTCGCGTGCCGGGACCTGGACGAATTGCACCAGGAACTCGACCTCGCCGTCGGGCGCCTGCGGCAGAAGCCCCATCCGGTCCGCTCCTTCTTTGCACAAGCCGGGTTGAAGCTCCGGGAAACTTGATCTCCTTTGCGCAGCGGTCAGTAACTGCGACCTCCTGCGCGTGCCGGGCCGTCATCGCTTTTCTTAGCCATCCGTCGCGCCGGAATCGTCTCGGATCCACCTCGTCACCCGCCCCGGTGCGAGAGTATTGTCCGGGAGGACGCCGTGCGACGTCGACGGACTCCGACCGGCCTGCAACGCGACCAGGCGATCGCATTCGCCGGCGTGTGCGCCGACTCGCCGATCGGACGGATGAATTCCGAGGGCGGCATCGCCGGCGAGCGGGGGTCGTGGGGACCATGTCGCGGTTCCAGTCTCCGATGAGGATGGCGGACTCACGAGTTCGCGGGCACGCCGCGACCGGCTGGGCGGCGTTCCTGGGTGCTCTGGGCCTGAACATCCACCGCGCTGCGGCCTACACAGAGGCGCGTCGAGCGGAAACGAGCGGGCCTTCGTTGAGTTCGGGTCGATTGAGCGATCGGGGGCCGGTCGGGCGGATTGAAGGGAGACTCTTCCAATCAGGCCGACCTGATCGCAAGGACGGCGATCCTAACGAATTCGTCGTGCCTTCCCGCCGCTCCTCCGGTAGAATGGGCGATCTCACGGCGAGGGACGGCCCCGCCGCACCTTCGCCCCTCGGGGATGCCCCCATGAGACGGATCGCCCTCCTCGCCCTCCTGGCGGCCTCCTGGCCCGCCGCCGCGGAGGCCCACCCCGCCTGGGGGATCTTGGTCGACGGGCGAGGGACCGTGTACTTCGCGGACGTCGACCACGGCAACGTCGTCCGGAGGGTCGACGAGCGGGGCAAGCTCTCCCGCGTCGCTGCCGGGAAGCACTCCCACGACCTGTTCCGGGACGCTCGCGGCGACCGCTACGTGGCGGATGTCGCGGCCTCCGTCGACCTCGGGTATCGGAACAATCCCCTTGCGGGTGAGATCGAGGACGAAGCCGTGATCCTGAAGCGCCGGCCCGACGGCAACGTCTCCGTCCTGGCCGGGAGCGAGGCGGGCCGGAAGGACGGTAAGGGGACCGAGGCGATGTTCCGGGCCCCGGGTGCCATGGCGTGGGGGACGGAAGGGGCGCTGTATGTCGCCGAAGGCGACGCGATCCGCAAGGTGACTGTCGACGGGACGGTCACGACCCTCGCCGATCGTCTCCTGGATGCCGGGCCCCCCGACGCCCCGTTCGAGGGCGCGAACCGGCTCTTCGGGCTGACGCTCGACGCCCGGAATGATGCCTACGTGGCCGACTTCGGCGGCTGGCGAGTCCTGAGGGTCGCCCCCGACCGGGCGGCGTCCACGGTGCTGCGCTCGGAGCGGCCCTGGTCCCCGGTTGGAGTGGCCGAGTCCGGCGGGTGCCTCGACGTGCTGGAGGTCGGGGCAACTCCCGGCGTGCCCCTCGGGCCGAGGGTGAGGAAGGTCGCCGGCGACGGCAAGATCACGACCCTGGCGACCGTGGAGCGGGCGAAATAACCGACGTGCGGGGATAGGACGAGGAGTGCCATCGATGCGACGATTCTCCCTGAAGGGGCTGATGCTATTGGTCGCCGTCGTCGGTGCGGTTTTCGCCGCCCTGCGAATCCCTCCGTCGCCGGTGCGGACGTCGGCCCTCTTCAGCTTGGTCGTCTTCCTCTTGCTGGCGGCCACCCTCGGCTCCGTCCTCAGGCGCAAGCCGTCCTGGATCGGGTTCTGCCTGTTCGGCTGGGTATCGTTGGTTGTCTCGTTCACGGCCCTGGCGGTCGCTCCGCTGATCTCGACGGGCGACAAGCAGCCCGTTCCGTTGCTGATCCCGTCGCTCCTCCTCACGGAATGGCATCTCCGGGTGTCCGGGACCCCGCCCATTCCGGGCGGCGAGCCGGTGGCGGTCCTCCCGAATTCGCAGGGCGGCCACGCGCTGGTGCCCTACCGCCTGGTGCAGGACTGCACCTCCATCGCGAGCTTGCTGGTGGCATGCGTCGGCGGCGTCCTGGGCTGGATCTTACGTGCCCCGCAGTCGAGGGCGAATTGACGCCATGCGACGATTCTCGGTCGCCAAGCTGTTGCCGGTCGTCGCGTTCTGCGCCACGAACTTCGCCGCGATCCGGTTCCTGCTGAGCGCGAGCCCCGATTCTGAGCCCTATTGGGAAGTCGTCACCGGGGCCGTGCCGCTGATCGGCGCGGTGTTGTTGGCGACCTGCGTCCTGTTCGGCCGGTATCGTGTGCGGCTGCAAGGCCCGCCCGGCGCGGGGCCGGTTTGCCCTCGCCTTGATCGCCGCGGGCGGATCCCTGCCGCTGCTCCTGGCGATCGTCGCCGTTTCGGCCCGAGGGACTCTGGATGCCTTGCTTTTCAGGGTCGCGTTGCCGCTCGAACGCCTTCTCGTCGCGCCGGGAGTCAATTTGGGCGAAGACATGCCGTTCGCGCGGTATGTCGTCGCCCCGATCTTTCTCGGCGCCATCGTCTCCGGCCCACTGCTCGGGAAGACGCTGGCCCCCGTCCTGAGCCGCTTCCGGATCGTCATCACGCCCCGCACGGAGGAGCTATGCGACGCTTCAATATCCTGAGCCTGATGGGCCTCGTCCTCGCGCTGGCCGTGGGGCTGGCCGCCCTGCGCGGTGCCAACGAGTCTTGGGCCGGAGGACTACTCCTGGTCACGCCATTGCTGCTGTGCATCGCCCTGGTGGGTGCCCTGTGCGGCAAGGAACGCTCCCGAGCCGGTAGATTGGGCTTCGCGGCGTTCGGCGGGGCCTATTTCGCCCTGGCGTTCCTGGGGCTGTCGGAGGGCAACCTGGGCAAGCTCCCGACGTCGAAGCTGCTCTGGCTCGTCCACGAACGGGCGGCGGGGGTCCAGCAGTTCATGGTCACATTCACGACCACGACCACCCAATCGACGCCGGGCGGCCCTCCACCGGTCTTGACGGTGAATACCATGCCCGCGGGACCGGGTGCTCCGGCCCTATTCCGGGGTGCCGGGCAATTCCTTGCCGTGAACGATACGTTGGTGGCAGCGATGCCGAACCGCTGGCAGACTATGCTCCCCGGCGCGGCGAATTACGAGCCGTTTAGCGCCGTCGGACACTGCCTATTTGCCCTCCTGGCCGGCCTGCCGGGTGCGGTGATCGCACGGTGGTTTGAGCGGGGAAGAGTCGCGGCAGCTCCGGAGAGCGGATCATCATCGTCGAGCCGCGCCGCAAATTCGGCATCGCCGACGGGCTGATCCTCATCGCGGGCCTGGCCGCGGGGATGGGGTTGGCCCGCTTGGCCTATCCCGGCGTCTCGCCGCGACAGGTCCGGGACTCGTTCCTGAGTCCACCACAGGGGGTTGGACGTTCCATGACGCATGCGGTCTGTTCCTGGAACTTGGCGTGATCTTCGTCGTCCCCTTCGTCGCCGGGTGGACTCGGTCCTGCCTGCTCGTCCGGATAACCGGCCCTCGACCGCGATGGCGTCGTCTCAGGCGGCGGCCCGGGTTCACCGCTTGCCTCATCGCCTCCTCCGTCATTTTGGCCACGATCGCCGTTCAGAAAACGATTGGAATCCGCGTGCCTCGGTCGAAACGCGCATCTCGACCTTAGGCGAGTGAGGGTCGTTTCTTGCCGACGGAATCTGCGGGTGCGCACTTTTTTGGGGATAAGGCGCTTTGCCTGGTGGCCTGACTCTATTGCACGCTCTCGCTCCGTCGGAGTATCCCAGGAGGATGGCGCAATCGCCATCCGGCCCTGAGGACTGCACCGGCGGAGCCGCACCATGGACGACCTGTCCCGCT
>JAQGHR010000075.1 GCA_028291545.1 Planctomycetota bacterium | reverse complement strand
GACGAGCCGGCACGCGCCGCCTGGCTCGGCGACTGGTGCCGTCGGCTCAAGCACGAGGGGGGTCCGGCGGTGCTGGAGGGCCTGCTCGCCGCGCCGGTCGCCGGGCGTGAGGCGCGGCGGGTGCGGTCGGAGGTGGTGCGCTACTTCGCGAATCAGGCGCACCGAATGGACTACCCGAGCTACGTGGCGAAGGGTTGGGCGATCGGCTCGGGTCCGGTGGAGTCGGCCTGCAAGACGGTCGTCGGCCAGCGGATGAAGGGCTCGGGCATGCGATGGGGGCGGGACGGTGCCGCCGCCGTCAGCCACCTGCGCGCGCTCTTCAAGAGCGGGGATCGGCAGTGGGACGCCTACTGGCGGCCCACGCCGAACTGATCCGATTCACCTACTATTCTGACGCTTACCCCCCCTACCCCGCCGCCTCGGCCCGCTCTCCCGATTCCTTCGCGCCATGGTCGTGGACGCCCTATGGCTGAACCCATAGCGCCCTGGGGACAATCCCCTCCGGTGCCGATTGCCCGATGACCCTGGAAGCCTCCGGGGACGTTCCACCCTGGGGAGACAGGGAATCGGGGCCGATCCTCTCCGGGGACGGCCCCAGACCCCTTCGGGGCGATCTCCCTACAGGTTCATAGGGACATGGGGAGCGGCTCCCTTTGGGGTCACGGGGTAATGTCCCTGCCGCCCTCCGTCCCCGAAGTGAATCCGGACTATTTCCCTCCAGTCCCGTTGCCCTCCCGAACCGAAGCCCCATGGGTCCAATTCCCTCCGTCCCCGATCCCCTGTGGGGACGATCCCCTCCCGATCCAATCCCCTCTGGCGTCACAATCCCACGGGCCGAGAGGGAGGCGGTCCCGAAGCGCTTCAGATCCGCGAGCCCCCGGCCGATCCCTGGAAACAAGGGAGAAACGCCGATGCGCACGATAGCCGTTGTGGCTCAAAAAGGGGGGCAGGGCAAGACGACCAGCGTCGTCAACATCGCGGCGTGCCTGGCAGGACAGGGGAGGCGCGTCCTGGTCCTGGACTGCGACACCCAAGCGAACGCGACGTACGTCCTGCTCCGGGGCGAGTCTCCGCGCCGTCCCGCGATGGCAGAGGTCCTCTCCGGGGACGCCTCGGCCGACGATGCGATCGTGCCCACGACGTTCAAGGGCGTGGACCTGATCGCGGCCGAGCCCTCCCTTGCGGATGTCAACGTGTCGCTCGCGGGCGAAGTCGGGCGGGAGCGTCGGCTCCGATCCGCGATGGCGGACATGGGCCGGGAGTACGATGTCTGCTTGCTCGATACCGGCCCGACCCGATCGCTGCTCACCACGAACGTCCTCAACTTCGCGGCGGAGGTCGTCGTCCCGATCAGCCCGGGAGTGTTTGGGGTCCTCGGCCTGACTCAACTACAGGCCGACATGGGGGCGGTTCGGAAGTTCCTGGAGAACAAGGCCCTGACCCTTGCGGGGGTCTTCCTGGTCATGATGGAACGGACGACCGTCTGCCGGGACTTCGAACGCGGCATCCGCGACCAGCTAGGCGGCCTGGTGCTCGAGACGACCGTCCCGCGCATCGTCGCATTCGAGGAAGCCAACGCCCGCCAACGATCGATCTTCGATCATGCTCCCAAGTCGCCGGGAGCGGTCGCCTTCAAAGCCCTGACTCGGGAGGTCATGAGCCGTGGCCACGGAAAAGAAAAGCGGGATGCCCGCCGGAATCTTCCAATCGACGACGCCGCGGCCTGAACCGTCGCCGGCAGAGCAGGGGGGCGATGCCTCGATCGATGATGAGGCGGTTGCTGCCAGGCCCTCCAAGGCGTCGAAGGCCCGCAAGGGTAAGGCCCCCGCGACCGGGGCGGACAAGGACGGGTGGAAGCTCTATCTCTCCGAGGACGTACGGTTCCGCCTCCGCATGCTCGCGTTCAAGCGTGGTCAGAAGCTCTCGACGGTCGCCAACGATGTCCTGGACAAGGCGCTACCGCGATGGAGCCTGGAACGGGCGGACTAACCCCTTAAACGGCAGGTCCCGGACTATCGGACCGCCCGTGCGGATCCGGGGTCAGACGAATCGGCGGCCTGAGCCGGACACTCCCAAGGGGTTGACGATGCTACGAAGCCTCATGCGCCGGGCCGCCGCGTTCTTGCGCCCTGTCCAGGACTCGGCGAGCGATTCACAACTCATCCCACCGCCCGGGTTCGAGTGGCTCGCCGATCAGTACCGAGACGAGATCTTCGATCGGCTGTTTGCCTCTTGGCGTCGGATGTCGCCGGAGGAGTATGCCGCTCATAATGCCCATACCATCGGGGCATATTCGTTGCACTACAATCGCTATCGTAACCCCGAGATGGGCCGCTGGGCTCGCCGCCTGGGATTGATCCTGGAGTCCGTCGACGAGACGGATCGCTGCCGCCGGGAGCACCTCAGCGCCACGGAGTACGCGGAGGTACATCGCGCGATCGAGTTGATCCGCTTGCACCCCGAGCTGTTTTAGGCATGGTTAGCCGCCGCCGGACTTCGCCCTGGTGGACCTGATGCTGCCGGATGGCGACGGGGAGGCGATCGTCAAGGAGATCCAGGCCCGGGGCTGGCCGACTCGGGTCGTCGTCTCCAGCGCCGTCAACGACCCCGCGAGGCTCGCCGCCCTCGTCGATTCGGGGGCGGTCGTCGTCCTGCACAAGCCGTCCCGGCTCCAGGACATCCTGGCGGCGTTCGCGCAGCCGGACCCGCCCGACCGTGGCCAATGAGTTCCCGGGCAGGGCGCTACTTGGAACGGGCGGACCGATCGTCGAGCGTGCCGGGTGGCCACGCATCGCCGGCCCCTATCGCCCGCCCGGTTCGGGTAATGTCGGCCGCCATCAGGCGTGCCCGGATTGAGGGGGACTCGCAGGATGCGAGGGCCTGCACGCCCGCCGATGCGATTGAGGATGAACCGCGTCCCCCCTCGGCCCACCCACCAGGTCGCCATTTCCGGCGACGATGGACGAATTCCAGTCACGTTTCCCGCACACTTCCGTTGCTCTCGCCTTGCCACCTCGGTTGCCGACCCCCAATGGCGTCCCTCACGCCTTCCTCGATCGCCTCAACGTCCTGATGTCCGCGAGTTCCGGTCGCCAGAATGTGGCCTATCATCCTTTGGGTGGCGATGGTCGGTCAGGCCGGCCCCGGGGATCAGGCGGATCCCGGGGCCGGACCTTTTCCGCGCCCCGCGTCCCGTCCCACGCCGCCACGTCGGGGCGATGCTCGCCGAGCACCGCCGCCAGCAGGCCGATCGGGCAGGGGACGCGGAACTCGAGATGGACCTGATGGTCCTGCCACCCCGGCTGCGTCCCCACGACGACCGCCGAGACGGCGAACCGGGGGGTCAGGCCCTCGATCCGGAACGTGACAGCCTGGCCGACGCGGGGCAGCATCGGCGACAGCACCATGGCCCCGCCCGGCGAGATGTTGATCAGCTCCATGAGCGACCCGCAGCCCCGGTCGCCGTCCTGCCACTCAATCCATGCGCCCCACCCCCACACCGCGAACCTCGGGTGCTGGCGTAGAACCAACGTGATCTCCATCGCCGCGACTCCCACGCCGGTTCGCTCGCCGCGCCGCCGTCCGGCGCGCCCCTAGCGCAGCATAGGCCGGGATTCGGGTCTTGGTATCGGATTGAACGGGAGAACTGAGCGTCCTACAACTCCGCGATCCACCCTTACTTTGTGGTGCCGCCCTCTGCGGCCTCGACCCCGATGAGATCGCCTGGTAGCAAGGGATCAATTCATCGCTCTTGCCCACGCCACGGCACCAGTTGCATTGGCCAGCCACAAGGCGGAACCTGGACCTGGGAGCTACTACTTCGCGACCGGAATCGAGATCACGAGCCCGGCCGTCCGGCTCTTATTGCTCATCCGGCTCGGCAAGTGGCACTTCAGGCATTCGGCCTTCAGCGTGATCGCGCCGGCGTGCCGATAGATATCGTGCGCCGTGACTTCGTGCTCGTCCTTGCCCGAGGCGAGGGCCTTCACCGCTTCCGTCTCGAATTCATCCTTCGGGTTGTGATCGATGTTCATCGCCCTCCCGTCGACGACCAGCCAGCGGAGCTTGATATCGTTGCGATCGGCAATCCTCTGGAAGACATGCTTCAGGCTGGCCGCCGGGATCATGAGCCCTTCGTCCTCCCGGTAATACTGGGCGTGGACGAGCTGGAGCGTGTCATGAATCGTGTCGTGGAGCAGCCTCGCTCGCTCACGCGCCTCAGCCGCGGAGGGGCGTGGGGCGACCTCCTTGCTCGGTCCGTCTGGCGACGTTGCGGCCAGACCGATCATCGTCAGGGCCAGTACGGCGACGATCATTCGTACCACGCGGGGCACTCGCCTATTTCGAGTCATGCGAAGCTCCGGGTATGGGGGCGTGCTTGGAAGGATGGCGTGAACCGCATGGTGGGGCTTCCTGGGCAGAGCAGGATCATCGCCGATTTGAGGCGGGCGGGCAACCGACTAGTGCAGCCCGGCCCAAGTCCTTTGGTAGTATGAAGGAGACTCATCCCGGCACACCCCAGGCATCGGCACCGGAGGTCGCCATGCGTGGCCCCAAGCCACCCGCCGGCACCCTCCCCGACTCGCAGCGGAAGGATCTGGAGGCGTTCCTCCGACGCCACTCGGCGCCCCAACAATCGGTCCTACGGGCTCGGATCATCCTGGCCGCCGCCGACGGCCTGAACAACTCCCAGATCGCTCGCCTGCTCGCCACCTCGACGGCGACCGCTCGGATCTGGCGTGATCGCTGGCTCGCCCTCGCCGGCGTGGCCGGCGAGGCTCTGGGCGTCGCCGACCGCCTGGCCGATGCCCCGCGGCCGGGGCGTCCGCCGCGGATCACCCCGGAGCAGGTCTGCCGGGTCGTGGCGCTGGCCTGCGAGGCCCCCGCGAACTCCGGGCGGCCGATCACCCACTGGAGCGGCCGCGAGGTCGCCGACGAGATCGTCAAGCGCGGCATCGTGGACCGCATCTCGCCCCGCCATGCGGGGCGGCTCTTAAAGACAGAGGGACCTCAAGCCGCACCTGGTGCGGCACTGGCTGACACCCGCGCACGACGAGCGCTTCGAGGCCGCCGCCTCCGCGATGTGCGCCCTCTATCTGGAGGCCCCGGCGCTGGCCGCTCGCGGCGAGCGGGTCATCAGCACCGATGAGCTGACCGGCGTCCAGGCGCTGGAGCGACTGCATCCGGCGCTACCGGTGGCGCCCGGCCGGGTCGAGCGGCGCGAGTTCGAGTACGTCCGCCACGGGACGCGGGCCTTCATCCTCGACCGCGACGTGGTCACCGGCCAGGTGTTCGCGCCGACCTGCGGGCCGCGGCGGACGAAGGCCGACTTCGTCGCGCACGTCGGTCGCACGATCGCCACCGACCCGGGGGCGGTGCGGTGGCACTTCGCGGTGGACAACCTGGACATCCATCGCTGCGAGTCGCTGGTGCGGCTGGTGGCCGAGCTGTCCCGAGACGAGTCGGACCTCGGCGTGATGGGCAAGTCGGGCGTGCTGAAGAGCCGGGCGAGCCGGTCGGCCTACCTGAGCGACGCGAGCCACAAGGTGGTGTTCCATTACACGCCGGTGCATGCCTCGTGGCTCAACCAGATCGAGATCTGGCTGAGCATCCTGGTTCGTAAGGTCCTCAGGCGAGGGAGCTTCACCTCGGTGGAGGACCTGAAGGAGAAGGTGCTGGCGTTCATCGAGTACTACAACCGGACGATGGCCAGGCCGTTCCGGTGGGCGTACAAGCCGCTCAAGGAGTAACTGCGAGGTCAATTCCGCCGGGCTGCACTAGCCGATGCCACCCCCGACGGCCACGTCCTGGCGGCCGTCGAGCAGGCCGCCGTCGACCGCGGCCGTCGCTTCACACGCGACCGGCTCCAGGACGTGCCCAACGCCCAGGCGAGCGACCCGGAGAAAAAGCGGGGCGCGGTTGGACCTGCCCCTGCGGCGGGGCCCGACGCAACCGCGGCCGGGCCCGGCGGCGGCTCGTCACCTGCGCCGGCGACGTGACCCTGGCGCGGGTCTACTTCACCTGTCGCAGGTGCGGC
>JAQGHR010000059.1 GCA_028291545.1 Planctomycetota bacterium | reverse complement strand
GGAGTGGAAGGCACGGCGGAATACTGAGCGACTTCCAGTGTCACCCGGATTACCTTTACGATGACCGATGAGCCTTACCATCTCCCCCCTTCGCTCAAGTCTGCGATCGAGGCTCCGCCCGTCCCCGTGAAACCGTGGCAGGACGGGGTCGCACCGGCGTTTATTGCCCTGGTCCTGTCCGTGGTCTTCCTGGATCGGCTCGCGCCAACGACCCTCTTTGTCGGCGGGCTCGCGCCCGCCAGCGTCGGGGCCGCGCTGGCGGGACTGCTCGCTTACTGGTGCCTCTACTGTGCCCCGGCGACGTGGGGCGCGGCCACGAAGCGCCCCCTGGCCGTCGTCGCGACCAGCACGTTCGGTGCGCGAGGTGCGACCTGGGTTCCCGGCCTTTTGCTCGGCGTCGTCTACGTGATCTGGTTCGCGATCACGATTGATTATGCGACCGAGTACAGCCTGAGCGGTCTGGTCGCAACCGGTCTGCTCGACGCGAAATATCTGGCGACTCATGCTCGCGGATCGATCGTCGTGCCCTCGTGGCTGTTCCTGGTCGTCGCGGCGGCGTGGTCGCTCGCCTCGGCGGTGATCGGGACGATCGCGGTCCGACTGGTCGCCGCCGTCATGTCGGTGTACCCAATCTTTCCGGCGATCGCAATCGGCCTGACGGTCCTGTGGGCGATCCCGACCGTGGGGGCCGGCCCCGTGGCGACCCGTCCGCTCGCCGCGGGCGGTGGGCAGGCGATTTCAACGATGATTCAGCTCGTGTTCGCGTTCCTCGCCTGCCACGGTCTTGCCGCCGCGGACTGGGGCGCGGCAACGCCGTCAACCCGAGAGGCCCGCCTGGGCGGGCTTGTCGGCGTGATGCTGGCCGCCCCGATCCTGGCCATCCTGGCCCTGCTGATCGTCGCCGGTGCCCTGGGCCGAACCGCGACGCCGGCGCCGATTTTCCCCGATCCACTCGGGCCGATAAGCCGGCCGACGATCGAACGGCGCGTGCCGCTCAGGGCGACCTATCCCACGACCAATCAGGCCGCGGAACCAGGAATAACGACGCTCCGTGAGGTCTATCTACGCGGGATCGGCGGACGGCTCGGAGCTGCGGGGCTGTTCGTCCTGGCCCTGGGACTGCTCGGACCGGCGTGCTCGACACCCTACGTGATCGCTCGACAGCTCTCGGCCATCTGGCCGAGGCCGCCGCGATGGCTCTGGTCGGTCCTGGGGGCGATCGCGACCTGGCCCCTGATCGCGACCGGAGTCGCGCGGAACCTGGAATTCCTGTTCGGAGTGATCGGCGGCCTGACCGCCCCGGCGGTCGGGGCCATCGCGGCCGATTATTCGCGGACGCGAGGCCGGTGGCCTGGACCTCGAAGAGGCGTCAACTGGGCGGGCATGATCGCCTGGTTTCTCGGGGTTCTGTCGGTACCCTGGATCTCGTTCGCGGGCGGACTGTCGATCTGGGCCAAGCTCGCGCCCTCGGCACTCGTCTCGTACGGAATCGCATTTCTCGGGTATCGAATTCTCGCGGCGGCCGGGATGGAACCGAGGGCGGTCACAGCGCCGGAGGTGGAGCGCTTGACCGAGCCTTCATGAAGATCGAGCCAGGATCTTCCCTGAGAAATCGAACAAGATCACCTCGACCTCAAGGCCGCCCGCTACGTGTCGTTCGCAGCACTCCGCCGCGCGATTGGCGACATGCTGATAAAACTCCGAGAATCCGGCCGCATCGATCAACTCTTCCACATGTCGTCCTGTATTCGCCCTCGAGATGGCCGCGATGAGCTCACCCCGAGCGCCCGCCTCACGAGCCAATTCGGCCAGGAACGCGACATCGACGCCGCCCCCGGCGACGTGCGTCTGCATCTGTCCCGTCGCGAGCTTGGCCATCTTGCCGATCATGCCGCAAATCGTGACCTTGGGCACCGCTCGCTCGACGGCTCGCTTCAGGCTGTCCCCGGTAAAGATCCCCATCTGCACGAAGGCCATCTCGGGTAGCGCGGGATACACGGATTCCGCAAACCGCTCGGAACGGCCACCCGTCGTCAGCACGATGTGCTTCAGGCTGTTGGCCGCCGCCACGTCGATCGACTGCACGACCGACGCTCGCCAGCTCGCCGTGCTCATGGGCCGCACGATCCCGGTCGTGCCCAGGATCGACAGGCCGCCGACGATGCCGATCCGCGAGTTCAGCGTCTTTTTCGCCAGCTCCTCGCCTCCCGGGATGGAGACGGTCACCTCGACGCCCGGATCAGGATCGGGAGTGCCGAGCACGCTCGCGACGGCCTCCGCGATCATCTTCCGTGGGACCGGGTTGATCGCGGGCGATCCCGGCGGCAATTCCAGGCCGGGCTGGGTGATCGTGCCAACGCCGGCTCCTCCGAGAATATGAACGCCCGACTCCGCGATCCTGCGGACCCGCACGAGGATCTCGGCCCCGTGAGTGACGTCGGGATCGTCTCCCGCGTCCTTGATGACACCGGCCGTTGCGGTACCGTCGCTCGCATATGCCAACTGGTTGATGGGGATGATCAAGTCGATCCCGAGAGGTGACGGGACCGACACGGACTCCGGCCGCTCGTCCCGCTCCAGAACGCGACAGGCGGCCTGAGTCGCGGCTGCCGCGGAGGCGCCCGTCGTGTAACCTTCGCGCATGCCCTGCGGGTTGCGCGGTGGGACGGTCAAGTGACGATTGGTCTCGAAAACCGTGCGTTGGCCGCCCATCATGGCGATCCGCCCTCGCCCGCCAGAGCCATCAACGCGTTCACGACCGCCGCCGTCACCGCCGTTCCACCCTTGCGGCCGAGGCTCGTGATGAACGGGACGAGGCCCTGTGAGAGCAGTTTCTGCTTCGCGTCCTCCACGCCCACAAAGCCGACCGGAATCCCCACGATGCAAGCGGGTCGCCAGCCGGCCTCGACCATGCGGATCACCTCGACCAGCGCGGTTGGCGCGTTGCCAATCGCCACGATCACGCCCTCGCCGGTCCGTTCGCCCAGGCGGCGAATCCCGGCGGCCGAGCGCGTCAGGTTCTCGCTCTCCGCCAGCGCGATCGTATCGCTCCCGGTCAGGCCGCAGACCGTCGCCACGCCCAGCGGTCCGGCGAGGTCACTGCGTATTCCGGCGCGGAGCATCTCGACGTCCGTGAGCACCGCGCCGCCGGCTCGAAGCGCGTGAACCGCCGTCTCGATGGCATCGGGGTGAAATCGTACATCCTCGACATAACTGAAGTCCGCCGAGGCGTGAATCATGCGCCGGACAACGGCTCGTTCGCGAGGATCGCTCGGTGTTCGCCCCATCTCGCGGTCGATGATTGATAGCGATTCGGCCATGATGGATTCACCCGGCGAGAGTGGCCTCGTTTCGGACGATCCTGCCACGACCCCGTCCGTTGTCCCGCCGGATTTCGCGGCATAGATGCGAGGCGTCACCATCCGCCCACGGTCCACGATCGTCGTCGACGAGCCCACAATCACGGTCGTGAACATCGAGACGTGCGCCGAGGCCAGTTCGCCCAGGCGGACGATCTCGACTCGCTGACCCGGCCGATAGGCGTTCTCGACGAGCCCGACCGGCGTCTTGGGGCTGCGGTGTCGCAGGAGGATCTCGACGACTGCGGGCAATTGCCGGGTGCGGGTTTGACTCTTCGGGTTGTAGAACGCCAGCGCGAAGTCGGCCCGCGCGGCGGCGTCAACGCGGCTCACGATCACGTCCCAGGGCGTGAGCAAGTCGCTCAGGCTGATGCAGGCCCAATCATGCGCCAGGGGCGCTCCGAGCAAGGCGGAGGCCGAAAGGGCGGCCGTGACCCCTGGGATGACCTCGATCTGAACATCGCTCCGCCGGGATGCCGCAAGCTCGAGCGCGACGCCCCCCATCGCATAGACGCCCGCGTCCCCGCTCGAGACCAGGGCCACCACGCGGCCGGATTGTGCTAGCGTCAAGGCCAGCTCGGCCCGTTCGACTTCCTGGCCCAGTTCGCGACCGACGATTTCCTTGGCCGCGATGCGATCGGCGATCAGGTCGAGATAGCCGCGATACCCGACGATGACCTCTGCCCGGTCGATGGCCGAAGCGGCGTCCGGGGTCATCGCCCCGGCCGAGCCTGGCCCGAGGCCGACGATCATGAGCTTTCCGCGTGTTACTGTCTCCATGTGCGACATTCTTTATGGAAAAGATGGGGAACCGCCTCGATGCGTCCTGACGGATGGAACTGCGTTGAGGATCTTAGCGGCGTCGACGATTTCTCGCCTGCTGATCGCGCCTCTTCTGGCCATACTTGAACGCAAAGGGCAACCAGATCACCCCGAATGCGATGGCCGTGACGACTCCCGCCCCGCTCCCGAGTTGTGCCGCTCGATCGTCGGAGCTGACGCCCGGGATCGGGTGGGAAAGGATGTATCCGATGCCGGCGAACCCGATGACAATCGCGGCGACGAAGCAAAGGGCCGATGCCAGGATGAGCCGTTTCATGGAGATCACAAAGCTCCGCAATACTGGATTTGGGAGAGGAGCGGAGGCGATTGCCCGCCTCGCCGGCCGGCACGCCCCGATCCTAGCAGGGACGTCCCGGACGATCGAGGTCCAACCCTCAGGTCGCGGTCAACTTCGTACCAGCACGAGCGAGAAGTACGACAGTTCCCGGCTCACGGCGTCGCGCAGATCGAGAAAGATGCGCTCGTCGGGTCGGCCCAGTCGTTCAACGAGCGCGGCGTGTTCCAGGCGATCCCTCGCTTGCAACTCGCTGATCAGGCGACCGAGAACGCCCGCTGCCTTCAGCCAGCAGGACGAGCCGCCGCGATCGAGGATCTCCCCGACCTGGTCGTGATGATAGGTCGCGGGACAGATCGTGAGGATCTCCTCTTTTTGCGCCAGCGGCCACCCCAGTCTCGCGGCGGCCGCCGACATGGCGGGGATGCCGGGTACGACCTCGAGGGGGACGTCGGGCGCGAGAGCCTTCAATCGCTCAACGACATAGGAGCCGGTGCCAAAGAGCATGGGATCGCCCTCGGTCAGGAACGCGGAGGGACGTCCGCGCCGGGATTCCTCGATCAAGGCGGTCACCACACGATCATATCCCACCGAGCCGTCGTCGGGTCCGCGACGCATTGCCAGGGCCATGCCGCGGACGGCGTGATCGGGACGAAGATGCTCGGCGATGATCTCAATCGCGAAGCCGACATCGTCGCGAGGTCCCGCGTGCAGGATGGTTCGGGACTCGGATAGCACCTGCAGGGCGCGAAGCGTCAACAGCTCCGGGTCGCCAGGCCCGACACCGACAATTCGGCACGGGGCGTTCATCCGCGAGGGACCAGTTGAAGCCGTTCGAGCAGGCGCGCGTCCCACGGGTGGAATTCCGCCGCTGGCGAGGCCCCCGACATCATGGCCGGCTCGAGCGTCCGTCGGCGGGCGCGTCGGCGGTGGTCGTGGTCGTCCTCGAGATGGTCGTCCGCGACCTTTGCGCGGACATGGTGATGATGACCGGCTTGTGGTGCGCCGAGGTCGGACTCGCGGCCAATCAGCTTGACTCGATACTTGCACAGATCGCAGTTCATATCAGGCTGGCCATGAACGGCCTCGTGCGCCCGGTCCTCGAACGCCTGGATCAGGAGGGGATGCAGGCGGAAGTGGCCGACGGGGACGATCTCGACCGTGGAATCCGCCTCGGCCTGGCGTGCGATGCTCCCGTAAACTCGCTTGAGCAAGACCCCGTCGAAGAGGAAATACGGCTGAACGACCACCCTGGCAAAGCCCATCCGGCGGCAGAGCGCGATCGCCTCATCCACGCCGGGCCGGGCGAGTCCGGAAAATGCGACCGTGGCGAACGCGACGCCGTACGATTCCCACAAGAACCGGGAGACTCTCGCGATATTCGCGTTGGCGTCCGGGTCGGATGTGCCTCGGCCGACGAGCAGGAGCACCGTCTTTTCCGGCGTGACCTGATCTCGTCCCTCCAGGGCTTCGCGGTAGCGAATGTGGCAAAGTTCCAAGAGCGCGGGGTGGATGTCGAGGGCGCGAGCCATGAACATCTCGACATTCGGATGTCGTAGGCGCGCCTCCCGGATCTCGCTCGGCACGTCGTTCTTGACGTGTCCGGCCGCCATCAACATCGCGGGAACAACCGTGATGCGTCTCGCCCCTCGCTCAACCAGCGCATCCACTCCCTCGCCGATCGTGGGACGGGCGAATTCCAGGAAGCCGGCCTCCTGCAATCGATCGGGCCGGAGCTGCTGCCAGGCCTCAGCAAAGGCCCGGAATTCCTCGATGCCCACCTCGTCGCGGCTGCCATGGGCGGCGATCAGAAGGGCGTCGGACATGGCGGTCTCTTGAGTTCGAATCTGGTGGATCTTATGGATTTCACCGAAAGCGTAACAGTCCATCGACTGCCCGGTCAAGCACGACCGAACAGGCCGGTTCTCACGCCCCAGGCGATCGCGATCGCGATCCAGGAGGCGAGGAGCATGACCCGGACGGCCCGCCGCACGGTCCGAGGGTCGATTGGATCGCCGGGGTCGCCGAGAAGCGGTTTGGGGCTGGCAATCCCGGCGAACGTGGACATTCCGCCGAGCTGTATTCCCAGGGCGCCGGCCATCGCGGCCTCGCTCCAGGCGCTGTTAGGGCTAGGATGGTTGCGGCCGTCACGCCAACCCAGCCGAATCGCGCTCAACGGCCGCTCGCCGAGGATCAGGGCCGAGAGGCCCATCAAGAGCCAGGTAAGGCGGGCGGGCAGGAAACCCATCACGTCGTCTAGTCTTGCCGACGCCCAGCCGAAGTCGCGATAGCGAGGATTGCGATAACCGACCATGCTGTCGAGGGTATTGACGGACTTATAAATCCATAAGCCTACCGGGCCTCCGACCGCATACCAGAAGATGGCGGCGATCACGCCGTCGTTGGAGTTCTCGGCCACCGTCTCGACGCACGCGCGGCAGACCTCGGGCCACTCCAGATCGGCCGTGTCGCGACCGACGATCATCATCAATTCGCGGCGAGCCGCTGCGAGATCGGGGGCCTCCGACGCTCGTAGGGCTTCGTCGCGGAGGCTTCGTGCCGCCAGGCCGAAATGGATCATCAGCGCACGAATGACGAGGTCCAGTGGTCCTCCGAACCAATTCGCAATCGCGACCAGGCCCAATGCCGCTCCGCCAATCGAGATGACAACCAAGAGAACCAGGACCACGCCCGCGGTCCGCTCTGCGGTGGCACGACCGTTGACCCGCGAGATCGGGGCGCGGAGGGCGTGCTCAGCCTCCGTGATCCCTCGCCCGATCCATCGAACGGGATGCGGCCAGCCGCGGGGATCGCCCACGACGGCGTCGATGACGGCGCCCAGGGGGAGAGACCAGAGCGTCCACGGATCGAGGGTCATGCCGAGACCTTGCGGGGGGACAAGCACTAGGCGCTTTCGAGGCGAAAGGTTACCATTCGACGGCTCCTCCGCACGAGGCTGAGGAGCGACCCGCACACGACTCGCATCACGGAGGAGGCCCCATGCGACGGGTCCGAGAACTTGACGGTCTGCGCGCGATCGCGGTCATCGCCGTCCTGTGGCTGCACGCCGCAACGCTTTGCCCCGCACTCCGGTTCGGGCCGATCATGCGCTGGGGTTCGACGGCCGTGGACCTGTTCTTCGTAATCTCGGGTTTCTTGATCACCGGCATCATCCTGAATTCGGGCGGGTCGCCAGGGTTTCTGACGACGTTTTATGTGCGACGCTCGTTGCGGATTTGGCCGATTTACTACCTGTGCCTCCTCGGAATCGCGGCCGTGAACCCGATATTGCCTAGGCCCTTCGCAGTCGATGGGCTGGGCTACTATCTGACCTACCTTCAGGGAGTTCCGAGTTATTGGGCCGGGCGTACGCCGGAATTCTGCAAGGCGTTCGCTCATACTTGGAGCTTGGCGGTCGAGGAGCAATTTTACTTGATCTGGCCCGGGCTGGTGCTCTGGCTCGGATCGCGACGACTGGCCCGTGCGTGCGGGACCATGATCGCGATTGCGATCGCTGCTCGAGCGTCGGGCGTACTCGATTCGCAACTCCTGCTCACTCGATGTGACGGTTTGGCGATGGGCGCGGGGCTCGCCCTGGTCTTGAGTGAAACCGAGCGTGTCACGCGGCACATCGCACGATATTACACAGCGTTCGCCGCGATGATCGCGGTCGGTTGTCTTGTGGTGATCGCGGCCGACCTTGCGGGACTCTCGCAAGCCTTCAATCCGCTTCGCCCCGATGCGATCTTGGTGCGGATTGGGAAGAGCTTGACACTCTTCGCCTGCAACGTTGCGTTCGCCGGCATGATCGGGCTGTGTGCCTGCGGGTCGGGGCATCGCCGGCTCAGGTTTCTGCGGGTGCAGTGGGTTTGCGGGCTGGGAACGATCAGCTATGGGCTTTATCTCTACCACAATCTCTTGCTGGCCTTCGCACATCAGCGGCTCGGCCGTCCCGATCTGTCTCCGGCGGCCGCCGTCGCGGCCCTGGTCGGAACCCTGGTACTCGCGATCCTCTCCTGGCGATTCGTGGAGAAACCCATCCTCAACCTGAAAGATCGATTTGCCTACGATCGGCCTCGAGGCGAGAGAGGACGAGGGGCTCTCCAAGTGTCCAGGGGATGAACGAGGACTGCGGGAGTCAGTCGGCGCCTCGACTTTCTCCCCTGCTCATGGGTCCTGAAGCCCCGATACCCATCGACGTCCATACCGGCTTGAGATCGACGTGCTGCCTCAGCATCATCGCCAGCGCCGCGTAGCGATCCGAGGTCGCATCGCGGTGCGCTTTCCACCGTGCGGCTGCCTGAGGAGGCAGACCGCGACGTAAACGTAGGCGAGCGATCATCGCCGAGCCGTAGGAGAGGCTGTCCCATAGTCCGTGCAGATACGTTCCCATGACACGGGCATCGGCGGAGACGGCTCCGTCGTTGATACGCGAGGAATCGCGAGAACGAATGAGCGTGGAGAACGCCTGGAGATCGGGTCCACGCTCGGTTTGTCCCATATGAATCTCGTAACCCGAGATCGCCGAACCGTCCGCGATGACGATCCCGGAAACGCGATGACGGGCCTTCTCGCGATCGAAACGGGTCGTCACATCGAGCAGTCCGAGGCCGGGAACGGAAACATCGCTCGACTCCACGCCCTGGGGATCGTCGATTCGGATCCCAAGCATCTGGAACCCTCCGCAGATCCCCAGGACGAGCGGACCGGATGGATCGTTCGCGAGGGCGGTCATCCGATCCGCCAGGCCGACCTCACCGAGCCAGAGGAGGTCGCGCACGGTCGTCTTCGTGCCAGGAAGGATGATGAGGTCGGGACGGCCGAGGTCGCGGCCTCGCTCGACGTAGCGGACCCGAACTCCAGGCAGGCGCGACAGCGAGGCGAAGTCGGTGAAGTTGCTGAGACCGGGTAAACGCGCGATCGCCACATCAAGATCGTCGGGTCCCAGCTCGCAATCGGTCGCGCTGGCCGTCTCTTCGATCCCGAGCGAATCCTCCTGATCGATTTGCAGGTCGGGCCGAAAGGGTAAGACACCGAGGACCGGGACGCCCGTCCGCTCGCGAAGGTAGACAAGGCCCGAATCGAGCAGGGAAGCATCCCCGCGAAACTTGTTGATGATGAACCCGACGACGCGCGATCGGTCGGACGGGGGGAGCAGTTCCCAGGTGCCGATAATGTGCGCGAACACGCCGCCCCGCTCAATATCGGCCACCAGGATCAGCGAGGCATTCGCGTACCGCCCGATCCGCAGATTCGTGAGATCCTGCTCCATCAGGTTGATCTCGACCGGGCTCCCCGCGCCTTCGAGCACGATCGCCTCGAACCGCGAGGCGAGGCGATCGTAGGCCGCCGTCACGCGGGGCCAGAGCCGGTCTTTCTCGGCGTAGTATTCCCGAGCCGACATCACACCAATCGGCACGCCGTCGACGATGACCTGCGAGACCCCGCCCATGGGCTTCAGCAGGATCGGGTTCATGTCGGTCTCGGGCTCGATCCCCGCGGCCTCGGCCTGGGCGACCTGCGCGCGGCCGATCTCTCCGCCGGAAAGCGTTACGTAACTATTCAAGGCCATGTTCTGCGCCTTGAACGGCGCGACCCGGACGCCTTCCTCCGCGAGAAGGCGACAGAACGCGGCCGTGATCAGGCTCTTACCCACATGAGACGCGGTGCCGAGAACCATCAACGCGGGCGTGTGTGGGCGGGCGGGCATGGGCAGTCTCGGGATTCGAGACTCAGGATTCAAGGTTCGAGATCATAACCTGATGATCTCGAACCTTGAATCTCTGCTCTCGAATCATTTCTTCCCGCTCACCGCCACGGACGTCGCATGACCGTGCGATGCGTGAGCGGCTCTCGGCTCGGCGACCGGAGGCTTGCCGGCGAGAATATCCGACAGGATCGAGACGAGCTTGTCGTTCTCGGGCTTGGTCCTGACCGCGAACCGGAGATGGCCCTGCGTCGGGATCTCCAGGCCGTTGGGACCGGTGACGATCCCGCCGGGTTGCAGGCCGGAGAAATTGGAGCACTCGCGGACGAGGACGCCTCGGCGAGCCAGTTCTTCGTGAACCTGGATCGAGGTCCAGTTCGTGTCCACGAGGCTCACGAGCACCCAGTTCGGCCGGGGTGGTGCGCCTTCGGGACGCTCGCGACCGGGCCACACGGGGCGGACGCCCTGGAGGTCCCAGAGGCGATCCGTCAACCAGGCGGATTCGGACTCGATGAGCTCGATCGAGCGTTCCAGGTACTCGTCGTCGTCGAGCGCGGCCAGGAGGGCCGCCTCGGAGGGCGAATCGACGCTCCAGGGATTCTGGTACTGCTTGAGACGGGCGACCATGTCGGCCGAGGTGACCGCGTACCCGACGCGAATGCCCGGCATGGCGTAGATCTTGGTGACGGATCGCAGGGCGAGCAAGTTGGTCCGCGATCCGGCGGCCGTGGTCACGGTCCTGGCGGCTTCGTCGGCGAAGAACGGCAGATACGCCTCGTCCACGACCACGAGGAGCGCCTGGGCGTCGTCCACCTTGCGGAGCAGGGTCTCGCGATCCCACGCACGGCCGACCGGGCTGATCGGGTTGCCGGTCCAGTAGATGCCGCTGGCGCTCTTTGGGAGGAAATCGAGATCCCAGCCCATGGTGGGCTTGCGCCAGATCTCCGTGCGCAACTCATTCAGCGAGGACGCGCGGCGATATTCGCCGTAGGTCGGCTCGATGAGGTGAGCCAGAGGCACCTTCGGGTCGCCGAGCTCGCGGGCGTGGAGTGCGAGCACTTCACGCAAAGACTGGGCGACCAGGCTGATGATCTCGCTCGTTCCCGCACCGATGATGATGCGGTCTTCCGGCACATTGTGACGGGCGGCGAGCTTGGCGGTGAGTCGAGGGCATCCCGGTTCCGGATATTCCCCGGAGCGGTCGATGGCCGCCCTTGCCGCGGCAAGGACGGTTGGTGGAGGGCCAAGCGGGTTGAGGCTGACGGAAAAGTCCATCAGAGGCCGGTCTGCGAGCCCGAGCCTCCTGCGGATTCCGTACTGATTCCCTCCGTGCTGGATCGGACTGCTCGTCACGTGCCGATGCCCCCTCTCCGTATCCGCTCGGGCCGGATCGTCTTCGATTGATGAGTGATGGTCCGTGAAAACCCGAAGGGGAGAGTATGGAGAATCGATGAGGCGGCTGTCAATGGCATGCCGGACCGGCATGGAATTATGAAGATGCGAGAGATAGCAGGATTCGCGGAACCGATCCGGTCAACCCGGCTTCCGTGGGTCCACGGGGACCTGGGGCGCTTCGTCCCTGCCCGCGACGGTCAGGCCGGATCTCTCCGAACCCTCTCGGGGGAGAATGCCGGTCGGCACACCGCGAGATACTCCGCTCCGTCGGGCCCCGGCGTGCTGTATTGGACCCATTCACCTCGGGGCGAGATGATGGCCTGACCAGCTCGGACGTCGACGACGCCGTCCCTGGTCGTCACCCGCAACAAACCCTTCAGGACGATCGTGTATTCGTCAAATTCCGGCGTCTGGCCCGGCTCGATCCAACCCGACGGGCTCGTCATGCGGGCGATGCTGAGGTCGGACGTCTGCGAATTCACCTGGCCGACGAACTCCTCGATGAGCTTCGGCATGTTGCCCGCCGCCTCAATGATTGTGGCGGCGGGAATGAGACGAATCATGATTCAGTCCCTGGGGGCAAAGAAAGGCCCGGCGAAAACCCTGATCAATCACGCGTGGCTGCGACCTCGGGCTTGGCCTTTGTGGTCTCGGCAGTCGGACCGAACAGGTTGGCCAACGCTTCCGCCAGGACGGGATACCGGAACTGATATCCGAGTCGCTCGGCCTTTCGGGGCAGGACTTTCTGACCCGTCGTCACGATCTGCGCGACTTCTCCCAGGATCAGATTCAGCATCGAGTCCGGAGGGCCGATGGGGAGAAAGACCCAGCGCCTGCCGAGAGCGCGGGCGAGCTCCTTCGAGAACTCATAATTGCGTACAGGATTGGGCGAGGTGCCGTTCATCGGCCCCTTCGCTTCGGGATGATCGAGGGCCATCAGGAACAGGCCGGCGATATCATCGAGATGAATCCAGCTCATCCATTGCTGGCCTCGGCCGGGCTTCAGGCCGTTCTTGCCACTCCCCACGGGGGCCGCACCGCCGGGGACCCACTTGAACAGGGGCGTCATCACCCCGAGTGCGCCTTCCCCCTTGGCCAGAACTACGCCCGTGCGGATGATCGGCAGGCGAAGGCCCAGGGTCTCGGCCGGCCTGGCGGCGCTTTCCCACTCGCGGCAGACCTCGGCCATGAAGTCGGACCCGCTCGGGCTGTCCTCGGTCAACTCCTGGTCCTGCGTCGGTCCGTAATAGCCGATGGCCGAGCCCTGGACGAGCGTTCTGGGCCTGCGTGCGGCGCGGGCGATGGCTTCGACGAGGTTCTGGGTGCCGACGACGCGACTGTCTCGGATCTTCGCCTTGATCTCGGGTGACCACCGATTCGCGAATACGTTGTGGCCGACCAGGTTGATCGCGGCGTCGCAGCCATCGACGGCCGATTCCCACGAGCCGTGTGTGCCGGGATCACCCTGGACGATCTCCGCGCCGCGCAGCGCGGGGTTCAATCGGGCCTTGTCGGCCTGGCGGGAGAGGATCACGGGCGTATCGCCACGCGCGATCAGGAATCGAGAAAGACGCCGGCCAATCAGGCCGGTCCCGCCGGTGAGAAAGACTCGCATCGGGAAGAATCTCGATGAGGAAATGACTCGGGCCGTCCTTCGGCCTGGCTTCGGTGCCTATGTTGTAGGGACAACGGCCCGAGCGTCAAGCCGGAGGCGGGGTGACGCACTTATGGGCTTGTGAAATCCTCGCGCAATTCCCGCGTGGCGAATGTTCCGAAGTTGGCCGTATCAATCGTTCTTCACGGCGGGGTGGGGCTCCGACGGGCCCTCAAACTCCTTGAGTTCGCCTGAGGTGGGGGACGCTGGCGGTACACAGATACGAATGCCTCCTGGAACAGCCAGGTTGACCTGGAGCGACGGGTTTGTCGCAGATGGAGCTGCGAAGCCCAACGTCCGCATCGCCCACTCGCGCCAGTCGGTGAACGTGACGCTCGGTCCGACGGGTGGCCACGTGAGCGAGCGATCCGAGGCCGCTTTCAAGAAGGCACCCGTCGTGAGGAATCCCAATCCCAGGACGCCGTACGTCAGTACACGGTGCATGCGACCAGAGGAGAAGGCCTTGGCGCCCACAGGGCAGTCGGCCGTCAGCATGGTGCCGTCCCGACGGCGGTACAGCCTTCCGCAGAAACTCCCCTCGGTCTCGCGGATCAGTTCGAGGATCTCGGTGCTCGTCATCGCGGCGATGTTGTAAACATGCTTATCGCAATGGGCGCACAGTCGAGTCCGATCGTCGCCGATCATTGCGTTCCAGGAGGCCTTACATGGCGAGGCCAGATCCATCCCGTTAATCACGTCCAGCGTTGTCATTGCCATGTTCTCCTCAATCGCGACGAGGGAATTGGTCGCATCCGGTGATGAGGATACGGCGGATATGGCCGGATCTTAGAGGAAAATCCGGCCCACGGCCGCGGAATCGGGCAACGCCCACCGACGCCTTCCGGCGAGTTGGGGGCTAATCGTTGCCTCCTGTACTGCGACCTATTCGCCCGAGTACGACAGGCGTCCCTTGGGGTCGTGCAGCTTGCCGAGGGTGTGATCGAGGTTATGTTCCAGCTTCAAGGCCGCGCCGGCAATCGCCTCGTCGAGCGTCGCCGCATGATGCGTGACGGTCAGGGGCTGATGACCGGCGATCCGGGCTTCCATCAGACATCGCTTATCGTCGGAGCCGTGTTTCGGTCCATTCTCGTCGCTGAGAAAGACCTCCACCCGGGTCAGGCGGCCGGCGAATCGAGAGAGGGTGCCTTCAACCTCGGTCTCGACCCGATCGACCAGCGCCTCGCGGCCGGAAATGTGATTGTCCGTGTGTACCTGGACTTGCATGTGGATCACCTCGTTGAGCGGAGAGATCAAGCCTCTGTCGGATTGTATGGCAACCCGGATGCCATCGCCACGGCTCATCTTTCGCAGACTCTCGGGGTTGCATAGAATACACAGCTGTGAAGAGGCGGGATCGCCGGTCCCGACGGACAGTTGCGGCCGAGCGAAGGGGTGGAGGTGATGTCGATCGCGATCGAAACGGCCACGGACCTGGCGTATCAGCAGTGCCTTAACCCCGCGTGTCGCAACACGCTCGGCGTCGATCAGGCCGTCTTCGCATGTCCCAGATGCGGTGACCTGCTCGATGTCGTTTACGATTGGGACCGCCTGCCGGTTCCCGATCGCCTGAGCGACTTCGAGGCGAAATGGTCGCGACGGCTCGATCCCCTTTGCTTCTCGGGTGTCTGGCGGTTCCGCGAGCTCTTGCCGTTCGCCCCTCCCGACCAGATCGTCACCATCGGCGAAGGCCAGACCCTGCTCCAGCCGGCCGACAAGGTGGCGCAGTATGTGGGGATGAATCCCGGCAACCTGTTGCTCCAGTACGAGGGGATGAACCCCTCCGGCAGCTTCAAGGATAACGGCATGACCGCCGCGTTCACCCACGCACGGATGGTGAACGCGCGTCGGGTCGCCTGCGCAAGCACGGGCAACACGTCGGCGGCCCTGGCGGTCTTCTGCTCGGCGACGAGCTTCGGATTCAAGGCGATCATCTTCGTCGGCTCGGGCAAGATCGCCTACGGGAAGCTCTCCCAGGCGCTGGACCATGGGGCGCTGACGATTCAGATCGCGGGCGATTTCGACGACGCGATGGAGCGCGTCAAGCAAGTGGCCGACCGGCTGGGCATCTATCTGATGAACTCGGTGAACCCGTTCCGGCTGGAAGGGCAAAAAGCGATCATGTTCCGCGTCCTGGAGGCTCTGAACTGGGAGCCTCCGGACTGGATCGTGGTGCCCGGCGGTAATCTGGGCAATTCCTCCGCGTTCGGCAAGGCATTTATCGAGCTCAAACACCTGGGCCTGATCGATCGAGTGCCGCGCCTGGCGGTGATCAACGCCTTCGGGGCGCGGACGCTCTCGGAATTAGTCGGCACGCATGGCCTTTCCTGGCTGGACGGCACGCCCGATGAGAATGTGACGAACGCCTACTACCACCTCCTGGATGCTTCCAAGGCCAAGGCCAGCACGATCGCCTCGGCGATCGAGATCAACCGTCCGGTGAACCTCAAGAAGTGCTTGCGGGCCCTGGACTTCTGCGACGGGGTCGTCCGCCAGGTGTCCGATCAGGAGATCATGGACGCCAAGGCCCGGGTCGGTGCCGGCGGCCTCGGCTGCGAGCCCGCCAGCGCCGCCAGCGTTGCCGGTGCCCGCAAGTTGCGCGAGGAAGGCGTGATTGCGCCGAGCGACCGTGTGGTCTGCATCCTCACCGGTCACCAGTTGAAAGATCCGACCGCCACCGTGGCCTATCACAGCGCCGATCAGGACCAGTTCGAGAAGGTACTCGGTAGTCGCGGCGTGAAGCGCGCGGGATTTGCGAATCGGCCGGTGGTTGTGGCGAATGACCTGGACGACATCATCCGGATGATCGCACTTTATGCGGACGCTCCGGCGGGTGGTTGAGCACTTTGCTCGGATGGCGTCGCGATCTCGCAGCCCTCCCGCCGCTTCGGTCGCACCGAGCCGAAGCCTGCTATCCGTAGGCGACATCACCGTACCCATGCGGGAGCGAGTCGATGAAGCGGCCGCGAATCTCTCTCTCGGTGATGATGATCGTGGCCCTGTTGGTCGCGGTGGATCTGGCAATCATGAAGATGGCCCTTGATTGGCCGTATCCTTTCGAGGCTCTGGGTTATTCCATGTTTCCGACCGCGAGCCTTCTGCTCGTTTGCTGCTTCTCTGTCGCCTGGCAACTCAGGCGGACTGGCGAAGCGAACTCCTTCCTCGTGGGCTTCACGATTGTCGGAACCGCCGCATCGATGCTCGTTGGTTTCTGGGCAGCCACGTGTCGGGATCAGTTGCGTGCCTACAATCATTGGGCGATCGGGCCGGTCAACAGGATGGTGGAAATCGAGGACATGGAAGGGATCCACAGGCTGATTTTGCCCGTTTCCCTTGTTGAATTTCTTTACCTGTTTGTTTGCGCCCTTGATCTGACTCTGCCACTCGTCGCGTTTGCGAGCCTCTGTGGATGGTTCACTTCGCAGCACGGCATCACGCTCGTCGCTCGTGGTCGATCCTCCTCAAGACCAACGGAGCCAAGCCTTCCCGCGACCTCATCCGTCATGGTAAGATGACGCCTCGTCATATCGCAGAGGTTTCTCTCACATCGCTCTGAAGGATTGCCGCAACGTGGCTGTTTTGAAGCCTTTATCCATCGCCATGCATGGCGCGACCGGACGCATGGGCGCGCGGATCATCCAGCTGATCGCCGCCGATCCGAGCGTTGCGCTGGGAGCGGCCCTCGATCGGCCGGACCATCTGCACCTGGGTCATGACGCGGGCGTCTTGATCGGTCTCGGGCCGCTGGGCGAGCCTCTCAGGTCGGATCTGCACAAGACGGTGGATGTCGTGATCGACTTTTCCACACCGGACGCGACCCTTCCGCTGGCAAGGCGATGCGCCGAGGGCGGCATCCCCTTGGTCGTCGGCACGACTGGCTTTGAGCCGGAGCAGCGGCGAGAGCTGGAATTGTATGCGACGACGATTCCGCTGTTCATTTCGGCCAATTTCAGCAAGGCGGTGAACTTGCTGTTTCGCCTCGCGGGCGAGGCGGCGAAGGCGTTGGGCGACGGGGCCGATATCGAGATCGTCGAGCGGCACCACCACTTCAAAAAAGACGCGCCGAGCGGTACAGCCCTCAAGATTGCCGACGTGGTCGCCAAGGCGATCGGATCGAGCCAGTTCGTTCACGGCCGAAGCGGAATCGTCGGCGAGCGGCCGAGAGGCGAGATCGGCATCCATGCTCTTCGTTCGGGCGACAATCCGGGGGAGCACACGATCGTGTTCGGCCTCATGGGCGAATGCCTGGAACTGTCGCATCGGGCCTTGAATCGCGATGGGTTTGCGAGAGGGGCTCTCGATGCGGCCAAGTTTCTCATCGGCAAGCCGCCGAAGTTGTACACGATGGAGGATCTCCTCGCGTGATCCTCTGTCCTACGGAACGCAATCATGGCCCAATGTGAACAGGGATACCTGTGCGAAGTCTGCGGCGAGGAGGTCGAGGACATCACCGGGTCCGACCTTTATCTGCGGTATGTCCTCGGAGAGGTCGATCCCGAGAAACTCCACATCGCGCCGGAACGGCACATCCGTTGCAATCCCACTCTGGCTCAATTCATCACGGCAGAGGGTTTCGAGGCCGTGGTGATCGAAGGATTTTTCGGGAAGTCGAACCTCGATCCCGAGTTCGTCGCGATCGAGGAAGCCAGAGTGACACAAGGCTATTTGCGGCTCAGGGATGTGTTCGGAATCGAAGGCCTCCCGCTCACAGATTACCCCCTCCCCGGGGTGATGGATCGGTGGAGCGTGGATAACGAGGCGGCATCCGATTCCGACGACGACGCCAGGCTGGTCGATGGGCACCGGCAGACCCACCACCTTGATCTTGTTGCGGAGGAACCAGGACATGACGCGACGACTTCTTGCAGTGACTCTCCTGGGATTGGCAGCCTTCGGTTGTGACGCCAAGCCCAAGCCCGCGCCTGAGGCGCAACTCTCCGCGACGCGTGGCGGAAACCAGCTTGGTGCGGACGGTTCAACCCACATCACGGCCCCCGGCGTGAGCGCGCAAGTCGGCACGATCGTGAACGCTCCAGGTGTTCTAGTGAAGGCCGGGCCGTGACGAGGGTGTCGAGGTTGGTCCTCGACGGTGTCGCGGTTCGAGATGGCTTACGGAGAGATCCAGCGTGAGGACGGTCATCACCGGAGGTGCCGGCTTTGTCGGCTCCCACCTTTGCGAGCGGTTCCTGGCCGAGGGGCACGAGGTCATCGCAGTCGATAACCTTCTGACCGGCCACCTCCGCAATATCGAGCACCTGGGAGCCAACCCCGGGTTCGCATTCCGCAAGCATAATATCTCCGAGCCTCTGCTGATCGACGGACCCGTCGATGCCATCCTCCACTTCGCCAGCCCGGCCAGCCCGGCCGACTATCTCGCCCACCCGATCGCGACCCTCAAGGTCGGTTCGCTCGGCACGCACAACGCCCTCGGGTTGGCGAAGGCCAAGAACGCTCGCCTCTTGATGGCGTCCACGTCGGAGATCTATGGCGATCCGGAGGTCCACCCCCAGCGCGAAGATTACTGGGGCAACGTCAATCCTATCGGCCCTCGCGGCTGTTACGACGAGGCCAAGCGGTTCGCGGAGGCCATCGTCATGGCCTACCACCGTTATCACAAGGTCCCTACACGGATCGTTCGGATCTTCAATACGTACGGGCCGAGGATGCGGCTCAATGATGGCCGCGTCCTTCCGGCCTTCATGGGGCAGATCCTTCGCGGTGAAGACCTGACGGTCTTCGGCCAGGGGGAACAGACCCGCAGTTTCTGCTACGTCACGGACCTCGTCGACGGGATCTATCGCCTCTTGCTGTCGGACTACTCCGACCCCGTGAACATCGGCAATCCCTCGGAGATCACCGTCCTGGAACTGGCGAACGAGATCCTGCAAATGGTGCCGGAATCCAAGAGCCGGATCATTTATGAGCCCCTCCCCCAGGATGATCCCAAACGTCGCAAACCCGATATCACCAAGGCACGCACCTTGCTGGGATGGGAGCCGAAGATCGACCGGGCGGAAGGTCTGGCGAAGACCCTGGAATACTTCCGCACGGTGTTGTGATCCGTCCGCGTTTTCCTGATAATCGTGCTCCCTCGGGACCTCATGCACGAGCCCCAGGTCCCGGGGGGCCATCCCCGGCTTCTCCCCGGAAGAATGCCCAGAATCATGAATATTCTCGTCGTGGGTGGTGCCGGCTACATCGGGAGCCATGCGGTTCGCGCGTTGTTCCAGGCGGGACATGCCGTCCGCGTCTTCGATAGTCTCGAATATGGGCATGCGGCGGCGGTGCCCGGGGGTACGCTGACGGTCGGCGACCTCGCAGATCGTGATGCGCTCGAATTGGTCCTGCGGGCCAACGCCATCGACGCGGTCATGCAATTCGCGGCCTATACGTCCGTGCCCGAAAGTGTCACTGACCCGGCGCGGTATTACAAAAATAACCTCGTAGGTAGCCTGAATCTCCTCGAAGCCATGCGCGCCGTGGGCTGCAAGAAGATCGTCTTCTCCAGCACGGCGGCGGTCTACGGCATCCCCGACCACGTGCCGATCCTGGAGAGCAGCCCGAAGAAACCGATCAACCCCTACGGCTTCACCAAGCTCGCGGTCGAGCACGCGATGGCCGATTACGCCTCGGCCTTCGGGTTCGGTTTCGCGGCCCTTCGATACTTCAACGCGTGCGGTGCCGCGACCGATGGCTCGATCGGCGAGGATCATCGGCCCGAGACGCATCTGATCCCGCTAATCTTGCAGGTGGCCCTCGGCCAGCGCCAGAACGTCGCCGTTTTCGGCACCGATTACCCCACGCCCGATGGCACCTGCATCCGCGATTATATTCACGTCGAGGACCTGGCCGACGCCCACGTCCGCGCGATCGAACGCCTGATCCCAGGGCAGGGGATGACCTACAACGTCGGCACCGGTTCGGGCTTCAGCGTCCGCGAGGTGATCGACGCCTGCCGTCGCGTGACGGGCCATCCGATCGCCGTCGTCGAACGTCCCCGCCGCGCCGGCGATCCCCCGGCCCTCGTCGCCTCCTCCGACGCCATCCGTCGCGATCTCGGCTGGTCACCCCGGTTCACGACGGTCGAGCCGATAGTCGCTTCCGCCTGGGCGTGGCACTCGACGCATCCGAATGGGTTTGAGGGATAGGGCGGGAAATCCGCTTTGCCGGGTTATTCCCGGTGCCCGGCTTTTATGGGGTCTTGCCCGGCAATTCAATCGCCGTCACTGCGATTTGCGGCCCCGGCGATCACGAGGCCGACACCGAGAATCGTCACCACGATGCAAGAGTCGAGGCCGATCTCTATCGCAACCACCGATGGCGACGAATCCGACCACGGCACGTTTCCATCGCCTCGCCATGCGTCGCGTGCGTGAATCACCCAAGGCAAGGCCAGTCCCACGACCACCACGGCGACCATCAACTGCCGCACGGTGAGCCGGAATCGTGGCATGTTATCGGCCTCCGATCGGATAAGCTGATCGGATGATAGCAGCCATGGTAGTGTAACTCGACGGAATTCACGTGGGCGGCGTCAAGGCTACAGCAACAGTATTCGTTTGATCAGATTGTCGAGTACGGGCGAACATGATAGAAATCTGAATCGTAGTCGCCAAACGTTTCGATGCGATTTGCCCTCCTGGCGCGATGGTGTAGAGTTACGTTTGAAATCGTACGCGAGGTGCATGCGATACTTCGAAGGCGAAGCAACCGGGGGGATCTGTCATGGCCATCGGGGAAGCGGTGGTGCGGCTCTCCGATCTGGTCGATGGCCAGGAAGCGGAATGCTTCGCGGCGCTGGCAAGGAAGAACCGGGGCACCACGAACCGCAATCAGCCGTTCGTGAAGTGCTATTTCCGGGACAGCCGCGTGACGCTGGAAGCCCCGCTCTGGCACGACCACCGGCTTCACAAGGCCGCCGATGGCTGGCCCGACGGCGAGACGTTCCGGCTCCACGTCAAGGCCGAGCACAAGGGCAAGTACGGCCTCCAGATCGACCTCCTCGACATCCGGCCGACCCGCCCCGAGGATGAGGCAGACGGTTTCGACTTCGGCGACCTGTACGAGAGTTCAAAATACCCGCCCGATCAACTGTTGCGGACGATCCACGGCTGCATTGAAAAGTATGTCGAGTGCCCGTTCATCAAGGGCGTCGTCCTCACGATCCTTGAAGTTCATGACACGCTGTTCCGCAAGATTCAGGCCGCCACGAACTTCCACCACAGTTATAACGGCGGATTGCTGGAGCACGTCTGGAGCATGACGCGCATCGCCGGGTTCCTCGCCGATCACTACGCCAAATACTACGACGGTCTGAACCCGCCGCTGAACAAGTCGATCATCGTGGCGGCGGCCATCCTTCACGACATCGGGAAGCTCCGTGAGCTGGCGTATCATCCGGTTGAGTCCAAGTACACCAAGGAAGGCAGCCTGATCGGGCATGTCTTGATGGGTCGGGACCTGGTGCGGGAGACGGCTCGTCAGGTCGAGGGATTCCCCGAGGAGACGTTGCTCTTGCTGGAACACGCGATCCTCGCCCATCACGGCAAACGCGAGTTCGGCGCACCGATCATGCCGCAGACGGTCGAAGCCTTGATCGTCTCGTTCATCGACGATCTCGATGCCAAGGTGAACATCGCCGCCGGGCACCGCCTGCGAGCGACGAGCGACGGCGAATTCACCGATAAGGCCTTCGCCCTGGACAATCGGCGGTTTTACAAGGGCGTCCCCGTCGCGTTTCCGCTCGATGAGGAATCGCACTCGACGTTTCCGTAGCGATTGCGGGACGGATCGCAGACCAAGTCGTGGCGGGTTGCGCGTCGGCGTCATACAATACGCGACTTGCCGGGATGATTCGTCCTCGGGGCGGACTCCTTGGATTCTTCCGCGACGGGAGTGGATGATGACGCGCGTGATGATGGCTTTGAGCGTTGGCCTCGGCCTGATCCTCGTCGGTTGCGGCCCGGTGGCCTCAGGGCCCGGTTCCGATTACGCCATCAAGGCGAACGCGGCTGCCAAGCCCGCGTCGAAGGGCGGACCGGCGATGTCGAAAGGAATGGCGGGAGGCCCGCCCGGCGGTGCGTCCAAGAAAGGCGGTCGTGGTCCCGGAGGCGGGGGAGCGGATCGCAAATCTCGCGGCGAGAAGGGCGGCGATTCCAGGAAGGAAGCTCCGAAGAAGGATGTCGGGTCGAAAGACGTACGAAGCTTGAACAATTAGGTCGGACACCTTCGCAACGCAACTTCCGCGCCTCATTCCCGGCCCTGCTAGCGACGCATCCACAACAGCATGGTGAGCCGCCTGAAGGCGCCGTACAATATGCGATGGCCCTGAATACGATTCGCGGGGCTCGATCCTCCAAATCGTTCTCTTTTTCGTTTTTCACCTTGAAGAGGCGACCATGAGACGTGTGACGTTGGCAATGACGCTGAGCTTTGGATTCGCGATCGTTGGCTGCGGCGAGACCACTCCCACGGCGGACAGCCCCAAGGCCGAGACCGCCAGCCCGGCCGTGACGCCGGAGGAGAAGGGTGGCGAGGACAAGGCCGCGGCGCCGGCGGCGGTCGCTCCCGGCGGTGCAGCTCCGGGTGGTGCTCCGCGAGCCAAGATGGCCGGTGGCGGACCGGGTGGAAGTACCATGCTCCCGGGCGCCCCCGTCGCACCCTACTACATCGGGCCCGAGGGCAAGCCGGTGTCCGGCACCGAAGGTGCCAAGGGCAAGCCTGTCGCCGCACCCGATGCCAAGGATGGAAAGCCGGCCGAGCCCAAGAAGGACGACAAGAAAGACGACAAGCTCAAGACGGCGGACATCACGCTGACGGCCGAGGAGATCGCCGGCATCAAGAAACTGCCGGAAGCCGATCAAGCGGCCGCCCTCGCCCAGAAGATCTGCCCGGTTCAGGAGGACGAAGACGGCAAGCCGAATCACCTTGGCGCGATGGGGAAGCCCTTCAAGAAGGTCGTCAAGGGCAAGACCGTCTACCTCTGCTGCGGGGGCTGCGCCGAGGATCTTGAGAAAGATCCGGACAAGTACCTCGCCAAGCTCGCCAAGTAACTCACGCTTGCGCCGCCGCCGTGAGAAGGCGGCGGCGAGCCCAACTGTGCGGCCCGTGGAAGGAACTCAACAGCCACCATGCCGCGCCCCGTCCATATCATCGGCCTTGGTGCGGACGGGCTCGCTGGTCTGACGCCCAGGCTGCGCGAGGCGATTGCATCGGCGGAGTTCCTCGCTGGGGGTAAGAGGCATCTCGCCCTGCTCGGACCGACCGGGGCCGAGACGCTCGCGATCACGACTAACTTTATCGAGCTGGCCGAGCGGTTGCGATGTCGCGGTCAGGACGAGCGATGCGTCGTGGTGGGTTCGGGCGATCCGTTGTTCTTCGGGATCGGCCGGTTCCTGGGGGACAAGCTGGGCCGCGACCAGATTCGCATCGATCCCTCGCTTTCCAGCATGCAACTGGCATTTGCGCGAGCCGGTCTACCTTGGGACGATGCGGTGATGGCGAGCATTCACGGCCGAGACCTGGCCGCGACGCTTCTGCCGTTGCTCGGAAAACCGACGATCGGATTATTGACTCACGACGGCGAGAGCCCTGCGGCGATCGCCGCCTTTTTCCTGGATCGCGGCCTGGTGAATTACGAGGCTTACGTCGGGGAAAACCTCGGAAGTGAGCACGAGTGCTGGACTACGGCTCCCATGGACGAATTGCGGGACCGGCAATTCGCGGCCCTCAACGTCGTGATCCTCCATCGCAAGCTCGGTCGCCCCGATGTCGCTCCCTGGGATCCTCCCTCCGGGACGGGCGTCGGCCCGGGCATCCCCGATCTATTGTTCGAGCAGCCCAAAGATGGGCCGATTTTGCTGACGCACGCCGACGTTCGAGCCATCGCCGTCTCGCGATTCCGCATCCTTCCGGCCGGGCCGATCCTTGATGTGGGCGCGGGCTTGGGCGGCGTCTCGATCGAGCTGGCGCGGGCGTTCCCGGATCGTGCCATCCTGGCCGTGGAACGCTCGCCGACGAACGTCACTTACCTGCACGCGAACCGGACGAAGTTTGCCGCATGGAATTTGCGCATCGTCCTGGGTGAGGCCCCCGCGTGTCTGCCAGCGGACGAGCAGGTCGCGGGACTCTTCCTGGGCGGGACGGGTGGCCACCTCGACGGCATCCTCACCGACGCCATCGATCGCCTGAAGATCGGCGGGACGCTCGTCGGCAACTTCGTGGGACTGGAAAACTTCGCGAAAACGATGCAACGACTCCGCGAGGCGAACTGGAAGCCCGAGGCGACCCAGGTGCAAGTGTCCCACGCCCGGCCGCTTGCCGACTTGACGACGTTCGTGCCCTTACGCCCGGTCTGGATCGTCAAGGCCGTCAAACCCAATGGCCAGGACTGCGTCTCCTTGTGATCGTCCACTATGACGACCGTGAAGAAATCGCGAACAGCCTCGTGGACGCTCGGGACGTCGCTCTGGGGCGTGGCATTCCTGTCGCTGGCGATGGCCGCGCTCCTTTCGCCGCCCGATGCCTCCGGGATCACGGGGCTGACGATTGCCGGTCACGGCCTGACCGCCGTCGCCTTGACCGTCGACATCAAACGCGGTCGCCGTCGCGGGCCGGAGGACGCCGCGTTCCTTACGGGCGTCTTGTTGATTTTCGGGCTGGTCGAGCTTGTGGGATGGCTCGTCGCCCATCGCGCTGGTGAGGCTGACCAGGCGCTTTGGTTCGCGGTCGGGCTCGGCTTCACCGTGGCGGGAATCGTCGCCTCGCTCCGGGGCGGAGGGAGTGACGGGGCCATCGCGTCGCAACTCTTCTTTCACGGCGTTCTCATCGTACCCGCACTCGGCTCGACTGGGAGCCTCGTGGGCGTCCTGCTCGGGACCATCGAGGCGGATCAGGCCTTCGGGCATGCCGGTCCGATCGGTCGGCTGCTGTTCACGATCGCCGGGATCGCGTTGCCCCCGTTGTTCGCGATGCTCGTGGCGGTGCTCGCCTACGATCTCGGTCACCACGGCGAGCGCGAGTCCCCGGTGTGGCCGGCGCTGCTGGCTCACCAGGCGGCCTACGTGGTCATCGCGTCGCGATGGATGTTCCACGGGATCTGACCGCACAGCTCGGGAGATCGCGGATTGCGGTCGGCATCGCTCTCATCGAATGATCATCCTCGTCAAGAATCCCAGACCGAAGGCCAGGAACAGCCCGAGGAGGGTCACGGTCAGCGCTCCCCAGGGTGAGCGCTCGGCCAGGTCAGCCAGGGGCCGGAACCAGGCGGGATACTCCGGGCGGACCTCAACGATCTCCGGCTCCGGGGGCGGGAGGCTGACGACAACCGAGGCCGAGGCTCCAGGCTGACCCGAGGTCGGCATCCCGTCCCGACTTGCGGGCCGGCGTCCGACGCCGGACGGCTCCTTCACGGGCAAGAGGTCGCGAAGGACTTCCGCCACTTCGTTCGCGGACTGGAAGCGCTCGTGGGGCTTGTTGGCCAGGAGCTGACCCATCACCTCGGCCAGGCCCGCCGGGACATGGGGGACCAGCTCGGCGATGGGCTGCGGGCGGCCGTTGATCCTCTTGCCAAGCCGTTCGACCGGAGAGTCTCCCGGGAACGGCAAGCGACCGCTGATAAGGTGATACATCGCGCAGCCGAGCGAGTACAGGTCACTCCTCCCGTCCACTTCCTTGCCGCAGGCTTGTTCGGGCGACATGTAGTCAATCGTACCGACCGCGATGCCGTCGGCGGTCGCGAACGAGGACGAATCGTCGTTCTCCATCAGCACGCCCAGGCCAAGGTCCAAAACCTTGACTTGCTTGTCGTACGAGAGGAAGAGGTTAGATGGCTTCACGTCGCGATGTACCACACCCTGGCTGTGCGCGTGGGCCAGCCCCGCGGCGGCTTGCGCGGCGTACTCGGCCACGTCCATCGGGGCCATCGGCCCCTTCGCCCGGTACCTCTGCCCGAGGCTCTGACCGGCGACGTATTCCATCACGATATACAGGGACTTCCCCTCACGGTCCGCGTCGTAGGCACGCACGACGTTGGGGTGGTCGAGCTTGGCGGCCAGCTTCATCTCGCGCTGAAAGCGGGCGACCACGCGCTCGTTGGACACGATCTCCGGCGCGATGACCTTCAATGCCACTTCGCGGCCCATCAGCAAGTGCTGGGCCTTGTAGACCCGGCCCATGGAGCCCGACCCCAGCCGGTCAAGGATCACGTAGCGATTGCCGAACTTCATGTTCTGCGGCTTGTTCGAGAGCAGACGGCGCGCCTGGTACTCGGTCAGCACCTTCTCCCGGACCAGCCTCTGGGCCAGCGCCATTGGGTCGAACGGGTACGATCCCTCGCGCACCCTGGCCTTGATCTCCTCGAACCGCTTGTCCGGGAGGATGCTGGAAGCGCGCAGGATCGGCAGGAGGTCGGCGGGCAGATCCTCGACCGGCTTGGTTTTATCGGTAGTCGCCATGGTCGGGGTCCTCGAATCGAATCGCGCGACGACGGCCTGGTCGAGTCGCATCAATGCGAAAGCGGTCGGTGACCCTCACGAACAGGCTTCGGTCGCGGAGGGCTCGCGGGCTCCAGCATCAGCATATCCTACAAGTTTATGCACCGTTCCTCAATTCGCTTTCCCCCTCCGGTGGAAGAACCGTCCGCCCGGATGCGTGTCTACATCTACCGTAGGGGCTTCCCTTCAAGGGGCTTCCCGTTCGTGTCCAGGATCTGGAAGTGGTGGATTCCGGGCGTCGTCGAGTCGCGATGCTGCCAGACGATCGCCTTGGCGCGGGTGACTTCGGTGAGCTTCACGTCGTTCCCCCCGGCATGATGGCTGGTGATGATGGTGTTTCCATTCGGGAGCCGCTGCACGCCGCATGCATCGTTGATCGGCTTGCCGGGGAGGTCGTCGTTCGTGACCTGCCAGACCGTCTTACCCTTGGGATCAACCTCGATAACCAGGTTCCCCAGCGTGCAGCCGATGAGCGTGTTGCCGTCCGGAAGCCGGATTGCGGTGAACGGCATGTGGGGCGTCTTCACCTCCCAGACGACCTCTCCGGTCGGCGTGTATTCGCGCACGACCCTGTCCAGCAGTTGCGGCACGAGATAGTTCCCGTTGTCGAGCTTGCGGGCCATGCGGGTTTGCAGGTGGTGATCCTTCGTTTGTGCCTTGAGCGGCACGTCGACCACGACCTTTCCTTTCCGGTCGACCTCGATCAGACGCGGCTTGTCCCCCGCCTCCGTGTACAGGATGCGGCCGTCGCCCGTATCCTGAGCGGTGTTGACCTCGGACTGCGTCCCCTTGACCTCGAAAAGAACCTTGCCGTCCTTCGCGATCTCCACCACGCCGCCGCCAGGAAAGTGGTCGCTCTTCGACACCGCCAGCAGCAGATTCCCGTTCGGCAAGATCCAGCCGTCCCGCGAGGAGAACGGAAGATTCCGGGTGATCTTGCCGTCACCATCGCGGAGGTACGTCGCCCCGCCAAAGGCGAGGAAGGCGTGGGTGATCTTCGCGGGGGAATCATCCGCACGCGTTTCGCCCAAGGTTCCGAGCACGCTCAGCGCGACCAGCACGAGATTCCGAGGAAGAGCGGAGGAGAGGGTCATGGCGTGCGTAACTCCGTGCGAAAAGGCTCGTGGATCTCGCACTGTTATCGCGGATCAGGACCCACCGGCCAAGGGGGCTGACCGCCGATCTAGGAAAATCCGTCCGATCGCGCCAAGATATCCGGCATGTTCCTCCGATCCTGTTACGTCCTCCTTCCACGTTCGGATGGCCCCATGACCGCGAGCGATCCCCAGGCTTCCTTGCGCGGCTTCCCCAAGACCGCCGAGTTCTTCGTCGGCATCGACTCCGACGGCTGCGCGTTCGATACGATGGAGGTAAAGCATAAAGAATGCTTCATCCCCATGTTCGTCAAGCATTTCGGCCTGGCCGCCATCTGTAAATACGCCAGGGAGACCGCCGAGTTCGTGAATCTGTATTCGGTCGATCGCGGCACCAATCGCTTTCCCGGCTATTTGAGGACCCTGGACCTCCTTGCCACACGGCCCGAAGTCGGCCGGAGCGGGTTCCGTCTGCCGCAAATGACGGGTCTGCGATCGTGGGCGACGCGCGAGACGAAGCTCGCCAACCCCGCGTTGAAGGCCGAGGCCCATCGCTCGAACGACCCGGACCTGATCCTCGCGCTGGCCTGGAGCGAAGAGGTCAATCGCGCGATCGCGGAAATCGTTCGCGACGTGCCGCCCTTTCCGCTGGTCCGGGAATCCCTGCGAGCGCTTCGCGGCCGGGCGGATGTGATGGTCGTCTCGGCCACGCCGGGCGAGGCGCTGCATCGAGAATGGCAAGAGCACGGGCTCGCGGGATCGGTCGCGATGATCGCCGGGCAGGAGATGGGGACGAAGAAGGAACATCTCGCACTTGCCACCTCGGGTCGCTACCAGAAGGACAAGATCCTGATGGTGGGCGATGCTCCCGGCGATCAGAGGGCGGCCGAGGCCAACGGCGTCCTGTTCTATCCGATCGACCCGGGAGCCGAGGACGAATCGTGGCGGAGGTTCTACGAAGAGGCGATGCCACGGTTCCTGGAGGGGTCGTATGCAGGGGCCTACATGAAGGCTCAGGTCGATCGCTTCGAGGCATTACTGCCGGTCTCGCCGTCCTGGCGGTGACGGAGTTCATGGGCGGGTTCGATGCTCCTCGGGAATAAAAATCCCCCGAGAGGAATCGAAACTCCTTCCCGGCCAGGTCTCGCCGTCGATCCTGGCGCGAGACCTCGGCCACCGGGATTATCATCGCGACATGCGCGGGGGCTGATCGCGAAAACGGTTGGCGGGCACGAACGTGCGCCAATAAACCTCAGCCCTCGACGCAATCGCCCTTCGGATACGAGCCGAGGATCTCCAGCCGTTCGCACTTCTTCCGAAGCGCGTCGATCGTTTTCTTGACCGGTTCGTCCTCGGCGTGACCCTCGAAGTCCAGGAAGAACAAGTAGGCCTGGTCCCCGCCGCGAGGCCCATCGGTGGCGGGGAACGACTCGATCATCGTCACGTTCAGCGCGGCCTTCTTGAAGACCATCATGACGTCGGCAAGCGAACCGAACTGGTTGGGCAGGCGGAGCAACAGCGTCGTCTTGTCGCGACCGGTCCGGCTTTCGGCCTGCTCGGCGATGACGGCGAAGCGGGTCAGGTTGTGCGGTTGGTCCTCGATATTCTCGGCCAGCACGTTCAGGCTGTAGGCCATCGCCGCGGGATGGCCCGCGATGGCCGCGCTGGTCTCGTCGCGCTGGGCGAACTCGGCGGCGGCGGCGGTGGAAACGGCCTCGATCAACTGGGCCTGAGGCAGGTTCTTCCCGAGCCAATGGCGGCATTGCGAGAGGGCCTGAGCCTTCGAGTAAACGCGGCGGACGTTGCCCCATTCACCTTTGCCCAGCAGGCAATGGTGGATTCGGAGCCGGACCTCGGCCCGGATCTTGAGGTTCGTCAGCCGTGTGAACATATCCAGCGTATCCGCGATCCGGCCGTCGGTCGAGTTTTCGAGCGGAACGATGCCGAACTGGACGTGGCGGCGGTTGACCTCTTCGAACACGGCCGCGATCGAGCCGACCGGGACGTGCTCGACCGCATTGCCGAACTTGGCCACGGCCGCCAGGTAGCTGTAGCTATACTTGGGCCCAAGGCAGGCGACGCGTAGGGTCCGTTGCAACGATCGGCTCCCGCTCATCAACTCCCGAAAGATCAGCCGTAAGGTATCGACCGGCAAGGGGCCCTTGTGATGAGCCATCGCGCGGGCAAGGACTTCCTCCTCGCGAGCCGGAGACCAGATCTCGAGACCCTGTTTCTCCTTGATCTGACCGATCTGAGCGGCCAGTTCCGCACGCTGGTTCAGGAGCGTCACCAACTCCTTGTCGAGCCTGTCGATCTCGGTCCGAATCCCGGCCAGGGTCGGGACTTTCTTCGCGTCCGCAGGGACATTTTTGGCTGCGCGACGATTGTCGGGGGGAACGGGCTTGCGGGGCATGACATCGCTCGTCGCGGCCCCGGCCCGAGAGCCGGGAGTGGGATTGGCCGTAAATCGGGAGGCGATAAGTGGATACAAGAGCCGCCCGTCGCTGTCAAGCGAATTCCCGAAGAGTGCAAACTTTGCGAGCTTTTGATGTCCGAGGTCGGGGCGGGCTCTTTCGCGGACGACCTGCGCCCGATACTCTCGTTGCAGGACACAACCCCAGAGGTGCCCCATGGTTCTCGATCGGCGAGATTTTTTTGCCGCCTTGCTCCCCCTTCTCGTTCAGGTCCCGAAGAACGACACGAATCAGGCACCCGTGCCGCCGGGCGAGGGAGATGACGCGATCGTCTCGGCCTTGAAGAGCCTGAAGCAAGCCGACGTCCCGGGGCTCACGGCCGCCATCGCGATCCCGGGTAAGCCGACGCGGACGGGGGCGACCGGGATTCGTAAGGCGGGCTCGCCCGAAGGCTTCGGGTCACACGACCTCGTCCATCTGGGCTCCTGCACGAAGGCCATGACGGCCACGATGATCGCGACGCTGGTCGAGCAGGGGAAACTCGCCTGGACCAGCACCCTGGCGGAAGTCTTCCCCGACGTGACGATGCATGCGGATTACCGTCCCGTGACCCTCACCCAGTTGCTCACCCATCGGGCCTCGCTGCCGGCCAATGCGTTCTGGGCGGGACTCGGCCGGGCGAAATCGACGACCGAGCAGCGCCGTGAAGCGATGACCGCGTCCTTGAAATCCGCGCCGAAGGTGAAGCCGGGCACGAAGATGCTCTACTCGAACCTCGGGTATGCCATCGCCGGCCTGATGGCGGAGACGGTGGCGAAGACCTCGTGGGAGGACCTGATGCGCGAATGCCTGTTCGCCCCGCTGGGGATGTCCTCGGCCGGGTTCGGCCCACCGGGGATCAAGGACAAGGTGGACCAACCGTGGGGGCACTCGGCCATGTTCGGTCGCAAGGTCCCCTCGCAGATCGACAATCCGCCGGTGCTCGGCCCGGCCGGCACCGTCCACTCGACTATGGCCGATTGGGCGAAGTTCGCGGAACTTCACCTCAAGGGGGCGCGGGGCGAGGCGACTCCGATTCTCAAGCCCGAGACGTTCCGCATCCTCCAGACCCCCGCACCGGGCGAATCCTACGCCATGGGCTGGGGGGTGACCGAACGTGAATGGGCCGGGGGTACAACCCTCTCGCACTCGGGATCGAATACGCAGTGGTTCTGTACCGTTTGGCTTGCCCCGAAGCGCAATACCGCCCTGCTTTCCGCGACGAATGAAGGCGGGAACGCCGCGGCCAAGGCCGCGGATGACGCCGTCGGCCGACTGATCAAGCTAGCGGGTCTCTGAGCGAAGATCGGACCGTGGCCTGAGTCGGCGGCGCAACTCTCACCGCCTTGTGAGGCGAGGATCGAGGACGCCGATCGGGATCGTTCCCGAGTCCGGGACGGATCCACCGAGATTGCCGAGTCCAGCGGGGCCGCTCCGGGTCCAGAAGGCGAAGCGAGCCTTCGAGAGCGTCTTCCCGTTCGCCGAGAGCAGCGCCTCGGGATTGGACAAGAAGACGCGGATCGTGGGTCCGGCGATGCGGACCGAGGATGCATCGATCGCCGTGCTCTTTCCGGTCTTGAGATCGGTGAACGAAACCGAGAGATCCGACCCGCTGCGAGTCACGGACACGTAGGCGTCGTAGCGGACGCCCGCCGGGCCAAATCCATCGGGCCCGACCGCCGCTCCTCCGCGATCGAGACCCCAGACGTAGGTCGTCGGCTCGGGCCGATCGATCGGCCCGCGCAGGATCGCGGCCAACTCGAGTCGTCCGTCTTTCAAGAAGACCGCACCGGCGGCGGCGGGGTTGAACTGATCGAGATGGGGGCCCGCATACGCCGTCGCGAAATGGGGCGATTTGATGCTAAACCCTTTCACCGTCAAGGTGGATCGTTGCCCCGTCGCAAACTGGAGGACGACCGAGTTGACGTTGCGAACCTGTTTCTTGATGAGCGTCACGAACTCGTTACCGACCCCTCCGTTCAACGCGCCGAGGATCGCGCCCGCGCCCGAGCCGTCGGAGGGATTAATCGCGCGTGCCACAACGGTTGCGCGAATCGCCGGCATGTGGCTCAAGACAACCCGGCCTTCCAGAGTCTCAACGATCGGAGTGATTTGAAAGCGAGGGCGGCGAAGGGGCGAGATCATGGGGCCTCGCGAGGGCTATGGGGGGAGATGGGGATGGATACACCTCATAAAAAGGCTATAGCGCAAGAGGGCGTCGGGCAAGGCCCCGGTAGGTAGCGGACTGCGATCCCACTCGGGACACCATGCGCAACGGCGACGACGCTGGCGGATGGCCCGCCAGCGTCGTCTTTCCCACCCGAGCGCCGAGCGGAAGCAGCGCCCGTTCACGCCGTCTGTGTCGCTTCCGAACCCACGGCTTCGAACGTGAATTCCTCGCCGTTCCAGTCGATCTGCACGGTCGAACCCGGCGGGAATCGGCCTTCAAGAAGCGCGGACGCCATCGGGTTGGCGATCCTCTGCTGGATGATGCGCTTGAGCGGGCGAGCCCCGTAGGCGGGGTCGAACCCCTCCTCGGCCAGTCGGCCCTGCGCGGCCTCGGTCACGCGGATCGTGAGCCCGGCCTCGGTCATCTGGCCTTCGAGACGCTTGAGCTGGAGGCCGACGATCTTCGTCAATTCCTTCATCGTCAGCGGGTGGAAGATGATCGTCTCGTCGATGCGATTGAGGAATTCGGGGAGGAACTCGCGCTTGAGCACCTCGTTGACGGCCGCGCGAATCCGGGTCTCGTCGCCCGACTCCGCGAGCGACGCAATCTGGTGGCTACCGAGGTTCGAGGTCATGATGATGACCGTGTTGCGGAAGTCCACGGTACGGCCCTGACCGTCGGTCAGTCGCCCGTCGTCGAGGACTTGCAACAGGACGTTGAACACGTCGCGATGGGCCTTCTCGATCTCATCGAGCAAGATCACCGAATAGGGCCGGCGCCGCACCGCTTCGGTCAGTCGCCCGCCCTCTTCATAGCCGACGTAACCCGGCGGGGCGCCGATCAAACGCGAGACGTTATGGCGCTCGCCGAACTCGCTCATGTCGAGCCGGACCATGGCTGTCTCGCTGTCGAACAGGAATTCCGCCAGCGCCTTGGCCAGCTCGGTCTTGCCGACTCCGGTCGGGCCGAGGAAGAGGAACGAGCCGATCGGCCGGTGCGGATCCTGGAGGCCCGCGCGAGAGCGCCTCACGGCATCGGACACGGCCTTCACGGCCGCATCCTGGTTAACCATGCGGAGGTGGATCTGGTCTTCGAGCTTGATGAGCTTGTCGCGCTCGGTCGTGAGCATCTTCGTGATCGGGATGCCGGTCCACTGGCTGACGACCTCGGCGATCTCTTCCGAATCGACCTCGCGCTTGAGGAGCCGTCGGGCGTCTTTCGGCTGGCCGTCGCTGGCGAGCTCGGCCTGGGCGATCTTCTTTTCCAGGGCCTTGCGTTCCGCATCGAGCGACGCGAGGGCCTGATACTGCTTCTCGTCCACGCGCTCGCCGTGCGCGGCGGCCTGGCGGATCTCGGCGTAGCTGCGTTCGTATTCTGCTTGCACGGTGGCCAGCCGCTCGCGAAGCTTCTGGACATCGCCAAGTCCGGACTTCTCGAATTCCCACTGCGCCCGGAGATCCTGCTCCTCCTTGCGGAGTTTCTCGATCTCCGCCTCCACCTCGGCGAGTCGTTCGAGCGCGTGCTCCTCTTCCTCGTTCTTGAGCATCCGCTGGGCCAGCTCCAGTTGTAGCAGGCGGCGCTGGATGATATCGATTTCCGTCGGAACCGATTGCAGCTCCATCGCCAGGCGGCTGCAGGCTTCATCCACCAGGTCGATCGCCTTGTCGGGCAGGAACCGGTCGGTGATGTATCGGGCCGCGAGCTTTGCGGCCGAGACCAGGGCCGAGTCGCGGATCTTGACCTTGTGGTGGACCTCGTACTTCTCCTTCAGGCCGCGGAGGATGGCCACGGTATCCTCGACTGACGGCTCGGGGACGAACACGGGCTGGAACCGACGTTCGAGGGCCGCGTCCTTCTCGATATGCTCGCGGTATTCGTCGAGCGTCGTCGCGCCGATGCAGCGCATCTCTCCCCGGGCCAGGGCCGGCTTGAGCAGGTTGGCGGCGTCCATCGAGCCTTCGCTCTTGCCGGCACCGACGACCAGGTGCAATTCGTCGATGAAGAGGACGATCCGGCCTTCGGCGGCGGAGACTTCCTTCAGGACGGCCTTCAGACGCTCCTCGAACTCGCCCCGGAACTTGGTGCCGGCGACGAGCGCGCCCATGTCGAGCGCAATCACCTTGCGGTTCTGGAGCGACTCGGGGACGTCGCCGGAGACGATGCGCTGGGCAAGTCCCTCGACGATGGCCGTCTTGCCGACGCCCGGCTCGCCGATCAGCACGGGGTTGTTCTTGGTCCGGCGCGAGAGAACCTGGACGACGCGGCGGATCTCGCTATCGCGGCCGATGACGGGGTCCATCTTGCCGTTGCGAGCGAGTTCGACGAGGTCGCGCCCGTACTTCTGGAGCGCCTGATATTTGTCCTCGGCGTTCTGATCGGTCACGCGCTGGCCGCCCCGAACTCTTTGAAGGGCCTGGAGAATGTCCTTCTCGTTGACGCCCACCGCCGAGAGGATCTCCTGGGCGCGGTTCTTGACCTTCGTCAGGCCGAGCAACAAATGCTCCACCGAGACGTATTCATCCTTGAGTCGATCGGCCTCAGCCTGGGCGGCGTCCAGGACTTGATTGAGTTCTCCGCTGAGCTTCAGATCGCCACCCGAGACCTTCGGCAGCGACTCCAGGCCGGTCTCCGCGGCGCGGAGGATCTGCGCCGGGTTCGCGCCAAGCTGGCTCAGCAACGAGCGGACGACCGCCTGATCGGGATCGAGGAGGGCGACAAGCAGGTGCATCGGCTCCAATCGCTGATGACCTCGCTCCTTGGCGATCTCCTGCGCCTTGTTGACCGCTTCCTGGCTCTTGAGGGTCAATTTGTCAAATCGAAAGGCCATCATCAACCTCCACGTCCCGTTCCGAGGGACGCCGCAGGTTTGGGAATCGAAATTCGCCAGCGTGCAAGGCAACGTGAATTCATACGCAACAAAGTGCTCGATCGTTCGAGGAGACGACGATTGCACGGGGTTGGGCGGAAATTTGACCGAGGTCAGGCACACGTCCTATGAGGGAGCGAGCAGTCGGGCATCGGGCCTTGAAGGCCACGGGTACGCCAGGCACTCCGCCAGGGCGTCCGCCCAAGCTCGATCGGGATTATCCGAGGGGCAAGGGCCGTGCCATCCCCCTCCCGGCTTCCCGGTGTCCTTTCGGACGACCAGGGCGCAAAGGTCGGGCAGGCCGGCGTTCCGGCATCGTTCGCCGAGCGGGATCAGGAACTGGCGATGGACCTGCCGCCGGTTCAACGGTGGTCCCACTCGTCCGGCCAGCTCGGTGTACGTGATCGTCCGGCCCATACGGACGGCCTCGCGGAACAGGGGCCAGGCGCGGCGGATGAGGTCGTCGACGTCGACCATGACTCGATCAAGCGGGAGGGCCGGCGAGGATGGTCGGCAAGCACGCCGGCGCGAGCGGAAGACGATCCGCCCAAAGCCACCCGAGATCGATCCAGAAGCCGGGCATGGATGAGGAGGCGACTCGTCCGGACTCGAAGACTTCACGACTGTACATATCGCCGAGGCGTCGTTCCACGATCAGCTCGTGTTCATACTCATCCAGCGTCCAGATTTCCGGGATGCCCGCCGCCTTGTACATGCCGACCTTCCGGCCAAGGTCGTTCGATCGGCTCGGAGGCGAGATCACTTCCATGGCGAAGATTGCCGGCAGCCCCGGGGAATCGTCTGGTCCGGGGAGCACGAAGACGTCGGGCTCCGGCTTATGTTCCTGATCGATCCGAAGGACGGCCGGGCCCATCAACCCGCCTGCAAGGCCGCTCACTCCGCGGAATCCGACGAGCAGATGGTGAAAGAACCCCACCTGCTCCTGGTGTCGTTGGGAGACGGGGGACGGCATGTAAACTCTTCCCTCGATGTAGTCGCAGAACTGCCTTTCCGGCGCAAACCGCTCGAAGTCCTCGGACGTCTGGTCTTCGAGGATGACGAGGAAATCGCCCTTCAACGAAGAACGATCGTAAATCCCCCGCATCGCCTCCAGTTCTGCTTCCGAGCGGTCCTTCGGCGAGGGAAATCGATGAGCCCGTCGAGGAACTCGCAGAACTGGTCCCGGGGCCGCCGTTGCCACCACTCCTGTTCGGTCTGGCCCTCGATCACGACCAGGTAATCTCCCCCGAGGGAGGATCGGTCGTCGACGTCACTTCTGACAGCCGATGTGACGGACTTCGATTGCGAGCCCATCGCCAGACCCTCGCCATCTCATCAAAAGAACGGCGCCTCCGGCCAGTTCTCGTAATCGCGGGCGTTCTTGAAGGCGTTGAACCAGAAGGAGACGTCGCCGAGGGCGGCCTCGCCTTTGGTCACATAGATTTCCCACCAGGCGTCGGTGGGGCGGAGGAGGTTGCCAAAATCGCTGCGGGCCTTCGGCTTCTGAATAATCAGGGCCGATAGGTCGGGCATGTTATTTTCGATGCAGAGGGCCTGGATCGGCTTCAAGAGCTTGGCGGCGATGGTGCGCGGGGTTTCCTTGATCCCGACATCCTTGCACTGGGCGCAGAAGTCATCATAAGAGACCCAGACGGCCGTCCGCTTATCGCGAGCGGCCAGGGAGAGGTCTCGGGCGATCCGAACCAAAATCGGATACGCCGCTCGCGCATTGTCGAGGGACATCGGCCCAATTCCTCGGAAAACATGAAATGAATCGGGGGCCTGAGCCCCGCCCGGAGAGGAGGCGAAACCCGGCCCACTCTATTGAGGATACGCGGGCCGGGGGGCGGACGCCAGTCCCCGGCCCGATCGAGGCGATTACTTCTTCTCTTCGAACTCCACGTCGATCACGTCCTCGGCCTTCGGCTTCGTCCCCGCACCGCCGTCGGCCGCGCCGTCTCCGGCCGGTCCGGCCGCGCCGGCGGATGGCTGGGCGTTGGCCGCGTAGAGATGTTCGGCCATCGCCTGGCTCGCCTTGCCGAGATCGTCAACCGCCTGATTGATCGCCGCGGCGTCGTCGCCCTTCTTCGCCTCGTTCACGCGGGCGATCGCGGCGCGGACGGCCGAGATATCGCCCTCGGCGAGCTTCTCCTTGTTCTCGTCGATCATCTTTTCAAGCTGATAAACCCGCTGCTCGGCCGTATTCCGCGCCTCGGCCAGTTCACGCTTCTTCTTGTCTTCCGAGGCGTGGGCCTCGGCGTCGCGCTGCATCTTCTCGATCTCGTCCTTCGACAGGCCGCCGGACGATTGGATGGTGATCTTCTGTTCCTTGCCCGTCCCCTTGTCCCGGGCCGAGACCGAGAGGATGCCGTTGGCGTCGAGGTTGAACGCCACCTCGATCTGTGGAGTACCCATGCGCGCCGGCGGGATACCTTCGAGGTTGAACTCGCCGAGCAAGCGGTTGTCCGCCGCCATGGGGCGCTCGCCCTGGAAGACCTTGATCGTCACGGCCGACTGCCCGTCCTCGGCCGTGGTGAAGGTCTCCTTCTTCTCGGTCGGGATCGTGGTGTTGCGCTCGACCAGCTTGGTGAAGACGCCGCCCTTGGTCTCCAGGCCCAGCGACAGCGGGGTCACGTCCAGCAGCAGCAGATCCTTGACGTCGCCGG